>DAIUFT010000018.1:11265-47724 GCA_036844425.1 Prevotella sp. | reverse complement strand
TTTCGAAATCCCGTCATAGCAATATGAAAATGGGCGTTGGGAGCTTAGCCTACGTGATGAACGTTACCTCGGTGATGAGCGAAGGGTTGCGCCCATACTTCATACAGAACATCGTGCCAAACGATGCTACGGGCATGGCTATGACAATAGTGTTGATGTCGTTAATAATGTCGCTCACGCCACACACCCTAAAGAGAAAATATATCGTCAGTGGCACTACCACCAGCCTAAGGAACGACACGAGATACACCTTAGGGCTGCCCACGATTTCCTTTAGTGGCAGACGAGCCATAGCAGAACCGATAATCATGAGGGCCGCTGGCACCGTGATGTTGCCAACCATCGTGACAGGGCGGGCTATTATGTCGGGAGTCTTGACGTTGAGGGCTACCAGCAATGCAGCGATGAAAGCCGCCATCATGCCTGGTCCGAACAACACCTTGAGGTTGAGTTGCCGCAAGTTGTTCTCGCCCTTGATGAGCATCACGCCTGCTGTGAAGATGAAGAACGTGTTGGGCATATTGAGCAGGGCGGCATAGAATATCGCCTTCGGACCGAAGATGGAGGCTACGATTGGGTAACCAATGAAACCTACATTGGCAAACATCAGCGCAAAGCCTATCATGCCACGCTCCTCACGATCTCTACTAATAAGGTGTGGCACGTAGAAGCCAAACACCAAGAGCAGAATGTAGGTCAAGAATCCTACTCCGAGGAGAGGGAGGATGAGCGTGCGGTCGGGCTGTTCGTCGCCCATCACCGAAGAGAGGATAAGGGCAGGAGCCGCAACATCTATGACTATCGACGATAGTTTCTGGTCGAACTTGTCGCCCATATACCCCATTTTACACAGCACATAGCCTAATACCACGATGATGAAAAGTATCACCATCACTTCCAAATTTTCCATTGTCTTTATTGTTTTTCACAAATATAACAATAATATTTGATTTCCGAGCATAGACAAGGAAAAATTAACAAAGTTTGGACGAAAAGTAACTATTCGGTAATTAAAGGAAGATTAAGTGCAAAGCATAGATAGGGGATTAGCCTAGAAGGCTGTACTTTGAGTAACCGGGGACGCAGTCTCTGGATATTGATGGGGTAGAGAAATATCTGCCTGGAAGGCAGTACACCGTCAATATGGTACTGCCCTCCAGGCAGCAAATAGGGAGAGTTCCTAAAATCCGTAGGCTGCGCCCACGGTTACTCCAAGTATTGTCTTTCTTGCTTAGGCAAGCGGCATAGCCGAGCGCAGCCAAATCAGGATAATTCTGCCATGGCGAACAAACGTGCACTACAGCGAAGGCTTTAATTGACATGACTACCACTGAGTAGTTACGAAAGATTAATGATGTTAGATTATTTAAGTTTGTAGAATTTAAAGTAAATAAAGAAGTTATTCAACTTTCTGATTTTAGTGCGAAGTTGGTTCTCAGCGCCTTCGGCTACTGAGAAATGGTCAAAGGAACACGGATTGCACGAATAAGACGGATTGGTCTTTCACGGATCCTTTGACCATATAAATTTGGATTTACCCACGCCTGCGGCGCGGATTTTAACTGATTTTGGACGCAAAGCGTCCAGCTTTGCTTGGCGGCTGCATATTGTTCCTATATTAATAATTAGCCATATCTACAAGGCGAGCTTGCTCGCAAAATCCTTTTAAATCAGCGCCGTAGGCGTGGGTAAATCAAAATTTAGCACGGGTCAGGATCCGTGAAAAGACCAATCTGTGCATCTCTGTGTTATCTGTGTTTCTTTGACCCGAGTCCACTCGCCGTAGGCGGTGGACACTTTGATGAAAAGCTAAAACTTGAGTTAGATTAACGGTGATTGATGTTTTTATTTACAGCCTTTCCGTCTGTTACACTCCTTACAAAGCATTTGACAGTTCTCTATGGTTGTTCTTCCGCCATCACGCCACGGCGTTATATGGTCGCCTTCCATAAACTCAATATCAAACTCCTTACCGCAGAGGGCGCATTTGTGATTCTGCTTCTCCCATACCGCAAGTTTTATCTTGTCGGGAAAGGCACGAAGGTCGAGGTAATGCTCATCACCCGTCAACACATACGGTATTATACCTCCTTGCTTTTCTATCTCATCATCGCCTATGAGTTCGCTTATTCTTCTTTCCATCGACTCTATATCGAGTGGCATCTCATGGTATTCATCATAGAATCTTGCCCAGTCTAAGCCCTTCATTATCTTCTTGAACTTTTTTATATTAAACGTAGAAAGAGCCCAGTTAAGCACACTCTGGAAATAAGTCCATAGCGGTCCAGCGTTTAGGTCATGCTGATGCTTTGCCATATAGTCCACAGCCGTCTGCGGTTTGCCACTACGCGTCTCGTGGTCTGCCATCCATTCCAACGCTTTCTTGAAGAAGTCCTGGCGTATTGGCGTGCCACCGACGAGGTCTTTGCCAAGACGATAAGCACCACAGTTATTCTTTGAGAAATGTTTCTTAGCATCACTTACGAACGGTCCTGCATATACAGCGTTGCGTATCTCCTGTTCATTCAGCGGCTTGCCAGCGATATTGATCGTTTTGAACCATTCAAGTTTCTCTGACTCCTCACCTTCGCATACATAAACGGTTAGTTTATAGTTTAGAATTTTGGATTGAACGTCGGCTGGTTGATTAAAGAAATTTTTAAAATCAAATGAAAACTTGCCTGCTACATACTCACACAGCGACAGTGTACGCTGCTGTCCGTCCATCACTTCGTAAGGACACTCTGCGTCATCACTTCGCTTTACCCAGTACATCACGTTGAGCGGATAGCCTTGCAACACGGTATGTATCACGGCTTGCTGCTCTTTTTCGTTGTATATAAACTCACGCTGATATGGCGGACGGATGTCAAGCAGACCGTTATATCCACGCACTCCCTGGTCGTCATTGTCGATGTAACCCTTTGTTATATCACCTACAGTTACGCTTATTTGTTTGATTGTCATCATACTTGTGGAAATTTATTACGAATAATGATTCTACTATATTGGCGTTTTCCATTTACGACACCACACCCGCCCCTATCCTCTGAATGTACTTTATATCCAATTTTCTGTAAAACATCTTGAGGTGCGGAGGCTCTTGTGTTGCCACTTGCTTGCCATATAATATCAAATTGGGCAGGATTATATTTATCCAAAAACGTTATAGGAACTCCCATTAGTCCCTCATAATCACATGGTATATCTTGAGTTCGATTAACATTTATCGCATTGTAGTTATCATATTTAGGATATTCATCACTTGAATAGCGACACACCAAGTCCATGTGTTCACTTCGTTTAGGTATTTCTAAATTAGTAAACCAATTTACTCCAGAAACTCGTATCATTTTTTCCCTGTGGTCGCCAGCTGTTGCGACATCTTCATAAGGAGAATAAAAGTGAGCCACTGCCCCCTTAAATCCATATCCTAACCACACTTTGTTATTCTTAATCAACGGAAATACTTCCTTATATGTTATTACATTCTGATGCCCTATAATAACAAACTTCTTATCATATTCCATCAACTGCCCTATATACTCCCGAAACAACGAGAACGGAGGATTTGTAACTACTACGTCAGCCTGTTTTAGTAGTTCAATACATTCAGCGGAACGAAAATCTCCAGTCTTTAATGTTGACATCACGTTCTTGTCATTTTGCAGAAGATAGCGCACATCTGACAAGTCTACCGCTCCGTCACCGTTCTCGTCTTTTACCTCTGTTATCTCTACCTTATACGCTATTTTCTTTGGTTCATCATCGTCAAAGCCATCGAACTGAAGCATCAACTCGTTGCCTTGCACAGGCGAACCGTTATAACAAGTGCAGATAAGTTTCTTCAATCCTAATTGGTTGAAGCGAAGAGCAAAGTACTTAAAGAAATTACTCTCATAGGGATCGTCGCAGTTGCACAGCACCACCTTACCACGAAAGTGCTGCCAATAATGCTGTAACTCACGTTCAATGTCCGAAAGTTGAGTGTAGAACTCATCCTTCTTCGCCATTTTCGCAGCGTTCAAATTCTTGTTTGCCATAAGTATGATTGATAGTTTACGAAAACAAGACATCAGCATACAACTATCAATCCGCTAAAACACAATAATGGCGTGATGCCTCTTATCGCGTTTAGCACGGGGCGGCGTAGGAAAGGAAGCCCCAGGTCAATCCATAAGAATACATCACGCCTATTGCGTGTATGCATTGCTTTATATGGATTGACCAGCGACTTCTTCCCCATACGAGACGTATGTATACGAGCCACTTGTCACATATTATTTCCGTGCTTGTTATTTCCAAATGAGTTTCCTACGCTCTTGGCTAAACGCGAAATAATAGCGAATGCTTTTATTACCAACGATGTCTTGGACAAGGCACATAGCCTAATCCGAGTGTAAAGGTATAAAGATTTATTGAAACACGATCAATTTTCCACGAAAAATTATCATAAATAGAAATATTTATATTATATTTGCACACAAAACAGAAATAACTTTTCTTCGAGATGAACAGCAGTATAGAAAAAAGGTTAGCCAGGCGCAACTGGATATACCGCAAACGCATACCTTACGGAATGATGAATTTCGTTACCGTAAGAAGAGACGATTGCTATTACGTTGACAAAACCGATTTTATAGAAGCAATAGAAGAGTCTAACAAATTCTTCTTTTTTATCCGCCCACGCCGCTTCGGCAAGAGTCTTACGCTCTCTATGCTGAAGCAATATTACGATGTCAACATGGCGGATAGATTCGAAGAACTATTCGGAGGACTATATATTGGCGAGAACCCAACGCCAGAACACAACACATACCTAATTATTTCGCTGAACTTTGCCGTAGTGGACGCTAACCTTGAGAACTACAAGAAGAGTCTCGACGCGCACTGCAACACGGAGTTTAACTTCTTCTGTGATGTCTATGCGCAGTATCTTCCCACCGGCATTAAGGAAGAGATGAATAAGAAGGACGGTGCAGCCGAGCAGTTGGATTATCTCTGCAAGGAGTGTAAGAAAAGCGGACAGAAGGTGTATCTTTTCATTGACGAATACGATCACTTTACCAATACCATTCTCGCTGAGCCAGAATGCCTCAACAGTTACAAGGCTGAGACGCACGGAACGGGATACCTGCGTAAGTTCTTCGATACCATTAAGTCGGCTACAGACAACACCTTGGAGCGTGTTTTCGTTACAGGAGTCAGTCCCGTTACAATGGACGACCTTACCAGTGGCTTCAACATCGGCACGAACTATTCTTTGTCATATGAGTTTAACGAGATGACTGGATTCACGGAAGAAGAAGTGCGCAATATGCTTGCATATTACACCGACACCCTAAACCTGCACACTTACACGGTAGATGAACTGATAAAGTTGATGAAACCATGGTACGACAACTATTGTTTTGCTAAGGCTGCGTACGGAAAGACAACGATGTACAACTCTAACATGGTGCTGTACTTCATTGACAACTATATTAGGAACCGCGGAGCAATACCCGAAAACATGATAGAAGAAAACATACGCTTGGACTATAACAAACTGCGTATGCTCATTCGCAAGGACAAAGAGTTTGCCCATGACGCCTCCGTCATACAGCAACTCGTAGAGGATGGATTCGTAACAGGTGACCTAAAGACTGGTTTCCCCGCAGAAACGATTGCCGACCCTGACAACTTTGTCAGCCTACTGTATTACTTTGGCATGGTGACCATCGACGGACAGCACAAGGGTAAGACCAAGTTCGTCATTCCAAACGAAGTGGTGCGCGAGCAGATTTTCAGATACCTTCTCGACACTTACAAAGAGAACGATTTGGATTATAACGCCTACGAGAAAGGTAATCTTGAGAGTGAATTGGCTTATGAAGCCAAATGGAAGCCATACTTCCAATACATTGCCGACAGGCTGCACACGTATTCATCGCAGCGTGACCACCAGAAAGGCGAGTACTTCGTGCACGGTTTCACGCTCGCCATGACCTGCGACAACAAGTTTTACCGTCCGATTTCAGAGCAAGACACGCAAGAGGGGTATGCGGACATATTCCTTTGCCCACTCATAGATAACTTCCCCGATATGCTTCATTCATACATCGTGGAACTGAAGTACGCCAAAGCGAAAGACACGGACGCTCATGTTCAGCAACTGTATCAAGATGCTCTAACACAGGTTAACCGCTATGCACAGAGCGAAGTGGTAACATCTGCCGTCAAGACAACGCAACTGCACAAGATTATCGTGGTGTACAAAGGCACGGAGATGGTGGTTTGCGAGGAGGTTTAGACGTAGATTAATACATTTTTTACCACATCATGACAAGTTTACACAGAACTCTCTGCGGCATTGCCCTCTGCTTTGCCTCAACCATAAGCCACGCTGACAACACCTTCAGCAATCCAATAATTACGAACAGCGCCCCCGACCCTACCGTTGTCAAGGCGCCCGACGGCAACTTCTACCTCTACGCAACGGAAGATACATACAATGTGCCGATATATAAGTCCACAGACCTCGTAAACTGGAGTCTGGTGGGCACGGCGTTCGACAATTATTCACGCCCGTTATGGAACCCCGATGGGGGAATATGGGCACCGGATATCAACATAATAAACGGTAAATACGTACTCTACTATTCTAAGTCAGCATGGGGAGGCGACTGGACTTGTGGCATAGGCGTCGCCACTGCCGACAATCCCGTAGGACCATTCACAGACCACGGCAATATATTCATAAGCAAGGAGATAGGCGTTCAGAACTCTATCGACCCATTTTATATCGAGGATAACGGACGGAAGTATCTCTTCTGGGGTAGTTTTCACGGCATCTATGGAATAGAACTAACAGACGACGGACTGCGCATAAAACCCGGTTCACACAAGAAACGCATAGCAGGCGACTTCATGGAAGGAACCTATATTCACAAACGCGGGAAATACTATTACCTCTTTGGCTCGCAAGGGGCATGTTGCTTCGGAGCAAAGAGCACATACAGAGTGGTGTACGGACGGTCTGAAAATCTCTTCGGACCATACCGCACGAAGGCAGGTAAACGCATGTTGAGAGGGCATTATGACGTAATGCTTCATGGTGACACACTCGTTGCAGGTCCTGGCCACAACGGAGAGATAGTAACAGACGATGCCGGTACCGACTGGATGCCAGTGCACGGATATTCCGCTAACGACCCCGACAAAGGGCGACAGGTGTGGCTGGTGCGCATAAACTGGAAGGACGGATGGCCTTACGTGGATAATAGCGTGGTGGCTGCGCAGGACAAGAAGCCTGTGTTTTAACGTATAAGACGCACGAGAAAACTGCCCTATGTCATTTTTACAGTTATTATATAAAAAAAAACTCGAATAGACTTGTTAATTTTACAAAAAAGCAGTACCTTTGCATCAAGTTTATACATATTTTATAAAAAAGATGCAGGATATTAGAAACATCGCCATCATCGCACACGTTGACCACGGTAAGACAACTCTCGTGGATAAGATGATGCTCGCAGGTAAGCTTTTCCGTGAAGGACAGGACAATTCTGGTCAGGTACTTGATGCCAATGACCTTGAGAGAGAAAGAGGCATAACGATACTTTCAAAGAACGTATCCATAAACTGGAAAGGAACAAAGATTAATATTATCGACACTCCGGGACACTCTGACTTCGGTGGTGAAGTAGAGCGAGTGCTCAACATGGCTGACGGTTGCATATTGCTCGTTGACGCCTTTGAGGGTCCTATGCCACAGACACGTTTCGTGCTTCAAAAGGCTCTGCAGATAGGTTTGAAGCCTATCGTGGTAGTAAACAAGGTGGACAAACCTAACTGCCGCCCTGAGGAAGTATATGAAATGGTCTTCGACCTTATGTTCTCTCTTAACGCCACTGAAGACCAATTGGACTTCCCTGTTGTATATGGCTCTGCCAAGAACGGATGGATGGCTGAGGACTTCAACGCTCCTACTGACAACATTGATTACTTGCTTGACAAGATTGTAGAGATTATACCTAAGCCACACGTGGAGGAAGGTACGCCACAGATGCTTATTACTTCTCTTGACTATTCAAGTTATACTGGTCGTATTGCCGTAGGTCGCATCAAGCGCGGCACTTTAAAGGAGGGCATGAACGTTACTATCGCTCACCGCGATGGATCTATGGAGAAGACCAAGATTAAGGAAGTTCACGTGTTCGACGGTATGGGACACTCGAAAGTGCCTGCAGCAGAGAGCGGTGACATCTGTGCAATCATCGGACTGGAGAAGTTTGAGATTGGCGACACCATCTGTGACTACGAGAACCCTGAGCCATTGCCACCTATTGCCATCGATGAGCCAACAATGTCAATGCTCTTCACCATTAACGACTCCCCATTCTTCGGCAAGGAAGGTAAGTTTGTTACATCACGCCACATTAACGACCGCCTGCAGAAGGAACTGGAGAAGAACCTCGCTCTGCGCGTAAGACCATTTGAAGATTCTACAGATAAATGGATTGTCTCTGGTCGTGGTGTGCTGCATCTCTCTGTGCTTATCGAGACAATGCGTCGTGAAGGCTACGAACTTCAGGTGGGTCAGCCACAGGTTATCTACAAAGAGATTGACGGAGTGAAATGTGAGCCTATTGAGGAACTGACCATAAACGTTCCTGAGGAGTTCGCCTCTAAGATGATTGATATGGTAACTCGCCGTAAGGGTGAGATGACATCAATGCAGACTTTGGGCGACCGCGTCGATATTGAGTTTGACATTCCTTCACGTGGCATCATCGGTCTGCGTACCAACGTGCTCACGGCGAGCCAGGGTGAGGCTATCATGGCACACCGCTTCAAGGAGTATCAGCCATTTAAGGGAGAGATAGTACGTCGCATGAATGGTTCTATGATTGCCATGGAGACTGGTAACGCATATGCTTACTCTATCGACAAACTGCAGGATCGCGGTAAGTTCTTTATTGATCCAGGCGATGACGTTTATGCAGGTGAGGTGGTTGGCGAGCACGTTCACGACAATGACCTCGTGATAAACGTTACAAAGGCTAAACAACTTACCAACACGCGTGCTTCGGGTTCTGACGATAAAGCACGCATTGTGCCTAAGACGGTACTCTCATTGGAAGAGGCTTTGGAATACATCAAGGCGGATGAACTGGTTGAGGTTACGCCTAAGTCTATGCGTATGCGTAAGGTTATCCTTGATCATCTGGAGCGTAAACGCGCTAACAAAGAATAATTCATAAATGAATAAAAATAATGTTTGGTTGTCTGCACACTGAAATACCACATTCATGCAGGCTGCCAAACATTATTGTAAAATCTTTTTATATCTGAGTCATATATCATATCGTTTTAAATAAATATCAACCCCACTTTTATATAGTAATGTAAAAAAACAACTTGGTCTATTTATTTTTTTGATAGAATTATGTTATCTTATACAGTTTTTCTACATTACATTTAAATACGCCATTACGAAATGATGCATCGTCTTTTTATAGAGAGATAATTATAAATAAGGAGAGAGAATATATATATATCATACTGTCCCCGAAATAAGTTTAACGACTAATACAACAACAAATTGGAAACGAAATCTATCGCTTTATCATTGGGGCTGGCTGCCATTGCTGCAACCAATGCACAAGCACAAACGACAACGACAAACGATATCAATGACAACGATAAGGAAACGAACGTGATGATTGAGAACATCACCGTTACGGCACCTCGTGGCATAGCACGCAAAACACCTATTGCCATGAGTAATGTAGATAGCAAACAGGTGGAAGAGAAACTGGGTAACAGCGAACTACCAGAGATGCTGAACCTGACTCCAGGCATTTACGCAACAAAGAACAGCGGCGCTTACGGTGACTCAAAACTCAATATGCGTGGCTTTCAGAGTTCAAACGTTGCCGTAATGGTTAACGGTATGCCTGTCAACGATATGGAGCATGGCGGACTTTACTGGAGTAACTGGGCTGGACTGGGCGAGATGGTACGCTATATGCAGACGCAACGTGGTCTCGGTGCCAGCAAGGTGGCTGTGCCATCTGTTGGTGGTACTGTGAACATCGTTACCAAAACTGTTGACAGCAAGAAAGGTGGCTACGTGGCATACGCTGTTGGTAATGATGGATATAATCACGTCTCTGCCTCTGTTTCTACAGGTATGACAAAGTCGGGATGGAACTTCTCTGCTCTCCTTGGCAAGAAATGGGGCGACGGTTACATTCAGGGTACTGACTTCATCGATTATGATTTCTTCTTCGCCATTAGCAAACGAATCAACGCTAACCACCAGTTGGCACTGACAGGACTTGGTTCTCCACAGTCACACTATCAGCGTAACCAGTACGATGGACTCAGTGTTGAAGGCTGGCAGGCTGTTAAGAAGTTCATGGGCGGAAGCAGCGCATACCGCTATAACCCTACTTACGGTTTCGGAAAGAACGGTGAACGCAAGACTTCTGCATACAACTACTATCACAAACCACAGTTCTCACTGAACCATATATGGCAGATTGACGAGAAATCTTCACTCAACACGGCTCTGTATATGTCCATAGGACACGGCTACGGCAACAGTGGTCAGGGTATAAACTCTACGTATGCCAACGCTTGGTACGGTGCTGCTAACGGTAAACTGAGATATGATTTCCGCCACGCAGATGGTACTTTCGCTTACGATGAGGTGCAGGAAATGAACGAACAAAGCGATGCTGGTTCTAAGATGGTAATGTCTCGCAACTACAATGACCACAGATGGTATGGACTTCTCTCTACATACACACGCCAGTTGAATCAGAACCTCAACCTCTATGCGGGCATAGACATAAGATCATACAAAGGTATTCACACCGCTAAGATTTCTGACCTCTACAACGGTGCATACTATACCGACCTCAGATACAGAAGCGGCATTAATCCTGCAAATAACATTAACGCTGCCGACCCTGACTGGAAGTACGAGAAACTGACCGTGGGCGATGTGGTATATCGTGACTATGACAGCCACATCGTACAGAAAGGCTTATTCTCACAGATTGAGTACAGCAAAGATAAATTGTCGGCTTTCCTCTCTGGTACGCTCTCTACATCACGCTACTGGCGTTATGACCGCTTCTATTATGATGAAGCTCACGCTGAGTCTGAGACCGTTAACTTCACCTGCGGAAGCATAAAGGCAGGTGCGAACTATAACCTTAACGCATACAACAACGTGTTTGCAAACATCGGTTACATCAGTCGCGCACCGTTCTTCAATGGTGGTGTGTTCTTGATGTCGCAGTCAAGTAACGAGATTAACAAGGATGCTACAAACGAAAAGGCTTTCTCTGTTGAGTTAGGTTACGGCTTCCGCAAGGACTGGCTGTATGTTGCACTTAACGCATACTACACCACTTGGATGGACAAGACAACATCTAAGTCTGGCTACATGAACAACAACACGGAGATGTACACCATGAGTATGACTGGCGTCAACGCCAAACACATGGGGGTAGAGTTAGATGTTGTAGCAAAACCAGCATCATGGGCTACACTGCGCGGTATGCTCTCACTCGGCAACTGGAAGTGGGCTAACAATGCAACGGCTTATTTCTACAACTCGGCAACACAGCCATTGGCTAACATTACCACTGGTGCAGTAGCCAGCGCAGTAGGTGCTCCCGACCACTTGAAGTTCACTCTCAATCAGGATGGCATTCATGTAGGTGGATCTGCGCAGACGACTGCCGCTTTAGGTGCTGACATAAGAATTGCTCCATCACTATCTGTCGGTGGCGACTATACGTACTATGCTCGTCTCTATGCTGACTACTCACTGCCGACATACGGCGGTGGCGGAGAGTTTACACTAAAAGAACCTTGGAAGGTTCCTGCTGCAGGGCAGTTGGACCTCAATGCTCGCTACGACTTCATGATTGGTACTTGCAAGGCAAGCATCATCGGTGTAGTAAAGAATGTGTTTGACTACGAATACATACAAGACGCTTTCTACGATGGTAGTAACACCGACTGGAAGGACGCTTACCGTGTGTTCTACGCCTTCGGACGTACATTCTCTGTAAGACTTAAATTGGCATTCTAAACTTATCTCATTCAAACACAATGAAATTTACACATTATATATATACCATTGCGGCCATTGCTACGCTTGCATCATGCGGTGATTTCAATGACAAACTGGACGGTTTTCAAGAGGATAACTACCGTCCTACCGATGTTAAAGAACTGAAGATAGAACTAAAGAACAGCGATTACGAGAAGATTGCATCACTCGTCAAGGACGATGACCTCAAGGTTAATCACTACTTCGCTAATAATGACAGCGCGACAAAGCAAATTCCCGTATGGCTTAAGGCTACATACCCTACTGCCGACAACGGTTCTACAGCGAAGATAACGTATAACCAGTTAAAGGAAGAGGAATACTACGCCAGCCAACCAGCGATAGCAGACGTTGAAGTAGAAAGCGTGACTACTCCTTTCGAACTCATAGGCAAGGAATGGAAGTACAATCCAAGCGTGATTCTAACCTTACCTAACGAGAAAGGCAACACTGTCAGCAAGGTATTCTACAACAGAATCACCACATGGGTGAACATTAACTATGATGAGCCTAACGGATATGATATGTTTAATCCTGGAGGTTATCTCAGCAGATTTGGCGACCAAGAGTTCTTCAGTGGATGTGATTACTACCACAACTACGTAGAATGGGATCCTGCAAAGGCGAAAGAGAATACTCCGAGTGTTTACGAGAGCATGAGTGATGATGAGGTCGTTGCGACAATGCAGCGTAACCTCATAACGACTTTTGGAGAATCGCTTAAAGAAGGTTATGAGAATGCTGAACCAGTAGAAGGCATGGAGGTTACTTACACCGTAAACTTTACTGCACATATGGCTGGAGATAAACTTGTTCCTTACACCATTATGTACCTCGTAACGGGCAAAGGGGAGTTTACTTACATAGAAGGTTCACTGCAGCCAAGAGAGGATTAAGGGTGGTTCTATAAATTACCTTTGTTATATTTCAAGTTTTTTTTCGAGGTCAAAGTGTAAGTGAGCGATGGAGTTATGCGGGCATAACGACTGAACGAACTTACGCTTTGGGCCGAAAAGAACCTTGAAAGATGACAAAACGTCATTACATCAGTTAAGTTTTATATAACGGTGGTAATTTATAGAAGCACCCTTAATACCCCATAACTCCCTCAACACCTTTTATACACCACAAAGAACAACAACATTGATATGCGATTTATCAATTGTTTGCTTTTTACATTACTGCTGGCAATACCAGCAACATCGCAAAATAAAGACGAGAAGGCGCAATACAACGATATTGCGCCGATACTCGTCATATGCTCTTATAACCCTGACCTTAGGAGCATGAGTAACAACCTTTCTGAGTTTTACGATGAATACGCCAAAAGTAACTTACCTAATCCTATAGCCATTGAAGATATTAATGCCCAGAATCTGCCCGACAGCAAAAACTGGAGACCTCGCCTTGAGAAGATTATATCAAAGTACTGCTACGGCAATAAGAGGCCAAAATGTATTATATTATTAGGTAACGAAGCATCGACTACATATTTCTCTATAGACGACAAGAGACTGAAGACGATACCAATAATCATTGGTGTAAGAGGTTCCTCGATAGTAAAACTGCCTAAAGACAACAATGCCGACACAAAAACATGGGAACCAGAAGCCCTTGATGTTACCAAAGACTTCAAGAACTATAATATCGTGGGAGGAAGAGTATATGAGTATGACATCAAGAAAAATTACGACTTGATAAAACACTTCTACCCAAAGTGTGATACATTGACTCTCATTACCGACAACACCTTGGGCGGTGTCAACATGAAAGCGATGTTCAAAGAATATGCCAAGACCGACAAACGTTTCATGGTGAAATACCTTGACGGCCGTAACATATCATTCATGGAAGCAGACGAATATATTTCGGAACTGCCTCCTACACAGGCTTTGATGATCGGTACATGGCGTGTTGACGACTCTAATCGCTACCTCGTTAGAAATACTACATACACCTTCAGCCAGAACAACCTCCAACTACCAGTTTTTTCACTTTCTGACGTAGCTATAGGCCACTGGCCCATCGGTGGATACTCTCCGAGATACCACACCATGGGAAAATTTCTCGCTGAGGATGTAGTAGCCTTCATTAAAACAGGAAAAAAGAAAAGCATAACCATAGCCGCAAACAAATATATTTTTGACTATGACCGCATAAAGGTATTGGGACTGTCACTGAATGGCATAAACTATAAGTACGAGTTGGTTAACAAACCAATATCAGTGTTTGAGCAGTATCATAACACGATAATAACTGTTACTATACTGTTTGTTGTTCTGACATTTGCACTTATAGTTTCATTAAGTCTGCTTAAACGAAGCAAGATTCTGAGAGCAGAACTGGTAGTACAAAGCGAGAAACTGCTCATCGCCAAGGAGAATGCTGAAACGGCTAACAAAATGAAGTCACGCTTCATTGCCAACATGAGCCACGAGATTCGCACGCCGCTGAACGCTGTATTAGGGTTCGCACAAATCCTTACGAGCGACATGATAGAACTCACTCCTGAGGAAAAAGCTGAATATGGCAACCTCATAATGACCAACGGCGATCTGCTTCTGAAACTTGTTAACGATGTCTTGGATATATCAAAGATAGACGCTGGCAAGATGGAGTTTAACATGGAGACTATTGATGCGGTAGAACTGATACATACCGCTGCCATGTCTGCAACCGCTAACAAGAAGGACACTGTAGAAATATATGCCGAGTCTGACATTGACAGCATAATGATTGACACGGATAAGAATCGATTGTTACAAGTAATATCTAATCTTCTCAACAACGCCAAGAAGTGTACGGAAAGCGGTAGCATCGTCGTCAGCCTAAAGAAACTGGACGAGGAGGACATGATAAGCATTAGCGTCACCGACACGGGTTGTGGCATTCCGAAAGAAAAGGCAGAGACAGTATTTGAGCGTTTTAAGAAACTTGACTCATTCCGACAAGGTACTGGTTTGGGACTGTCCATCTGTAGGGCTATCATTAACCAACTTGGAGGCAAGATATGGGTGGACACCAGTTATACTGGTGGTGCGAGATTTACATTCACACACCCTATTCACCCACTGATAAACAAAGAGAACTAAGATACTAATGACAGCCCCATTGCCACCTCCATGTGGCGATGGGGCTGTCGCGTTTTAAAAACATAAGACTATATAGGGGGATTCATGTATGTTTTCTCACCATGGCAAAACCAAAGGAAACTTCGTTTTGCTCATCTGGCTTAATGAAGACATTCTATAACCTTTATCCATAATTTTATAACAGACGGATGTAGAATTATATGTAACTTTGCATCATCAAAACAACACGAAATGACAGATGAACAAAAATTACATTTTAACAACATCACTATGCCTTGCAAGCATTGTTGCCAATGCACAAAACGAGGACACACAAAACGATTCTATATATAAAGAAACGGACCTTAGCGAAGTAAACGTCACCGCCCGACGCCTCGGACTGACACGAATGGCGGGTGCCATCAACGGCATAAACATGAACAAGGAAGAACTCTTCAAGGCGGCTTGCTGTAACCTCGGCGAGAGTTTCACGACAAATCCCTCTGTTGACGTGGCATACAACGACGCTACGACAGGAGCAAGACAGATAAAACTGCTCGGACTGTCTGGCACATACGTGCAGATGCTGACAGAAAACATGCCCGACTTCCGCGGAGCTGCCACGCCTTACGCCTTGGGTTACGTGCCTGGACCATGGATGAAAGGCATACAGGTGTCGAAGGGAAGCGCGTCGGTAAAGAACGGATACGAGTCTATTACGGGACAAATTAACGTGGAATACCTGAAACCTGACGATGAGCAGGGAGTAACAGTAAACCTCTATGGCGACTCGAAGAACAGGCTGGAGGCTAACGTGGACGCTAACGTTCACATCAACGACCGACTGAGTACGGAGGTCCTCATGCATCACGAGAATAGTACAAAAAACCACGATGAGAACGGAGACGGATTCTATGACAAACCGAAGGTGGAGCAATACAACCTGCAAAACCGTTGGAAATACGTCTCAGACAAATACATCATGCACGCAGGACTGACACTGCTGAAGGAAAATAGAAACGGTGGTGAAATGGAACACAATACGGAAAGCAACATGATGCACCACTCACCATACAACATTTCCTTGCACACCGACCGGTACAGCGGGTACATGAAACACGCCTTTATATTAAATAAGGAGCACGGAACAAACGTCGCCTTTATGACATCGGCATCCATGCACAAACTGGACGCACTCTACGGATGGAAAACCTATTATGCTAACGAGAAGAACCTGTACGCCTCTCTTATGTATGAGACGAACCTGGCGCAAGAGCATAACATCTCTGCTGGGCTGAGTTATAACCACGACTACATCGGTCAGCATATTCAACCTGGATATACAACCATTGATAATAACACAGAGAACAATGGCATGCTCAATCTCAAGGAGAAGGAAAATACACCTGGTGCATACGTACAATACACCTATACCCTCGGCACCCGACTAACAGCGATGGCAGGACTGCGCTACGACCACAGTTCTATATACGGCGGTTTCGTAACACCACGCTTCCATGTTAAGTACTCACCAGCCGACATCATTAGCATAAGACTGTCGGCAGGAAAAGGCTATCGAACCGTCTTCGCATGGGCGGAAAACAACTATCTCCTGGCAAGCGGTAGAACTCTGCGCATTGCCAACGACCTAAAGCAGGAAGCGGCATGGAACTATGGCATTAGCACGGCACTCAACATACCCATAGCAAACAAAACGCTGAAGGTGAATGCGGAATATTATTACACACGATTCTCTAACCAGGCAGTCGTTGACTACGACACTAACGAAAGCGTGATAGACATAGCAAACCTTAACGGCAGGTCTTATTCACACACCTTTCAGATTGATGCCACATACCCACTGCTAAAGGGGCTGGAGATAACTGCTGCCTTTCGTTTGAACGACGTAAAAAGCACTTACGGCGGAATAACAATGGAGAAGCCATTGACAAGCCGCTACAAGGGACTGCTGACAGCATCCTATAAGACACCACTCGGACTATGGCAGTTTGATGCTACGCTGCAACTGAACGGTGGAGGACGCAACCCAAGACCGTACACACTGCCTAACGGGACACAGTCATGGGACGAGCGATTTAAGCCTTACGAACAACTCAGCGCACAAATCACACGATGGTTCCGCCACTGGTCTATCTACATAGGTGGCGAAAACCTAACTGGCTTCACGCAAAAGACATCCATATACGGAAGCGATAATCCATGGGGAAAGGACTTTGAACCTACCCTGGTATGGGGACCTGTACACGGTCGCATGATATACGCAGGCGTAAGAATAAACATAGGCAGAACGAACTCACTATAAATAAAGATTTTAAATACAGTAAAATATGAAAAAATATCTCTTAATTATCATCATGGCTGTAATAGCCACCGCCACATTCGCAAAGAAAAACATCCAGACAGTTATCTTCACCACTACACCACAGATGCACTGCGAAGCATGCGAGAAGAAAATCAAAGGCAACCTACGATTCGAGAAAGGCGTTAAGGCAATAGAAACAAATGTGCCAGCACAGACAGTCACCGTACAGTTTGATGCCGACAAAACCACACCAGCGAAACTGCAACAGAGTTTCAGCAAATTCGGTTACAAGGCACGCATACTGAAAAAAGGCGAGAAGGTAAAGACCAACAGTACAGAGAAATGCACGTTGATGTAGTTGACATGACAACCGCCAAATGATTAAACACTGCGCCTCTTTAGTTAAATATCCATAAAACTTTGCACATAATCCATATATTATTTGCATACATAAATAATTATGTGTAATTTTGCAGACCGATTAATCGGGGTACACTTAGAACCCCACGGGCATTAGTGTTAATAGCTGAGCGTTTGGCCACGCCAGTGGTTAGTGAATCTGTGTCCGATAAATGTTTTTTAGTAGTAATAAAAATTTTTAAAGTAAAGAATGAACACTTTAAGTTACAAGACAGTTTCTGCAAACAAAGAGACTGCAAAGAAGGAGTGGGTCGTTATTGATGCCTCAGAGCAGGTTGTAGGTCGTCTCGCTTCAAAAGTGGCTAAGTTGCTTCGCGGTAAGTACAAGCCTAACTTCACACCACACGCTGATTGTGGCGACAACGTAATCATTATCAACGCTGCCAAGGTTGTCTTCACTGGTAAGAAGGAGACAGACAAGGTTTACACACGCTACACTGGTTATCCTGGCGGTCAGCGCTTCAACACTCCTGCACAGCTTCGTCAGAAGAAGGACGGTGTTGACAAAATGCTTCGTCACGCCGTTAAGGGTATGCTTCCAAAGGGTATCCTCGGACGTTCACTCATGAACAACCTCTACATCTACGAGGGAACAGAGCACCAGCAGCAGGCACAGCAGCCTAAGGCTATCGACATCAATCAGTACAAATAATAAAAGATATACATAACAAATGGAAGTAATAAACGCAATCGGTCGTCGCAAGAGCGCTGTAGCTCGTGTATATCTCTCTGAGGGCACCGGCAAGATAACTATCAACAAGGTAGATATTACAGAGTATTTCCCATCAGCAATTCTTCAGTACGTTATTAAGCAGCCTCTCGAGCTCCTCGAAGTTGCAGAGAAGTACGACATCAAGGCTAACCTCGATGGCGGCGGTTTTACAGGTCAGAGCCAGGCTCTTCGCCTCGCTATCGCACGCGCACTCGTAAAGGTTGACGCTGAGGACAAGAAGACTCTTAAATCTAATGGCTTCCTCACACGTGACGCACGTAAGGTTGAACGTAAGAAGCCAGGTCAGCCAAAGGCTCGTCGTCGCTTCCAGTT
This sequence comes from Prevotella sp., assembly GCA_036844425.1. Taxonomy (GTDB): domain Bacteria; phylum Bacteroidota; class Bacteroidia; order Bacteroidales; family Bacteroidaceae; genus Prevotella. The sequence goes on along the minus strand of DAIUFT010000018.1, from coordinate 28,747 downwards.
CTCTAAGCGTTAATCGCAGGGAACGGAAACAATGTTTAGTATCTAAACCTGCCAGACTCTATTACCTGCATTATGACATAATAAGGTATAGGCTACCCGCAGGCTGATTCTAACAAAAGAATTAAAAAGAAAGTAAACAAACAAAGAAACAAGAAAGACAATGTCAAGAACAAATTTTGATCAGTTACTTCAGGCTGGCTGTCACTTTGGCCACCTCCGTCGCAAGTGGAACCCTGCAATGGCTCCTTACATCTTCATGGAGCGTAATGGTATCCACATCATCGACCTTCACAAGACTGTTGCTAAGGTTGACGAGGCTTCAGAGGCTCTGAAGAATATCGCAAAGCAGGGTAAGAAGATCCTGTTCGTCGCTACTAAAAAACAGGCTAAGGACGTGGTTGCTGAGAAGGCACAGAGCGTTAACATGCCTTACATCAACGAGCGCTGGGCTGGTGGTATGCTCACCAACTTCCAGACTATCCGTAAGGCTATCAAAAAAATGGCGAACATCGACAAACTTACAGCTGACGGAACATACAGCAACCTGTCTAAGCGTGAACTTCTTCAGATTTCACGTCAGCGTGCTAAGTTGGAGAAGAACCTCGGTTCTATCGCTGATTTGACTCGTCTTCCTTCTGCTCTCTTCGTTGTAGACATAGAGAAGGAGCACATCGCTGTTAAGGAGGCACACCGTCTCGGCATACCTGTATTCGGTATCGTTGATACAAACGCTAACCCTAACAAGGTTGACTTCGCTATACCTGCCAACGATGACGCTAAGGATTCTGTTGAGGCTATTCTCGCTGCTTGCTGCGACGCTATCAACGAGGGTCTCCAGGAGCGCAAGGTTGAGAAGGCTGACGAAAAGGCTGCCGCTCAGCAGGAAGACCAGCCAAAGGCTTAAACTTATTAAGCAAAAAGGCTGAAAATAAAATTATATTTAAACACCATTTTTATAAGGTGGATTCTTAGAATGACCACTCTCTTATTATGAGGATGAAATAAAATTCAAGAATCCACCTTAGAAATTTAAAAAGATTACATACAATGGCTATCACAATGGAAAGCATCAAGACCCTTCGCGCTATGACTGGCGCTGGTCTTGCTGACGTAAAGAAGGCTCTGACAGAGGCTGACGGTGACATGGAACGTGCGAAGGAAATCCTTCGTGAGCGTGGTCAGGCTATCGCTGCTAAGCGTAGCGACCGTGAGACATCTAACGGATGTGTACTCGCTAAGGCTGAGAATGGCTTCGCTGCTATCATCGCCCTCAAGTGTGAAACTGACTTCGTGGCTAACGGAGCTGATTATATCGCTTTAACAAAGGATATCCTTGACGCTGCTGTTGCTGCAAAGGCTAAGGATATCGAGGCTGTTAAGAACCTCACTCTCGCTAACGGTCAGACTGTTGCTGCTGCTATCACAGAGCGTTCTGGTGTAACAGGTGAGAAGATGGAACTTGATGGTTACAACTTCATCGAGGGTGAGAACGTTTCTGTTTACAACCACATGAACAAGAACGTACTCTGCACACTCGTTCAGACCAACAAGCCAGCTGAAGAGCAGGCACATGCTGTTGCTATGCAGGTTGCTGCTATGAAGCCTGTTGCTCTTAACGAAGAGGGTGTTGACCCTGCTATCATCGAGGAAGAGAAGAAGGTTGCTGCTGAGAAAACTAAGCAGGAGCAGGTAGAGAAGGCTGTTGTCAACGCTCTGAAGAAGGCTGGCATCAACCCTGCACACGTTGACTCTGAGGACCACATGAAGTCTAATATGGCTAAGGGTTGGATTACCGCTGAGGACGTAGAGAAGGCTAAGGAGATTATCGCTAAGGTTTCTGAAGAGAAGGCTGCTAACCTCCCTGCTGCTATGATCGAGAACATCGTGAAGGGTCGTATCAACCGTTTCTACAAGGAGAACTGTCTCCTCAACCAGGAGTTCATTCAGGACAGCAAGATGACTGTTGCTGATTACCTCAAGGCTGCAGACAAGGACCTCACTGTAGTTAACTTCAAGCGTTTCTCTCTCCAGGCAGACTAAACGCATAACTGGAGAAGGTTGCTTACGCAATAAATCTGGTTATACAAAATAACAGAGCACCAGTGCCTGAACAGGTACTGGTGCTCTTATTTTTATAACACAGAAATCCTAATTTCTACTTATTATGAAGATATTTGCTGTAGGGATGAATTATGCCCAACACAATAAAGAGATAAAAAATACGTTATTACAACAGGGGGTTGGCTCTGCGGACGACGACCGACAGCGTGACCCAGTGATTTTCACTAAGGCGGACTCTTCCTTATTAAAGGACGGTAAACCTTTCTTCGTACCCAATCATCTCGGCAGGATTGACTATGAAACTGAGATTGTTGTACGAATATCACGCCTTGGCAAGAGTATTCCCGAACAGTTTGCGCATCGCTATTACGATGCCGTAACCGTAGGAATAGACTTTACCGCACGCGACTTGCAAAAGCGATTGCGCGAAGAAGGACAGCCTTGGGAGATAGCAAAAGGTTTTGACGGAGCAGCCGTAATAGGCGATTGGGTAAGCAAAGAACGTTTCCTTGACGTTCAGAACATCCGTTTCGCTCTCAACATGAACGGAGAACGCTGTCAAGAAGGATGCACCTGCGATATGCTTGTAGGCATTGACCGCCTAATAGCATACATATCAACCTTCTTCACCCTTAAGACTGGTGACTTGCTTTACACTGGTACGCCAGTGGGAGTGGGACCTGTAAATCCTGATGACCACCTTGAAGGATATCTGGAAGGAGAGAAAGTGCTCGACTTCTGGTGCAGATAAGAAACAAAAGAAAGAACAAGACAAGAACCAACGCGACCATACACCACACTAAACGAGAATGCGTAAGGAACTAATTATAACAGGTTTAGCACTTCTTCCGCTGGCAACTACTTCGTTGTCAGCGCAGGATTTCGTGAATTTGTCATCATCACAGGTGCGCATTGACACTGTACTACCCAAGGTATCACATTTCATTCCACTCCCGAAAGGATACAACGACTCTACATATACCGTGCAGTTGCAGTATCCGGAGTACACCGTTCTGAACAGGAAACAACGCAGAATGTATCGCAAACTGACTGGTAGTAAGACTGCGCCAAACACACCTAACATTGAGTTAGCAACAATACAGGAACGTAAGAATGGCACCCTTAGGATGCAATTCTCTCCATTTGTTACTCATGACAACAAACTGTGCTACCTTAGTTCCTATAAACCTGTTACCATAGCAAACGCTAAGGTAACAACATTGACACGCGCTTCTGATGTAGAAACATCGCAAACATACGCTGAAAACTCTGTACTCAGGGAGGGAAAATGGGCAAAGATACGTATCTCTCAAACGGGAATACACCAACTTACAACAGATGTTATACGCAGAGCAGGCTTCAATGACCTGTCAAAGGTAAAAATCTACGGTTATGGCGGTGCTATAATCCCCGACAAACTTACTCAGGATTATCTGCGCGAGCACGATGATCTAAAGGAGATTGCTACATGTACGGTCAATGGAGTGAAGTTTTTCTACGGTCAAGGACCTGTATCATGGAGTTCAAAGACTGCTACAAAACGAAACCGTAACTTCTATTCCAACTACGGATATTACTTTATTACCGAAAGTGATGAAGCGCCACTGTCATGCACAGAAGAAGAACTGCTTCAGCAAGCACAGTCTGCCAACGATGCTTTTCATTATATATATGAGAACGATAGATACGCGTTTGCAGAAATGGGACGTAACCTTTTCGACTCAAAAGAAGTCAAATACGGTTCTCCTGCCTCATATAATGTAGTGATACCTGCAGGCAATACCAGCGCCAACATTCAGGTATGCATTGGCATTGCCAAAGCATCATCAGGCTCAGCATATAAGATTACTTGCGGAACAAGAACATCCAGCGGCTCTCTTTCTTACGGTGAATACGACGTTGCGAAAGCTGTAACAAGAACATTCTCTGTTACTGACCTCGACAATTATCCCAAGGACGCAAATGGAGCGACACTTTATCCAATAACAATTGAGGCCACAAACACTGCGACCTCTATACGATTGGATTACGTTTCTGCTAACTTCGCTACCCCAGCAGCCCAAGCGACATTGTCAACCGCAGCATACCCAGCAGCGGAATACTACTGTAACATAACCAATCAGAATCTCCACGCAGACACATCTGTTGACAATATCATCATAATTCCGACCTCCCAACGTCTTAAAGAACAGGCAACACGTTTGGGCGAGTTACACAAGCAATACGATAACATGTCGTATCGCATCGTTCCTGCAGATGAACTGTATAACGAATTTTCAAGTGGAACACCCGACGTTTCAGCCTACAAACGCTATCTTAAGATGTTCTACGACAAGGCAAGCGACAGCAACGCTATGCCTAAGAATGTCATTCTCTTTGGTGATGCCATGTGGGACAACCGCATGATAACCCTTCCCGCTGCATCATATAATCCAGATGACTACCTGTTATGTTACGAAACTGAGGATTCTTACTATAAAGTCACCAGCACAGCGATAGACGACTACATAACAATTCTGCAAGACAATATGTCCGTTCATGACGACAGCAACAGCCAGAAGGACAATACTCTACAACTCGACATTGCTGTTGGACGCATTCCTGTAGTACAAAGCGCAGAGGCAAAGAACGTCGTTGACAAAATCAGCCGTTACCTTTCCGCTGAGAATGCTGGCGCATGGCAGAACGATATCATGTTCATTGGCGATGATGGCGATAACAATAGCCACATGACGAATATCAACGACAACGCAGATGACATCATGCAACGTTTCCCTGGTTACAACATCAAGAAAGTAATGTGTGATGCTTATACCATGAAGAGGTCTTCAACAGGCAACACTTATCCTGAAGCCACGACCATTGTAAAGAAACAACAGAGCGATGGCGCACTGATAATGAACTATGGAGGCCACGCCAGTTGGTTGCAATTGTCACACGAAAATGTGCTAACCTTAGCCGACTTCCAAAACTTTAAGGGTCAGAATCTTCCACTATGGTTTGTTGCCGGCTGCGAAACTGTGCCCTTTGACGGTACAGTAACAACTCTTGGCGAGGTGTCATTGCTCAATTCTGAAGGTGGCGCAATAGCCTTTATCGGTGCAGTACGCACCGTGCAGGAGCACGAAAACACCCTACTCGACAAGGCATTCATGCGCCATGTACTTGTTCATGACAACGATGGAAAGCCTCTTACCATTGGTGAAGCCATGCGACTTGCCAAGAATGACATCATTAGTGGTAACGCAGGACTTGGCACTGACAAAACTGTTAACAAACACCACTTCGTCATTATCGGTGACCCCGCACTGTCATTGGCATTACCTAAGAACAAAGCAGTTATCGATTATATAAACGAAACGCCTGCTACTGAGGTTGAAACGGTTAAGGGCAACAGTGTTGTCAATGTGCGAGGACACATCGCTGACAGCAACAATGCGCAACTTTCCAACTTCAATGGCACGGCTAACATCACCGTATTCGACAGCAAACAGACTATTACATGCCGCAACAACGATAACTCAGCAGACTCACCATTCACATTTACCGACCACCCGAGCACTCTCTTTAAAGGTTCATGCGACGTGAAAGACGGACAGTTCGCTTTCACTTTCCGTGTGCCACGCGATATATATAATGACGGTGAGAACGGTCTTATTACCGTATATGCCATAGATCAAAACAAAACCATGGCAGCAAACGGAGAAACAAGCAACTTCACCGCACAGGGATGGGAGGACATTGATAACGATTTCGTAGGGCCATCCATATACGCTTACCTCAACAGTCCATCGTTCACGAACGGTGGTTCTGTAGGAACAACGCCTTTCTTCGTTGCAGAAATATCTGATAACGACGGCATAAACGTGTCAAAAGCGTCATTGGGACACAACATGGAACTTATAATTGACGACAAGACATCCATGACATACGACATTACTGACAACTTCCAGTTTGACAGTGGTAGCTACACCAGCGGACAAACGTATTATGTTCTGCCAACGATGACACCCGGAACACACAGTCTATCGTTTAAGGCATGGGATATCTACGGCAACTCTAACAGCGTAAGCCTTGACTTCCGCGTTGTGAAAGGCATACAACCCACACTGCAAAACGTAGCGGTAGCACCAAACCCTATAACCGACGAGGCTACATTCTACGTTACTCACGACATGCAGGGCAGCGAAGCCACCGTCTATATTGACATCATAGACCCATCAGGCAGAGTGGTAGAGATACTTCAATGGAGCGACATATTCTCCGAAACAAGCCCTACTACCACCTACCGTTGGACTCCGACCAACCTGTCGGGCGGCTTATACCTGTACCGAGTACGCGTAAGTTGCAATGGCAGCGACTTCGTTTCACAGACCAAGAAATTAATAATAGCAAAATAAAACCATAACATAATGAAAAGACTACTGACAGCAACAATGGCTCTCTGCCTCGGCATCGTTACCGCATCAGCAGATGACGACCGATATAGCCAATTCAACCCCGTGCATACCGCGGTGATATCTCAGACCATAACACCTGACGCTCGTGCTGGCGGTATGGGCGAAGTAGGTGCTGCGACCGACCCTGACGTGGCATCACAATACTGGAACCCTGCGAAATATCCATTCTGTATCTCTCGTTCTGGCGTCACAATGGGTTACACACCATGGCTGCGCCAACTCGTAAACGATATGAACATTGCCAACCTTACAGGCTACTACCGCATCGGTGACTACAGTGCCGTATCAGCATCAATGCACTATTTCTCTCTCGGTGAGGTGTACACGAACTTCCCTGAAGACGGAAGCACCGCCTCAGATGACGCTATGACCATCAAGCCTTACGAGATGTCGTTCGACGTAGCCTACTCACTGATGCTGAGCGAAAAGTTCTCTCTTGGTGCAGGCGTACGTTTCTTACTCTCCGACATGTCATACACCGCTACAGAGGAGACTTCTGCTACCACCGCATTCGCAGCCGACCTTGCCTGTTACTACCAAAACTACGTGAACATAGGACAGCGTGAATGCCAACTCGGTCTTGGTCTCTATCTGCGTAACATTGGTTCAAAGATGAGTTTCGCAGGCAGCAATCGCTCTGAGTTCATACCGACAAACATGCGTCTCGGTGCTTCGCTCATGATACCTATCAATGAATATAACCGCTTCACCATTGCCGCTGACGCCAACAAACTCCTCGTCCCTACACGACCAATCAAGAACGATGGCGAGACTGATCAGGAGTACCAGACGCGCCTCGATGATGAATACTACAACGTAGGCAGCATCTCTGGCATCTTCAAGAGTTTCAGCGATGCCCCTGGTGGCTTCAAGGAAGAGTTGGAAGAGGTACAGTGGAGCATAGGTGCAGAATATACTTACAACGACCGCTTTAGTCTTCGTGGCGGTTATCACCATGAGGCTGAGAACAAAGGTAACCGTAAATACTTCACCGTTGGTGCTGGTTTCCGCATGAGCGCTTTCTCGCTCGATGCCAGTTACGTCATTGCCACGGCAAAGTCAAACCCTCTTGACCAGACACTCCGCTTCTCTCTCAACTTCGACATCGACGGAATTAAAGATTTGTTCGGAAGAAGATAAGTTCCTGAGAACACCCAAATACATAGTCAAAACATAGCGCGTAGTAAAAAGATACTACTTTATATAATTAGGAAGTGATTGTCCCAAGTGGACAATTGCTTCCTGTTTTTTTTGTTTTTTTTAAAAAATTATAATCCTATATAAACTTTTATGGCTTTTATGTGTCATAAATATGTAACTCAACCAAATTAAGGATAATAAACAATAACAACAATACAACAAGATGAAAAAGACCCTTCTTGCCTTACTGCTGATAGTCTGCGCCGCGGCAACAGCACTGGCACAAGAGAGAAAAATCACGGGTACGCTGCTCGATAAGGAATCACGCGAACCTGTGTTGCAGGCAACGATACAGTTGCTCAAGGCTAAAGACTCCGTCTATGTGGCTGGTGCCGTGACGAATGAGGACGGTAATTTTACCCTCATCGCACCAGAAAATGGTAAGTACGTCATCAAGATGTCAAACGTAGGCTACAAGACCGTGACTCGCAACGTAACCATTCAGGAGGATAAAGACTTCGCCTTCGGTAAGGTGAACCTTGAAACTGACGCCGTACTCCTGAAGGAAGTTATCGCTAACGGCATCGCTGCAAAGGTTGTTGTGAAAGAGGACACCTTTGTATATAATGCTGCTGCATACCGTACTCCTGAAGGATCTACCATAGAAGAACTTGTTAAGCGCCTTCCTGGTGCTCAGATTAGCGACGATGGCAAGATTACTATCAATGGTAAAGAGGTCAACAAAATTAAGGTTGACGGTAAGGAATTCATGACTGGCGATACCGAGACCGCCCTGAAAAATCTGCCTACCGACATCGTTGACAAGGTTAAGGCCTATCAGGAAAAGAGTGACCTCGCAAAGATGACTGGCGTGGACGATGGCGAAGAGAGTACCGTACTCGACTTCAACATCAAGCGTGGCATGAACAAAGGCATAATGTCTAACATCGACCTTGCCGTCGGTACCAAGTCACGTTACTCTGACCGCGTATTCGCTGGCTACATGAAGGACAACAGCCGACTGATGATTATGGGCAGAGCCAACAATACTAACGACCGCGGCTTCGGCACTGGCGGACGCGGAGGCTTCGGTGGTAACAACGGTCTTACTGCCAACAAGATGCTTGGTTTGAACTATAATTATGAGATTAAGGATAAACTGCGTGCTGACCTCTCCATGCGCTGGAGACACAGCGACACTGACAATGCAACGTCATCTGCCACTGAGCGTTTCCTCTCTACTGTGCCTTCGTTCACCAACTCACGCTCACAGCGCTACTCACGCAGCAACAGTTGGAACTTCAACGCTAACATCGAGTGGCAGCCCGACACGCTGACAAAGATCCAGGTGCGCCCAAGTCTTAGCACTTCAAGCAACGACTCTCGCTCCATGAGCACCAACGCCACCTTCCGCCATGACCCTTACACCACCGTAAACCCATACACTGGCGCTACCGTGGCAGACCCGCTGAACCTGGTGGAGATGTCGGAACTAAGCAAGGCCCTATACGAAAAGGCAAAGGAGAACCAGTTGATTGATGCATCTGCCGTGCTCGACTCTATTCTCGTCAACAGCACACAGAACAACTCTCTCTCATACAGCACCAACACGAACTTCAACATTAACGCTACGCTCTCACGTCGCCTGTCACAGAAAGGTCGCAACATCACGCTGCAAGGCCGTTACTCTAACAGCACCTCTGATAGCGAAAGCCTCTCTACACAGTTCGTAACTCTTTACAGACCAAGTTCTGCTGACTCTACATACTACCGTAACCGCTATAACGTTACACCTAACAAGAACTGGAGTTACCAACTCTCTGCCGTATATAGCGAGCCTATAGCACGCGCTACGTTCATACAGTTGCGTTACCAATATCGCTACCAGAACAGTCGTAGCGACCGCCAAACGCACGACTTCAGCCGCTTCTCCGACTTCGGCAGCGGGCTTACTCCGGTCTATCGCGACTTTTCATCATACCTCAATCCGTTTGTCAACGCAGAGACACCACTATCTACTTTCCTCGACACGGACCAGAGCCGCTTCTCTGAATACGACAACTACATCCACGAGATTGAACTATCTCTGCGCCGTACCACAGACCATTACAACCTCAACGTGGGCGCAATGATACAGCCGCAGACATCTGAACTGCACTATAAGCACCTCGGACTCGACACTATCTCAAGGCGCAGCGTTAGCAACTTCACCCCGACCTTCGACTTCCGCTATCGTTTCACAAAGCAGAAGAACCTGCGTCTCAATTACCGTGGAACCACATCACAGCCTTCCATGACCGACCTCATGCCGATTACGGATAATACCGACCCGCTGAACATATCCATGGGTAACCCAGACCTGAAGCCATCGTTCACCAACACCTTCTCACTGCAATACAACAACTACATTCAGAAGAGAATGAACGCCATCATGGCTTTCGTGAACTACCGCAACACACGCAACAGCGTATCTACCATGGAACGATACAATCCTGAAACTGGCGGACGCACAACACAGCCTATGAACATCAACGGCAACTGGAACATCGATGGTGCCTTCATGTACAATACCGCACTTGACAGCACTGGTGTATGGAACGCCAGTTCGTTCCTCAGGGCTGGTTATACGAACAGCGTTAGTTACATCAACCTCAACCGCACCGCAGAGCCTGACAAGAACTACACACGTAGCACTAACCTCTCTGAGCGTCTCGGCTTCAGTTACCGTAACGAATGGCTTGAAGTGGAACTCAACGGTGAAGCACAATACAGCATCAACCGCAACAAACTGCGCCCTACTGCCAACCTTGACACATGGCAGTTCAGTTACGGCACCGATATTACCCTCACCACTCCATGGAGCATGAGCATCTCTACTGGTGCCCACATACAGTCACGCCGTGGCTATGATGACGATGCGATGAACACTAACGAGTTTATATGGAACGCACAGATTGCCCAGAGTTTCCTTAAGGGCAAACCGCTCACCATTTCGCTTCAGTTCAACGACATTCTGCACCAGAAGAGTTCTTTCACTCGCAGCATATCATCAACCATGCGTAGCGATACTTACTACAACTCCATCAACAGTTACGCCATGCTCCACGTCATCTACCGCTTCAACTCTTTCGGCGGAAAGATGAAAAGAGACAGAGACGGTAATGACGACAGAGGCGGCATGCGTGGAGAACGACCAATGGGTCCTCCACCAGGAGGCTTCGGTGGTGGTCCTCGCGGAGGGAGATTCTAAACGAACATACATACAACAGCAAATAGTCCAGCAAACACACTGTGCTTACTGGACTATTTTTTTTCGATTACCTTTGCCGCTGCGCTCTTGTCTGGACAGTTCGCTACATATCAATTTTATAACTCGTCATGACAAACAAATAACGCTCCTACCCCCAAAAACATCAACCCCTAAAAATGGTAAATTTGGGAAACTACGTAAAAAGGGCCTGATTACCCTGTAATAACTATGCTTTTACACGGTAATCAGGCCCTTTTTACATGGTAATCACTATACTTTTACACGGTAATCACTATGCTTTCACTTTTACAACCCGTAAACATCTAATTTTCAACTATATATATATTCACACGGTTTAAGGAGCAAAAATGGTAAATTTGGGAAATCGCCATTTTCTTATTCATCCCAATCATCATCGTCATCATCATCGTCCCAGCCAAACATTACGGGATCAACGAAGGAGTCCATGGCACGGCGATCCTTCTTAGTTGGACGTCCTGTGCCGCGCGCCCGATCAACAAAACCGCTGATGCGTGCCATCTCGAGCAACTCATACTGTTTGGGAGATGTTACGTTCTCATAGACCTGGGGAATCAACTTCGCCCCCACCCTCGTCTCTATGGCGTTTATTATCTTGAAGGAATAGGTTATCGGGGGCTTCTTCACGTCAATGGTCTCACCCACTTTCACCGTACGCGATGGCTTGGCATTGGCGCCTTTTACCGTCACACGACCATTCTTACAGGCATCAGCAGCCATGGAACGCGTCTTGAAGATACGGGCAGCCCACAGCCATTTGTCAAGGCGGGCGCTCTCTTGAAATTTGAGTTTCTTCTCTTCCATCGGTTCCTTGCCAATTATTTCTTGTTAAACTGGTTCATGGTGATGTCAATTCCTGCCAGTACGAACGACTTTATTACCTCGCAGGCTGTGTTGATGAGTGGGTTAAGGACCGTTTTGTCTTCGTCAGAGAACTTTCCTAACACCCAATCTACTTGTTGTCCCTTTTGGAAATCCGCACCTATGCCCATACGCAGGCGAGCGTATTTCTGCCCTATCAACTGCTGGATATGCCCTAAGCCGTTATGTCCGCCATTACTGCCATTGCCCTTTAGGCGCATCTTACCGAGCGGAAGGGCGAGGTCATCTACTATGACGAGCAGGTTCTCCGTAGGTATATTCTCCTTCTCAAGCCAGTAGCGCACGGCGTTGCCGCTGAGGTTCATGTATGTGGTAGGCTTCAGCAGGAAGAGTTTGCGTCCCTTTACGCTTGTCTCCGCCACAAAACCGTAACGCTTGTCGGTAAACGTCACTCCCTGCTCTGCGGCAAAAGCGTCAACGACCATCCAGCCCGCGTTGTGGCGTGTCTCGTGATATTCTGGTCCGGGATTACCAAGACCTACAATAAGATATTTCTCCATTATTATATACTTCTATGTCATCCTGGGTATAGTAACGGTAAAACTCGGTATAAGTTATTTTTCACCGTCACATGAACAAAAATAAAGGGGTACTCTTTTGTCAAGAGCACCCCAGTTTTTTCTTACCTTTTTATGGCAAGGTTACGCATACCTTAGTTGGCAGCAGCGGCAGCAGCAGCCTGAGCGGCACGTGTCATCTTGACAGAGCATACTACAACCTCTGCAGGTGTAACGAGCTCAAGACCCTCGAATGAGAGGCTACCTACCTTGATTGTCTTACCGATCTCGAGGTTAGTAACGTCGATCTCCAACTTCTCAGGAATCTGTGTGTAAGGAGCCTTAACCTTGAGGAGACGTACAGAGAGGCTCATACGACCACCAAGACGTACACCGGCAGCAAGACCGTTGAGCTTAACAGGAATACCAACAACGATTGGCTTCTCTGGAGTTACCTCGAAGAAATCAACGTGCTGTACAGCGTCTGTTACAGGCTCAAACTGAATCTCCTTAATGATAGCAGTGTGCTTCTCGCCATCGATGTCAAGGTTGATAACATAGATGTGAGGAGTGTAGATAGCCTTGCGGAGCTCTGCGAATGGGATAGAGAAAGCGAGTGCCTCTGGGAGACCATTCTCACCCTTCTTCTCACCGTAGAGGTTACATGGTACAAGACCTTCTTTACGCATCATCTTTGAAGCCTTCTTACCGATCTCGGTACGCTTCTTGCCTGAAAGATTAATTTCTAACATTTTGTGTTACTCTAAATTAAGTGTTTTAAAAAATTGATTTGTTGTTTGCTTAATTCGCCATCACACGAAGAAACATTCTCACATTTCTGGAGGATGTGCTTAAAAAGCGGTGCAAAGGTACTGCTTTTTCTTGATATACACAAAGTTTTAAAGCGAAATACACTTAAAAAACTCTAAAATCATAGGCTATCCTTTGTTATACCGCCATTTTTATTTAACTTTGCATCATATATCTTTGAAATGATGACACGGCGTGCAAAGATTACTCCGGTCGATAAACTACAACAAAATGATAAACAGGGAACTTATACGTATTAAAGCAGTCCAATTAACCTACGCTTATTTTCAGAATGGAAATAATGACCTTGCAAAGGCAGAAAAAGAACTTCTTTTCTCACTGTCAAAGGCTTACCACCTCTATAACACATTGCTATTGCTTATCGTAGCCATTACACGCATGGCAAGAAAAAGGGCTAATGTTGCTACAGCAAAGGCGGAACGTGAGGGGACTCCACTGCCATCACAGAAGTTCGCATTCAATAAATTCGCCATGCAACTGGAGGAAAACCGCATGCTGAAAGACTTTGCCGAACAGCAAAAAGACATATGGGAGGACAGAACTGAATTCATCAAGAAACTGTTCCTTCAGATTGAGCAGAGCGAGGCGTATAAGGAGTTTATGGACTCGGAAAATGATGACTACGAGACTCACCGCGAACTTTGGCGAAAACTCTACAAACTGTTTATTCAAAACAACGAGGAACTGGATGCCATTCTTGAGGAGGTTAGCCTTTACTGGAACGACGACAAGGAAGTGGTAGATACATTCGTACTGAAGACCATTAAGAGGTTTGACCCTAAGAACAATGCTAAGCAGGAATTGTTGCCTGAATATGGCGACGACGAAGACAAGGAATACGCACGCAAACTGTTCCGCGCTACTATTCTTAACGCTTCGCAATATCAGGAATACATGTCGGAGGTAAGCAAGCACTGGGACGTGTCACGCCTTGCGTACATGGACATTATTATCATGCAACTGGCTATTGCCGAAATGCTCACGTTCCCTAATATTCCTGTTAACGTTACTATTAACGAATACGTGGAACTGGCAAAACTCTACTCTACACCACGAAGCGGTGCATATATCAACGGCATGCTCGACGCCATTGCACGCAACCTCATCAGCGATGGTAAGATGATGAAGACCATGCCCGAAAAGAAAAGCAACAAATAAAAAAAAAGAATTTACATAAGAAATGACAGCAAACATGATTCTTGCCGCACAGGGCGCAGCCGGTGGCGGTTACCAAATGATTATCATGATGGTCGTAATCTTTGCCATCATGTATTTCCTCATGATTCGTCCTCAGCAAAAGAAGCAGAAGGAGATAAAGAACTTCCAAAACTCCATTCAGCCTGGCACTAAGGTTATTACCGCAGGTGGAGTGTACGGCACCGTACGCCGTATCATCATGGAGGATAACACCCTTGAGATCGAAGTATCAAAGGGAGTGAACATCATCGTTGACCGCAGTTACGTCTTCGCAAACGCAGCAGCGCAGCAGCAGAAGTAAACTCCACCGAGGGGAAACGGTGAACGGAAACAACACCTAACGATAAATGACTTATGGACAAACTGCAATGGCAGCATAAATACAAGGATACTAAGGACTTCTTATTCAGTATGCTGAATAAGGAGTTCTTCGTTTTCTTGTTTTTCTTGTTGGTAAGCGCAGCGTTCTGGTTTCTATCTACACTCAACGAAACTTACGAGAAGGAGGTAAAAGTTGCTGTCACCATAACCGACATCCCCCAGAACATTGTAATAACAGAAGGACTGCCCGACACCATAAAGGTGACACTGCGTGACAAAGGCTTCAACCTTATAAAATACACGTTTAGCGACAACATACGTCCGATACGCCTACAGTTTGCCCTCTACGCAAAGACAAATAGCAAAGGTTCTGTTACGCCAGCAGAGATACAGAAAATCATACGTAACAGACTTGACGAGTCAACGACAATCGTAACGGTTAAGGCTGATCACTGGGACTTCTTCTTCTGCCACGGCAACAAGAAACGTGTGCCTATTCTGCTGAACGGTACTATCACCGCCAAACAGAATTACTACATTAACCACATATCGCTGATTCCAGACAGCGTGACGGTGCTGGGCGAGACAGAAGCGCTCGACACCATAAACGCGGTACACACTAACGCGGTGACACTAACGAACGTATCGGAATCCACTTCACGCACTGTTACGCTGAAACGCATCAAAGGAACAAAACTGGATAAGGAAACCACCACACTGAACATTTCTGCAGACCAACTGACAGAGGTCATAGTTAGGGTACCAATAAGGACAGAGAATGTGCCGGCTGGCATTTCCTTGAAAACATTCCCCGCACAGGTGGACATAAGGGTGGCAGTGGGCGTAAAGAACAGTAACACCATAAGACCTGAGATGTTCAGCGTTGTTGCAGACTACAAAGACCTGTCGGCAGAACCCAACGCCAAGATAAGACTGAAAATTACGGCGCAACCACGTACGGTAGTAAAGGCTTACATCATACAGCCAACCGTGGACTACCTTCTTGAAAACGACTAACACCCATAACGTATTCGCTCATGCACTACTGCATTACTGGCGGCATAGGAGCAGGAAAATCTTACGTATGCAAGGAAATGGAAAAACTGGGCATACGCATCTACGACTGCGACCGTGGCGCTAAAGCATTACTTAACTCTTCCGACGTCCTGAAGGAGAATATGAAAAAACTCATAGGGAATGATGCGTATAACGCTGACGGAACACTAAACAAGCCCATCGTGGCTAAATTTCTACTTACGTCAGAGGAGAACAAACAAAATATCAACGCCATAGTTCACCCTGCCGTGATGCAGGACTTCTACGACTCGGACATGCAGTGGATGGAAAGTGCCATACTGTATGAGGCTCATCTGGAACACTACGTAGATAAAGTGGTGGCTGTAATAGCACCTGCGGAGGTACGCATACAGCGCATAATGAAACGCGACGGCATTCCTTACGAGAAAGCCAAGGAGTGGCTTGACAAACAGATAGACCAAGACATCGTGGCACAACGGGCGGACTTCGTAATACTCAACGATGGTACTGCCGACATCGGCAAACAGATTAAGCAAATGCTTACGTCACTAAGTTGCCCCTTATCATAACGAAACACTAAAGAACTGTAATTACTTAAAATAAAACTAACACACTTTTATAAACATGCAAAAGACAATTCTCGCCATCTCTGGCAAACCAGGACTCTACGAACTCGTTTCACGCGCAAAGATGAGCCTTATCGTCGAGGCTCTTGACGGCACACATAAGCGTATACCTGCATTCGCAAGCGACCGCGTAACATCACTCGCTGACATCGCTATGTACACCGAAGAGGAGGACCTCCCACTGATGAACGTTATGGCTGCACTGCGCGACATGGAGGAAGGTAAAAAGTCAAGCATCAACTGGCGAAAGGCTTCTGCGGCTGAACTTCAGGAATATTTCGCTAAGTTCGTACCAAACTTCGACCGTGACCGCGTTCACAACAGCGACATCAAGAAACTCCTTCAGTGGTACGACATACTCGTAGCAGCAGGTATCACAAACTTCGAAGAGGTACTGAAGCCTACTAACGGCAGCAACGTTGACGACAGAGAGGAAGCATAAGCCATGACAGACCGAACTGAAGAGGGACTGCAACTGCTCGGACGCAAGACAGAATATCGACAGAACTACGCTCCTGAAGTACTCGAAACTTTTGAGAATAAACACCCAGAGAATGACTATTGGGTGCAATTCAACTGCCCTGAGTTTACATCACTCTGCCCTATCACAGGGCAGCCAGACTTTGCCGAGATTAAGATTTCATACCTCCCAGACCACCGCATGGTGGAGAGCAAGAGTCTTAAACTGTATCTTTTCTCGTTCCGTAACCACGGTGCGTTTCATGAGGACTGCGTAAACATCATTATGAAGGATCTCATCAAACTGATGGACCCTAAGTACATTGAAGTGACAGGCATCTTCTTGCCTCGAGGAGGTATCTCCATATATCCGTTCGCTAACTATGGCAGGCCTGGTACTAAATACGAAGAAATGGCTATAAGACGCTTAGAGAATAAGGCTACGATGTAAGGATTCCTCTTAAAGAACTTACATACAAAGCAACCATGTAAGGATTGCCCTAAAAGGACTTACATACAAAGCAACCATGTAAGGATTGCCCTAAAAGGACTTACATATAAAGCAACCATGTAAGGAATCACGCAAAAAGGACTTACATATAAAGCAACCATGTAAGGACTGCCCTTAAAAGGACTTACATATAAAGCAACCATGTAAGGAATCACGCAAAAAGGACTTAC
>DAIUFT010000018.1:8736-11165 GCA_036844425.1 Prevotella sp. | reverse complement strand
AACGATTGCAATTCTAAGCAATACATAAAAAATTGCGCCAACCGCACATGTTCTTGTTACATGTATGGTTGGCGCAATTGCTTTTATTATATATTTCTGTCTTATTAATAACCGTTTATACACGGTAGAGCAAACCATTCTTTAGGTCTATCTCGGCTGTCTTCTTTATCTTAACATGCAGTTTCTTACCTGTTGCATTAAAAGGTATCTGTGTTACGAAACGATACAGGCGAGGACGCTTAAAGTTTGCAATCTCAGCACTTGCCTTGCAGAAATCATCAAGTTCCTCTGGCGTCAGACTGTCATCGCTGCGAACGATGTATGCCGTTACCAGTTGTCCACGAATCTTATCAGGAACAGAGGTCACAATACAGTCCTTTACCTTCGGGTGTGTATTCAATACAGCCTCTACCTCAGTAGGATAAATATTCTCACCAGAAGAGATTATCAAATCATCCTTACGACCTACAATGGTAATAAACTGGTTCTCATCCCACACGGCGAGGTCGTTGGTGTAGATAAAGTCCTTATAGAACTTCTTCTCTGTTTCTTCTTCCTTGTTATAATAGTTATAAGGAGACTTGGCTGGAGAGCATATTATGACCTCACCTACCTCTGTAGCGTCCTTGGCTATAAGGTCGTCAGGCTCTGCCCTATGGTCATCATAGACTTTCACAACACGCACATCATCATCTACACAAGAAGCTCCTGCCGTTCCAGCATTCTCTGGCAGGTCGAAAGGACGAAGGAAGGTGTTCCAGAACGTCTCTGTAGTACCATAGCCATTAAAGATGTTTGGAGTGAGCACACGTTGATAACGAATACATGCCGAACGCTCCAACGGACTGCCCATCGTTACTATTCCCTTTAATGATTCAAGGTGATAAGCCAGACGTTCCTGTTCATCAGCCAACTCCTCAAGCACTGTCGGCACACCTATCACGAACGTAATCTTATATCTATCGATATACTTCAGCGTGTTAACAGCAGAGAACTTGTTCATAATAACAAGCGTAGCACCTGCATAGAAGATAGTGCATGGACCTGCACAATGTATTCCACCGCGATGGAACCACGGTGTTGTATTCATCGTGATGTCCCTATAACTCATAGGAAAATGTATCATCACGTCATGTGCAGACAACACTTCGTTTATGGACGTAAGCGAAACACCCTTCGGACGTCCTGTTGTTCCAGAAGTATAAAGGCGCGTCGTTTCATCATATATGTTATAGTCACAAATATATGGTGGTTCTTCTACGCTTGCATCCTTTACGTATTCCGCATAAGACATGAAACCATTATATGTATTGCCATTAACGATAAGAGCATGCCTTGGCTTGAATTTCGCCATGGCGATTGCCTCTTTAACCATATCTTGGTATGCAGCCTCAAAGATAAGCACCAATGGCTTGGAATCATCAAGGTGATATGCCAATTCACCTGCGCTGAGTCTGTAACTTGCAGGGCAGCATACCCCATGTATTTTCTGGGCAGCAACATAAGCGAAAGCAAACTCTGGGCAGTTCATAAGCAATGTCATCACAACATCGCCTTTATGGAAACCATCTGCCAACAGGGCATTAGACAATCGGTTTACGTCCTCATTCAGTTCTGAATATGACCACGAACGTCCCTTCACAGGGTCTATCATGGAAGTCTTATTTGGGTAACGACGCACATTACGCATATACCCTTCTATCCATGTATAGCGGCTTTCAAAAATCTTTTTGAACTCTATCATTTCTCCTTTTTATATAAGTCTATTTCTATTTTATTTAAGTTATAAACTCTCTATGTCATAATTTTACGGTACAAAGGTACACAATGCAGTTGTAAGGTTACCCAATTATCTCTTTTTAAATACCGAAATGTCGTTTTAGGCAGATGTAATGTAACCCAAACTGCACAGTATTGCTCAAAAAGAACGGAAAGATGCAATTATCAATGAGATTGCTTTCGTTCGCATAGTACTTATAATTAGTCATCGAAGTCCAGATGGATACTTTTAGTTCAACACCCGTGGTTGGAAACAAAGTGACACCAACCGAGAAACTCTGCTGCCACCTCTAGAAGTACATCCGAAAAGATGGCCCCGTCACTCAACTCTTCAACCACGGCCTTGCAGTCACCTGCTGCCCCCTCTATAAGTACATCCGAAAAGATGGCACGTAGTAGCTCGCTATGTTCCATGGCACAAGAGTACGACTTTACTCCACCTGTACGGTAAAAAATGATAGTTCTTGTTCATCAATAAATAACAGTTCTAATCATCAATAAATGACAGTTCTAATCACCAATAAATGACAGTTCTAATCATCAATAAATGACTGTTCTAATCATCAATAAACGACAGTTCTAATCATCAATAAATGACAGTTCTAATCATCAATAAATGACAGTTCTAATCATCAATAAATGACAGTTCT
>DAIUFT010000018.1:0-8636 GCA_036844425.1 Prevotella sp. | reverse complement strand
AATCATCAATAAACGACAGTTCTAATCATCAATAAATAATATGCAAATTAGTAGGTGCGGTGTCTAACCGCACAACAGCAAGAACATTAAGACTATTTATGGTTAGAAAAAAAATGCCAGATACACCACCCCCATCGTGCGGTGAGACCACCGCCTCACTACGATCTTCAAACGTACTGGTGGCTTTATTCTTAAAGATTCAACGGCTACCAATCCTGTATATCTGCAAAACTACGATTGCCATCATCTTGGCTCCTTAGGTACTTGCACCCGTTAACCAATGCTCATGCCGAGCATAATAAAAAAAACGCACCGCTACTCCTCTCGAGCTGCGGTGCGTTTAAAGTATGTTTAACTTAAAAACCTTTTCATTGAAAAAGAAGAACCTCACGGCCTTTCTTAGTCATCCAAGAGTTAAACAATCTTTTCTAACCTAATAACTAAAACCTAAATCTATTATATATCTACTAACCTAAACAATCTTTGCGAATCGTCACTTTCGTGACCCTTTTGATAATGTCTCAAGGATTTGTTTTTGTCATCGTTATGACCTTTTTCCTTTTGACGATGCAAAGGTACAACGTTTTTTTTGTGTACGCAAACAATTGCAGTTCTTTTTTACACAAATATCGCTATATTTGATTTTTATCAAGCATTGTTTACGCACACACGACACATAACGTCATATTTTCGCAAAATTTGCCTTGTATCATAAATTCTTCACTTTCGTGCACCTTTTCTCGCCATGGCAGAACATAAGTAAACTTAGTTCTACTCACCTGGCTTAATGAAAAGGGTTTAATATATCATTCTTTTATTTGTCCTTCTCAGGTGCTTTACCGATAAGGTCCATAAACTCATCCAGCTTAGGTGTGATGATAATCTGCGTGCGGCGATTCTTCATCTTGCCTGCAGCTGTTGCATTCTCTGCTATAGGATTATATTCACCACGACCACCTGCTGTAAGGCGCTTAGGATCGACGCCATACTTTGTTTGCAGAGCCTGAACGACACTTGATGCTCTCAAGCAAGAAAGATCCCAGTTGTTACGTATGTTCTGCTGACTGATAGGCACATTATCGGTATTACCCTCAATAAGAACGTCGTAATCTTTATAGTCTGAGATAATCTTCGCAATCTTTGCAAGTGTTGCTCCTGCCGCATTGCTTATCTCGTATGAGCCACTCTTATAAAGCATGTTGTCTGATAGCGAAATGTAAACCACGCCCTTCATAACCTGAACGTCAACATCCTTCAGATCTTCCTTTGAAAGTGAACGTGTAAGGTTATTAGTCAATACCATGTTAAGTGAATCACTCTTAGACTTCACTTCTACGAGGTGACGTATATATTGATTCGACTCGTTAATCTGGTCAACCAACTTTGCTATGTTTACATTACCTGTATTGGCGTTATTCAAACTCTGTTCGAGGCTTTTCTGCAATGCATCATTATTACCTTGACACGAGGCGAGTTGCTCCGTAAGGCTTTTTACACGTGCATTAGCCGCAGCCAACTGTTCACGCAGATTTTGATACTGCGAGTTGAGTTCCACATTTTCCTTTTGGCAGTTCTCAAGGTCTTTCTTGCTTGCGCAACTGCTGATAGACATTATGCCTGCAACCAATGCTGCGTAAACGAAAATTTTCTTCATATATATGTATTTTTATTGTTTAGCGTTATTATAAAATCTCTGCTGCAAAGTTAAGACAAAACTTTTAATTCACCAAACATTTACTTCATAAAAAACATTAGATATTAATAAAATGCGTAAAGAATAGCAAACCAAATCGTCCACACATGTTAAAAACGCTTAACTTTTTGCATATATGTAATAATATTGTTAACTTTGCACTTCAAAATGGGCTTATATTAAGTTCATTTTACGAACAACAATAGTCGCATTTAATAATAAGGTATATAAAATAGACAAAACAAAAAAATGAAAATTACATTTGAAAACCCAGAGAAGGTCAGCGGTGTCTTGACTCTCACTGTAGAAGAGGCTGATTATCAGGACAACGTTCGCAAGACCCTCAACGAGTATCGCAAGAAGGCAAACATCCCTGGTTTCCGTCCTGGACAGGCACCTCTGTCACTCATCAAGCGTCAGGCAGGCGCACAGGTTAAGGTTGACGTTATCAACAAACTTGTTGGCGAGAAACTTTACGGTTATATTAAGGAGAACAAGATTAACATGCTCGGCGAGCCTGTTCAGCACCTCGGCCAGGAGCCTGTAGATCTTGACGCTCCAGCACCATACACACTGCAGTTCGACATTGCTGTCGCTCCAGAGTTTGATCTCAAACTTGACAAGCGCAACAAGATCGTTTACTACGACATCAAGGCTGACGACAAGATGGTTGACCAGCAGATTGACGCGTTCGCAAGCCGCACAGGTTCTTACGAGAAGATTGACAACTACGAGGACAACGACATGCTGAAGGGTGACATCCGCGAACTTAACGAGGATGGTAGCACTAAGGAAGACGGTATCACCGTTTCTGACGCAGTCCTCATGCCTGCATACATCAAGGTTGAGGAGCAGAAGAACCTCTTCAATGGCGCTAAGGTTGGTGATATCATCACATTCAACCCTAAGGCTGCTTACCCAGAGAGCACCGTTGAGATCTCTTCTATGCTCAAGATAACAAAGGAAGAAGCAGAAAACGTAGAGTCTAGCTTCTCTTACCAGATTACAGAAATCACTCGTTACAAGAAGCACGAACTTAACCAGGAACTCTTCGACCAGGTATTCGGCAAGGACGAAGTTAAGGACGAGGCTGACTTCCGTGCAAAGGTTGCAGAGGGTCTTCAGGAGCAGCTCAACGTTAGCGCAGACTTCCGTTTCCTCGCAGACGTTCGCAAGTACGTTGAGGAGAAGCTCGGTGATGTTAAATATGCTGACGACCTCATGAAGCGTATCATGCTCGCCAACAACCAGGACAAGGGTCAGGAGTACGTAGATAAAAACTACGAGGCAAGCATCAAGGAACTCACATGGCACCTCGCTAAGAACAAACTTCTTGAGCAGTGCGAAATCAAGATTGATGATAACGATGTTAAGGATGCCGCTAAGGACATGGCTCGCATGCAGTTCGCTCAGTACGGTATGACAAACATCCCAGAGGAGTACCTTGACAACTATGCAGAAGAGATGCTGAAGAAGCCTGAGCAGGCTGACCAGTTTGTAAACCAGGCTGCTGACCGCAAGCTCATGATAGCTCTCAAGGACGTTGTTACTCTCGACACAAAGGAGATTTCTTTTGAGGATTTCTCAAAACTCGAAGCATAATAACTGAGAGTACATAAATAACTTTTTGCTATTCGATAAAACTTTATCAAGCAATAATAAATTAGGGCTGATACTTCTTACGAGGTATCAGCCCTTTTGTTTTATCAATCAACACGCTTTTACGACGAGGCTCTTACATAACGCATCTATCCCACAGTTGTATAGATTACGACTTTGACTGGTGGTGGCTACCATCATTACACCACCATCCAATTCCCCCTCTTACGTCTACGTCTCGCGCAAAAGACATCTATTATCAGAACCTTACATAAGCCTCAGCCCACAGCTCACTATAATTTGCCTTGTTACCCTTAGCAGCAAAGGCACGGTCATGCACGTAATTATACTGCACCTGGAACATAAGGTTCTTATGCAACTGGAAATTCGGGCACACAGAGTAAATAGACTTAGTACTATTCCACGTAGCATCATCACGATAGACATCATACTTCACATACGTTTTCAACCATGGTGTACACGGCACACCTACCGTTGCATACCACGCATCTGCTCTGCCATTACCTGTAACAGTGTATGTGTTATCATCATTCTTCTTATAATCACTAATCTTATGACCTGAAGAATGAGCATACTCAGCACGCACAGTCCAATCATTTACATCATATTTCGCTCCTATAATGTAACGATTACGATCCACCGTGATGCCACTGTTCGTAAAACTGCCAGTCCATCCGAACACTCCAACAACCAATCCCTTCACTGGCTGCACCTGCAATGTTGCGAGAACATCCTTTCTTGAGTCCTGGTCAGATGTGTTAATTCCCTGACCATTCGCCACCATTACTTGATAATGCAACAGGCTATGCCCATCCTTTGCCACTGGTAACAGATCGCCCTGTATCTGTATTCCCTGGTCACGTCCACCATTGCTTGTACTTTCAGCACCTACATAGTCATTATAGCCAGTCAGTTTCTGTGTCAGTTGAGAGTAATCCCCCACTCCAACATCCCATGGGTTCATAGGGTTTTCAAATCCGAAGGCACGCTTATACTGTCCAGCCTTCACACGAAACTCCTTATACCTCTGCCATTCTACGAAGAAATCCTTCATATGGAATGATGAGTTATTCGTCTGCACCTGTATGCGATAAGCAAAATCCTTCAGTATTCTACCATCAACATAGAAACGAATCAACCTCTGGCTAAAGCCTTTTCCTGTGTTTGCACCATCTTTATCAGTATAATCATACTTTCCTATAAAATATCCACCAAACTTAGGAGGCGTCACATAGTCAGTAACCTTACGCCCGTACTTCACATCGTCATCATTATCAATCTTCTCCATGCTCTTCGCTACGGCACGATTAATATAATGTGTTATGATACCTTCCTCCAGGCGTTCATCCGACTGGAACTCTGCGTTTTCCACCTCATCCTTTACGCTCTGCTCCCCAGTAACGTTTACTTCCGCTGCTGCCGGCAAAGCAGCCAGTGCCATTAATGGCAACAAATGTTTCATATTCATCAATAATTAGTAGATAATCATAAATATTAATATAACCACAAAATTACACTTTTATTTTGGAAAAACCATAATGCAACACCATATAAATGCAAAAAACAAGATAATATTTCTTTTATATCAAAAAAAAGTGCTACCTTTGCAGTGCAGTTGTGTACAAATGTAACATGCAACAGCATTCTAAAACTAAAACGAAAACAAAATTCATAAATGGCAAAAGAAAATTACAGTGAGGTAAAGGGAGCATCAACCTCCAACCTCAACAATCAGGAGGCATTCCTGCAGAAGTTCCGCAAGCAGATTGTTGCTGCCTTAGTAGCAGTCATCGTTATCATCTGCGCTGTCGTTGTATATAACACAGTAATCGCTGGTCCACGTGAAGAAAAGGCTTCTACCGCCCTCGCCAAGGCACAGGAAGCATTCGGGCAGACCGACTATCAGAAGGCTCTTAATGGCGACAAGAACCAAGAGGGTTTCATTGCCGTAGCTGAAAACTACAGCGGAACCGACGCTGCAAACCTTGCAAAACTCTACGCAGGTCTATGTTATGCCAACCTCGGCAAATGGCAGGAAGCAGTTAAGTACCTCGATGACTTCTCTGCGCAAGATGATGCCATGATAAGCCCTGCCGCTACTGCCGCTCTCGGCAACGCCCTCGCCCACACAGGCGACATTGACAAAGCCGTAAGTACACTTAAAAAGGCTGCCAAGATGGCTGACAGCGAGGCTGAAGATGGAGTAAACAACAGTCTTTCTCCTACATTCCTCATTCAAGCAGCACGCCTGCTCGAGAGTCAAGGAAAAAGCGCTGACGCTTTAGAGATTTACAAAGAGATAAAGACGAAGTACGTTAACAGTTACGCTGCACAGGACATTGACAAGTACATCGAACGTGCTACAAAGTAACTGAACCATAACATAACACACTGAAAAACACCAACCCATATCCACAAGGAAAATGAACAAATACTTTTCGCTACTCCTTATTATAATGTTTACTCTCTCTCTTGCAGCATGCAAAAAGGAGAAAAAAGTTGACGAGGATATCATAGTAGAAAAGATTGTAGAGAAACCACAGAACAAACCGCAACGCATGTCTAAAGACGAGCGCAACGGTTCGGTAAAATGGATTGGCAACGCTAACTACACATACAACATCACGAGGGAGGCTAACGACTCCCTCGCCATGGTAGAAAACCACGGGGTAAAATACCACGACAATGTAGTTCACCTTACTGTCTTCCGCGCTGACGGTACAACATTTTTCAAGAAAACGTTCAGCAAAGCCAACTTCTCCCCTGTACTGCCAACACAGTTCCAGGAACACGGCGTGCTGCTTGGTATGAACCTTGACAAGGCTGAAGGCAACAATCTACGCTTCATTGTAAGCGTTGGATCGCCAGACGACAGTAACGAGGAGTTTTACTACGTAACCATGGTACTTAACAACTTCGGAGGCACCAGTGCAGAAAAGTGTCAGGGGATGGAGGATGTTGAGGAAAACGCACAATAGGTAAACACAATATATAAATTAAAGATTACTAAACCTTACTTAAACTATAATTCAAAAATCCTAATAAATACCTATCTACACCAAATCTATATTGATAACATAACAAAGCCGGTCTTCGACACGTAATCATTACGTTCGGAGACCGGTTCCTTTTTGTGTGGACTCTATCATACTTTTATTGATTTATTTTGGTTATTTATCCTTAGTTTGTTATGTACCTTAAATTAGCAGACTGATTCTTCATATCTGTCATTTTGTTTTTTATCGTGCGCGCACGTGCGTATGTGGGCGAAAAACGAAAAGATAGTAACTTCAGGACATAAGTTCCCCTCCCCAAAGCGGGGTTGTCTATCAAAATACCTCGAAATGCAGTCTGCTAACCAAAAGAAAGTTTGTCATATGGCTTGTCTGTGTACAAGTTCAGCCACCAAGTTCTTGCCGACCTTGTCCATTTGGCACATACGGCGGTAAAATGTAAGAAAAACGTTTTCACACGGCTGGTGAGTGTGAGTGTCGTAAATACGGATGATATGTACTTGACAAAGTATGAGAAGAAATTCATGCAGATGGCGGTCAATATCATGAATGCAGTGTTCTCGTTCATGAACGAACATGGTAGGTGCTTCCAGCCAAAGTCATTGTTAAGTCTTGCGAAATCGCATTCCCTTGCACCACGCTTGTTATACGTTTCGATAACGCTCTTCTCATCACTGTCCCAGTCGTTGGTGATGATGCAGCGATAGATGTACTTCTTGCCGAACAAATCCTGCGTATCCTCTTTGACCTCTGTCCTCTGCACTACTATGCGGTAATGGGAATCCTCCATGAAATGTGTTGACATGAACGAGGCGACCTCCGTCTTTTGCGAATCTATCTCCACCCGCCTTCATTCCTTGACATCCTGTATGCTGCTGTACATGGTACTGCTATGGGAGGCCCTGATGTAGAATACGCGGCAGTTGCCGTCAATAGTCCTTATGATACCCTCAGAAAAGGAACCGCAGTCGGCACGGAAGATTCCGACATGGAGACCGTTGGAGTGCAGGAGACTAAAATCTCTTTCGAGAGTATCCGCCTGATGGAATTTCACTGGGGTGTTCCCATCACGGTTCTCGATGTAGGCGATGACACCATTTTTATCAACAGTTCATTCAGCTTTGAGTTGGCATTGAACTCGTATGTCTTTCCTGAAGAAGAGCCATAGATTGTATTCTCGCAAGCAAGTTCCTTGATGGCACGACCCACGGTGTGGCTTGTCGGTATGCAGGTATCGGGAGTCTTGCGAATGTGGCATTCCTTTCTGTTCACGTCCTCCACACAGTTGCCGCCGCTGAGATAAACATCGAACAGGGAAGAGACTATCTCGTCCCATTGGTATCCATTGTAGGTTGAACTGCGCTTGCCAAGGGTCTCGTTGATGACCTCGTCAAGGGAAAGAGAGCTAAAAGCCCTGTTTGTGAAATAATTTCCTCCAAAAGGAGTGAGCTTCTCAGATTTTTTGCTTACCTTTGCCATGTGTTAGATATTACTTGTTTTTGTTTTGCAGCACTAAGGTAAGTGTTTTTTCTGACACACGCGAACTTTGGGCAACTTCTTGATGCCCAAAGGCCTGCATTTTTATAAATTTTAAAGTCTGCTAATTTAAGGAAATAACAGATACTTATGATTGGGAACCACCTGATACTTGGGAAGGATTTACATCTAGATTAAAGAAACAATATAAATCAGCAAGTAATAAAGATGGTAATTATACTTGGAGTGATGTTCTTAGAACCTTAATGGAACGTCCTGCATAGTAGGCTTCCCAATATAACATAGTTATGCCTGATAAGGATAAAGCAAATGCCAGAACAAAGAAAAAACGTAATCCAAATCTTAAACCTAAAGCATGGGTTGGATTTGATTTTAAAATAGATTAGGAATAATGATTAATTAAAACAAAAAGAATAATATGGATTTATTTACATTTTGTGATAACATCATGTATTGGCTTGGGGATGTTACTGGGTTAGGTTATGAAGCAGCCTGTGTATTATTTAATATTTATGGGGAGTATATAATAGTTATGCTAAGCATATTTTTATTAATATTTCCATGCAGAAAAATGTATAAAGTAAACAAATTTTTCGCAGTAATTATGTATTTAGGTTTATTTTGTTATATATTACTTATAAATGTATATGTATATACGCGAGCAGGACATCTTATGTTCTTACCTTTACATGAACAATTTGCACAAAGTGTCCATGATGTTTTACATGTTGCTAAATTAGAACATCAGTCTTATCAAGAAATGACTCTTGGCATATTTGTATATGCACCATTAGGTATTATGGGGTTCAATA
>DAIUFT010000017.1:0-51642 GCA_036844425.1 Prevotella sp. | reverse complement strand
CTTCCAATTTACATTCGCTTTGGCGAGTTTTTTTTAGCTCATGGATATTTCATAAGTTAGAAACCTTTATCACTTCATAATGCGATTAGATAGTGTTGGCATTTCGCCCCACTTATTTTCTCATCGCCTTCACAATCTTTCCCATATACATAGAGTGTATGCCTGCAGGGAAATCTGCGTAAAAGTCCTTAGGCATCTTGCCAAAGCCCTTCGGATCAAATGGGGCGTGGTAAATCATTTCACACTCAAACACTGTCTTGGCTTCTTCAAAATAAGGTGTGCCATGCTCGGTGTATTTAGTGTGCAACCCTAACGCTTTCACCTTATCTCCATCACGCCCACTGTGGGTTCCCATGTATTCCAGTATGTCTTTGTGAGCATCGTCAAACTCCATCACGGTGAAGTAACGAGCCTTTTCCATGTAGCCGAAAGTATATCTTCCCTTTGCTACATAGACCGTCATCATCGACATGCCCTTCTCCCATATATTACCGAGTGCGCCCCAGCCTATCGTCATCTCGTTGAAGTTAGACTTATCGCCTGCCGCCAACAGCAATCCCTTGCCTTTGAAGTACGTGAACGGATTGCCGTGGAAGTCTTCTGTTACGTCAAACTCCTCGAAGTCCTTTTTCGTTTCCCTGACATCACTCGCCACTGGTGCGTCTTCCTTGCTACCTCCGAAATGCTCATACGACACATTCTCTGGTTTCCACTTGTCCTTTGGCTGTGTCTCGCCCTTAGGATAACCTATCACAATAGTGTTAAAAGGTATGAGATTACTGGGCAGTCCGAGCAGTTTTGATATGGCATCACATCGTTTTGGGTCAGGATAAGTGCCTGTCCACACGGCCCCAAGCCCCATGCCGTGGGCAGCCAGGAGAATGTTTTCCGTTGCAGCAGATGCGTCTTGACTCCAGAATTCGCGTACCATACCTTCCTTCTCGTTGCTCATATCACCACAGACTACTATCGCCAATGGCGCGTCCTTTGCCATTCCTGCGTTAGGAGTGAGTTCTGCTATCTTTTCAAGTGTTGCCTTCTCCTTTATCACAACGAAGTGCCACGGCTGTATGTTTACCGCAGACGGTGCCGCCATACCTGCATGAAGCAGTTTCTCTATCTTCTCGTCTTCTACAGGCTTCTCTTGGTAAGAACGCACGGAAGCTCGCGTCATGATATTCTGGTACACTATGTCTGCCGTGTCATTACCACTACTTGACGCTCTGTTTGCGGCTCCTGCATTGCCCATAGCCAATCTGACCGATACCACGACAAGGGCTACGGCTAACACGACGTTTAAAAGTCTTGATGCTTTCATAATCTTTATCACTATAAAATTTTACTTTACTAAACTTTCTGATTGGCTGTATTTTAGCAGCGTTCCCATTGGACATACAAAGCGGCAGTATGGTCTCATTACCACGAATGAGAGCAGGAAGAACGCTATGGCTATCACAAGCGTTACCCACGATGCCGTGAGGAAGAGGAAAGCGGAGAACGGTTCATAGTCCATCCAGTCGCTCCATACCCCACTCCATATACTGAGCATGAGCAATGCCCACAGTATTTGGCGGAACAGGTCTAATCTCTTCATTGTCTTTTGACTCATCCTTACCTTGTATTTCACGCATTTCCCTGCAAGGTACTGCAATGAACCGAAGGGACAAACATTGGTGCAGTAATACGATTTCTTGCCGAACAACGGGTAG
The DNA here is from genome assembly GCA_036844425.1 of Prevotella sp. GTDB lineage: Bacteria > Bacteroidota > Bacteroidia > Bacteroidales > Bacteroidaceae > Prevotella. The sequence goes on along the minus strand of DAIUFT010000017.1, from coordinate 49,933 downwards.
ATGAACGCTACTATCAACATGCCGACAGGGACTATCAGCGCAAGACTGTTTATGCCATGTGCCGCGTAGCCTATCAATGAGGTGTAGGAAAGGAACGAACCGCACCAGAAGCCGAGCACTACAACATTCAGCACTGACTGGCACAGGCGATACTTCTTGTTCTTTACAAAGAGCGGCAATATCGCTGCCAAGAGCACTACGAGCAGTCCTGCCACGCTCTTTGCAGACAGTTCAAAGCCTAACGCCTTTGACTGTGACGAAGCGTCGCTACCTTCCGCCACTTCGTCTTCACCTGTCGTTAAGCCTTTTTGCTTAGCATACGTCAGTCCTCTCTGCACATTCTCTATGATGGCGTTTGACGAAAATGTTGCTCCTGAGACTGCATCGACTTTCATCTGCATAGCCTCATCAACGCTCTTACCTTTCCATCTGCCCAAGAGTGTTGCCGCCTGCTCAAAGAATTCCTTTGTCTCAGCATTGTCTTTGGCTCGCACATCCTGCACAATGCCGTCTTTCAGGGTTATCTCAAGGGGCACCTTGCCAGCATATCCTATTACGTCTGGGGCAAGATTAGTAGTGTTTACCACCACCGTGCCATTGTCAAGCACACGCAGGGTGTCGTTACTTACAGCCTGCCTTTGTTCTGCCTTCGGCATCAACTCATAACCCATGAACTCTCCATGCTTCACTATCGCCAGCGAAGCAATAATCAGCAAGCAGACCAAAAGGCTCTGCAAGCGTTGAATAGTATTTATTATTCTCATATTTTACAATTATCTGCTGTCACAATATCATACCATTATTGCTACACTTTTCAAGGAGTAATTGTACGTCGGGCCCAGCACATTAATAATAGAAGAAACGTTATGGGCAATGACTGTTTCTCACTTTTTCGGTTACAAAATTACTTATTTTATTTCAGAAAGGCTATACTGTTAAATCTTTATTCACAGAAACAAAAAATCTTTAACGTACACCAAACTCCACATAAGTATATTTTCTTACTAATGCATACCTTGCAAGTATAAAATATTTTTCGAGAAGGAAAATAACACATACTTTTCTTTTTGTGTCATATTTTATCTTTTTCGCTTTAAAACTTAGTGATAACTTTAAAAACATAGTAAACGATAAAGTCGCACTACCCATATAAGGTAATGCGACTTTATCGTTTCTGCGATGTATTATGTTAGGTTATGCCTCCTTTATACCAACCTTTCTGCTTACTATCATGACAAGCAGGGTTAGCAGTTCTGCCGTGGGAAGGGCAAGCCACAGTCCTAATGCATCGGTAACCATCGGCAACAGGATGAACGATGGAATAATAAACACAAAGCCTCTCAGCGCCATAAATATCGTTGCCATGCGTGCCGCCTCTATGCTTTGCAGGTAACCTATCATTACAAGGTTTACCGCTACCAAGAAGAATGCTGGGGAGAAATATGGCAATCCCTCACAACAGAGCGTGTAAGCACGACAGTTCTCTGGCAGGAATATGCCTGAGATAACATCTGAACCTAACGCTACGAACATCATTCCCATGAGTCCGCAGATGACAGAGGTGCGTAATGACAATGCCCTCGCACTGCGCAGACGCTCTTCATCATTCATGCCGTAAGCGAAACTGACTATTGGCTGCACGCTCTGCACTATGGCGTTGCCTATCATGAAGACTATTGGCAGACAGTAGCAGCCTACGGAATATGCCGCTACACCGTCTTCACCAAGGTACTTCATAAAGACATAGTTGCCAACTATCATCACCGATGCTATGGCAAGTTCGCCAAGCATGGCTGAGAAACCTATCTTTATCTGGTATGCTATATTTCGCATTGTTAACCAAAGACTGGTTGACGTCATCTTTATACGATACAGATGCACTGTGGTTGTGTACTTCAAAAGGTACACTATCGTTGGTATAGCACCTAAAGAGAATGACAATGATGTTGCTATTGCGGCGCCTTCCAGCCCCCATTGCAGTGGGAAGATGAAGATATAGTCAAGGATTATATTAAGGATAGCGATGGAGCAATTTACCACCATGGCGAAACGTGGCGAGCCGTCAAGGCGCACCATGAACATGGCTGTTAGTCCGAGAAGATTGAAAGGTAATGCTAATGCTATCCAGCGCAGGTAACTTACTGCCAAAGGAAGCAGTAGATCGGAACAGCCAAAGAGCCTGCACGTTTCTTCGGGGAACGATAACACAGCGCATGCCACCACTGCTGCCGTTATCACACTGGCGAGTATAGCCTGCGTTATGTGCAGGTAGGCAGCGTGGTTATTGCCCTTGGAGAGGTGTATGCTTGCCGTTACGCTACCACCGATGCCATACATCAAACCGATACCTGTACCAATGAGGAACAGTGGCGCCACAATATTGACAGCGGCAAGGGCGTCACTGCCTACGCCATGACCAACGAAAGCACCGTCGGTTATGTTGAGTATAACCATAGACACCAATCCCACAAGGGTAGGCAGGAACATCTTTCGGAACAGTTTTCCTACTGGTTCGGTCTTGAAATCTAATGAGTCTCTATTATCTTTCATACGAAAAAGACTTATTTCATACTAAAACGACTTACCGCCAAGATGCTGTTTCGTCTTGACGGTAAGTATATAAATAGGTGTTGTTTACAATTCTATGTAGCCCTTGGACACAAGGTCATAATACACTGCTTCCAGTTCTGGGAGCGAGAGTCGCTCTATGCTGTGTTCTATGGTGCGGATTAGCTCGTCCCTACGGTTCTCATCCGCCATGTCATAACGCCCCATGGTTACTGAGCATTGATGTTCTTGTAAGTAAATTGGTCCACGAACTCTGGGTGGAACTCCTTGTTATTGGCACGGACTGTGATGTTCTCGAAGTTAAAGTTCGACAGACGGTAAACCTCATCTTGCTTCTTTACGTTGAAGAACACGTTGCAATCTACGTTACAGTTGCGCATCGTTATGTGGTCTGAGTATGACATCGGAGGGTCTTTTCTGCCCTTGAGGTCATAGAACTGTGTCCATGGCGCAACGAGGATAAAGTTTTTCACCGGACCTTTTATATCTTCTACAGTGATATATTCGTATCGCTGCGGAGTGTCTGGGCGCATCTTTAGCCACAACAGGTTGTTGGCTTGTGAGGTGATATTGATACGACGCAGAATGATATTGCGGCTGTGTACTGACTCTGAACCTAAGGTAAGGCAACCATGACAGAAGCCATACTCACAGTCTTCGATGATGATGTTGCTGTTGGCACCATTGCCTATGTTCTCTTTAGGTATCTCTACGCCCTCGTATTTCTTCTCGAATGCATCAGCGTAAGGACCTTTACCTCCCTTGATGGCTACCGCATCATCGTTGACTGACATATAACAGTTCTTCACAAGAACGTTCTTTACCACGTCAAGGTCAATGGCGTCTGTTGACGGTCCCTTGCTGTCGTTTGGCTTACCGAGTGAGTATATGCGCAGCCCCAGGAGTTTTACGTTCTCTGAATTATATATATGTGTGGTCCAGAAAGCGGAGTTTTGCAGTTTTACGCCTTCTATCTGTACGTTCTTACTGTTGCTGATATAAACGAGACGTGGGCGTTGCTCGTCCTTGTTAGTACACTTTCCGTTCCACTTTCTGCGCAACCAGAATGACTGATGATAACGCAATCCGTTGCCGTCTATGGTTCCTTTGCCTGAGATGGTGAAGCCGTCAAGCCCGTCAGCATTGATGAGTGCACCGAAATATGTGCAGGTCTCGCCCTCAATACGTGTTTTTCCGAGAGGATAATCGCCTATGAAGTCTGACCCCATCAGCACCGCTCCGTCTTCTAGATAGAGGTGAGTGCCCTGCTTAAACGTAAGTCCGCCAGTCAAGTAGATGCCCTGTGGCACTACTATTACGCCTCCGCCATTAGCGGCAGCCTTATCTATGAGTGCCTGTATCTCTGCTGTATGCACTCTGCCATCGGCAAAAATACGATAGTCTGTCAGTTTATACTGCGTGCCAAGCGAGGCAAGATTTACCGCATCTGTGTTACGAAACCATGCAGGAATCTCTGTTCCGTCTGGGAAAAGGTCCTTCTGCACCTTCTTGGCAGCATACGACTGCGACAATGACATCATTGCTATCAATGCCGCTACAAATAGTTTTCTCATGTTTTTTGTTTGATGGTTATGTAGTTAGTTCTATGCTTCTTCTCTCTCATTAATATTTCACCTTAATTCTATTATAACGCTTTCCTCACGATACTTCCACTACTGTCAGCGTGCCACCACTTACCTTAAAGCGCACGTTCATGCCGTCATAGTCCATGCCGTATATGCGCTCTGCGTCATCATGATACTGCGGTCGCGGGTCTTGGGCAAGCACTTCCGTAAGTTGTTGTGACACTTTCGCACGCCATTGTTCTGGTACCACGACCTTCAGCGGTTGCCATTGTGTAGTATCTGTAAAGCCTCCTCGTGCTTCTGGGTGCGCATCGGTATATGGTATGTATGGCTTTATGTCGTAAATAGGCGTACCGTCCATCAGGTCTGCTCCCAGCACGTGTATCACTGGTGCATCTGGTGCATCATAGTCTATGCGTTCTATGCGCACGGAGGACAGCCCTATGGGGTTTGGTCTGAACGGAGAACGGGTGGCGAAGACTCCAAGATGCCTGTTGCCTCCGAGTCGTGGCGGGCGCACAGTCACTCCCTTCGCAGCGTGCTTGTTGGCGGAGAAGCCCCACAACAGCCACAGATAGTCGAAGTCTTCCAATCCTCTCACAGCATCGGGAGTGCGATATTCTGGTGCAAGGACTATCGTCCCACGTAGTTCGGGCACTACTCCTGCTTGGCGTGGCACGCCGAACTTACTGCCGAAAGGGGAATGGAAAGTTGCGATTAATTCACAATTCATAATGCACAATTATTAATTCATAATGCATAATGCATAATTCATAATTTCTTAGGCGTTAAGGTTTACCCATAATATTATACCTATTTAATACATTATATTAATCGGCGCCAGCCTAATTACGAATTATAAATTCATGCATTATGAATCATGTAACGCATAATTTTTATCGGCACCTGCCCAATTATGAATTATGAATTGTGCATTATGAATTTATTTAAGCACTGTCGCTGCAAGACGTTTTGCACGCTCGCGCAGTGGGTCTGTCCCTTCCTCTACTGGTCCGTAGGCAAGGACTACGCCCATTCTGCGTCCTTTAGGAGCCTCGGGCTTTCCGAAGATGCGTACTCGTGTGTGGTCTTCTTTAAGTGCATCCATGAGGTTATACTCTGGTATTCCGTCATAATCCTTGTCCGCAAGCACCACTGCTGATGCTCCTGCGTGCTCAAGGTGTATGCCTGCGATAGGCAATCCCATTACGGCACGGAAGTGGAGTTCAAACTCTGAAAGGTTTGTGGTATGTCCTAACGTTACCATACCTGTGTCATGCGGACGCGGAGACAACTCTGAGAATACCACACCTGTATCTGTTAGGAAGAACTCTACGCCCCACAGTCCAGCTCCTGTCAATGCTTCCGTCACCTTGCCCGCCATCATCTCAGCGTCCTTCAAGTCTTTCTCTGATATCTGGTATGGCTGCCATGACTCACGATAGTCACCACCTTTCTGCACGTGTCCTATCGGTGGGCAGAAGAGTGTTGGTCCGTTCTTCTGCGTTACGGTGAGCAGTGTAAACTCTGATATGAAGTTTATGAACTCTTCTATTATTACTTCTTTTACGTCGCCACGTGATCCTGCCATTGCATCGTCAAACGCCTTGCGTAGGTCTGCCTCACACTTCACAGTACTCTGTCCGTGACCTGAACTTGACATCAGTGGCTTTACGACACATGGAAAGCCTATAACCTTACTTGCCTCAAGCATCTCATCGTATGTCTTTGCATAGAAATACTTTGCTGTTCTCAGTCCGAGTTCCTTGGCGGCGAGGTCTCTTATCGCCTGACGGTTCATGGTATAGTTCACCGCACGGGCTGATGGTACTACCTGTATGCCTTCCTTCTCGAAGTCGAAAAGGCGTTCTGTGCGTATTGCTTCTATCTCGGGCACAATGATATCTGGCTTATGTTTCTCGACCACAGCGGTGAGAGCATCACCGTCAAGCATTGAGAACACCTCTCTCTCGTCTGCCACCTGCATGGCTGGCGCATTGTCATAACGGTCGCAGGCTATCACATACTGTCCTGCACGCTTTGCTGCGATAACAAACTCCTTGCCCAGTTCGCCTGAGCCTAATAATAATATTTTCTTCATTTGTATGGTGTTTAGGCTAACGATGTGTTTCTTTCATCGTTACATATTAAATCTTTCTCGTATTATCTCTCCTATCAACTCTGCTGTTCTTTGCTGTCCGAGCATCGATGAATTGATGCAAAGGTCATAACTCTGCGACGCTCCCCACAGTTTTGAGGTGTAATAGTTATAGTATGATGCTCTTTCCTCTTCTTTCTTCTCTATATAACGCGCTGCGGTTTCGAGGTCGCAGCCCAGTCTTTCAGCCACTACCTTCGTACGTACGTCATCGTCTGCGGTGATGAACACGCTGAACAGGCGTTCCTTTTCGCGCAGTATATAGTCAGCACAACGTCCTACGAAGACGCAGGGTGACTCTTCGGCTACTGTCCTTATCACGCCGCTCTGCACTTGGAAGAGTGATTCCTGCGACATGCTGTTGCTATAAAAAGCACCGCTCATGCGACCAAGGCGTGAGGAGAACGCGCCAAAGAAGGTCTTTAGGTTTCCGTGATTTTCGTCATTATGCGCGAAAATCTTAGGGTTAAAACCACTGCGCTCTGCGGCAAGGTTTATCAGTTCACTGTCATAGAACTTACAGCCGAACTCCTGCGCCAGTGCCTGTGCTATCTCGCAACCGCCACTACCCAATTGGCGTCCTACACTTATTATAAGATTTTCCATATCCTATACTTATTTTAGTTTCTTCATATACATCCACAGCATGAGATATGCTACTACCGCCGCTGCAAAGTCGGACATCGGCATTGCTATCCATACGCCCTCCAGTCCAAGCCACTGCGGCATAAGATATAATGCCGGCACAAGGAACAATAACTGTCGCGACAGACTAAGGAAGATGCTTACCTTTGCCTTGCCTATGGACTGGAAGAAGTTTGTTATTACCATCTGTGCGCCTATTATGCAGAACATGCACATCATATATCGCAGGGCCGTGATTGACATTGCTATCAGGGTCTCGTCTGTTGTAAAGAGACGAGACACAAGGCGAGGGAATATCATGCAGAGCAAGAAGCCTGAGGCACATATCGCTGTGCCTGAAATTATGGACAGTTTCAATACCTCACGCAGGCGATTGAAGTTCTGCGCGCCATAATTGTAACCGGCTATTGGCTGCATTCCCTGACATACGCCGATGGTTATCATTACAAAGACGAACGCTACACGGTTGGCTATGCCGTAAGCACCGACTGCCATATCGCCGCCATACTTTGCCAAGGAGTTATTGATAAAGATTACGACCAGACAGGCACAGGCATTCATGGCAAACGGAGAGATGCCGATACTCAGTATGCTGCGTACTATTGGTTTCTGTACCTTTATCTTATTATACTCTATATGCAACAATTCATTCTTATTACTAAACAGCCTCCACTGCCATACCAAGGCGAGTATCTGCGCCAGCACCGTGGCGTATGCCGCACCACGTATGCCCAAACCGAAGGCGTAGATAAACAGAGGGTCAAGGATTGCATTGAGTATCACTGTGAATATCGTGAGGTTCATCGCTGCCTTAGGTTTGCTGGCGGAACGAAGCACGGCGTTTAGTCCCAAGTACAGGTGGGTCACGGCATTGCCCGCAAGGATTATCTCCATATATTCCCTTGCGTAAGGCAGGGTATATTCACTGGCTCCGAAGAAACGCAGTATGGGGTCAAGGAACAACAAACCAATGCCTCCAAAGATGATACCGACAAGAATATTGAGGGCAATACAATTGCCCAATACTACATTGGCAATACCATAGTCACGCTGCCCCAACTTAACACTAAGGAAAGCCGAAGAACCTACACCTATTGCCGCACCGAAGGCTGCCGAAAGGTTCATGAAAGGGAAGGTTATAGCGAGGCCGGATATTGCCGTGGCTCCTACACCTTGACCTATGAATATGCTATCTACCATATTATACAGTGATGATGCCACCATAGCCACTATGGCTGGCAGGGCATACTGTAACAACAGGGAGCCAACGGGCCTTGTGCCCAATTCCAATGTTGCTTGCTTATTACTCATTATTATATAATGTATATTTATTATTGCAAAGTTACTGATTTTTTATCGCACAGCAAAACAAAAGACAGAAAAGTTTTGTAGTCTTGTATTTTTCAAGTAACTTTGCGATGGCAACAAATATGCTACGACTCTGTAATAACTACAATACTGGTCCAGTACTTGCACCAAGTACTGCAGCAATCTCTACCAAGTACTGGAGTAATACCAAACTAACAAGAAGGCAAAAAGCATAAAAGCATACTGCAAAGGGAAATAACACAAGACTTTATGAACTACCTTACACTATCCCAACTCAATGCTCTCGTCAGCGAAGTCATCGAACTGTCTATGCCCGATGACTATTGGACTGTGGCGGAAATAGCGAATATCAACGACAGTCGTGGGCACTGCTACATGGAACTGGTTGAAAAGGATGACCGCACCAATACACCACGGGCACAAGCACGTGCCTGCTGCTGGAGAGGCACATGGATGCAACTGGCTCCTAAGTTTATGAGAGCCACTGGCGAACCACTTCACCAGGGAATGAAGGTGTTGCTGCGACTGCACGCCAACTTCCATGTGGCTTACGGCTTCTCGTGGATAGTGAAAGACATCGACCCTTCTTACACTCTCGGCGACATGGCACGACGACGCGAAGAGATACTGCGCATATTAAAGGAAGAGGGGGTGATAGACATGAACAAAACACTTCCCCTACCTTTGTTCATGCAACGCATTGCCGTAATATCAAGTGCTACGGCTGCGGGATACGGCGACTTCTGTAAGCAACTGGCGGACAATGACCGTGGCCTCGTGTTCTACACACGCCTCTTCCCCGCTATAATGCAGGGAGAACAAGTGCAGGACAGTATCATTGCCGCACTGGAGAAAATAAATGAACAGGCCGACCTTTTCGACGCTGTTGTCATTATACGTGGTGGTGGTAGCACCTCTGACCTTTCGGGCTTCGACACCCTGCCGTTGGCTGAGAACGTTGCAAACTTCCCTTTACCTGTTATTACGGGCATTGGGCACGAGCGAGACAAATCGGTTTTGGACTACATTGCTTGCGTCAGCCAGAAGACGCCTACTGCCGTGGCGGCATTCCTCGTGGCACACCTGACACATACTCTCGATGCCGTCAACGACTGCTCGCAGCGCATCTCACAGTGCGTGACGGAACGCATACAGCGACAGACTATGGCTATTCAACGCTTGGAACAACGCCTTACCGCTGCCATTACGCTACGCACCACACGTGAGGGCAACAAAGTGACGCAGTGCCAGACGCGCATTGCCCATGCCATAGAGAATCGCATACTGATTGAACGAAACCGCATAGAACGCTATGCACAACGCATACCATGGCTCACAACTACAAAATTGGAACGCGAGAAACATCGCATTTCAATGTTAGAGCAACGCACTAAGGCTGTTGACCCGACTATTATCCTGCAACGTGGTTATTCTATCACGCTACATAACGGCAAGGCGGTAACGGATGCAACAACGCTTTACGCTGACGATGAGGTGGAGATTGTTCTGGCAAAGGGCAGAAAGAAGGCTAAGATTGAAGCATAACACGGCTTATTATCAAAATGCTTCTTTTACCACCGTTTTGCTGACATTTTGTTTTTTTGTAAGCCTCAGGAATGGCAACAAAATGCAAAAAGAAATATTCAGCGCAAAATATGCGAATTATCAGCATTTTAGTATATTGCTGATTATGAATCATTTAAAATTTACATAAGTCTTTCTCACACTGTTTTTCTGTTATAATTAGGGCGTGATTACGATGTAAAAACTATCTAATTACATTGTAATCACGCCCTGATTGTATTGTAATGTCTATCTAATTACCATCCATTACATACATTTTGGTATTTTCAACGTCTCCATACGGTCTTTTTTTCCTATTATGAAGGCTTTCCACTCTCTATTTTGCATTTCCGCAACGTACATTTCTATTTATCGTTTTGTCACTTTAATGGCTTTTTTACTGACATTCCGCTTTACACACACCTCGCGCTACTGCCATCGCCATTGTCCACGCTGCCTGAAGGTTAAAGCCACCAGTAACAGCGTCCACGTCAGTCACTTCGCCTGCAAAATACAATCCAGGATGGTTCTTTGACTCTAAAGTATCGCTCCTCAACGATGTCAACGCTACTCCACCGCATGTAACGAACTCGTCCTTAAAGCGATTCTTACCTGTTATGCGGTACGTATCATTGGTCAAAATGTTGAGCAATCGGTTCATACCCTTGCTCTGTAACTCACCCCAACGAGAATCTACATTTAACGAAGCACGTTGCAAAAGATGGCTCCACAGGCGTGCATTGAGTTGTTCGGGGTAAACGGATAAAAGTTTCTTCTGCCCATGTTGCTTGGCATAACCTGCCAGAAGCGCCATGATGGAGGATGGGTCCATACCATATAGCCAGTTTATACTGACGTCAACACCGCCATATTCTTTTTCTGCCAGCACCCTTGCGGCAGCGGACGACAGACGAAGCGTAGCAGGACCACTGATGCCCCAATGCGTGATGAGCAACGCACCATCACCCTTTAGTTTCGTACCAACGAGCGACACTTGGGCTTCTTCCACTACAGTTCCCATGAGCGAGGTAAGCCTTTTATCGGCAATGCACAGAGAGAAAAGACTTGGCACCGGCTCAATGATATTGATATTTAGTTCCTTCAGCATATCGAACCCTGACATACGAGGATGACCACCCGTTGCCACTACGACCTTGTCCGCATGCCATACGCACGACTCCGTAACAACATCATAGCCATTGTCGGTAGGGATTATACGGTTCACACAGCATTCAGTTGCGAGTTTTATGCCCTCATCACGCATCAGGCGCAGCAGGGTGTTGACTATCTCCATAGCGTCTTGTGACTGCGGAAAGACGCAGTTATCATCCTGCGTAACAAGGTTTACGCCTTCGTTCTCGAACCAATCGTAAGCGTCTTCGTGCGAGAAATGGTGCATCAGGCGCTTCATCAGTCTATGACCGCGCGGATAGACCTGCTCCATACTCCTCACACCGTCAAACGAATTGGTAAGGTTACACCTGCCACCACCTGTTATGGCTACCTTGGCAAGAGCCTTCTTGCCACGCTCCAGTACCGTTACCACCGCCTGAGGGCACACACGTTTTATCTCTATAGCGGCAAAACAGCCTGCAGCTCCCGCTCCTATTATTATTATGTTCATGCTACAAAGGTACGAAAGGTTTGTGCTACGACAAAATATCTAAGGCGAAAATTTGTTCATATCAGAAGAAAAGCGTAATTTTGCAGTCGCTTGACCGTGAACCTAAAGGGGGATTGGAATAACATATTATATAAGATGGAAGAGAAAAAATCATACAAAGCAGACTTGGAACATAAGCGTCCATACATCTTTGCCGCAGCCTTCGGGGGTGTGGCAGCACTCTTTGTCGGTATTCTCTTCATACCGTTCAAGAGTCTTAGCGCCATTGGCGAGGACCTTCTTGACGATTATTCCATGGACCTCGACCTGAAGGCCAACGACCAGGACGACATGATTGCGGCTGCATTGCCACAGAAAAAGAAAGTGGAGGAACACCCAACAGAGTTTCGTAAGTCGGACACCAGCGAGGAACTGCCACCTGAAGAAATGCCACAGAAACAACAACCACAGGAAGAAGAGGATAATAAAAAGGCGGAGGAAACAGACGAAGAGCCGCCAATAAACCTGAATGGAGACGACGAGGAGACTCTGCGCATCATAGAACAGTTGCCGGAATACCCTGGCGGCATGGTAGAATTCATGAAGTGGCTCACCGCAACACTGAAGTATCCCGCAACAGCCTTACAGCGCCAGCAACAGGGAAAGGTCATGATAAGTTTCATTGTGGAGAAAGACGGCACACTGACCCACCTAAAGGTGGTGAAGAGCGCAGGCAAACTGTTTGATGACGAGGCACTGAGAGTGGCTAAACTGATGCCTAAATGGAAACCAGGTGTCGACAACGGCAAGCCCTGCCGCTCCATGATTGCCATACCAATAGTGTTCGAAATGTAAGAGTTAGGGAGGATTAGTAAGCCTACATCTTACTTTATTATACATTTATCAGCCAATTATTTTGCATCATTCAAAACTTTTTTGTAACTTTGCAGCGGAAATAAAACTATTTAATACATATCGCATAGCGTGAAAATAAAGGATGTTATAAGTGCCCTTGAGTGTTTCGCGCCTTTGCCCCTGCAGGAAGAGTATGACAATGCTGGCCTGCAGGTAGGATTGACAGAGGCGGAAGTTTCAGGGGTATTATTGTGTTTAGACGTCACCGAAGCCACTGTAAAAGAGGCTATTGACAAGGGGTGCAACATGATTGTGGCGCACCATCCACTGATATTCCGCAAACTGAGACACGTAACAAACGAGGACTATGTGCAGCGTTGCATAATGTTAGCAATTAAGAATGACATCACCATCGTGGCAATGCACACCAATCTTGATAACGTAAAGGATGGCGTGAACAGTATGATGGCACGCAAACTGAACCTACAGCAGACCTCTTTGCTCTGTCCGCGAACCATAGAGGGAACTGAGGCAGGCACCGGAATAATAGGAACACTGCCCCACCCCATGACCACCGAAGAGTTTCTGCATACGGTTAAGGCTACATTCCATGCGGGTTGCGTAATGAGCAACGAACTACTGAAACGCCCAATAAGCCGTGTGGCAGTATGTGGAGGGGCTGGTTCTTTCGTAAGACCTATGGCAGAAGCCGCTGGTGCGGATGCCTTCATAACAGGAGAAATGCATTATCACGAGTTCTTCGGAACAGAACAAAGGTTACAAATAGCCGTGATAGGACATTACGAAAGCGAACAGTACACCATAGAACTGCTGCAGGAGATTATCAATGACAAATGCACAGGAGTAAGAACGGTGACCACAAGCGTCAACACGAATCCTATATTATACCATTAAAGGTTTAGGAAACTGGGAGATTGGGAGATTAGGAGATTAGGAAACTGGTAGATTAGGAGATTGGGAAATTGGAAAATTGGAAGATTAGGAGATTGGGAGATTGGGAGATTAGAATACACCAACAACCAAACGACCAAACAACCAAACAACTAAACAACCAAACAACCAAACAACTAAACGACCAAACCACCAAACAACAAAACCACCAAACAACAAAACAACTAAAAACAACAAAACAACATAAAAGCATATGGCAAGAAAAGACCCAAAAGACCTTACCGTAGAAGAGAAACTGAAGGCACTCTTCCAGTTGCAGGTAACACTCTCACAGATTGACGAGAAGCGTGCATTGCGCGGTGAACTGCCTCTTGAAGTAGAAGACCTCGAAAACGAAGTGGAAGGACTCAGCGTACGTCTCGACAAGATTACGCAGGAAATAGAAGACCTTCGCGAGGCTGTTAAACAGCGTTCTGCTGACGTTGAGGAAGCGAAAGAGAGCGTTGAGCGTTACAACCAGCAACTTAACGAGGTAAAGAACAACCGCGAATATGACACTCTTACTAAGGAAATAGAATTCCAGTCACTGGAAATAGACCTATGCAAGAAGAAAATTCGCGAGGCTGAACAGCGCATTAACGACCGCCTGCGTGACAAAGAGCGCGTAGAAGACCTTATCAATGACCGAGAGCACGACCTCGAAGACAAGCGCGGAGAACTTGATGAGATTATGCAGGAAACACGCGAAGAGGAAGACATTCTCAAGGCTAAAGCAAAGGATCTTGAACTTAAGATTGAAACACGTCTGCTGCAGAGTTTCAAACGCATTCGTAAGAACGCTCGTAATGGTCTCGGCATTGTTTACGTACAGCGTGAATCTTGCGGTGGTTGCTTTAACAAGATACCACCACAGCGCCAACTTGACGTCAAGATGCACAAGAAGATCATCGTGTGCGAGCACTGCGGACGTATCCTCATCGACCCAGAACTGGCTGGCATTAAGGTGGAGGCTCCTGTTGAAGAGAAGACAACCCGCAAGCGTGCTACACGCAAAAAGACTGAGGAATAAAGACTAACAATGTCTTTTAACACCCCCAAAAGACTGAAGTATAAAGACTAACACCGTCATATAAATGGCGCAACGGAATATTTTCGTTGCGCCATTTTTTATGTCTTTCCTTTGTCTTTTCCAAAATAAAAACGTATCTTTGCAGTATAATTATAACCTTAAGAAACAATGATACGCAAACGTTTGCCAGCAGAATGGGAACCACAGAGTATGGTGATGCTTACATGGCCTCACAAAGATACCGACTGGAAACCATTCCTTAACGACATCACCGAGACTTACATACAGATAACCGACGCCATAACAAGGCACGAACCTGTTGTTATAGCAACTCCACACCCCATACAGGTTGGCGCTTTGCTGGGCAACAGGTTAACGAAGGACCAAATGACCAAGGTTTACATCTGCCATTGTAAGACCAACGACACATGGGCAAGAGACCACGGTCCGATAACGCTGATGGACATTCCTGATGCTAATAACAACTATGCAACGGACAAAGGAGAATCAAAACTGACCATGCTCGACTTCCGATTCAACGGATGGGGAGAGAAATTTGAGGCCAGCCTTGACAATAAGATTACTCGTACACTACACGCTGACGGTGCTTTTGATACTGCAGAAAACGGCACACCGCGACTATCGGACAACGATGACTTCGTGTTAGAAGGAGGTTCTATAGAGAGTGATGGCGAAGGAACTGTGTTTACTACAGACTTCTGTCTGCTTGCACAAAACCGAAACCAGCCTCTTACCCAGGACGAAATAGACCAAGAACTACGTTTTCGCCTGAAAGCAAAACGCATAGTATGGCTACATCATGGCGCACTAATCGGTGATGATACCGATGGACACATAGACACCACCGTACGCCTTGCGCCAAACAACACCATACTGTACCACAAGTGTTATGACATTGACGATGAACAGTACGAGGACTTCACCGCCCTCGAAACAGAGTTAAAGGAACTGCGAACCAGTACTGGCGAACATTACCGCTTGATTCCACTGCCGCAGCCACATGCCATTTACGATGACGGGGAGACTCTTTACGATGAACCTGCCGACAACAGAGACCGTCTGCCTGCAACATACGCAAACTTCTTGATTATCAACGATGCCGTAATTGTTCCGACATACAATCAAAAGGACAACGACAAAGCGGCTTGCGAAGCCATTGCAACGGCATTCCCCGGCAGGGAAATAATCCCGATAGACTCACGTACGATAGTTAGACAACACGGTTCAATACACTGTTGCACCATGCAAGTGCCGGTTTAATCATACATATTCTGTTAACCACCGATAAGGTATAGCCTTCCTGACTGAGAACAGGAAGAGTACTCAAAATCCAGGGGCAGCGCCAACGGTTATTAAAAGTATTGGCTTCTTGCCAAAGAAAACTAACAACGTTATTTCTAAACATTACATACAATCTATGAAAGAACTTAAAATAGGAATACTACAACAACACAATGTGGCAAGCCGCGAGACCAATATGACGCGTCTTGCCGAAGGTATCGTTGACCTCGCACGTCGCGGAGCCAAACTGATAGTACTGCAAGAACTGCACAATAGCCTCTACTTCTGCCAGACTGAAGACGTTGAACTCTTCAACCTTGCAGAACCTATCCCCGGACCTTCGACACGTTTCTTCGGGGAATTGGCAAAACAACTCGGCGTGGTTATCGTCACATCACTCTTCGAGAAACGCGCTCCTGGCCTTTATCACAACACCGCCGTGGTGATAGAAAGTGATGGGTCTATAGCTGGCAAATACCGCAAGATGCACATTCCTGACGACCCTGCATACTACGAGAAATTCTATTTCACACCAGGCGACCTTGGTTTCCAGCCTATCAACACCTCCGTAGGACGTCTCGGTGTACTTGTTTGCTGGGATCAGTGGTATCCCGAAGCAGCACGCTTAATGGCACTGGCAGGGGCAGAGATTCTCATTTACCCTACAGCCATTGGTTACGCAGCCAGCGACACGCCACAGGAGCAGCAAAGACAGCGTGAGGCATGGACAACAGTACAGCGCGGTCACGCCGTGGCTAACGGTCTGCCTGTGGTTGCTGTAAACAGAGTAGGATTCGAACCCGACCCAAGCCAGCAAACACCTGGCATACAGTTCTGGGGCTCTTCATTCGTTGCAGGACCACAAGGAGAATTATTCTACCGCGCTTCAGACAACGAAGAGGAGAGCGTAATTGTCAACATAGACCTTGATCACAGCGAGGACGTGCGACGCTGGTGGCCATTCCTGCGCGACAGACGTATTGACAAGTACGAGGATCTTACAAAACGTTTTAGAGATTAACCCACACTCCCACCTATAGTGACGGTGAAAGAATAAATTGGTATAATTTATGTCGTAGATTTTTGAGATAGTTTGGAGACATGAAGAAGGTTGCCCTCCCCCGCCAAACGGGGGAGATGCGAAAGCGGAGGGGGTCAATGCCACGCATTGTGACTGATGAATGGCTCCAAAATATCCAAAAAGATATGACAAGACAGCTTTATCTTAGATATTATATGTATCGTTAAATTGTACCAAGTTATTCTTTCACCATCACTTAGGCCTTAATTTACTATGGCAGAAAAGAAACCTTCTACTCTCGACATATACAACTCTCTCATGGCAGAACTGGCCAAAGGCATCATAAAGCCTGTTTACCTGCTAATGGGAGAAGAGAGTTATTACATAGACAAAATATGCGACTGGCTCACCAACAATCTTCTAAAGGAGGAAGAAAAGGACTTTAATCTTAACATACTCTACGGTACTGACGTTAACGCCCGAACCGTCATGGACGAAGCAAGACGTTTCCCCATGATGGCGGAACGACAGGTGCTCATCATAAAGGAGGCACAGGCGATGAAAGACATCGACGCTCTGGAGACATACATGGAAAAGCCCGTAAAGACCACTGTGCTCGTCTTATGCTACAAGGGTGGCACCATTGACGGCAAGAAGAAAATAACGGCGAGAGCGAGCCAATGCGGCGTTGTTTTCACCAGTACCTCTCCACGCTACGACCGCGACATCATCACGTTTATCAACGCATACATAAAACGTCCTGAGTACAACGCTTCCATCGACCAAAGAGCTGCACAAGTGGTAGCAGCCCACATTGGCGGTGACTTGAAAAGATTAACATCCGAACTTGATAAACTCCTACTCGCATTCCCACCTGGTGCTCCACGTAAAATAACGGCAGAAATAATTGAGCAGAGGATAGGCATAAGCAAGAACTATAACGTCTTCGAATTGCGCGACGCTCTTATTAATCGCGACGCTGTTAAGGCACACCAGATAGCCAAATACTTCGATGAAAATCCGAAGGCTGGCGGACTCTTCGCGCTTCTTCCACAAACATTCAGTTTTTTCCAAAATCTGATGCTCGCATACTATACTCCAAAGCCCATTTCTGAGCCTGCCATAATGGCACAGTTAGGACTAAGAAACCAATGGGCTGCACGTGATTATCTAACAGCGATGCGCAACTATCCAGCACGTAAGACAATACAAATAATTTCTAAACTACGCGAGATTGACGCCCGCTCTAAAGGTCTCGACAACGTGAATACTACGCCTGGCGAACTGCTAAAAGAAATGATCGCTTTCATACTGCATTGACATACCAACTACAAAAAGTTGACACTAACAGAACATACGATATTCCCAATAAGAGGAAGAGCACTTGATGCTCTTCCTCTTATTTTTTTATCAATCCCTAAACAAAATTCCACGCGCTTTTCACCGCCTATTCTTTGCTGGAGCAACAACCATACATAAGCTTTTCATGCAAGAAAAAACGCCACTACAACACGATAAAATTCAATCAAAATCATGTACGAATTTTTACGATAATAAAACTATCAGGCTTTACTTTTGCTTCGCTAACCAAGTGCTCTTAACCGTCAACATGCATCATGCTTCAAGAGAACTCCACAGCAGGAGAGGCTCACACTCATAACCTCTTCATCTCCTCACAGGAGGATCTTTGGGTCTTCACCATGATAAGTTAGCAATGCAAAAAACGCTATAAAAATGTAAACTGAACGCTTTTTACATCAAAATTTAGGCAAATAAAGTGTTTTCTTTGCTAAATTTTGGGCATTTAGAAGTAAAAATTGCCCGTTTTTACCCTATTTTCTCTCTAGTTTTCATTTTTCCGTGAACACTTTTTTACGGCTTTTCTCACTCATTTTCAGGCACTTTTCTCATTTTTTCCTTCTCAAGAATACCAACAAATCACATTCTCTGCCACTCGTTCACGTTTATCACCACTGGCGTAACCATGGGTAAAAAATTAGCGTTCAAAAAATCATTATCACTTTATTAACATTTCTGTTTGTTGATTTTACATTTATCAATTTTCATAACTACATTTTAGTGAACATTTATATACTATAAGAATTTACACTTATAACATTATTCAAAACTGCTAAATCTACATTTACATTTACATTCCTACACATCTTCGTTGTACTTATGAATATTTATCAGTCACACATACAAATATGCTAATACGCTATTTTTCAGTATTTTATGCGTTTTAAACAT
This sequence comes from Prevotella sp., assembly GCA_036844425.1. Taxonomy (GTDB): domain Bacteria; phylum Bacteroidota; class Bacteroidia; order Bacteroidales; family Bacteroidaceae; genus Prevotella. Next base: position 31,072 of record DAIUFT010000017.1, on the reverse strand, counting down.
TGTCGGTTATACAAATTTGCCCCTTATTTACCCACTATTAAATGAATAAAACAAATTTTATACGTTTTTAAAGCGTAACTACTTATATCAAACCCAATTACTTATTATTAAATATTAAAGTAATATATAGCCACCGATTTAGCCCTATTTGTATGCAAATCTATATTCTTTACATTTACAAACATAACTCTCCTTTATAACCATAAAAATATACAAATAAAAAGATAAAGTTTAGATTATAAAATCACTTTACAAATGTTGCATAATCAAGAAAAAAGCATTACCTTTGTAAAAAGTTACAAAAACAGAGCATTTTGACTGGTTTCACAATAGAATCTCAGCAAGTGAACGAATAAAAGCGTACGAATTTTCTTCCCAACGAAGAAGAATCAAGACAAAGATAGAGGACCAAATCCTCCCCCAAAAAGTCAACTTCTTTTTCACGCACCTGTACATCAGCTCGTGAAAAGCGACCATAAAATTTTGAAACTCGGAAGTCATTTCTGGGAAAGAAACGTCAAAAGGATATGAGTGCCGCTCAACAAGCACCACTTCCCCACCCTAAGACGGACGTAAGAAAACTATAAACGAGACGACACTCTTATTGTAAAAAAAATACGATAAGGGTATCCCCATCAAGAACTATTCTGACAGGGAGATTAAACTATCACAAAAAAAGAAAATACATTACTATATATGAAAGACAGAATACGCCAACTGATGGAAGCGCAACACATGAACCAACAGACTTTCGCTTCCTTTACCGGAATAGGAACTGCTTCACTCAGCAGCATCTTCACAGGCAGAACACGCCCTACCCTTAACCATGTCGATGCCATATTAGAGAAGTTTCCAAACGTAAACCCCATGTGGTTACTCAAGGGAACTGGCGGTATGCTATTGTCCTCTGATGACAAAACGTCTGCGGATGGTAATCCTTCTGCGGGTTCCTCTGAAGGTTCAGAAAACAAGGCATCCTCACCCGGAAACGCAGGTTTAGCAAATTCTGCCAATATGTCACAAGATGCGAACTCATTCGGCACGACAGCACCAACCAATCCGCACATTGCAAGCATCCAGAATAACAGCACTAAAAATGCGACGAGTTTTCAGTTTGAAGCAGAAAAGAATGTTGTTCTGCCCCAACGAAAAATCACTGAGATAAGAGTTTTTTATGATGATCAAACATGGGAATCCTTTGTTCCGAAGAAAGAGAAATAGTTTATTAATACCACGAGTTTTTCTCATGGCATAAGAGTTACGTTTAAGCGCAAGTCATACTTTCCTTTACGGTCTTGTTGACGGTAAAAAATAGGCTTAATCTCTTCCTTTTTTACGTAACATTTCAGTAACTTCCCAAAACATCAATTTCCCAAATTTACCATTTTCGTTGGCAGTCCGCGTTCTTTTCGTATATATCTATATATCAGAAGTTTACAGTATCAAATTACATTATGTACCTTTTTACTCTGTAATCACTATGCTTTTACAGTGTAATCTCTATCTAATTACACGGTAAAAGCATAGTGATTACAGAGCTATTAAGCCCCTTTTACTTGATTTCCCAAATTTACCATTTTTGCCATTACAAAAACAACAACTTTGCAGACTTGTTTTTGGTAAAGTAATCACACTCCAATCAGGCACTAATTTTCCCCTTAACAACGCTCTTCTTGGGCATAATGACGTCTAATTGGTAACACTATTACAAGGATAGATTTTATGCCTTCAAATCGCATTTTTAGGCGGTTCTATAAAATAACAGTTCTGCGATGGTCACGTCAATTAGATTTTTCACTATGTATGCAATTTCTCGCCATAGTAAACCGAAGTTAAAAACTTCAGCTCCATATAAGTCTTCACCTATTTGAAAAACTTTCTCGCCATGACATAGTTGGACTTTCTTTGGCTGCGCTCGGCTTTGCCGCTTGCCTTAGCAAGAAAGACGATACTTTGAGTAAAAAAGGCTTCACCTACGGTTACTAAAAGTATAGCCCTCAAGGCTAATTTTATCCATACTTCCAAGCAACACAGTTATAACTTTTGTGCCACAGTTGGTCAGTTGTTACCTCGTTTTTATTTCATGAACATGATACATCTCCGCTGGACTATCGTGACGCATCCCTAAAAAATGATATTCTTCATTGTTTCCATCATTACTCTCAAGAACATAATTACCATTACTATCTTTTTCTACAACATGTTTTTCTACAACATGGTATTTATGCGAGAATAACTTCTTGCCAAGTATATTTACACCCGATATTTCATACCTCTTGCCTTCAGCGTATGCAGACAGGGCCTTATAACCATTAGAAGTCCACTGACGACTGTTTACAAAAGGCTTAACGCTATCATACGCTTTGCCATTGCCAACACGCTTCGTAGCCTCCGTATGCCACGTAGCAACAGGTTCTGACTTTAAGCATGATTGGGTTGAGAACTGTTCTATATATGTTATGCTTATAGATTTCGTGTTAACAGTTCCGTCAACGCCCTTCGCCTTGCAGACAAAGACAGCGAACAGCAACACTGTTATAAGCAAGAATTTCTTAAATATATTTTTCATTTATGTGTATTCTTTGTTTTGTAAGTGATTATTCACGGTACAAAGTTAACATTTTTATTCCAATTCTACGTTATTGTCTTAACACTTTCGAGTCCACGCTTTTGTTTTTTAACATTTTACGAAACAATTGCGATTATTAGGCTATTGCGTGGTAACTATGTACTACCATGTTAAAAGTATTTACGGTAGCCTGCCATGCTAATATCTGGTAGGATAGCGGAGGGATAGACCTGTTAATAAAAAAGGCATGTCATGACCTTAACGCATGACATGCCTACTACATGATCTTAGCTACACTGGTTATATTACCATAAGAAGAGTAGATGCTAACATCTACCGACGATTACTTCTTGTAACCATATTTTGCTATATCGCCCAGTTCCTCCTCTATTCTGATTAACTGATTGTACTTAGCCATACGGTCAGTTCTTGACAGTGATCCCGTCTTTATCTGTCCTGAGTTAGTAGCGACAGCGATATCAGCAATAATCGTATCCTCCGTCTCACCAGAACGATGCGATGTAACCGTCGTATAACCACTGCGGTGAGCCATCTCTATAGCATCGAGAGTCTCGCTGAGCGAACCTATCTGGTTAACCTTAATAAGGATAGAATTAGCGGCTCCCATCTTTATACCCTTCTCTAAGAACTTCACATTGGTAACAAAAAGGTCATCGCCAACCAACTGACAACGCTTGCCAATTCGCTCTGTCAACTTCACCCAGTTGTCCCAGTCGTTCTCGTCCAGTCCGTCTTCTATTGAGTCAATAGGATACTTATCTATGAGTTGTTCAAGGAAGTCTATCTGTTCCTCGGCAGAGAGTTTCTTGCCGTTTGGATCTTTCTTCTTACCATCTTTCAGTTGACGATAGTCGTAATAATACTCCCCATTCTCCACTACAGCGAACTCACTTGCAGCGCAGTCCATTGCAATCTTCACATCTTCGCCTGGCTTATAACCAGCAGTGGTTATTGCATCACAGATTATCTGTAGTGCATCCTCTATGCCATCGAGTGCTGGTGCGAAACCTCCTTCATCTCCTACCGCCGTAGAGAGTCCACGCTGCTTCAGTAACTTTGCCAGTGTATGGAACACCTCAGCACCGATGCGTACGGCCTCACGCAGACTGCTTGCACCTACTGGGCGTATCATAAACTCCTGGAAGGCTATAGGAGCATCTGAATGCGCACCGCCATTGATGATATTCATCATAGGTACTGGCAATACATAAGCATTGGCACCACCTATGTAGCGATATAATGGCAGACCGAGTGCCTTTGCTGCTGCTTGAGCCACTGCCAAGGAAACGCCAAGAATAGCATTGGCACCTAACTTAGATTTTGTTGGTGTACCATCCAACTCCAACATTTTCTTGTCTATAGCCCTCTGCTGAAATACATCACAGCCTATCAACGCTGGAGCAATGATAGTGTTAACATTGTTCACAGCCTTAAGTGTGCCTTTGCCCTGATAACGTGATTTATCACCGTCACGCAGTTCTAATGCCTCGTTCTCACCCGTACTGGCACCTGAAGGTACCGCAGCACGACCCATAACGCCATTCTCTAATACTACGTCAACCTCAACTGTTGGGTTGCCACGTGAGTCAAGTATCTCGCGTCCTAATACTTTATTTATCTTCATTTTGATTGTATTTCCTTTTTGTTTTTACAGTTCTGGCTTGATAGATTCTATCCATGCGTCTATGCGTCCCGCTGTCATGCTCTCTTCGTTGTCGTTATCCAGAGCGAGACCTACGAATTTTCCGTCTTCTACAGCCTCTGAATCATCATAGGTATAACCAGCTGTTTCCACCTGACCAATGACCTTTGCACCTGCTTCCTTTGCTGCCTTGTATATCTCTGCCATACCGCCACAGAAGGTATCAGAGTAACTGCTTGAGTCACCACATCCAAAGAGTGCCACGGTCTTGCCGTTAAGGTCGGCATCTTTTAATACTTTCAGTCCGTCATACCAGTCATCCTGTACCTCGCCACAGCCCCATGTGCTGGTGCCGAGGATGAGATTGTCGTTATCGGCAACTACGTCTGCATTAAAATCCTGCACATTTACTGCCTCAACACCTAACTTCTGGGCGATTTCGTTCGCAATACCTTCGCATGTTCCTGTAGAACTTCCGAATACTACTACTGTCTTTTTCATACGTAAAAATAATTTGGTTATCTGTGTTTTCTTGTTTTTTTGACGGTGCAAAGGTAGTGGTTTTACTCGTCTTGGACAATACTCATTTGTTAGTGTTTTCGCTATCCCTATTTTTTGTTAATCAATAGTGATTAAACTGTTATTAGGGTAGTTCAGAATCACTTTGGGGTTGTACTGTTGCGACACCGTACCCACTACTATTTTCAACAGTACAACTCGAATTATTTTGCCGTTAACTTTTGCAGGAAAACTATGGAGCCGAAGTTTCTAACTTTGGTTTAACGTTATACTACGTTAAAGACCAAGGTAAGAAACTTCGGCTCCATGTACCACACAACATCGTGCACGTTTTCACTCCATGGCAAAACTGAATAGTTTTACTGTACACCGTAACGCTGAAACATTTCTTTATATGCCTTCACTTTTTTGTCAAACGCTAATGGATAGGCTCTTGACGAACTTGGAAGACGATACAATTCCATTTCATTTTCAAGTTTTACGAAATGGTTAACCTTCGGTATTTCGTTGATTCCATAATAATTACATATTGTCTCCGTGGCTTTTTCGCCCGTTGTCACCACTGCTTTCAGGTTAGCCATTGAATGGGTCAGGGAACGTATATCCGTTGCCTCAACTACCTCTAAGAACTTGTCTGAAGCATTATCCCTCAACCTACGCACTGCTGTTGCGGTGTCGAAGAACGCTATCCCTTTTTCTTTGCAATGCTCTATGATGCTACTTAACATGAAACTCTTTGCTGTCTTATCCACGAAATGGTCACGGTCACCGTAAAACACCTGCCCTTCTATACGCCAATGATCATTGATAAAGTTTGGGTAATAAAAGTCGCAACACCACCTTTTGCGCTGCGGTGGAAAACTGCCAAGAAACAATACGCTTGCGTTTTCTGGTAGAAAAGGTACGAGCGGATGGTATTCCACTCCGCTCGTACTGCGCTCTATGTTTGCGTTATTTAGATAAGATGTCATAAACACTATTGATAAGATGTCATAAACAATTCTTTATTTTCTGTTCTTTCTTGCCGCTACCGTGCTCAACGCAAGGTAGGTTATCATGCCGTTAACCATGAGTAACTCGTAGCCGAAGTGGTAACCCGTCAGCTGCGGCACGTAATTATCCAGTGCGAGACACACTAATGGCGAACACACGCAGATTACATACACAGCTTTTCCTATGCGCTGCACTTTGCCCTTATGAAACATAGCGTAGGCAAAGAGTCCTAAAAGCGGACCGTAAGTGTAACTACACAGACGATAAATGGCGTCTATCAGCGATGTTGTGTTGAACAGATGAAAGAGCATTATGCAGACAATGAAGACTACTGCCATGCCTACATGCACCTTTCTGCGCTTTCTGTCGTTCTCTACATCGGTCTCATCGCCATCAGCCCTAACACCGAGTATATCTATGCAGAAACACGTTGTGAGTGCAGTCAATGCACTGTCGGCACTACTGAACGCTGCTGCCACTATGCCAATGGCGAAGAGTATCAGCACGGTATTGCCCAGTTCGCCTGTAACGGCAAACATGGTGAGCAGGTCATCAGGTTTCTCTGGCAACGCCATCCCTCTCTGCGCACACAACATACAGAGCATTACTCCAAGCGTAAGAAACAGGAAGTTGGCTGGAAGGAAGGCAAAACCATATGTACACATATCCTTCTGTGCCTCGCTCACGTTACGGCATGTAAGGTTCTTCTGCATCATGTCCTGGTCCAATCCAGTCATTACGATAACAATGAAGATGCCTGAGAGGAACGAAATTACACGGTTAGGAGCGTCGAAGTTTAGCGCCACCTCACTCTGACTGAATATTCCGCTAAAGGCTTTAGCCACCGCCATTAGTCCTGTTTGGTCGGGATATAGTTGCGTAGCCACATTATAGATGATGAGTACCAGTGCTGCAAACATGCAGAACGTCTGCAGAGTGTCAGTCCATACCAACGTCTTTATGCCTCCACGCCGTGTATAGACCCATATAAGCAGTACCATTACGCAGACTGTAAAGAGGAACAACAGTCCTTCCTGCGACGGTGTTCTTGCCACAGCGTCATCGCCTGCAAACATGCTTCGGTAAATAATGTAACACGGCACGTAGAACCTGGCAGCCGCACCTGTCATCTTTGATAGCAGGAAGAATGCTGCCCCCGTCTTGTAAGCCTCGCCACCGAGGGGCTTTAGCATGCTGTATATCGTCGTTAGGTTAAGGCGATAATACGCTGGCAACAGTATAAACGCTACGGCAAAATAGCCAAAAATAAAGCCGAGACAGGTGTAAAGGTATGACATTCCTGACCCTATCACCATTCCCGGCACACTAACGAACGTAATGCCAGAGATGCTTGCGCCTATCATTCCGAAGGCTACAAGATACCACGGCGACTGCCTGGCACCACGAAAGAATATATTATTATTGCTCCTTGAAGCCGTCAACCGACTGACTCCAAGGAGCAACATAAAGTAAATTATTATTACTAAGATGAACATATATTACTTCTTCTTTTTACTATCACTCCACTTCTTCAGTCGGTCATACTCTGCTTTGGTTATGCGCATGAACGAACCGTGCTGCGGTGCAGTAACGCCCTGAATATCATGAGGGTCAGAGAAGTTACGCATAAACTTGTCTGCCCTACAGATACGATAGTGCTTAGGGTGTGATGAGTACTCAATATAAGCGATGCGCCATCCGTCTTCTCCGTCAATTTGGAACGCTGACACGCCCTCACAGTTCTTTCTTCCCTCGAAGTTAACGTAATCATCCTCAACAGGTTCGCCCCATGGTCCGCGCAGTCTTGGCGCTGTGGCAGTGAACAGTCCTGGTTTTCCGCCTTCTTTCTTTATCATCATGTGGAAGAGTCCATCGGCAGGCACGTAGTTTATGTCTGCATCTATCGTTGCGTATCCCCAGTCAAAGAGTTGCTGTGGCTGCGTCATCTTGGTGAACGACTTGTCTGCATAAGAGTAGAACATGCGGTCGTACTTGTCTTCGGCACGGTTAAGCATAGAGTAATAGATGAAATATGCTCCCTGACTGCCGTCTTTCCATACGTATGTCTCGTCCCAGAATATCTGCGGAGCCCATACTCGACATATCTGGCTCCAGTCTTTGTACACTGGTGTGATGTTCTTGTCGTTGCCATCGCAGAAGATGGACAGTCCCTTGCGGAAGTCGAACGACACTGATTTCCACTTTATGAGGTCGTTAGAGCGAAGTAGGTCGATGCCGAAGTTCTCCCATTCAGAGTTCTTGCCTAACTTCTTCGTCATACGATTGTTCATGTCGGTCGTTACCATGACGAAGTTTTTCTTATCGTAAGCGCGACAGATATAAGCGTCACGTGTACCGCCCTCAATCCTTGCATGTTCATAACTGGAGAATACAGAGTCTCCTCCGAGAATATCCTCATAGTTCAATCCGTCCTTACTCACAGCGAACGCCGTCCACTGTCCCTTGTCACTCATGTGGCAATAGAGGTAATACTCGCCCTTTACTGGGTTTACTGCGTGTGCCCCCAGCGTCATTGCCGCCAAGCATAAAGATGTTAGTAGTTTCTTCATAATTATTATTTTGGTTATTATAAGTTAAGCATGTATTAATTATTACACATTATTAATTATGCATTATTCATTATACATTATTAATTATCTTCTTCAGTGTCTTTACAGCTTCTGCCACACTTGCCACGTTCTTTACTACGAGGCGATTGTGTCCGCCCACTTCCTTGAAGTTACAGTAACGCGGATGTGATGCCACATAGTTGAGAATGGCTGTAAAGAATGGACTTTTATAGAACATGCTTTCCTTGTTCGATACGAACTGCATCTGCATCTGGTGTTGCTTCAGTATGAGTTTCTCGCAGCCTAACATTCTGCCGAGCCTTCTCGCCATCACCACGAGCATCAGTTCCTCGCCTTTCTTTGGCACTGGTCCGAACCTGTCCTCCATGCGTTTGCGATACGCTTCTAGATCCTCATCAGTCTGTATGTTGTCCAGTTCGCGATAGAGTATCATACGCTCACTGCTTCCCGGCACGTAATAGTCAGGGAAATACATCTGCAAGTCGCTCTCCACATTACAGTCGTCAACAAAGTCTTCGCCCGTGAGTTTCTCTCCCTCTGCCAGTTGTTCGGCGTACAGGTCTTGGAACTCATCGTTCTTCAGTTCGTTAACTGCCTGTGAAAGTATCTTCTGGTAGGTCTCATATCCCAGGTCTTCCATGAATCCTGACTGTTCCGCTCCGAGCAAGTTGCCTGCTCCACGAATGTCAAGGTCTTGCATGGCGAGACTGAATCCTGAACCAAGGTCTGCAAAAGTCTCCAGTGCTTCAAGCCTTCTGCGACTGTCTGCCGGCAGACTTGACAGCGGTGGAGCGAGCAGATAACAGAACGCTTTGCGGTTACTGCGCCCTACTCTGCCACGCATCTGGTGCAGGTCTGACAGTCCGAAGTGGTTGGCATCATTAATAATAATGGTGTTGGCATTAGGAATATCTATGCCGTTCTCCACAATTGTTGTCGAGAGTAGCAGGTCATAGTCGTGATTTATGAAGCCCATGACTATCTTTTCCAGTTCATCTGGCTTCATCTGTCCATGGCCTATCGCCACACGGCAGTCTGGCACGTGGCGTTCTATGATGCGCTTCATGCTGTCGAGCGTTGCTATGCGGTTACAGACAAAATAGATTTGTCCTCCCCTACTCATCTCGAAGTTGATGGCGTCTGTCAGCAGTTCTACGGAGAACGTTGCCACCTGTGTGTCTATAGGATGACGACTCGGGGGCGGTGTGCGCATAATGCTCATGTCTCTTGCTCCCATTAGCGAGAACTGTAGCGTGCGTGGTATTGGCGTGGCAGACATTGTCAGCGTATCGACATTGGTTTTCAGTTGGCGCAATTTCTCTTTGGTTGACACGCCAAACTTCTGTTCCTCGTCAATGATGAGCAACCCCAGGTCGTGCCATTTCACTGTCTTTGCCAACATGCGGTGCGTGCCTACGAGTATGTCTATCCTTCCGTCTTCCAGTCGTTGCAACACGTCCTTTGTCTGTTTCGGTGTGCGCGCCCTGGAGAGGTAATCCACCGTAACGGGCAGTCCGTCTAATCTCTTCAAGAATGTCTTATAATGCTGAAACGCGAGCACCGTTGTCGGCACGAGTACTGCCACCTGTTTTGAGTCGCATGCTGCCTTAAAGGCGGCACGTATTGCCACCTCTGTCTTGCCGAAGCCTACGTCTCCGCACACCAGTCGGTCCATTGGTCGGGCTGACTCCATGTCGTGCTTTACCTCTTGTGTGGCTTTTGCCTGATCGGGTGTATCTTCGTAAAGGAAGGAGTCTTCCAATTCGTGTTGCAGGTATGAATCTGCCGAGAAGGCGAACCCTTTCTCGTGGCGGCGCTGCGCATAGAGTTTTATAAGGTCGCGCGCAATATCCTTTATGCGTTTCTTCGCCTTATCCTTTATGCGTTCCCATGCTCCGGTGCCCAATGTTGACAGTCGTGGCGGTTCGCCACTGTCTGCACGCCTGTATTTGCTTATCTTGTAAAGGGCGTGAATGCTAACGTCCACCTTGTCGTTCTTCTGATACACTATGCGTATCACTTCCTGATAGCCTGGCGTAACGGTTCCGTCAGCATTGCGCACGGTCGTAGGCACACGCACCAATCCGGCAAACTTGCCTATACCGAAGTCCACATGGACAATGAAGTCGCCTGGTTCCATCTCCTGCAGTTCTTTCATTGTCAGCGCCATCTTGCCGCGTTTGGCTGCCTGCGCCTTCAGTTGGTACTTATGGAAGCGTTCAAATATCTGGTGGTCTGTAAACAATGCCACTTTTACGCCACTATCTACATACCCCTCGTGTACAACGCCTTTCGCCTTCTTCCATTCTACTTCTGCCGCTGCCCCTGTGTTGGTCTTCACGCCTTGCATTATCTCTGCGAGGCGTTCCTGTTGCTTGTCGCTGTCTGACAGTACATAGACACCATACCCCTGCAGCGTGAGGTCTTCCATGGTTTGCGCCAGTAGGTCGAAGTTCTTGTGCAACAAAGGCTGTGGTGTGGTCTGCAGTGTGAGCGATGCGCCCATTGCTGCGGTTGCCTCCAGTTCCACTATGGTGAAGCGTTCAAGGCTTTTCTCCATGCGCCTACCCGTGCATAGGTTTAGTTCTGCTGTCAGTTCTCGTTCTATTGCCGCCCGCTCCATCTCGGTGGCTGCCGCCAGACGGTCGCTTACTGCCTGCTGCGAGAAGCCATCCTTATATATATAATCTACGGCATCCACCACATACTGCACCCCGTGGGTCACCACTATGGTGTCTTCGGGCATGAATTCCGTCAGTGGTATCTTCTCCGTCTCCGTGTGCAGCATCTCTGGCACCACCGTCAGCGTGTCAAGAATATCCATGGACAACTGGTCTTCCACGTTGAAGGTTCGCATGGAGTCTATCTCATCGTCGAAGAAGTCTATGCGGTAGGGTTGGTCGGAACTGTATGAATATACGTCAACGATGCTTCCTCTTACGGCATACTGCCCCGGCTCGTACACGTAGTCTTGTTCGCGAAATCCCAGTTCTTTTAACTGCTTTGTAAGGGTGCTCATGTCCATACGTTGCCCCTTCTTCAGCGTTACCCTGCGCTCATCCATGCGTTGCTTGCTTACCACGAGTTCTGCCAGTGCTGCTGGACAGGTCACGATGCTACCCACCGTGCCTTCTGCTATTTTTGTCAGCGCCTCGGTACGCATTATCTCGCCTGCGGCATCACGTTGCCCGAACTTCGCCGCACGTTTATATGATGATGGGAATAGCACGGCACTCGTCTCGCCCTGTATGTTCACAAGGTCCTGATACAGGTAGCCTGCTTCGTCTGCATCGCGCATGATGAAGAGCAATGGGCGTGGTACTACTGTCCTTGCCGCAGCAAAATACATCGCTACGGCAGACTGCGCAAGTCCGCTGACCACCGTCCGCTGACCTGCTGCACCACCAAGCAGCCCCGCAAGAGCCTTTACTTGCGCACTGCCTTCATAAACGGTCAAAAGTTCTTTTAACAACATAAATCTCTGCAAAAGTACGAAAAAATTCTTTAATAACTTTGCCGTTTTAAGATTATTTCGTACTTTTGTGACGATAATAAAATAACAAGGTACAATTTGTACGGTATAAAGAAGTATTTAAGTCATGCAGACAAGCGACAGTATTGTTATAATACCTACGTATAACGAAAAGGAAAACATAGAGAAAATCATACGTGCTATCTTTGCCCTACCAAAGGCATTCCACATTCTTGTCATTGACGACGGATCGCCCGACGGCACTGCCGCCATCGTAAAACGCCTGATAGCCGATGAGTTCGGCGGACAGTTGTTTATTGAGGAGCGCGAGGGCAAACTGGGTCTTGGCACCGCATACATCAAGGGCTTTAAATGGGCGTTGGCACGCGACTACCAATACATCTTCGAGATGGACGCTGACTTCAGTCACGATCCTGCTGACCTGCCACGCCTTTATGCTGCGTGCGCTGACGAGGGTTACGACGTGGCGATTGGTTCGCGTTACGTTAGTGGCGTCAACGTTGTGAACTGGCCTATCGGCAGAGTGCTGATGTCTTACTTCGCATCGAAGTATGTGCGGTTCGTTACGGGCTTCCAGGTTCACGATACTACTGCTGGATTTAAGTGTTATAAGCGTCGTGTGCTCGAGACCATTGAACTGGATAAGATTAGGTTCAAAGGTTACGCCTTCCAGATAGAGATGAAGTTCACCGCTTATAAGATTGGATTCCGCATTAAGGAGGTACCGGTTATCTTCGTCAACCGTCGCGAGGGCGTGAGCAAGATGAGCGGTGGCATCTTTGGCGAGGCCTTCTTTGGCGTCATGAGACTACGACTCGACGGATGGCTGAGGAAATATCCTAAGCCAAAGAACTAATTTTAAGACTCACTCGTCACCTCTGTCGGACTACGATGTGACAGGTGTCACAACACCTATTTATATTATTGGCTTAGTAATTTTATAGCCCTCAAAATGGTAAAATTATAGTCCCCCCAAAATGGTAAATTTGGGAAATCGCCCAAAAGTGCCCAAATTACGCAGTAATCACTATGCTTTTACAATGTAATCACTACCTAATTACACTGTAAAAGCATAGTGATTACTGCGTAAAAAGATAGATATCGAAAAAGCACCCCATAACTCTCTGATATTAAAGCAAATACATTTTCACCTTTCTGCATCATTGAAAATGGTAAATTTGGGAAATCGTCGTTTTTCGTATTTTCTTTATTTACACCTCATTTCACCTTCCCTCTCTTACCTGTTGAGGTGTCAACCCTGTATGTTTTTTTAAATATCGACAAAAGAAACTGACGTCGGTAAAGTGATACTCCCAAGCAATCTCCTTTACACTCTGCCCCGTACGCTTTAGTTGCATTTTCAGTTGCAGGATAACGTATTGGTCAATGATTGTCTTAGGTGTATGCCCCGTAACTTGGCGTACTATGTTCGTGAGGTACTTTGAGGAGATGTGCATCAAGTTGGCATAATAGTTTACATCCCTCGACTGCTTATAGTCTCTTTCTAATAACATCATAAAGTGGTTGAATAACTCGCGCACTCTATAAGATTTTATATCGTCGGGACGGTACTGAGGGTTGCGCTGCAGGTACTCGTGAAAACCTATAAAGAAGGCTTTCAACTGATATAACACTAACTGCGATATGCAGGTACACTCTGATTGGTCGAAATACACCTTAAGCAAAGTGAACATACCGTTTATGATATTTGTAACTACTGGCGTATCCTGACGGCAACGGTCTTCGCGCAAGGAGGAATACACCGTTTGCTCTAACTGCAAACTCGCCTCACGAAGCAAGGACGGATTATAGCGCAGCATCTCGAAAGACAATGGAGATGCTTTTTTCTTTAACTCTACTACATCGTTAGGGAAGACCGTGATGACAGCCCCCTCGTAAAGTTCCCAATCCTTATAATTAACACTCAGCGTGGCACTACCCGCACGACAGATCAATATCGCTCCGTAAATTAATACTTGCGGACCCTCTTGCCATTCCTCTAAACTCGTAATAAGCAGTTCTGCCTCTTGATGACTGCTCAACTCTGCTAAATCCATAAGTTAAATAAGTATTCTCTTTTTGGTTGCAAAAATACGCAATAAATATAACATAAAAGAACTTTTATTCCCAAAAAGTCCATTCGTAGCGAAATTTGTAAAGCGATTAATCGCTAAAAACACCGTACCTTTGCACCCGGAAATAAAAAAGGCAAAAGGTGAAAGGATAAAAAAAGAACATTATAAAACAATACGAATGATAAAGAACATCTTATTTGTAAGCTTCCTGTTGGCAGGAGGCTCATCTTGTGTTATGGCTCAACCATCTCGACCAGCTTCTTCTGCAACTGTGGTAAACAGCCAACAGCAACAAGACAGTAATGCGCAGACCATGACTCTCACGGAACTTTACAATCTCGCTGACCAAAGAAGTCAGAAAGTAAAGGTGAGCAAGGTGGCTCTTCAAGCTGCCGACGAAGGTGTAAGTGCTGCGAAATCAGCCATGCTTCCGAGTGTTGACTTAGGACTTCAGGGCAGTTATACGGGTAATGCATTTATGTTGTCGAGAGGCTTTTCGGCTAGTGGAACGACAGATTACATCGTACCAGGTGTGGGCGTAATCCCTGTGGAAAACGGCAAACAGGACACACCCCACTGGGGAAACAGTTTTACCGCACAGGTAGCGCAGGTAGTTTATGCCGGTGGCGCCATTCGCTCAGGCATCCGCATGGCAGAACTGGGCAAGGGACTCGCTGAACTCGATGTGGAGAAGAACCGACAGGAGGTGCGTTTCCTCTTAACAGGTTACTATCTTGACCTCTGCAAGTTGAGCAACCAGATGGAAGTGGTGCGACAGAACATAGAACTTACCCAGAAGGTGATAGACCAAATGAAGGCTCGCCGCGAACAGGGTACCGTATTGCAGAACGACATCACTCGCTATGATTATCAGTTGAAGAACCTGGAACTAACACTGAAGAAACTCACAGATGCCTCTGCCATCATCAATCATCAGTTGGTCACCACACTTCACTTGCCAGAGCAGACCGTAATCGTTCCTGACAAGAACGAGGTGAACACAGATATCAATGCGCTCTCTGCCATCACCACACAGGACGCCTGGCAGCAGAAAGCGGCAGACAACAACATCGGCATCCGCCAGACACAAGTTGCCACAAACCTTGCTGCTGAGAAGATCAAGCAGGCCAAGGCTTCCTTGTTGCCTTCGGTAGCTGTCGTAGCAGAAAATCAATTCTACGGACCCTATACGCAAGACCTCATTCCGAAGGACTGCAACGTAAACGTATGGTTCATCGGGGTTGGCATAAAGTACAGTTTGGGCAACCTCTGGAAGAGCAAACATCAGATTCGCAAGGCTCGTGTAGAGCACCAGCAGTCGCAGGAAACTGTTGCCTTGGCACGTGAGGGCGTGGAGAACGCTGTACAGGCAAACTACACCAATCTCCTCACCTCACAGACGGAAGTAAGTACACAGGAGAAGCAGGTGGAACTTGCCCAGCAAAATTACTCTGTGGTACATAACCGTTACCAGAACGACCTCGCACTGCTCACCGACATGGTAGATGCATCCAACATGAAACTCTCTGCCGAGATGGCGTTGGTCAACGCTCGCATCAACATGCTTTACAATTTCTATCGACTCAAATATGTAACAAATACCCTGTAACAATTATTTTAGAACAAAAAAAATAGCAATATAACAATGGAAAAGAAAAAGATACACACCTATTTATATAATGCCCTCATCGTGGCATGCCTCTTGGGCGGTGCAGCCTATGCAGTAAGTCAGTTCATGCACTTCGGCAACGGAGAGTTCACCGACAACGCCCATGTGTGCCAGAACATCGTGCCACAAAACTGCCGTGTGCAGGGCTTCATACGTGAGGTTCGTTTCACAGAGTTCCAACAGGTGAAGAAGGGCGATACGCTCGCTATTATCGAGGACACAGAGTTCCGCTTGCGATTAGCGCAAGCCGAGGCCGACTTGATTCGTGCTCAGCGTGGTACACAAGGAACGGCAAGCAGCATCGTCACCACCAAGACCAGCATGGGCGTAACCGACGCTGGCATTGAGGCAGCACGTGTGCAGATGGAGAACGCCAAGCGTGAGGACGCTCGTTTCGAGAAACTACTCAGTCAGGATGCCGTCACCCGTCAGCAGTATGATAAAGTCCACACTGGCTATCTGAGCGCCAAGGCTGGGTATGAGCAGGCACTTCGCTCTCGCCAAACACAGTCGGCAGTAGTAACCGAGCAGGGACATCACCTCTCTGCTTCCGAGCAGGGCATCGAGTTGGCTCGCCGTGCCGTAGATTTAGCTCGACTAAACCTCTCCTACTGCTACATCATCGCTACATGCGACGGTACCGTAGGTTCGAAAGACATACATGTAGGTCAGTTGGTAAACCCTGGTCAGACCTTGGTAAGCATCGTTGATAAGGGCGAACGATGGATAGAGGCTAATTATAAGGAGAGCCAACTCCCCAACATCAAGGTGGGCAACAAGGTAAAGATTACCGCTGACGCCGTACCTGGCATAGCATATACCGGTACCGTGGAGCGCATCTCCGATGCCACAGGCAGTGCATTCTCGCTCATCCCTATCGACAACGCTACAGGCAACTTCGTAAAAGTAGAGCAGCGTGTCACCGTACGCATCAAACTCGACGATAATGCCGACAATGCCAAACTCAAGGGCGGCTACAACGTGGAATGTATCGTTGAGGAATAAAGATAGAGATGAGTCATGATACTGAAGCATCATGAGTAAAAGAATCATGATGCAGATGAATCATGAGAAAAGAATAATGATACAAAAGAATCATGGGACAATTAACTGAATTCTTTATGAAAAGCCCAGGGGGGCCACCACCCAACATGGGCTTTGCAATGCCGATGATGAAGGACTGGGTGCCTCGCTGGATACAACCATGGCTGTATGTATTGACAGCCCTTTGCTTTCAGTTCAGTGGCGGCATATACCTCGGAGCGTTGGAAGGCATCCGTGGCACTACCAACTTTATGATCGAGGACGTGATGTTCCTGCTATACGCTACATTGGCAGGTATGGCAGCCTACTTCCCTATGCTCTTCCGTATGAAATTCCGCTTCACTAACAAGCAGTTGCTTTGCGCTTCAGCCATCGTCATTGCCGTGTGCAATGTGGTGACAATGCATAGCCAATCAATGCCAGTGCTTATCGTAGTGTGCTTCATCGCCGGAATGGCGAAAATTCAAGGCACCTTCGAGTGTATGAGCAACATCCAGTTGTGGATTACACCTCGCCGAGATTTCGCCGTATTCTTCCCTGTGCTCCACATCATCCTGCTCACTGCCATTGAGGGCAGTGGATGGTTGGCAGCATGGTTCGGACATCATTTTACGTGGCAGATGATGCACGTGTTCACCGTAGGCACCATGTCGCTCGTGCTGCTCATACAACTCATCTGCTGCCGTCCATTCTGTCCTATGCCCCAACGTCTCTCGCTCAAGGGCATAGACTTTCAGGGAGCGTTGCTCATATGCGTGCTTATGCTCGTGATATCTTACATCGTAGTGTATGGCGACCACTATATGTGGTTTGAAACCTTTCACATGCGCATCCTGCTCGGTATTGCCATCGTACTTGCTGGCATTCTTCTTTACCGTCTGCGCTACTATCGTTACCCTTATGTAGAATTCAAACTCTTTACGTTTCGCAACGTGATACCTATCCTCATCGTCGTCCTCTTTGCCGAGTTAGCACTGGGCGCAGAGCATACTATGGAAGAGATTCTATACAGCGAAGTAGTAAAGTTAGAAGAGTTGACAAAGGAGACGCAGTATATGTGGACGCTTCCAGGTATGTACGTCGGCATCTTGCTCGACCTCTACTGGCTGAAGGTCAGAAAGTGGAAGATTTGGAAACTCTTAGGCATTGCTTTCCTGGGCATCGCGCTCTATGGCATGTTGATGTATTTCAAACTCGGCACCGAGGTGAATATCGAGCAGTATCGCATAGCCATCTTCCTGCGTGGCTTCTCCTACGCAGTTCTGAGTCCTACGCTGATGTGGGCATTGGACGAAGTGGTACCAAGCCTCGAACACTTCTTCATGGGGCTGTTCGTATTCAACATCCTCCATATGTATCTGGCAGGAGCAACGGGTTACGGCATCTACACCACCCTCTTCTCTCATTTTCTGAGCGATGACATGGCTAACTATGGACGACAACTCACGCTCACGCACCTTGATATGGCACATTTCAACTTCGGAGAATATGTAGGAAACGACTTCCTCCACTCAATGATGCTGGTGGCTATAAAACAAGTCTATGGCTACGTCATTTGGTTTGCTTTAGCACTTGCAGCTCTTTTCCTGCTGTGTGACATTCCTGCCGTGCGCACGAATATTCGTAAGGTGCCACGATGGTCGGTCTATGCCATCGAGTATCTTGCCAGGAGAAAAAGGTAAAATAGAGTTATAAATAACACAAAAAAACGATGGAAGTAAGGTTGTTTAACCTTACTTCCATCGTTTTTTTGTTTGTCAAGCATGAGTATTGTATAATGTTTGCAAGTCCCTAACGAACCATAGCAGTTGGAATAGATGACGATGTTAGACCTTCTTTGGCTGCGTTTCGCTTCACCGCATGCATTGGCTACGCTCGGCTTTGCCGTTTGCCATAGGCAAAAACTCGGATCTGCCACTTGCCTTAGCAAGATGCCAATACTTTGAGTAACCGTGGGCGCAGCCTACGGATTTGACAGGTCGGTAGATATCAGCCTGGAGGGCTGTACACCGCCTAACACGGTACTGTCTTCCAAGCAGCCTGGCAGGAACGCACCCACAATCCGTAGGCTGCGCCCACGGTTACTCAAAGTACAGCCTTCCAGGCTAATCCCCCATATATACTTAGCACGTAATCTCCCTTTAATTACCGCTTCTTTATAACATGTTTCATCCCCGCGTTACAGAGAGCTTGCGATTGAGTCTGTCTAGTGTTATGTTATTTCCCGTTTTGCTCAGGGGAAGCCCCCTGTGGTGAACAGAATAGTTACCAGAAAACTTCTGAGGTTTTACATTATACGTTTTTACGTTATGGGTGAATGCACAAACTACCACACTAAAGCAGTGTAGTGA
This sequence comes from Prevotella sp., assembly GCA_036844425.1. Lineage (GTDB taxonomy): Bacteria > Bacteroidota > Bacteroidia > Bacteroidales > Bacteroidaceae > Prevotella. The sequence continues at coordinate 12,105 of DAIUFT010000017.1, read as the reverse complement.
TGTGCTCGCCTATCACTTCATCCATTCATCCTCCTCACGCGGCTGAAATTCTAAGAGCAATTGCTGTGCCTCAGGCGAACGGTCGTTTAGTTTATACCAGCCTTTTGTCTCTGCCTTCACGACAGCTCCCCTACTCTTTAGGCTCTCAGTGCGCAGCCATTCTGCCACAATTTCGTATATATGATCACGATCTTGTGGGTCAAACAATGTGTTTGTTATATTATAAACATTAAGCGCAATACGTCGCAGAGGCATGGCTTTGGGGTATGCTTCTGTAAGGATTGCAAGGATGTGGGTGGCGCACTGCATCGAGATTTTAAGGTAGGGTTATGGGTGAGTGATATGTGCGAAAATAAAAAAAGAAGAGCATAATGCTACAGTGATTTTCACATCGGTAACATCGTGCTCTTCATTTCGTTAAATTATAGATTGATCCTTTTTAACAGGAGCAATGCTTCTTTTAAGCGAGAACAATCTTGTTGTCTTCTGTTGATGCAATCTTGCCTTCCTTGAGCAACCATCCGAGTCCAAGATAAACGTCCTCTATGGCTACCTTAGCGGCCTTTGCTACTTCTGCTGCTGTGAGTGGAGCCTCTGCAGCTGCCAAGATCTGATAAACATCACCAGCACGGAAACCAGCGTTCTCTGCGTTTACATAGATTACGGCTGCCTTCTTTGTTGCACGTGCTGTAGTTGATTTTGTTGCCTTCTTCTCTGCTGTAGCCTTTGTTGCAGCAGTCTTCTTTGTTGTTTTTTCTACCATTTCCTTATACTTTATTTATCTTCTCTTTCGTACAACTTTTATTTTATTTTTCCTTAAATGTTTTGCTTTAAGGCAAGACTGAGGATATTCTTATGTTATATTGCAATGCAAAGATAACTATTTTAAACGTAACAAGGGCATTTTTCCCTTAGAAAAAATGCCCTTTTGCTTTTATTATTGACTAATATCAACAGTAAAATACGTTTTCTATAACGAAATATGTATTTATACCTTTTATATTACTGTGTGCGTTTACAATGCTCTTTTTACTTTTCTTTCTCTACAATGTTGAGTTGCAGTTCGTCAAGTTGCTTTTGGTCTATGGCTGACGGTGCATCGAGCATTACGTCGCGACCGCTGTTATTCTTTGGAAAGGCGATGCAGTCACGTATGCTGTCAAGACCTGCCATGATGCTAACGAAACGGTCAAGACCAAAGGCAAGACCAGCGTGAGGTGGCGCTCCGTACTTGAAAGCGTTGATAAGGAAGCCAAACTGCGCCATTGCACGCTCTGGTGTGAAGCCGAGTACCTCGAACATCTTTGCCTGGAGTTTGCCATCATGAATACGCAGTGAGCCACCACCTACCTCTACACCGTTGCATACGAAGTCGTATGCCTTTGCGCGAACCTTTGCTGGGTCGGTGTCAAGCAGTGGTATATCGTCTGGATTTGGCATGGTGAAAGGATGGTGGGTTGACATGAGACGCTGCTCCTCATCACTCCATTCAAAGAGTGGGAAGTCAATAATCCACAGACATTCAAACTTATCCTTGTCCATAAGTCCGAGACGTTTACCCATCTCAAGACGCAGGGAGCAAAGTTGCACACGTGTCTTGTTTGCATTGTCACCTGAAAGGATGAGAATAAGGTCACCTGCCTTGGCACCTGCCTTAGCGACCACCGCCTGCAGTTGTTCTGGTGTGTAGAACTTGTCAATGCTTGACTTGATACTACCATCAGCATTCACCTTAATGTAAACGAGTCCCTTGGCACCTACCTGCTGTGACTTAACAAAGTCTGTCAGTTGATCAAGCTGCTTACGGGTATATGAAGCACAACCCTCTGCCACGATGCCACCTATATATTCAGCGTTATCAAACACCTGGAATGTACCTAGTTTAAGCACATCCATTAGTTCTACGAACTCCATTCCGAAGCGTAGGTCTGGCTTATCGGAGCCGTACTTTGCCATTGCCTCATGCCATGTCATCTGGCGGAGTTTAGCAGGCAGTTCTACGCCACGAATTTCCTTGAAGAGATGGCGTGCCATTTCCTCGAATATCTCTATAACGTCTTCTTGGTCTACGAACGACATCTCGCAGTCAATCTGCGTAAACTCTGGCTGACGGTCAGCGCGCAGGTCTTCGTCACGGAAGCACTTTGCTATCTGGAAGTAACGGTCGAAGCCTGACACCATGAGCAACTGCTTAAGAGTCTGAGGACTCTGTGGCAGAGCATAGAACTGACCAGGGTTCATGCGTGAAGGTACAACAAAGTCACGTGCTCCCTCTGGGGTTGAACCAATGAGGATAGGAGTCTCCACCTCCATGAACTGACGTGAGTCGAGGAAGTTACGTATAAGGATTGTCATACGGTGACGCAATTCAAGGTTTTTCCTTACACAAGAACGACGAAGGTCGAGGTAACGATACTTCATGCGTAGTTCGTCACCACCGTCTGTATTATCCTCTATGGTGAATGGAGGAGTCTCGCTCTCGCTAATAATATTCAGTTCGGTAACGAATATCTCGATATCGCCCGTAGCGAGTTTATTGTTTTTTGAGTAACGTTCAGCCACTTTACCCGTAGCCTGTATAACGTATTCACGTCCAAGGCGACGTGCCTTCTCCTTTAGTTCCTCTGGAGCGTCTTCATTAAACGCTAACTGTGTAATTCCATAACGGTCACGGAGGTCCACAAACGTCAGGGCTCCAAGGTTATGAACGCCCTGCACCCATCCGGCAAGCGTTACCGTCTGGCCTACATTCTCAATGCGGAGTTCTCCGCAGGTGTTTGTTCTGTACATTTCCTTATTATATATAATAATTTTAATTCCGTCTTATGTAATAGTTCTTTAAAATTAATGGGCAAGCCTTAGCATACGATCATACTTCTTCTTGTTCTGCTTCCGTCTGCCATTTTAAATTAATGGGCAAGCCTTAGCGTACGATCTGACTTATTTCTGTTCTGCTTTCGTCTGCCATTTGTAATGCCTTAGCGTACGATCAGTTTCTCCTTCAGCAGTTGCTCTATAAAGGCATCCACATCCTTACTTGCTGTTGCTTCGTCTATCTCGTATTCGTCAAGCAATGCTTTTACAAGTTCGGCTGAGGTAAACTCTCCACCCTCCATCCTTTTCCAAAGGAAGAGAGAGGTTTCATTGAGTGAAATGAGTTTTGAGAAGTCTACTGATTTTTCCCCTATAGGCACAAGTATACTTTCTCCGCATACCTCGCGTCTTTCCAATCCTTCTATTATTTTCATATCTTTTCTTTGTTTATTTACAACCCATGTATCTTCCTCCATGCGAACAACAGATAACGCCTTATGGGCTTCAACATCAGCCAAATGCGCCAATAGAGTTTATATCCGCGACCTTCCACACTACTGAGCGTTGTGCTTCCTTTGCGATAAAACCCTTTCGCTATCGCTATTATGTCACCACGCTCTATTACTTCCGGTGTTATGTTGCCATCGCCGCACATTATGATTGTATTACCATTGATAGCGGTTATTCTGTGCATAGCATAGGTACCAGTCTGGTTTAAATGCGCTAACACAACATCGCCAACACGCAATCTTTCTGGCACTGGCGCAAGTAAAGCCTTGTCACGATTATCCTCTAAGTATGGGCGCATACTGTAACCTCGCAGTGGCAGTATTACTGTTTTTCCGCTGTTTACGTATTCTCCTACTAATGGCAACATTCTGTAATCAGCAGAAGAGACGCTAAAACGTGATATTCCTCCTTTTGTCATTTTATAAAAATGTCATTTTCTCTTTCTACTGTTACTTTTCTTTTTCCTGTCGTACCTCACCTTCTTCTATATAGCAGCGACACACTTCTGCAGATGCTGCATCGGGCAGGCAATGAAGGGTTGCCATTATTATGGAACCTACGACTTTTGACACGACATTACAAAGACTGCCATAGACTTTCTCGTCTGTTCTGATAGCGGAACACGCTGTAAGAAGCGTTCCGAAAGCCTCAAGTGTTGACAACGGTGTCACGTGGTTCACCGTGTCACGCTCTATTTTCATTATCGCGCCAAGTGGCACAATGATGTTACGGTAACACGCTGTCTTGCCGCTCCACGGTGATCCATAGAGTACACTCTTACCATCGAGGTAGCGTACTATTGGGTTATCATCATTAACGAGGTCACACCCTTCTATGTTGTTAAGCCAGTTAGACACCTGAGTACTCTTGCCTGTACCACTGGCTGCGGTAAAGGCATACGCCATCCCACTATGTCTTACAACCGAGGCATGAATAAGAAGCGTGTCATGCAACGCTCCACGAAAGGCGTAAACAAGCATCATTGCACCGTTTAGGGCAAAGCGTTTGGTACCGAAATCGCCTCGTATAGTACAACGACAATCGCTGAAATCGCTTGTCGTCTGTAGTAGGGCACATGGTATTCCGCTTATGTTACAGATGGTAAACTGATAGGCACCATCCGTCGTACGCTCTACTTTTATCACACCGTTGCCTGTATCGGCATCAGTAATGTGTCGCAGTGACTCCTGCGGTACAGGCTTAATGCTGCGTTGAAGCGACATAGTTAGGAATGGCTCGCCTAGTATTGCATCCCTCATCTCAAACGGTTTAAACGACGGCAAGAGTTTATCTAACACCTCATCGCCACGTTCTGCCGTTATCCTTACGTAGTGCCCGCCTATACGGTAGTTCATTCGTCTTGTTTTTTTACTGTTGCTTACTTATTCATCTACTGGCACAAAGCGAAATTCTCCCTGCCCAACACTCTTTACAAGATAGCCTTGCTTCCTTAACTTTGCCACAAGTTTAGTGTACTTTTTGTCGAGTGCCTTGACCGATGTGGCAAAGGTTACACTGCATATGCGGTTTTTCTCGCCTTTCTGTGCCATATGCTTTGCAAGTTGTGCGGCATAGTCTGGACGGTTCTCAAGGAACTTTGTCTTCTTTTGCAGCACTACATTATTTAGTACGAGTTCATCCGTAACGTACACAACAGAATCTTGCATAGACATTGCTACACCATATATATATACGTTTTGTCTTGTGCCAGCCTTCTCTTCAGCCTTCTTCTCTGCGTTTATTTTCTTCGCATTCATCTCCTTTTGCGGTTTCATTGCGCCGTCAGGAGTTTGTGCGGATGCCACTGTAGCGGCAAAGAGTGCCAGTAAAAGTATCAATTTCTTCATTCCGTGAGTTTTGTTTGCTTCATTATACGTCTCATTTTGCGCTCAGCAGTTTTTCTTATCTGCCTTACACGCTCTCTCTTTAGTCCACGTTCTTCGGCTATTTCCGCCATGGTCTTGTGTTCCTCTTGCCCTATGCCGTAGAAATCAATAATTATCGCCTGCTCTCTCTCGTTAAGATAACGCAGTGCTTGCATTAGGGCGAAACTCACCTCGTTGCTCTGAACTTCATCGTCAGTCATCGGTTTACCGGCTTTCAGTAGGTCTCCGAAGGTGTTTGTCTGACCTGGATGCAGCGGAGCGTCTGTTGAGAAGCGCCGTATGTTTTTCTCTTCTTCGCTCCCCTTCTTTGGCAGCGTCATCATCGGTGCCTGCTCTGGCAAGGCTTCTTGCATTGCTTTCCTAACGTCCCATACGGCATAGTTCACAAAGCGCACATCGTCCTTTGGTTGCCATTTACGCGCAGCAATCATTAGGGCGATATTTCCTTCACTGATTAGGTCGTCCATGCTCAGCCCTTTGTCTGCATACTGTCGTGCCACACTTACCACGAATCTTAAGTTCGCAGTTACTAGTTTGTCCAGCGCTACCTCATCGCCCTGCTGTATGCGTTCAGCCAACAGGCGTTCTTCTTCGTCTGACAGCGATGGTATCTTATGTATATCTTGCCAATAGGCATCAAGAGTATCAAAAGAATTCATAATTCAAAATTAATAATTCATAATTAATAATGCATAATTCAAAATTCATAATTCATAATTAATTATGCATTATGAATTTACTCATAGCCATATTTCAAACAGTCGGGCGAACCACCCTTGTGTTTTCTGCCATCGTGTGCGCCAAGTATCCCATTTTTCAGGTGTCAAGAGGAAGCTTTTCTTCTTGTCTGCATCGAATAAACGCATCTGCTCTGCTGTTGTATTCTTGTCCAGTATTACCGCATTCTCTTCGTAATCCCAACTCAGCGATCGTGCATCGAGGTTACAACTACCTACGGTACAAACTCTACCATCTACCATTATTATCTTTGTATGATGGAAACCACCTTGATAAATGTAAACATTTGCACCTCGTTTCATCATCCAGTGTAGGTGATAGAACGAACAGTCGGGCGACATTGGTATATCACTCTTCTCGGCTATCATCACGTCCATCTTCACACCTCGTTTTAAAGCTCTTTTTATAGCTTTCTTTACCGAGTGCGTCAGTGTCATGTATGGGTTAAGTATCTTTATACTATCCTTAGCGTTGTCGAGTGCCGAGATGTAGAACTGCCGCATTATCTTGTTCGTACGGTGTGGTTCGCGATTTATTATCCCGACCATCTTGTGATATGCCGTGGCTGTGGTGTCGGGCTTTAGTCCCATGAAGTAGTCTGCAGGGCGATAGCCTCTGTAATACTTTGCCCCATGAATATTCTGCTTCGTCACTTTGTTCCACATGCGGAGGAATATCCTCTGCAGCGTGTTTACTTCCTCCCCATCCAGCCGACAGTGCATATCGTGCCACGAACCTACCACTTCTGTTCCGTGGATGTAATAGTCCGCCACGTTCATTCCGCCCGTGTAGGCTATCTGGCCGTCTATTACAACTATCTTACGGTGGTCACGATGGAACACATGGTTTATCCAAGGAAAGTTCAAAGGGTCATACTGGTAAATCTCTATTCCCTTTGACCGTATATCCTTCATGTGCTTCTTACGCAGCGGACGGTTGTTCGACATATTGCCAAAGGCATCATATAACGCCCTTACCTCTACGCCTTCCTTTACTTTCTCTGCCAACAGGTTTACTAATTCCTTTGTTATCGAGTCGTTGCGAAAGTTGAAGTATTCCAGGTGTATGCTGCTTCTCGCTTGCCTTATGGCCTTGAACAAATCATCAAACTTATCTTGACCTGCCGTAAAGAGCACCACACTATTGTCATGCGAGAAGGTAACGCCATGACTGCGCAAATCCCTCGCCACCAGCGAGTCTGCCGTCAAGTTGCTTTCTCCTTGTCCATTCCGTCCACTTACCGTCACGGTCTCAGCGGCATTTACTGTCAGCGATGCCGACATCACCGCCAGCCCTATTATATAATGTGATCTTATCTTCATTATTCCTCCACTGTTTCTGCCTGTGCTATGCTTCTTATGTGCACATCGGTTTGTGGGAATGGTATTTCGATATTATTATCGTTAAGCGTGTTGTAGATACACTCCAGTATCTCTCCGTCATCGGAATACTGAGTAAATACATCTACCCATACTATTACTTTCAGCACGAGTGCGGAGTCTCCGAGTTCCTTCAGAACCACCTTGCAGCCCTTCTTCTTGTCTATGCAGTCCAGTTTGTTCACTGCATCAATGATAATACGCTTTGCCTCTGCCACATTTGTTCCGTACGCCACGCCTACGTCAAGTACATGCAACTCATAACCATGGTTACGTGTCATGTTCTTGTAATTCTTTGTAAACAGTTGCGAGTTTTGGAACGCTATCACAGAGCCATCTACTGTGTCTATCATCGTTGAGGTGTAAGAGATGCTTGACACCGTGCCACGCACTCCATCACAGACGATAAGGTCGCCTATCTTTATACGTCCCATCATCAACGATATGCCATAGTATATATTCTCAAGTATATCTTTTGATGCGAAACCGATACCTGTTGACAGGCCTCCTGATATTATCACGAGCCATTGGCTTGAGATATTAAATATGGCGAGCGACACAAGGAACCACACTCCCCAGATAACTACCTGCATCACGTTCTTGACCATCATGAATTGCTGCGCTGCATTTGAAGCATCACGCTGCTCAAGGAAGTACTTCGTAAATGCCTTGGCGGTATGGTTGATATAATTAAACACGAACCACAGCGTCACGACCATTGCTATTCCAAAGATACTTGCCTTGAAATTAGGTGTATCTATAAAGTGTCTTGTAAACAGTTTCAGCGTAAGATCCGTGAGATTGAATACGTCTGCTGCCCAATAAAGGCTCAACACTACAGATCCTACTGCCGATGCTGGCAGTGCTACCCAATAGATTATATTGTGATACCATGTCTCAGTTACAGGACGTTCATTCAGTTTGTGTACTACTGCATAGCCCTTGAACCAGTCACGCAGACACACTATGGTAAGAATACATGTAAGTTGCATTATCCACCATATCAATATCTGCACTGACAGTAATGTATAACCTACCATCGAACTGCACAGTGACACTACAAACACAAACTGCGAGAACGACGCATAGGTTCTGTCGCTACGGTCCACCTCTCCTTTATATCTGCGCAGTGCATACCACTGCCACAGGCAACATGCCAACAGTATAGGCGGGAAGATAAGGTTAACAAGCGTATTCGGTATTAACACCACGCGAAAACTTATAACGAGGAAACCGTTAACCAACAGTGGCATATAGACATACAGTGTCTTCAGCATGCGCGAAGCATCCACACGCAATAACGTTGAGATTATTATCACGCTCATCAGCCATGCAAACTGCACCAACAATGATGACGCCAGTATAAGGAAATCCTGCTTTGTCACTGCCTGTACTATTCCCAACAAAATGGCGAACGTTACTGCTGTCGATGCCAATATAATGCCGGTACGCTTTGCAAGGAACCATTTTCCTGCCTCGCCCAACACCCCACGATTCACTAATTTTGTAGCGAGCCAGCGCACTACAAGTTGGTTAAGCACCACGGCGATAAGTCCATAGAACAATATCACTATGAACACGCCAAACATCCACTTGGCATCCCATTGTGAGCGGATATTTCCATAACTGCTATATTTCTCGTCAATTGTCTCTTTCGTCTCAGAGTAATAGTCACGCAGCCTTGAGAGTATAGAGAAATAGTTATCACCGCCGTTGACGAATATGCTATTCTGAAGTTCACCATACTTGCTATTGGCATAGTCGTTAAGGTTCTTCAGCCTTTTTTCCGTCATTTTATAGTATGTAATATACTCTCCCAACTGGTCCTTTTCCTCTGCTACCATTCGGCGAGTATTTACTGCCAGTGCCAAACATACGTCACGGTCGGTCTTTGCATCTTTGTCAAGCATCATCACTGGCATAGACTTCAAGCACTGTATAAGGCTATCTATTCTTGCCATCTCGCGCTCATTGCGCTGCACAACTGATGTAAATGGTATAAGATGACGTTCAAAGTCTTTATATGCGCTAATCGCCTCATGACAAGCATACGACAGGTCAAATACATAACCGTCCTTCTGCGAATACAGCATCAAGGCGTTCTGGTTACTATTCTGCACCGTCTGCATGAGCGTAGTAAACACACGCGCCTCCTCTTTCTTCATCATCGTCTGGCGCTGTCCATACTCATCGTGATACTTTGTCAGTTCACTGCGTAATATTTTCAAGGTATTACTCAGACTGTCTTCCTTCAACACGGCATTGGCTGGGGTAAACACCAGCAGTCCAAGCAATAGCAATATATATAGCCTTATTTTCTCCATTGCAATTATTTTTCTGCAAAGTTATAGTTTTTTTTTTACATATACAAATATTTTTAAGAATGAGAACATATAATATATAATGAAGAAAACTACGGCTTCTTTACCTTTTTATCACAAAAAAATCGTAACTTTGCATCCATTATCATTTACGGATTACGCGCATGAAAAAATATGACTACCTCATAGTAGGCTCTGGATTATTTGGAGCCACCTTTGCTTTTATGGCAAAACAGCAAGGAAAACGCTGTCTCGTCATAGACAAGCGTGAGCACCTTGGTGGCAACATTTACTGCGAGAACATTGAGGGCATTAACGTGCATAAGTATGGTGCGCACATCTTTCACACCTCAAACAAAAGGGTGTGGGATTTTGTCAACTCCTTCGTACCTTTCAATAACTATACAAACCAGCCTGTAGCAAACTATAAAGGGCGCATGTATAACCTGCCGTTCAACATGAACACTTTCTACCAAATGTGGGGAACGGCAACGCCGGCTGAGGCTATGGAACATATTGAAAGGCAGAGAGCAGAGGCTACACAGGGGTTATTTACTACTGACGACAACGGTAATAGACACCAACGCAAGCCACGAAATCTTGAGGAACAGGCTCTGACACTCGTTGGGCGCGATGTCTATGAACGTTTAATTAAGGAATACACCGAGAAGCAATGGGGACGCAAGTGCTGCGACCTGCCTCCTTTTATAATACAAAGGCTCCCCATTAGGTTTACGTTCGACAATAATTACTTTAACGACCTTTACCAAGGCATACCATGCGGTGGCTACAACAAACTCACGGAAAAACTGCTGCAAGGCTGTGATTGTCTTACTGGCACAGACTTCTTCCGTGACAAGAGCATCGCAGGAGGTCCCCTTCGCGAACGCTGGCACAACGTGGCGGAACGGTTGGTTTACACTGGTCCGCTTGATGAGTACTTCCACTTTTGTCACGGCAGACTCGACTGGCGTACCGTTACCTTCAAAACTCGCACCGAGAATACGCCTAACTACCAAGGCAATGCTGTCGTTAACTACACCAGCCATGAGGTGCCTTACACACGTATCATAGAGCACAAGCATTTCGAAACATTTGGTAACCACGTGTATGACAACCCTAAGACCGTGGTCAGCGAGGAGTATTCTACCGAGTACCACGAAGGCATGGAGCCTTACTACCCCGTTAATGACGACCGCAACAACGCCATTGCGGAACTATACCGTGACATGGCAGCAAAGGAAACGGGCGTTATCTTTGGAGGCAGACTGGCACAATACCGTTACTATGACATGGCTCCTGTGATAGAAGCGGCCATGGCATGCTTTGAGAATGAATAAAATAGATGAAAAGGATGAAAAGAGGCAACGTCACGACATAATGTAACGTTGCCTCTTTCTTTTATTTGCCTGCAAGTATTTCTTTTATCGTCTTTACATCTATAGACGTAAACTTCATAATTTGCTCCATCGTCATACCGTTTTGGAACATTGTCCGCACCATTTCTGCACGCCCCTCTGCCAAGCCTTCTGCGCGACCTTCTGCACGTCCTTCTGCGCGTCCTTCTGCACGTCCTTCCGCACGTCCTTCTGCACGACCTTCTGCCAAGCCTTCTGCACGAGCATTGCCAAGCACATCATGCTGTATCATTACTGCATTCAAATGCTCATCATAGGCATGGCGTTCTGAAGCGTCCATTTGGTAGTAAAGCAATTTCTTGCGTGCTTCACGAAGTCCCGGGGCTTTTGCATCTTCACTTATCTCACCTTTCTTTAGGTAACGCATCCATTCCTCCATCGGCGACACCGCTACCTTGTCGAAGTTATTGACACGAATGAGATAATACGTAGGGAATATCTCGTTAGGAGCCTTACGTACTATAGCGTCACGTTGCTTCGTTGTTATCTTCAACTCGTCATTGGTATGTATCCCCACAAAGTTGGTCTGGCCTTTGTAAAGGTAGTCCTCGCCATCGCCCAAGTCAAAATAAAGAACGCTTATTGAATATACCTTCTTTACCTCTCCATATGAATCTCCAAGGTTTATATGCTCCGTTATGGCTTTGGCCACACCGTAAAGTATACGTTCAAGGTAGAACACCTCACTGGTGTTCTGCACCTCTATGATTATTATCTCCCCCTTGCTATTCTTGGCTTTTATGTCAACACGGTTAAACTTGTCGCTCTCGTCACACTGGTTGCTTTCGCTTTCGAGTATATCCACTATGGTCACCTTCTCGCCTATGAATACAGTGAGAAATCCTTCAAGCACATCGAAGTTCGCCTTTTGGCGTAACAACCGCTTTATTGCCCAATCAAAACGTACCAGTCTGTCTTTCATTTCTTAGAGTGTTTTCTGTTATTATTTTGCAAATATACATTTTTTCTTGCTTACCAACAAATTTAGTGACGATAAAAAAACAACTTGGTACAATTTAACGGTGTGAATTTCATCTTA
>DAIUFT010000016.1:0-52472 GCA_036844425.1 Prevotella sp. | reverse complement strand
CTGTATTAAATATTCTCAATAATCGAGAGATGACGCTTACTCATTATATAAAAATGAGTCCACTCGGAAAAGTTAGAGCACTATCAATTTGAAAGTTGTATAGCAAAAACAAGCCCAAAACAGGCTTATAAATGCTTAATATTACATACGAAATAGCTCCTCTTATGCTTTTTAGTTTCAAACTGTAAGCATTTTGAGGTACCCCTCTGTTTTGAGGGCACTTTTTCAAGTTGACTCAAAAATAATTTTGAATACTTACTTACAAATTACTTTTGTTATATTTCGAGGTCGTTTTCGAGATCAAAGTGTAAGTGAGTGATGGAGGACTCCGTGAAACGCCTAAGTACAGCGAAGAATGCGCGTATAACGACTGATCGAACTTCAGGCTTGAACTGAAAAGAACCCGAAAGATGACAAAACATCATTACATCAATTAGGTTTTACATAATGGCGGTAATTTATAGAACCACTCTTAACAGAATATTGTATGCAGAACTGTCATTTCCACGGAAAAGTAACGAAACAGGTACGTAATACAATATGCTACAAAACATAGGGCTTTTCTGACAATGTGAAAAACTAAAAGTCACGACCTCTATACACCTAAAAAAATATCTTGCATTCTTGAGAGATGTAATAATACCCCTTTTTCATGCCTTTTTGTCCCTGCTGCTGCGTGATTAGGTGCTTTTTGAGTGGTAAAAGCATAGTGATTACAGAGTAAAAGCATAGTAATTACAGGTTGATTGGGGTGCTTTTGCAGTGTAAAAGCATATGTGATTACTGGTAAAATGGAAACTTGTTTTCTCGTAGTAGTTGGTAAATGCTACATTTATTGCATGTTACAAGAAAACATGACGGTTGGTATAAATCCGCGCAAAGGGAGAGATATTGACCTGTACGTAAACAGTGAAGTGCATTAAAAAATCAAAATGTCATGCTAAAAACGTTTTTTGTGACATTTCGTAATAATACGTATTCTCGTTGTTAAAATCTTTTCTGAATAACAAAAACAGCGATATGAGAATGTTAAAACAAAATTCTCATATCGCTGATATTCAATACTTACCCGTTGGCGAAATTAATTTAAGTTAACAAAAACTTCCTCATATTCTTTTCTGCAATCACTCTTCGAGGTTAGGCCTTCGCCGGCCTTGAAATACATTCCTTGTCCGTCCTGTTCAAGAAAGCGTATCATTACAACCGAGTTGAGTTCACCTTTATTATAGATACCCATGACTCTCGTATAAAATACACGGTTATAGTCTTCAGCCTCACGGATTATCTCCATCGTCCTGTCCTTTGGTGCACCCGTGATGGAACCTGCGGGAAGCTGGTCGACAAGAATGTCTCCAATGTGCTCTTTGTAATTTGGCGACAACTTGCCACTTATCTCGGAACTGGTCTGAAGAATGTCACCCTTGTTGGGATGGAGCACATCTATATAACGGTATCTGTCCACCTTTACATGCTCAGCCATGCGGCTAAGGTCATTGCGAATCAAGTCAACAATGGTTACATTTTCGGCGGTTTCTTTCTCATCGTTCATCAACACTTGCCCGGCATCAGGTATGGTTACCCTTATTATTATAATAAGACTCGCAAGTCATCACTTGCGAGTCTTTTTTATTTATATATGCAAGACGACTGATTTCGGATGGTTACAAACCATGCATATAAGTAAGTGTTCGAAGTTATTTTAAAATTTAATATGGGCTATTTGGAAACAGATGCCCCCAAGAGACTGTATTAAATATTCTCAATAATACGAGAAAAGACGCTTACTCATATATAAAAAATTTTGAAAACTTACTTAATAAAAAATATTTACCCTATAGTTATAGCTTTAGCATACCTTTCGTGAACCCTGACCTATTACAACATCGTAAACCTTTGGTTCATGACCGTATTTCTCAGCAAATTGCTTTTTGGCAGTAGCGATGAAAGTCTCGTAAAGCTCGTCCTTCACAAGATTTATCGTACATCCACCAAAACCGCCACCCATGATTCGGGAACCTGTTACTCCACACTCCTTGGCTATGTCATTAAGGAAATCAAGTTCTTCACAACTTACTTCATAGTCCTTTGACAATCCTTCGTGGGTAAGGTACATCTGCTTGCCTACCTCTTCGTAGTCACCCTTAGTCAAGGCATCACATACTGCCAGGACGCGGTCTTTCTCGCCCAATACAAATGTTGCACGCTGAATGTCCTCTGCCAGAACATCATTCTCTACTTCCTTCAGGTCGTCCCATGTACAATCACGAAGAGTATTTATCGTTCTTTCTGGATGCTTCTGCTTAACAGCCTTCACAACGTTTTCGCACGAATTACGTCTGTCGTTATATGGAGAACCGGCAAGTTCATGCTTTACGCAAGAGTTGAGCAAAACCAACTTATACCCCTTAGGCTCAAATGGATAATACTCAAATTCACGGCTTGCACAGTCCAGTCGCATAAGCTTACCCTCTTGTCCAAACACAGAGGCAAACTGATCCATTATACCGCAGTTACATCCGATGTATTTGTGCTCTGTAGCCTGACCAGCCAAGACCATGTCCCATTTTGATATTTTGTTATCGGCAAAGAGGTCGTTCAATGCGCATGCGAAACATGATTCCATAGCAGCAGAACTTGACATACCTGCACCCAAAGGTACATCGCCAGCAAAGGCAATGTTGAATCCCTTAACATCTACGCCAAGAAGTCTGAACTCCTGAACGATACCATATATGTAGCGTGCCCACGTGGCTGATGGTCCCTTAGGGTCGTCAACCGCGAACTCTGTTCTGTCTTTCAAGTCAATGGAATATGCCATGATGGTATTAGTACCGTTTGGCCTTACCTCTGCCATTACGCCGCAATCTACAGCACCTGGGAATACATAGCCTCCGTTATAGTCTGTATGCTCTCCTATCAGGTTGATACGACCTGGAGAGAAATAGATATTTCCCGTCTTTCCATCAAAGTGCTTGATGAATCTACTTCTTACGAATTCTATATCCATAGTAATAAATTAAGATTTAAGTTGAATAATATGTTAGTATTAACTTGTTGCAAATTTACAACTTTTTTCCTATACTACAAAAGAATTACTTATTATTTTTATAACTATGTGACGGTAAATAGTTGTTTAACCATCACTAAGAAGCGGCAATATTTCATTTTCTCAATATGAAATATTGCCGCTTTACTATTCTGTTACGGACGATAATAACGCGTGCCGTTATTACTGCTTCATAAGGAAAGCCTTGAAATCCTCAAAGTTCTTCGACATCTCGACACTCTTCTTCGTACCCTTCATAAACTCCTGTAATCTCTGAGGAATTTCGATGTTAGAAGAAAGTATGGCATCTACCTTCTCCTTGAATTTCGCAGGATGGGCAGTTTCGCAAAATACTCCTACTTCTCCTTCCTTTAGAAGATTCTTCAGAGCCTGGTATCCGCATGCTCCGTGAGGGTCAAGAACATAGCCTGTCTCCTTGTAACAAGAGCGCATCGTTTCAGCAATCTGTTCGTCTGAGAATGTTGCTCCGCTTATCAATGAAGTTATCTTCTCGTGGTCGCCCTTGTACAGTTCGTAAATACGGGCAAAGTTGGATGGGTCACCCACATCCATGGCGTTTGCTAATGTTGCCTTTGAAGGCTTTGGTTCGTATTTGCCTGTCTGTAAATATTTGAAGAAGATATCATTAGCGTTATTGGCTGCAACGAAACGTTTAATAGGCAGTCCCATGGTATGGCCAAATAATGCTGCACAGATATTTCCGAAGTTACCTGAAGGGACACACATTACCATGTTGTCTGCCTTGCCCTGCTTCTTTAGTTGGGCGTAAGCATAGAAATAGTAGAAAGCCTGTGGCAGGAAACGTGCAACATTTATTGAATTAGCAGAGGTGAGCATCATGTGCTTATTGAGTTCTGCATCCATGAATGCCGTCTTTACCAATGCTTGACAGTCGTCGAACACTCCGTCAACCTCTATTGCGGTAATGTTTTTGCCAAGCGTAGTAAACTGGCATTCCTGTATTGGGCTGACCTTTCCCTTGGGGTATAATACATATACATGTATTCCGTCAACGCCCAGGAAGCCATTTGCTACGGCAGAACCTGTGTCACCTGATGTTGCTACAAGCACGTTGACAAGTCCGCCCTTGGCCTCTTTCTTTATGAAGTACTGCAACAGGCGTGCCATGAAACGCGCGCCCACGTCCTTGAAAGCAAGTGTTGGACCATGGAAGAGTTCAAGACTGTATATGCTCTCTGTTACAGGAACAACGGGACAGTCAAAGGCAAGCGTGTCGTAAACTATCTTCTTCAAAGATTCTGCATCAACGTCTTCGCCAAAGAAAGCGTCAGCTACGGTGTACGCAATCTCCTGGAACGACATTTTGTCAATGTTGTCAAAGAACTCTTTTGGAAGAGGCTTAATGTTCTCAGGCATATAGAGTCCGCGGTCGCCTGCCAATCCTTTTACTACGGCTTCTTCCAGAGAAGCCATAGGGGCTGTATGGTTAGTACTATAATATTTCATTTTGAAACTTCTTTTCTTTAGTAATGTTAAAAAAATTACTTAAAATTATTTTTTTTATAAATTCATCAAAGTATCCATAAACTCATTCAGACGTAAGATACCGTATGAACCATTAACGCATGTAAATTCGTCATACGACTGTACTTCATCAGGTTCCAAACCAGGAGCATGGATTATGAATGGTACAGGCTCTCCTACGTGTACGCGCATTTCTACGGGCGTATAGTGGTCTGGCAGAATAGCGATGCAAACAGGTTCGTCCCACGTCTTAACCTCTTCCCATATTGGTCCAACCATACGTGCATCAAGGTTTTCGATTGTTTTAACCTTTAGGTCTATGTCGCCATCATGTCCGGCCTCATCACTTGCCTCAACGTGCAGAAACACGAAGTCTTTCTTCTTGAGGTTATCTATTGCGGCAGCCGTCTTACCCTCATAGTTTGTGTCCCATAAGCCTGTGGCACCTTCTACCTCTATGACGTCCAAACCAGCGTAGTGTCCGATGCCTCTTATGAGATCTACAGCGGAAATTACCGCACCTGTTTTTATATTTGGATACTTTGCGCGCAGCGTCTGCATAGCGGGACGATATCCCCCACTCCATGGCCATATAATGTTGGCGGGGTCTTTACCTTCCTTCTTGCGCTGAACATTAAGGGAATATTCCTCCAGCAGTTCTTTCGACTTAAGTATCAAGTCGTTTATCAAGTCTGCCGTTTCCTGTGGAGTCATGCGGCCCTCTTCCTTAAGGTTCTCCTTACCGGGTTCGGGTTTTACCATTAATTTCCCCCACTCTTCGTTAGGATGGTCGTGAGGCGGAGCGCACACAATATGTTTACTACCACCCTCTATTACCAGGAGATGACGGTATTGTATGCCCCTAATCCATTTAACCTTATCCGTGCCTAACTTCTCGTTCAGGAAATCAATTAATGGTCCTGCCTCTTCCGTTGTGAGGTTACCACCATTATGGGTTTTTATGGTACCATCTTCACGCACACTTATGATATTACATCTCATTGCGAGGTCCAATGGCTTCATTTCGTAACCAATAGAGGCTGCTTCCAAAGGACCGCGTCCTTCGTAAACCTCGTCCAGATTATAACCCAATATGGCAGTATTTGCAACCTCTGACCCTGGCATGTAACCATCTGGTACTGTTATAAGGCGTCCCGTACGACCTGTTCTTGCAAGCATGTCCATGTAGGGAGTTTTTGCATATTGCAGGGGTGTCTTACCTCCCAACTTCTCTATTGGGTTGTCTGCCATGCCATCACCAAGAATTATTATTGTTTTCATGTTCACCTATGTTTGTTATTTGTGTTGATTAATATTGTGATGATGAATATTCTTGCTTTAGATGTTGGCAATAGAAAGAAC
This sequence comes from Prevotella sp., assembly GCA_036844425.1. Taxonomy (GTDB): domain Bacteria; phylum Bacteroidota; class Bacteroidia; order Bacteroidales; family Bacteroidaceae; genus Prevotella. Next base: position 46,558 of record DAIUFT010000016.1, on the reverse strand, counting down.
GTTGGCAAACACACCAGCAGCTGTTACGCTGGCGCCTGCGCCAAAGCCTTGTATAAGCATTGGGTACTCCTTATATCTTTCCGTAGTAAGCGTCACAATGTTGTTAGAGCCTTCAAGTTCAAAGAAAGGATGGTTCTGCGGAATTTCCTTTAGTCCTACATTCGCAGTAACAACATCGTTTTCGTCAACCTCCATTTTTGCCACGAATCTCCACTTACAGCCCTTGTCGGCAAGAATCTTTCTACGGGCTTCGAAATCATCGTCCAGTTCAGGCAACTTCTTCCAGAAGTTTTCTACACTTCCCTCGAAGTATTCGTCAGGAACAAAAAGGTGTTTCTCTACGTCAGATATTTCTATACGATGTCCTGCCTCTCGGGTAAGGATAACGAGTTTACGAACTACATCCATTCCAGAAAGGTCTATACGTGGATCTGGTTCTGCAAAGCCTAATTCCTTAGCTTGTTTTACGGTTTCAGAGAAAGGAACATCCTCGCTCAAGGCATTAAATATGTAGTTCAGCGTTCCGCTCAATACGGCTTCAATCTTCAGTATCTTGTCACCAGAGTTACGCAGGTCGTTAATTGTACCAATGATAGGAAGACCTGCACCTACGTTGGTTTCGAAACGGAACTTCACTCCCTTTCGTAATGCAGTCTCTTTAAGTTTGCGGTACGCCTCATAATCGCCTGAAGCTGCAATCTTGTTAGCTGCAATAACGCTTACATTATGTTCAAGAAGATCTTGATATAATGCAGCCACATCCTTAGATGCTGTACAATCTACGAATACAGCATTAAAGATATTCATGCCAATAACATGTTCCAACAACTTCTTGGCATCTGATGGCTCAGAGTTCTCTAATTCTTCGCGGTAAGTATCAAGGTTCAAACCGTCACGATTATAAATAGCCTTCTTTGAAGAGGCGATGCCTACGACGTTAAGAAGCAACTGTGATTCTTCTTTCAGGCTGTCGTACTGTGAACGTATTTGCTCTATAAGTTTTGCACCTACAGTACCTACACCGCACAGGAAAAGGTTCAACACCTTATATTCAGACAGGAAGAACGAATCGTGAATAACATTAAGAGATTTACGCAGATACTGCTCCTTTACGACAAAAGAGATGTTCGTTTCTGATGCACCCTGTGCACATGCAATAATGCTTATGCCTGAGCGTCCAAGTGTTCCGAACAACTTGCCTGCAATGCCTGGCGTGCGTTTCATGTTCTCGCCAACAATAGCAATCGTTGCCAGGTCTCTCTCTACCTGCATAGGATACATGGCACCTGTGCTTATTTCCTTCTCGAATTCCTCGTTCAGCACTCTAACAGCAGCATCCACATCACTTGCCTTAACGCCAATAGAGGTTGAATTCTCAGAAGAAGCCTGTGACACCATAAACACGGAAATTCCTTCATTGGCGAGTTTCGTGAATATACGTCTGTTAACACCTATAACTCCGACCATAGAAAGTCCTGTTACGGTTATCAGGGCAGTTCCGCTAATAGAAGATATTCCCTTAATAGGCTTATGGTCACCCTCTATTTCTTCCTTAATAATAGTACCTTCAGCCTTTGGATTGAATGTGTTTTTAACCTTGATAGGTATATTCTTTACACATACGGGGTATATTGTTGGAGGGTATATAACCTTTGCACCAAAGTTACAAAGTTCCATTGCCTCCACGTATGAAAGTTCCTTGATTGGATATGCACTTTTTATCACACGAGGATCAGCGGTCATGAATCCATCTACGTCTGTCCATATTTCCAACACCTCAGCATTTAATGCAGCAGCAATTATGGCAGCAGTATAGTCAGAACCTCCACGACCGAGATTCGTTGTCTCACCGCTATCTCTATCTTTTGATATGAAACCTGGCACAAGCGATATGCGTGGCAGATCAGCAAATGTCAGTCTTACAAGTTTGTTTGTAAGTTCAGCATCAAGCACATGCTTTCCCTGCTTATCTTCTGTCTTAATAAAAGTGCGAGAATCAAACCATTTAGCACCTTTTATAAGGGTAGCAACAATATTAGAACTGAGTCGTTCTCCATAAGCCACAATGGCATCCTGTGTCTTTTCTGACAGGTCATGAATAAGGAATACACCGAAATATATGCTGCGGAGTTGCTCAAGAAGAGAATCTACTGTTGAGAAAAGATGCTCACGGTCTTTCGGATTTGTTATAATGGTATCAATCATCTTGTGATGTCGATCCACTATGCTTTCAAATTCTTCACGGTAACGCTCATCGCCGGCAAGTGCAAGACGCGATGTTGCTAAGAGTTTATCAGTAATGCCACCAAGTGCACTTACCACAACGATTACTGACTGTTCCTTTGCCTCGTTTGTTACAATATTCTTTAGGCTAAGGATGCTTTCCACGGAACCTACACTCGTTCCGCCAAACTTAAGTACTTTCATACTTTACCTTAAATGTTTTGTTGATAAAATTCCCCATAACAAATGGGGGTGACTTTCTCTTTCTTCTGCAAGTCCCTTACTATCCGTTTGACTACCTGCACCAAATGCTCTCCATACAACAGAGTTCACCCCATACATGTTGAATCAACCACATAGCGGTTACATTACAAAATCGCTTGCAAAAATACAAAAAGTTATTGGTAGTACAAAACTTTTGTTCATAAAATCGCTATTTTTTGTTCATAATGCCCCATACAATCATTATTTAGGCAATAAAACGACACTTATTGCGTTATAGACAACAGTATGCATATAAAATTTTCTACAATAAAAAATATTAAATTGGTAAAGTATTATCTCATGTTATTCTTGATAATGCTTCCATTGTCTATGTCTGCACAAGATTTCGTTCTTACAGGCAGGGTCTTGGATGATGACGGTAATCCTGTAGAGTTAGCCACGGTTTCTTGCCTAAAACAAGGCAAAGCCACCATGACCAACCTGCGCGGAGAATTTTCACTTGACCTTTCTTCTGCAGATTCCGTTGTGGTGCGGTTCTCTATGATTGGCTACAAGACCAAGGAACGCATTTTACGACGCCCACGTGGTAGGCAGAATCTGCAAGTAACCCTCTATGAAGGAAGCACCATGCTTAATGACGTTACCGTAACAGAAAAGAAGAGGCAGACTACCACAACACAAGAATTGGATATTGCTGACATGAAACAGGCTCCGTCTGCGTCTGGTAACGCTGTCGAGGACCTTATACAACAACAGGCTGGCGTCAGCACACATAGCGAGTTATCTTCACAATATAACGTGCGTGGTGGTAGTTTTGATGAAAACTCTGTATATATAAATAATGTAGAAGTATATCGTCCGTTTTTGGTAAGAAGTGGGCAACAAGAGGGACTTTCTATCATCAACGGAGACATGGTGGACAACATCTCATTCTCTACAGGCGGATATGAGGCGCAGTATGGTGATAAAATGTCCTCTGCTTTGAGTATAAAATACCGTCGCCCACAGAAGACAGAAGGAAGTATTTCTGCAAGTTTTCTTGGTGGTTCCGCATACCTCGGCTTAGGAAACAAAAAAATATCATGGTCAAATGCTGTGCGTTACAAGACCACTAAGGCCCTTCTAAAAACCTTTGAAACGAACGGAGAATATGACCCACAGTTCATAGACTATCAAACATACCTTTCCTATACGCCTAACAAACGTTGGCAGGTAGATTTCATCGGAAATATATCCCAATCAAAGTACAACTTCTATCCAAGCGACCGAGAAACGTCTTTCGGTACGCAATACGATGTTAAGAATTTCAAAGTCTATTTTGACGGACAGGAAAAAGACATATTCCGTACCTTTTTCGGTTCACTATCCATAAAGCGCAACATCTCTTCACGTACTTCGTTGTCGCTTATTGGTTCTGCATTCCACACAAAGGAGCAGGAGACTTACGATATACAAGGACAATACTGGCTTACGCAGACTAATGCGCAAGACAACCTTGGTGTGGGTACATACATGGAATATGCTCGTAATTACCTTACAGCAAACGTTGCCAGCGCAAAACTCATGCTTGAGCATAAGACAGGGAAGCATAACTTACAGACTGCCTTAACTTTTAAGTGGGAGGATATAGAAGAACAATCACGCGAGTATGAAATGAGAGACTCTTCTGGTTATCTCATTCCTCATACTGGTTCTGAACTGTATATGATATATTCCCTTGCAGCAAAAAACAAACTAACTGCAAACAGAACGGAATTTTACATTCAAGATACGTGGCGTTTTAACAATGCCGCAGAGAACACCTTCTACACACTCAACTATGGTTTAAGGTTCTCTAATTGGTCGTTTAATAAAGAGAGTATTGTCTCGCCACGTGCGTCGCTTGCCATTGTGCCTGCGTTCAATCATGATGTTACGATACGTGTTGCTGCCGGCTTGTATTATCAAGCGCCTTTCTTTAAGGAAGTCAAAGATACTACAACCATAGGCGGAGTAACATATGCTACGCTCAACAGTAAGATAAAATCCCAGCGAAGCATACACTTTATAGGGGCTTTCGACTATCGTTTCAAACTGCTTGACCGTCCTTTTAAATTTACTGCAGAAGCATATTACAAAGCGCTATCAAACCTTGTGCCTTATAGTGTAAACAACCTTAAGATTACTTATAACGGCATAAATGAATGCTCGGGTCATGCAATGGGTATAGACTTTAAACTCTACGGAGAATTTGTACCGGGTACTGATTCATGGATTACTTTCTCTTTAATGAAGACAAATATGAATTATCGAGGTCAGTCAATTCCGATGCCTACAGACCAGAGATACGCCGTAAACCTTTTCTTTACAGACTATTTCCCAGGGACAGACAAATGGAAAATGGCTCTTAAGTTGGCATTTGCCGATGGCTTGCCGTTTGGTCCTCCACACTCGGATAATGAGCGCCAGAACTTCCGTGCTCCCGCTTACCAACGTGTAGATATTGGCATGAGTTATAGAGCCTACAAAAACGAGAATACGTACAAGAAGGGATTCGGAATAAAGAATGTTTGGCTCGGTGTTGACTGTTTGAATCTTCTTGATCACAGCAATGTAAACTCCTTTTATTGGGTAACGGATGTCTCAAATTATCAATACGCTGTACCGAACTACCTAACAGGACGTCAAATAAATGCGAAAATTAACGTGGAATTTTGATTTTGCAATAAACATACCTTTCTAAAATAAAAGACTCGGTGTTACACATCATTAGTGGTAATACCGAGTCATCGTTTTTTGTGAGAGGGTTATAATTTATCTCCGTTTATTTCTCGGAGGCAATAGGACTTGCAAACATCGTGTCAAGTTGTGCCTGTGAAAAAGGACAGAGTTCTTTCCTGATTTTTGCGAGGTAAAACTGCTCGCACGCACGTTTTACAGATTCCTCCTCCACAGTAAGGAAGAGTGTATTTTTTAGACCGTCAAGTCGTGCAGCATCCTCAGGAGTGAACTTACCATACGAAGCATAACTTCTCTCTCGTTCGGGGAGTATGTCATGATAATAATATGACCACACGAGGAACATCATGCAGACATCGGGAGTCATAAGTGTTTCTTCCATTATTGTTTTTTTTTATTTGTTAATTCTAAAGGTATTTACTGCATCTACTATGATATCTATATCTTTTTCGCCAAGATACGGAGCAAGTGGTAAAGACAGTTCCTCTTTCGCTATCTGTTCTGTTATAGGATATTCTGTATCTGAAAGCAGGTCTTCATAACATTGTTGTTTGTGGGGAGGTATCGGATAATGTATAATACATTGCACCCCTTTTTCCGCCAACCAAGCCTGTAATTCATCTCTGTAATCACTTAGAATAGGAAAAATGTGAAAGACATTGTCTGCACACGAGAAGGTGTCTGCATGTAGGTGATATGGCAGATTTACGTACGGATTATGCATTCGAGCATAATACTCTCTTGCAATACGTTGCCGTACGGCGTTGTCTTCATCCAAGTACTTCAGTTTCACTCTTAGCACAGCCGCCTGTATCTCATCAAGACGAGAATTTATTCCCTGATAGCGAAAGACATATTTCCGTTGACTGCCGTAATTAGCCAAAGCACGCGCAACCGTTGCAAGTTCCTCGTTATCTGTAGTTACGGCTCCGCCATCGCCTAATGCTCCGAGATTCTTGCCTGGATAGAAACTGTGTGCAGCAGCATTACCTAACGAACCCGTTCTCTTTTCCTTATACTTACAACCATGAGCCTGAGCATTATCTTCCAGCAGGAGAAGGTTGTACTTACGGCATAACTCCCCTACTCTTTCTGTATAAGCACACTTACCATATAGATGTACAATCATTATGGCTTTTGTGTGAGACGTAATACGTTGCTCTATTAGACAGTCATCTATCTGTAAAGTTTGCAGAGAAGGTTCTATAAGGATAGGCTTAAGACCGTTTTCTGTTATTGCCAGTATAGTAGCAATATACGTATTGGCTGGAACAATTATCTCATCACCCTCTTTTAATATTCCCAATTCTTTATATGCCATAATAATCAGACGAAGGGCATCAAGTCCATTGCCACATGCAACACAGTATGAAGTACCGATATAATCAGAAAACTCTTTTTCAAATCCTCGTACTTCATCTCCAAGAAGATACCATCCACGTCTTGTTACTGTTGTGACAGCGTTTTCTATCTCCTTAACATGCAGGGCTGTTACACTTTTTAAATCCAGATACGGTATCATTAGTAGGTGTTATAATTTCTTTAAAAGTTCTGCTGGCGTATTAACAAAATCTGTCGCTCCGTTTGCCAGAAGTTCTTCTTTTGTACGGAATCCCCACAGTACAGATATGCATGGCAGTCCAGCACCATGACCCGTTGCTACGTCAACCTCAGAGTCCCCTATATATACGCTATCTTCGTTTGTTGCTCCTAACTCCTTCATGGCGAGATGGACCATATCAGGTGCTGGCTTGCGTCTTATGTTTGGGCGTTCGCCAATCGCTACATCAATAAAGTCTTTAAAGAATGTTTCGTGCAGTTCTGTTACTCCCGCTTGCAATTTATTGCTTACTATTGCCATGCGGTAACCGCGTGCCTTTAGTCCTTTTAATGCCTCAGAAATGCCAGGATAAAGTCCTGTATTATCACGGCAATGATCTACATAGTATGACTTAAATGTCGTGAATGTGTCTTCAAAGGCGGGATTGTCCTCGCCATTAGGTACAGAAAGTGCCATTAATCGACGAACGCCATTGCCTACGAACTGACGTACCTCTTCGTAAGTACGTTCTGGCATTCCGTGAGTCTTTAGCGCATAGTTCGTTGCAAGATACAGGTCGTAGAGAGTATCAAGCAAAGTACCGTCTAAATCCCATATTATATTTTTATATTTCATATCTCTTTTGTGAAATGTAACTCTATTATCTGAATATTCACCATGTTATTTTGATATTCTTACTATGGCAAATGAGAATGCTGGAATAGTAACCTTAAAATTCTTTGAAACGTCGATCTTGTGTTCCTTCATATCGCTCCACGCCTTTGTGTGGTCAGGATTTGGGGGAGCGACAAGCATAGAGAGTGTTCCCTTACCAGACTTATTATTCTTCAGCAAGTCTTCACTAAGATTTATTGTTACCTCTGCATCCTTAGGAAGTGTGCTGACGAGTTTTATAATTACATCACCACTCTTACTGTCTATTACCACGGAACGGTCTATACGTTTCTGAATATCATTAATAAGTGACTTATACTCACTACCCGAGTTATAGTCTATCTTAATTGTAGAACCTACGTATGTGTCACCTGCGTTATGTCCAAAAGCACGTTGTACATAGTAGTTCGCCGTAGGTTTTACCTCCGTATTATTGAAATAAATGAGGTCTGGATTCCACTTAGTATTTCCTTCCTTTGCTAAGAGAGGAGCATAAGATGACATTACCACGACATCACCATTCCGCTCTACGTTTGTAAGATATGCGGCTTCGATAAGGGCATTACTTACATTATTTCCTTTTGACGCCCATTCGCCCAAGTACACCTTTGTGCCGTTACGGTCATAGTTATCATAGAAATCCCTGTGATTGAAGTACCAGCCTGGGGAATTGTAATAGTGTTCATCTACTATTGCTATGTTATTATCCTTGGCTGCACGCCAACCGTATTCATAGTCAGAACCTTGCCAGAATGGTCCAACAGTACCAACGATTGTTATCTCGGGATGCGCCTTCCTTACTCCATCTATCAGATACAGATATCGCTCAAGGAAAACATCGCCTATCAGGTCTTCATTACCTATGCCAAGATACTTCATGTTAAATGGCTTAGGGTGTCCTGCCTTAGCACGCATGGCAGCGAGTTTCGATGTTTTGGCGTCACCGTTCGCCCACTCTATTAAGTCAAGTAGTTCCTGAAGATAACTCTCCATCGTGAGAGGTTTCCCATTGTAAACGTAAGGCGATGGTTTACCGTTTAATTCTTTCTCAAACGGTATTCCTCCTTGCTGACCGTTACCTCCTTTCCATGAGTTTTGACAAGGCACACCTGCAGCAAGCACAGGCAGCGGTTCTGCACCAATATCCTCACAGAAGGTGAAATACTCGTAGAAGCCAAGACCGCGTGTTTGATGATAATTCCAGATGTTCATGTCTGGTTGACGATCCCATAGGTCACCTATTGTAGCTTGCCAGTGGTAAATGTTGTCTATACCTTGACCATGGGAGGCACATCCACCAGGAAAACGAACGAAACGTGGCTTCAAGTCTGCTATCACTTCTGCCAGGTCCTTTCGCAAACCGTTGGTTCTTCCTTTAAATGTATTTTGTGGGAAGAGTGATACGAAATCTATAGCGAGTTCACCTGGTTGCAATGGTTCTATTACCAATTTTGCTTTGTCAGCACTTCTTGACGCTGTAAGAGTTGTCTTCTGTTGTTTCCATGCAGCAGAAGCCTTTACTACACATGAAGCCAACACATCATTACCGTCCACCATACTTACTCTTACTGTTCCGCTACCTTTTACAAACAGAGAGAGAAGATACTTTTCCTTTGCTTTAAGAGGTATTCCGTCCCAACCGTCGTTAATGAGTGAAGCACCCTTAGAGGTTGTCTTCAAGAGCGCATAATGAGCATTATTTTGACTAATAGGTTCGGTCGTTTCTATTGTTAATGTTGTACCCTCTCCCTGCAGATGCCAAGCCGTCTGGGCATTCCATCCTCTTCTGTCGGCAGCAGAATATTCAAAATCGCGATTTTGTATTAACTCCGCATAGAGACCTCCATCAGCAGCGTAACTGATATCTTCGAAGAATATTCCCATGAGGTCTGGAGAAATAGCCTTTCTGTCATTACCATTTACGGTAAGTGTCGCTTTTATATCATTAGTGATAGCAGTTATATGAACTGCTGTTGCCACGTAGTTCTCTCTTTCCTTTGTGCTTTCTATCTCTGATATCGTCTTCTTGTTTAACAAGGCTTGCAGAGCGGAATAAGGTATCTTTATGACATTTGTTTCTGATTCCTTCTGCTGTTGCGCTAATATTGTCTTGAAGTCGTTAGCAGGCACCACAGGATAGTCTTGTGGCTTCCATAGAATGAAGTCATTAGATTGTGTCGTGGCTATCTGCGCAATCTTGGGATTGGGTATAAAAGTGGCATAGAACTTTTTGCCATCATAGCGAAGTATTGGATAGTACAATTTCTTTTCACTTCCCCATGGTCCATAGTCACTTTCAAAAAGGTTGCAATATATATGTTTCCATTCTTTCTTGTCTATGGAGTATGCTACTTGAAAATCTCGTGTTCCGTTCTTAACGTCAGGCTTTATATACACCGAGTCTGGATGATTTGCCATTGCTGATGTACCTAACATCATCATTGTGGCTAAAGCAATTAATCTGTTATTTTTCATCGTTATTGTGTCGTTTAGTGTTAGTTTATACTATGCGGATCTTTTCCTTTGTAGTCGTATATATCTTACTCGAGTTAAAGTTAAGAATGTGATGAACCCTACAACGTGAATTATTGCCATAACGAGAAACGTGCTGTCGTATCCACAATATTCCGCTATAATTCCACCGAAGAGAATACCCAGGCCTAAGCCTAAATCCCAAGATGTCAGCAACGTGCTATTGGCTGTTCCGCGCTCATCATTATTGGCTATGTTGATTATCATATTCTGGAATGCGGGCCAAATATGACCGTTTCCTAAACCTATGAGAATCGCTGACAGATAGTATCCAAACATATTTGGACATGCTACAAATGTAACGTAACCTACCGTTGATAGAAGTGCACCCGAAAGTGCATTCTGTACTAGCTTTCCCTGTCTTAATGATTTGTTTCCTTGAATACGCGAGAACATCAGACCCATGGAGAGAAGTAGGAAATATGTTCCTGTGCCACTCGTTATGCCGAGGTGTTCCTTACCATAGATGGCAAGGTAGTTGCTCAACACACCCCAGCAAAAACCGAAGAAGAGTATGTTTAGTGCGATAAACCAACCTCGCGCAAGAAAGAAGCGGTCAAGCGACATCTTGCTTTTTTTTCTTAACACTTGTCGCTCACGGGGTTTTACCCAATATGCATTCAAGAAACCAATGCCTGCAGCAATAAACGCAACCCAGAAAAGCACATCAAAGTTATGTACGTACTTGTATATAAAGATACCTATGGTTGGGGCTATTGCTGACGCCAGATTATTACTCAATCCATAGAAGCCTATTCCTTCATTACGTCTGCTTGACGGCAGAACATCTATAGCCATCGTACTGTTGGCCACGGTAGATGCTCCAAAGGGACCACCATGGAGTGTTCGAAAAATAGCAAAGAGTACAAGACTTCCTGCTGCAAGATAACCTCCGAAAATGAGGAAATAAAGGAAGAGACATGTTAAAAGAACCTTTTTTCGTGGAAAACTATCAACGAGGAAGCCGCTGAAAGGACGCACCAGTAATGCCACAAGTGTGTAACCGCTTAATACAAGTCCTATCATGTCCTTTGAAGCATTGAAAGTCTCGTGCAGATATAAAGGAAGAAGAGGCGTGAGGAGATAAAACGAAAAGAACAGGGTAAAGTTTGTTACCATTACCCTGTTATAATTAGCATTCCAAAGTTTTTCCTTTACCGTTTCCTTCATATGTATTTACTTCGCTATACAAACCAACACCACAAGTTATCAAAAAAATGATAATGTGCACTTACAGTCTTGCTTCAAGCAATACCACGTTCTCCACGTGTGGTGTATGTGGGAACATATCCACTGGTTGAACAGCAATAACCTTGTAGTCCACATCAAGCAATTGTAAGTCTCTTGCCTGTGTTGCAGGATTACAACTTACATAGACGATACGTTGCGGATGAGCGTTAAGTATTACATTTACCACATCAGGGTGCATTCCTGCACGTGGCGGGTCGGTAATGATAATATCAGGACGACCATGTTCTGCAATAAAACTATCGGTAAGAATATCCTTCATGTCACCAGCATAGAAATCTGTGTTGTCTATGCCGTTAATAGAAGAATTAACCTTAGCGTCCTCTATTGCCTCTGGTACATATTCTATACCTATCACTTTGCTTGCCTTACGAGCCACAAAATTTGCGATAGTTCCTGTACCAGTATAAAGATCATATACTAAAGGCTTGTCATTCTGCTTGTTATATAACTCACTCAAAGCGTTGCTATAAGCAAACTCTCTTACTACACTATATAGATGGTATGCTTGCTCCGTATTAGTTTGATAGAACGACTTCGGACCGACTTTAAACTTCAAGTCTTCCATCAGCAGATACATAAAGTCCCTGCCCTTAAATGTATAAATTTCTTGGTCGCCTATAGTATCATTACACTTTTGATTGTCAAGATACAGTAGTGATGTTATCTGTGGAAATTTATCTGCTACATACTCTAACAATCCTTTCGTTTCATCTTCGCTTTTTGCTAAGGTCTCTGCTGTAGAATGGTCATAGTGCATCTGAATTATCACCATCCATTCGCCACTATTACTACACCTTATTATTATATCGCGCAAAAGACCCGTCTGCTGCCTAAGGTCAAAGAATGTCAGTTTGTGTCCTAATGCATAGTCACGTATAGCATTACGTATTTCGTTATGCAGATTATCCATCAGCCAACATTTCTCTATAGGCAGTATCTTGTCAAACGCTCCTGTAATGTGGAAACCTATTGCAGGACTAAAAGGTACCCCCGCTGCTAAATCTTCTTTTGTAAGCCATTGCTTATTACAACAACCAAAGTCGAGTTTGTTACGGTATTCCAAGGTTTTCACAGAACCCTTGATTGGCAAGAACTCAGGCAGTTCTACCTTACCTATACGTGTCAGTTGGTCGTGCACCTGCTTCTGCTTAAAAGCCAGTTGTTCTTCGTATGGCAGGTTTTGCCACTTACAGCCTCCGCACAGTCCAAAATGTTTACATACAGGTTCTGTACGCTTATCGCTGTATTTTACAAAGCGTACCACTTCGGCTTCTGCATAAGAGTGTTTCTTTCTTCGAATCTGCAAATCTACAACATCTCCTGGCACGCAGAATGGTACAAAGACTACGAGGTCGTTAATACGTACAAGACTTTTTCCTTCTGCCGCAATATCGGTGATGGTTACATTCTCTAATATAGGATATGGTTTCTTTTTTCTTGCCATTATATTTGATAAATCGTATTTGGTACAAAGTTAGTAATTAATATTGAAATAATAAAATTTTTATAACAAAAAAGCACAAATCACACAGTAATAAGAAAAAAGTCAAGTTTTTATTTTGCGAAACACATTAATTCTCCTATCTTTGCTACCGAATTTAACAAAAACATTATCTAATACACAAAAAGTAAACCTAAACAAAATGTCAAAGAAAAGAGTTTATACCTTTGGAAACGGACAGGCTGAAGGTAACGCCTCAATGCGAGAAGAATTGGGTGGCAAGGGAGCAAACCTTGCGGAAATGAATCTTATTGGTGTTCCTGTTCCTCCAGGTTTTACCATTACTACCGATACTTGTAATGAGTATTACGAAGTGGGTCAAGAAAAAATCGTAGCACTTCTTCAAGACGAAGTAAATGCAGCTGTGGCACACGTAGAGAAACTCATGAACTGTAAGTTTGGCGACGTAAACAATCCGTTGCTTGTTTCTGTTCGCTCTGGTGCGCGTGCCTCAATGCCGGGCATGATGGATACGATTCTAAACCTTGGTCTTAACGATGAGGTAGCGGCAGGTATGGCTGCAAAAACCGGTAATCCACACTTCGTATATGATTCATATCGTCGCTTCGTACAGATGTATGGAGATGTTGTGTTGGGCATGAAACCTGTAAACAAGGAAGACATAGACCCCTTCGAGAAAATTATAGATGAAGTAAAGAAAGAACAGGGCGTAGTGCTCGACAAAGACCTGTCTGTAGAGTCTCTGCAAAAACTTGTGGTTCTCTTCAAAAACGCAATAAAGGAACAGACAGGCTCAGATTTTCCTAATGATCCTATAGAACAGATGTGGGGCGCTATTTGTGCTGTGTTCCGCTCTTGGATGAACGAACGAGCTATTCTTTATCGTAAGATGGAGGGTATTCCTGATGAATGGGGCACAGCTGTATCTGTAATGGCAATGGTGTTTGGTAATATGGGTGACACCTCTGCCACAGGTGTATGCTTCTCTCGTGATGCAGGCAATGGCGAAAACCTTTTCAATGGCGAGTACCTCGTAAATGCGCAGGGCGAAGACGTTGTAGCGGGCATACGCACACCACAACAGATTACTAAGATAGGGTCGCAACGTTGGGCGGAGCGTGCTGGAATCTCGGAAGAAGAACGCGTAGCAAAGTTCCCTTCTATGGAAGAGGCTATGCCAGATATATATAAGCAACTGGATCAGATACAGACAAACCTTGAGAACCATTACCGCGATATGCAGGATATGGAGTTCACAGTACAAGAGGGTAAACTGTGGTTCCTGCAGACTCGTAATGGTAAGCGTACTGGTACTGCCATGGTTAAGATTGCCATGGATCTTATGCACGAAGGACTCATAGACGAAAAAACCGCTATTCTTCGCTGTGAGCCACAGAAACTGGACGAGTTGCTTCATCCTGTATTTGACAAATTGGCACTATCTAAGGCTAAAGTCATCACACAGGGGCTACCAGCATCTCCAGGTGCCGCTTGTGGTCAGATCGTGTTCCATGCAGATGACGCACAGGCATGGCATGAAGACGGACATAAGGTTATAATGGTTCGTATAGAGACATCTCCAGAGGATCTTGCTGGCATGTCTGCCGCAGAAGGTATTCTTACTGCTCGTGGTGGTATGACATCTCATGCAGCCGTGGTTGCTCGCGGTATGGGCAAGTGTTGTGTTTCTGGTGCTGGTGCCATAAATGTGGACTATAAGGCTAAGACTGTAGAGATTGATGGCAGCGTGTATAAGGAGGGTGATTACATTTCTCTCAACGGTACAACAGGTCAAGTATATGCAGGACAAATAGAAACCAAGGCGGCAGAACTGTCAGGAGACTTCAAGGAACTTATGGATCTCTGTGACAAATATACTAAGATGGAGGTACGCACCAATGCTGATACCCCTCATGATGCGGAGGTAGCTCGTGCGTTTGGTGCGAAAGGCATTGGTCTGACACGTACAGAGCATATGTTCTTCGACGACCAGAAGATTGTTGCCATGCGTGAGATGATTCTTGCCGATAACGTAGAAGGACGTGAGAAAGCTCTTGCAAAACTTCTTCCTTATCAGAAGGCAGACTTCTATGGTATTCTCAAGGCAATGGACGGCTGCCCTGTTAACATACGTCTGCTTGACCCCCCACTCCACGAGTTCGTACCACACGATGAAGCAGGTCAGGCAACAATGGCTAAGGAGATGGGCGTTAGCGTTCAGGAGATAAGAAGGCGTGTTAACTCTCTGGCAGAGAATAACCCTATGCTTGGCCATCGTGGTTGTCGTCTCGGCATCACATTCCCAGAGATAACGGCTATGCAGACACGTGCCATCCTTGGTGCCGCTTGCCAGTTGAAGAAAGAAGGCTTTAATCCATGCCCAGAGATAATGGTTCCACTCATTGGTACTGTTCAAGAACTCAAGCAACAGAAGAATGTCATTCTCGATACCGCCAAGGAGGTGTTTGAAGAGAACGGTATAAAGGTAGAGTTTGAAATCGGTACGATGATTGAGATTCCTCGTGCAGCCCTTACTGCTGGTCAGATAGCCCAGGAAGCGCAGTACTTCTCGTTTGGTACCAACGACCTTACTCAGATGACCTTCGGGTACTCTCGTGATGACATCGCCTCCTTCCTGCCAGCATATATGGAGAAGAAGATTCTAAAGGTTGACCCATTCCAGGTTCTCGATCAGGAGGGCGTAGGTCAGCTCATCAAGATGGCTGTAGAGAACGGTCGCGCTACACGCCCAGACCTGCGTACAGGCATCTGTGGTGAGCATGGTGGCGAGCCATCTTCTGTGAAGTTTTGTGCCAAGGTTGGCATGAACTATGCATCATGTTCTCCATTCCGTGTACCTATCGCACGTCTTGCTGCTGCGCAGGCTGCTGTGGAGGAATAATTATAGAAGGCTAATAATTATCGAATTAAGAGGCAAGTGCTTAGCAAATAGGCACTTGTCTCTCTCTCTTTAATAAGCGTTAGTTTCAAAAAAGTAAGATATGTTACAGGATGTTTTACAAATAGTTTACACTAAACTATAGAGGTTTTACACTAAAAATGACCATCCTACAGAAATTTATTCGCTCGCCTTTTTACTATAGGTGGGTTCTCTCCGTCATAATACATGTCATACTGCTTTTCATATTCATGAGCATTCGGACTGTCACTCAGAATAAACCGCTTGCCGTCAGCATAGCGTTTGTATATAAAATATTCTGACCAGTATTTTGATTCTATCAGTACTTTCTTACTGCCCAAAAAGCAAATGCCGTTTCTCAACCTTATCTCATCGCGTCGGTATTTTATTCTGACATCAGGATGCATTTCCATATATATGTCCTCCACTTTGATGAATTTCATAACACCTATGCTTACTATTTCCGGTTTCTTCGAGAAGCACATATTGTTTTCCAGATATACCCAATAATCCTTACCTTGCTCAACAAAGTGTAACATTACATTATCCAGTAGTTCCGCAAAATCGTATTCATACTCAGGTGTCTCAATAGGATCAAACATTCTTGTGCGTACCACATATTTTCCGTTCACTTTCTGAACAACCCTGATTCCGTATGCCTGTGGGAATACTTTTGAATACGCTCCTGCGGATTTCCATCTGTCGCAGGACAGTTCACGACAATAGACCATACAGTTACCATCGGCTTTCCGCTCTATTCTAAGATGTATGTCCTCATGGTCTTTCAACAGTAGCCCACCGAACAGGCTGCCTATTTGAATTTTGGACTTGAAATGCCATATATATTGATTCACTTCCCTTGTGAATTTCTTTACCTCCTCGGCATGTTCCTTCTTACGTGCATCCCATTCCTCTTGGCTTGTCGGATGCAACGATGTTTCAAACTCCTCTTTCCATGCCAAGTTTCCGTCTTCGACCTCCCAAAGTTGTATATTCTCCAATTTTTCTCTGAACGCATACAGTTTGTCTGGTTCTGATGGTTGTATGTAGAATGTCTTGAAGCGCAGTCCATAATCAATGCCATGTTCCAATGATTCAGGCAATGCAAAACAACTTTCATCCATCTGCCGTGTCAAGACTCTCGGATAAAAGCGTTGCCCGTCTGTTGTAGAAAATTCAAGGAATCCTATTTTTTCCACCTTAGGCATTTTCAAAAACCTTACGCCATTCCTAAGGTCTATCCATGGGCGTTCTCTGTCTATCTTCTTTCTGGAATAAAGCTTGGCAAAACCGTAGGCTTTCAGTTCTACCTTATTATATATGCATGGCAAGACCTCGTTGCACCCCTTGTCTATAACTCCAAACAGACCGTCCGCGTTTTCTATGGTTTCATATCCGTATGCCGCATCCAAGTCCATGCGCTGGCCGTCGTGCGTCATTACGGTTATCAGTTCCGTCTGACTGTCTGATGTTATCGACACCGATTCATTGCGAACGGAATAGGCGACATCGTATTGTTCTTCCGCCAGATTCATATTGCCTTTTCCTGCAATCTTCCCCTCAAACATCGCTTGCCAGTCTCTGTCGTCTGACGGCAATCCGAACAA
This sequence comes from Prevotella sp., assembly GCA_036844425.1. GTDB lineage: Bacteria > Bacteroidota > Bacteroidia > Bacteroidales > Bacteroidaceae > Prevotella. The sequence goes on along the minus strand of DAIUFT010000016.1, from coordinate 29,405 downwards.
GCGGTATAGCCCGACATTATCCAATATCAGGCAGTATTTCTTGCCCTCAAACACGCGCAGGCCACGCCCCACTTGCTGCAAGTATTTTGCCAACGACAACGTAGGTCTCGCCAATTGGATAAACTCCACATCGGGGCAGTCAAAGCCTTCGCCAAACAAATCCACATTAACCAATACTTGAATTTCCCCATCTTTGAATCTATCAATATTCGTGCGTCTCTCTTCTTTGGGTGTTTTACTGCTTATCGCCACTGCATTAATTCCATGCAGCCTGTATTCCTCGGCTATATGCTCCGCATGGGCAATGTTTATGGCGTATGTGATACCTTTCTTGTCTGCTGCATAGCGCAAAATGGTATCGCACAACCGTTCTATACTTGGTTTTACATCCAGTTTCTCGCTCATCTCTTTCAGCGAGAAATCTCCGTCAGCCCCTCGTTGCGTCAGCCCAAATATCCTGCGTTGGTCTTCACTGTCTGCCTTGATGCTCATATAGTCGTACAACGACAGTCGTCCAGCAGCAATGAAGCGTTTGGTGGACCATGACATTAGCAGCACCTCAAACAAGTCCATAAAACCACCCTTCCTTAATCGGCATGGTGTTGCCGTCACCCCAAGTTTCTTTGCTTCGGGATAGGCATTCATCACCTCTGCATAGGTCTTTGCCACGGCATGATGTGCCTCGTCTATCACTATCAAACTGGGACGTTCTTCCAGCTCCTCGTAATGCCGTGACAGCCATTGTATCGACATTACTTTTATACGGGAATTGTCCGATAAAAGGAAGCTGGTAATATCCGAGTTTGCCTTGTCATTCAGCATTTTACCGAACTTCACAAGTGTATCTTCGATTTGTTCCACCAGTTCCTTGCGGTGTACCACAATCCATACATTTGCCTTGTCCGACCGCTCAATCTCCCCATATACGACGGAAGCCAACAGATACGTCTTTCCTGTACCTGTCGGCATCTGTACCATAACGGATTGGTGCGACGTGAAAGCTACCTGAATCCGCCTCAACATGTCCTTTTGGTAGTCGTATAACTGCATAATTATTATCAGGGTTGTTTTATCATTACCGTATTGATTTTATCCTGCCCACAAAAACCATTGCTTATAAGTGATAAAAATACACAGTTTACAATTTTATTACTTATAGATGATAAAATTACTTTACACAAAAAGTCTCGCTATCATCTTCTCCATATTTGCCGTCTTTCGCCTCGAATATCACGCTCGGTTCTATCACTTCCACAGTATGCCATGCCCCCTTCGGAATCTGGCAACCGTATTTTGCCTCTACCGGACAGAGGTGGATGCGTTGCACTTCACGATACTCCACCTTGCGAGTAACGTCTTGCGCATCCATGCCCTGTGGAAAGTCCTCCGAAGAAGGTTTCTCATACGAAACTACTTTCTCATAAATCACTTCGTCCAACTTGCCACACAGACAGATAACTGTTTCTGTGCTGTTGGGATGCCGATGGATAGGTACAACTGTTCCTGGCAGCAAGGCATTCAACATACGTTGACTGTTGTCTGCTGTCGATGTACGCAGGTCATAGTTCTGACGCAGACGGGGATTCTCTGTGGCTTGCTCAAAGAGCTTACCTAAAAAGTCCTTATCAAATTCCATATACATTTACTGTCTTAATGATTCAAGATATTCCTCATGCAAATGATAATATTTCTTCATGAACAATACATAGGCAATAGCCAGTACTGCTAATGCTCCAATCATATACATCCAATGGCAAAGTACCGTGTTAGGACATAGATAGACAAAGCCCAACGATACTGTCAATTGCAAAGCCATATATAATAATGTGACTTTCACATGCCCTATCTTCAATTCATTTGCCATAATCTGATAAGCGTGTTTTCTATGTGCCTCGCCTAAATTCTCATGTAACATGATACGATGCACTATGGTAAAACACCCGTCCACACCGTACACTAACAAAAATATCAACCATGTAATATCTTCAGTCTTGATAATAACATTACCTAATAGGAACAACATAATGAATGCTATACCAATTGACCCTACATCGCCAGCAAAACACTTAGCCTTACCCTTCGGTCGAAAATTAAATATACAAAACACTATTGCTGCAATAATCGTTGTAAAGATTAGCGATTGCGCCACAAACTTATCATCAGTATTTAAAGCAGCTAATGGAAGTAATACAGCCAACGAATATCCAGCCGTTATTCCATTTATTCCGTCCATAAAGTTTATTACGTTTGTTGCCCCGACATACACAATCAGTGCAACAAGCACTATCCACCACATATCCCAATGCAGAATATCCAACTGATAGAACGCCATTGCAGCCGCTGCAAACTGTGCAACAAGTCTCACAGAGTCTGGCAACGAGTGAATATCATCCACGAAACTCACTCCTGCGACAAGTGTTAATCCTGCTAAGAACCATGGATATTCAAATCCGAAGAATGCGCTCCATACCCAAGCCCCAATCAGGAAGATAACACCACCACCTCTTAACACTATCGTTGAGTGTGATGACCGTTCATTAGGTTTATCTATGATGTTAAACTTGTCCGCAATGCGGAAATACACAAGTTCTGCCACGAGCAACAGAACAAAAATGAATATGTATATAGTCATACGAATAAGATTATTGCTTGAATTTTGTATATGCTTCTAACAAAATGTTTTCCAATGGTTCTATATTTTTCTTACATAAAAAGCCGCCAATCTTTTTCAACTCTGTGTCGTAAGGCTGCTTTCTAAGGATATTCATACAAAGAGAATCATAGACCAAGAATTTTTGCATTTCTGAAAATATTATGTTTTCTTCCTTGCTTGTTGTATCTACAATCTTAAACAAATGTGGAGTTTGTTCTTTTATACTTTCATACATGCTTTCAAACAAACTATTCAAATCTTCTGGGCTACAATCAGACTTAAATTCCTTATGGTCTTCTCCATTTATTTTCTTTCCATGGAAGGTCGAAATGTTTGCATGAAGACAATTTAAACCAGAATGTGGCAAGTCTAATCTGATTAATATAGGTGTCAAATTATTATCAAACAGATAGATTTTCATTCGTGTTGTGTAATCTTTTGCACCTCTTTGGTCAGTTCGTTTGCTTGTATTCAACGGTGAGAGTGGCATTTCTACCCGATATAGATAACAGTTGTGATACTTGTATTGTATATACATCCACATATTGACAAACGAGACTCCATATTTCAGCGAAGCACACGTTGAATCCAGAAATAGTGCGCAAAGCATATTGAAAGAAATCATCATGTTATGCAATAAAACTGATGAATAAAGAGAGCATTGTTTTATTCTATCATATTTTTCATATCCCTCTTCATACAGAATACAATAGGTATTAATAATGTTCTTTATATCTCGTGAGAAATTCCAATAGTTCTCATTTGGATAGAACATTTTAGTCCTTGCCGATGTCAATTCTTCATCATCTGTAGAATATAATTGAAATGAGAACATCCAAGCATTTAACATGATGAGGACATCTGACTGCTTTTGTAGAAAATCTGACATGTTTCTACATGTTGGTTCTGATAATTTTCTGAAAACGCCAATCTCTTTATCTAAACTTCTTAATGCAAAATTCATCATGATAGAGACAGAAGAAAACTTACCAATATTTGTATCCATAATATATTTGCATTTTTCATCTTGAATACAAAATTTGCAACTCTCCGACATTCCCCTATATGCCTCCTCCAAACTACAATTGCATGGCACTGGTAAAGCAAAACTTTTCCATTCTTCAACAAAGGAATCATAAGAAACATCAAAATCATGTACATAGAAAAATAGTTTTGAAACCATTTCTCTTTTATAATCAGACAATATTCCTTTAAACTTGATTTTGAAATAAGAAGGATGTACGATCTGCCTCTCTTTACTATTTCCGAATTTGTTCTTGTTTCCGTTTCTGTTCATGTCTAAAGCAGCAAGATGTTTATTTAAGACTTTCCGCCACTCGCTTCATACTATCCTCAAAACTCACAAGCTGGTAGTCAAAATCCATCTTGCTCATGCTTGGGTCATAATAATAAGTGGCAAACATCTTATTTATTGGCTGTAGTACAAATGAGCCAAGCCATATAAACGGATTCAGCAATCGTGTAATCCACACCTTGTGTCCAGCCTCTTTAGCAAAGAAACGGATTATCTCCACAGTGTCAGCCTGTTCACGGTTCTGTGGATAGAACGTTCCGCTGAGTTCACGCAATACTGCCTGTTTTACAAACTCCGCCAAGTTATCAATATATAGCATTGAGCGTTTGTTGTGCCAACAAGGGAACATAGGGACTTTTGTTGCCAGTCGTGCCAAACGAGGAAAGTTACCTTTAGCATTCGGTCCATATATCATGCAAGGGCGTAGAATACACACCTTGAAATCATTCGACTCAAATTTGTGCAGACCTATTTCCGCCTGTAACTTTGAGTCTCCATAAAAACCATTCGGGTTTTCCTTTGTATCTTTTGTCAGCACTTCTGTTTTCAACGACTGGCTTTCATGAAACACTATCTGCGAACTCATAAAGATAAACAGCCTTACACCCGCAGCCTTTGCTGTCTGCGCCACCTCAATAGTCAAGTCTCTGTTCACCTTATAATATAAAGGTTCCATCTTTGGGTCGGCATTCACGTGCGCTATGCCAGCCACATGATAAACCACATCATACTTTCCAAAATCTGCCTTCTTCCATTCATCGTTCATTGTGCCAACGGCATCTATTTCGAACTCACCTGGAGCGGTAGACAACATATACTTGCGCACACTCTCACCTACATATGAGCCAGCACCTGTTATTAGGATCTTCTTCATCTTGTACAAAAAAAATTAAAGGTTTTCATTTTTCAATTTAAACATTAAGAACCAACAGTATGAAACGACGAATTTTGGATATGTTTCCACCAGTCGTTTCAACATTCCACTTTGAGTAAAAATGCGATACAGCCAACGTAAGCCCAGTTTATTTGTCCATTCAGGGAATGAAACCATGCGTTCTTGTGTCTGATGAATAAAACCGCCACAAGTGTAGACCGTACCAACAAATCCTGCTTGTTTAAGCAACACAGCCATTTCGTCCTGCATAGGTGCTCCCATTCCTATAATCACCACCTTTGCCCCAGAGTCTATTATCGTCTTTACTATTTCGTTTTTACAATCTATTATATATCCATGATGGAATCCTGCGATTCTTATTCCCTTGAAATTGCGTTTGATAGTTTCCACAGATTTATCCACCTCGCCAAGCTTTGCACCAAGCACATAAAGGCTTTCACCATGCACAATCATATCGTTGAATACTGGTGGCGCCATAGTTGATAGATCAAACGAAAGACGCACAGACTTAGGCTTGCCGAAAAGTTTGTTCAGTTTGATAGGTCCCATTCCGTCAGACGCTATGTAGTCAAACTCATCATACCAATGATAGTCCGTATCTTTCAACTTTACCATATAATAGGCATTCAGACACGTTACAATCTTACATCGGTCGTACACTGGCATAATATCATCTATCGACAATGGTAACTTGTCGTAGAATTTTCTATAAATAGAATATATCATAAGTTTGTGTAAAGATTTTTCAAAGCTTTGTGTTTCCAGTATTTGTGAGCCAACATTCCAAACGGACTCCAAAGTATTTCGCTTGGATAATGCTTGATAAAACGAATATTACGTTTCATTCTCGCTACAAAGAACGCTACATTTCCTTTCCCATGTTGACGCATAACATCATCGTTCCCATATTGTCCGAAGTTACCGCCCGTCATTATTTCATTTAAGAAAAAACGTCCTTCCTTTTCATTGGGATCGCAAATCATCTTTTCGTTTTCCAAGTGGGAAATCTCCTGCAACACCCACATCATGGCAGATGCAAATTTCAAAAGTCCCAAACTATGCAATGTCTTTCTTAATTTTGCTTTTTCATTTTCATTCAGAGTCAATGCTTTTAGTACATAGTAATAGTCCATTACCTGTCGCAAGCCTACTCCTTCAAACAGCAAATGATTATAACAATGCTGCAGCATATAAACGACATTAAATGCTGGTGTAGGTGATGTAAAACCATCTTCCGTCACATACATTAGATGCGAATTATCAATAAACCATTTTTGCAACCGCGCATTATGCAGAGGATTGAACATAATAGATGGAGTAAAATGCACTTCCACTTCCACATCCTTGAATATAGGCACAGCCACATGTTGTTTGTTAAAGTCGCTTATTGGTGCTATGCTTTTAGCATGCTGCATTACATCTTTAAAATGCCTCTCATACCCTACTCCCTTTTTGGGTATAATCCATACGTCAATGTCACCACTTTGCCGTAGACGCTGCAACTCACTTGGATATCTTCTTGCAGCACCCTGCCCTTTTAATAAACAGTTTTCAAAACCTTTAGCAGTCAACATCTGTTGCAAGTCAAGACAACGTTTATTCAAAACATCATTTCGACTTTGAATGTTGGCAGACATTGCAAGCCATTTCATGAATAGTTGAGGAGGAATCGCACTTTCTTTAGGAACCTGTTGCCTAATTTTAGAAACACCTGAAAAACATACACCAACAATAGCGTGTTTCTTTGCCCGTTCTAACAACAGTTGCCACTCATGCGAAGAAAACGAGTTCGCATTATTACAGTTGTCAATTCCAAGGCTTATCCGTATCAAACGATAGAACAACTCTTCACTTACACTTTGAGATCTCAAAATACTCTACCTTTATTTCTATATACACATTATGTTTCAGACCGCTTACCATTGAAATTCGTCCACAACTCAGCAGCAGAACATCTCCGTACATTCCTGTACTTATCCACAAGCCTGTCAAAATCACCTACGACTTTGCACGGCACTCCCGCTGCTACTGAATTATCTGGAATATCCTTACAGACAATAGAACCTGCCCCAATTACTACATTTGAGCCAATTCTTACATCAGGCAATATTATCGTTCCAGCCCCAATCATTACATTGTCACCAACAGATATGCATCCCTCCATAGGTAGAAAGTCATGCGTATTATACTTTTTATTCAGCATATGCGGAATAATATCATGGTTAACAAACTGCACCCCAGAGGCTATCTTCACATTGTCACCAATTGAGATAAGTTCAGGATCAGTAGGGAACGTTCGGGGCTGCCAAAAAATCCCCCCCCCGATATGCTTGAACTGATGCTTATGCTTGTTAATATACATTGTTCTTTTCCCCGATGATGGGATTAACATGAAATACAGCTTTTGCAGTAGCGTACTCCAACCGTTTCCGTTTCCTTTCATTTTCGCTTTATATGTTTTGTATTATTCTTTCCATTATTTCCAATCTCACATTTTTGTCCACATCATCATCAAACTTACGTGCAAAAAAAGCACCAGATGCCATTATTTGATCAAGCATATCCATTGTCAGCGTTTTGGGGCTTGGATTCATATTCTCAAACACCACATACCGCTTGCTACTATTCACGATATGAGCGACAGGGCAAGTTTTCAGTATCATTTGTTTATAGCACTCCTCCGCCGATATACCATGCTTAAAGTATTTTTCATACTTCGGATACTCATCTACTATGAATATCAAAGACTCAATGGTAATACTCATCCAATTTGCACCCACCTCAAAAGTTAATGGACAATGTTTCAGCCTATCTACCCCAATAAGCATCTGCAAAGCAAGAAAAGCTTTACGAGTATAAGCACATACTTTAGATTCCCTTACCTTCGACACCAATATATTCCAATACCTAAGTCTCCGCACGTACCTTTTTTTGTTGCTTCCCGTTATAAAACCTAGATAATCCGCACCCGTTGCATCACATTCCTTCACAATCTGCGACATCGGCATTAAGGGGAAGTCCTGTCCAGAGATTAGATGTACATAAGAATATCTCTCACTACGTTTAAGTACCTCTTTAAATAATTCGAGTTCTACCAGCAACTGCGAATGCCCCCCCCCAATCAACATTACGACTTTCAATCATGCATACATTAGTATGCCGTTTGAAGTCATGCCCTTCTGCGTATGTATCAAAATCAATTCTGTGTTTCTTGTCAATATGCAGAAACACATCGGCATACCCGCATCCTAATGTTTCAATCAAGTCGTCAAGTTGTTTCCAATTCTTATGCGCCAATATGCATACCGCATGTTTTTTCATCTTTGTATTGCCTTTATGTAATATTCCTTCAACTTTTTTGCTTCCTCCTGTATACTGTAACCACATTTCCGTATGCGCTCCACAGCATTTTGCGAGCGTTCCTTGCGCAGGTTCGCATTGTCAATATCAATATTTTGTATTCTTCCTGCCCACTCCGAAGCAGTCATTAACAACGACAGAAATATCATGTTCCCTGTCTTATCAGCCTCCTTAGTAATGGCATCCGATACCACACAACGAAGGCCATTTGCCTGTTGCTCAACAAGTGTCAACGGTAATCCTTCAAACAGCGATGGCATCAGCACCAAGTCCATTGCATTCAAGTAGTCACAAACATTATTAATATTGCCAGTCATGCAGACCACATCCCACAAGCCATATCCCTTCACTTTCATCTCGACCTCATGCCGCAAGGGTCCATCACCTATAAGCAACAATCTGTAAGTGTTGTCACGCTTGTATAACTCATGAAATATATCAACTATAAATCTTTGGTTTTTAGTTTCCACAAAGCCCCCTACATGACCAATTACTTTACAATCAGTCCACCTATTCTTTTTGCGTATGTCACTTCTTTTAATCTCATCAAAAGCATACAGTTCTGTGTCCACACCATTGTTTATCACAGTAAACTTTCGTTTACCAAACATCCACCTGCCAGCAGCCTCTCCACAAGCCAGTCCATGAGTGTACAACACATTGAAAGGTTGCGTCAGTAACTCTGACACCACAACGTGTGAACACGTTGTGGTGTGCGAATGTACCATTCGCACAACACAATCGGCTACCCAAGCAGCCGACAACTCCAACACTACAGTATGGCTATTGCCATGAATATGCACTGCATCATAATGATTTTTCCTTATCAGTTTTCGCAGTCCATTCCAATATCTCAGCACACCATCTAAACGTGGCAGCACAAACACACGTCCACCTTTCGCCTCTACGATATTAGAATATTGGCTTGATGGAGTATTCAACGAAAGCAAATCAAAAGATATTTCCGAAGAATCCATTGCCTTCAAATAATTGAATATAACCCCTGTTATACCATTCTGTTCCGTCGGAACTGTATTTATTAAGAGTATTTTCATAAAAAATCGTTCGCTTACACGTACCTTTCCTCACCATGGCAAACTGAAGTAAACTTCACTTTGCTCATTTGGCTTAATGAAAACGTTCTATTATAGCTCTGTAAAAGTCGTGAGCTCTTTTATATGCATCTCCTACCTCACCATTTTCTACAAACTGCTGCATATAGCAATTGCTTTTACAATCGTCTGTCTGTTTGGTCGAAAAGAAAACTTTCTTCTCAAAAGGTAGTCGGTCAAATGCCTTTATGTTATCTATTGTACAAAGGTTTTGTTCCATACCTATAACTAACAGTTTATCAAAGTTCACACGTCCTGCCCTGCGATACCATTTCTCTGCCGCTTCTTTTTCTGTATGATAATGCAGGAATTGTATTTCTACCTTGCCTCCTAACAGTCCTATCGGGTACCAATGCGTCCACCTCGCCCTGCGTTCATTGCCCAATGGATGTCTTGACTGTTCCAGAAACTCTATCTTTGCTTCCGTTAGATAGTACTTCAGGTTAGACAAAAACTCTATGTAGTCGTCAGCAAAGAAGTAAAGTCCCAATGTCGGAGTATTATATTGCATACCAAGGTCTTGCATGATGCGCCCCGCAAAGCAGTTGCTGCTGATAATGGAAGTGTCAGGTGTCACTATCTTCCTTATGTCTGGAATGTATTGTTCACGCAACTTATACAACCTTTTATCATTTATCTTCTTTCTGATTGCAAGATACCATGATATTGGAGGAGTGAGGGAAATAATGTATTTAAGCCTTAGTCTCTTACCCCCCCCCAACTGGTTTAGTGGCAAACTCTAAAACATGATGAAAATCATCCATACTTGCAGATTTATATACTGACATCACTCTGCCAAGTTCGCTTGCCTTCATCATAGCCTCAGCAAGAGACTCTATATTTTCCTTTTCTGCAAGGAATCCGTCAACGCCATTGGTTACGATGCGTTCTATCACCGGTATGCACTTGAACGCTGCCACAGGCGTACCGAGATAGAGTGATTCTATCATAACGTTAGGCAACCCTTCCCAGCGTGAAGACAACACAAAGCAATCGGCATATTTTATATACACATAAGGATTGTTTTGAAAGCCAACGCATTTCACGCTGTCTTGTAACTTGTATTTTTCGATGAGTTGCTTTACCTCATTATAACATTCCTCACATCCGCCATCATTCCTGCCTACAATATAAAGTTCTGCCTCTGGCTGTTGTTTCTTTACCATGGCGAAAGCCTCAACCAGTAAGTCGAACCCTTTTTGACGGGCAAAGCGTCCGCTGGCAACATACCTCACCTTGCCGTCTTGTGGATAAGGATTCTTGCCTTCATGTATTTTCTTGTTTATCGTCTCCGTGTCCACAGGGTTTTGAAGAGCCACAACTTTCTTTTCTGAGATATGCATTTCGTCAATCAACTCTTGCTTCATCTCTTCAGTCTGAGCAATGATAATGTCTGCCAGATGATAGGTTTTGTCTATAATTCGCCTTTGTCGTTCGGTGTAGGTGTACAGATAATTGTCGCACCTTACAATAAACTTTGTTTTCTTGAAAAGGTTTCTCAGCAATAGCAGTTTGTTGTTGATATTAATTACAGACGAGAACACCACATCAGGACGCTCCGTCAACAGTATTCTGAAATATTTGGCAATCATCAGCAAAGGACTGCTTACTACCACGCAATGCACCTTCATGTCATTTGGTATAAACTCCTGTAACGGAGCCTTACCCTTATCATCTGTCGGTCCAACCAAATAATAAACCACTTCAAATTTCTCTCTATCTAAAGTCTTTGTTATTGTCACCGACATACGCTCCGCACCACCTACTGTTGATTGGGCGAAGACTAAAAGTTTCTTAAGTTTTTGCATAATCAAAACATATCAAATATATAAGGCATTAATGCAGAAGCCTCGTATGTTCTGTTCAATCTAAAGGTAAACCAAGCCACAAAATAGATAAATATCAGAGTATTAATTATCACTTTTGCTGAGGCTCTCAAATTTCTTGTATAAACATAGATAACAAATCCCCACATACAAAGTCTTGGGATATAAAGAAACTCATATCCACGCCAGATTCCCAAAGAAGCATTTACCGGAATCAACATCATATCAAAATAACATATATATAGTAGCACATTTACTGATTCTAAATATTTCTGTCCTTGTCTTTGGGCAACTCGTTTTATCTTCCCTGTCGAAAACAGTACAACAACCGCAAGCAAATACTGCATAAAACATTCGACAATACTGTTCATAAGATTTCCCGTCGCATCTGATGCATAACTTTTATATGCTCCGCCTAAGTCATTCACCGCAGCAAATACAATAAAATATTCGCGAACAGATGAAGCGATTCCAAACATCAAGCATGATGCCAAAAACAAATATTTTGTTTTAACTCTTCGAACTAATACAAAATGCAAAAAAGGAATAGACATAGCAAACAATACGCCAGCTTTATGAGTTAAAGCCGAACATACCATATAGAAATAAGCCCACCTGTATTTTTTATCAGCAACACCTATCAATCCTAACAAAATAAAAGCGATTGCAAGATTTGAACGTAGTGTATTATATCCACGCAGAAACAAATAGAAAGCCAACAACAATGGTATAAAGCAGAAATTCTTATGGCAGAATCGTTGCGTAAATTGTATGATTGAATATGTTATAAAACCATATATAATAGCAAAATACACATGATAATCAGACGCAATTAAACGTATACCTCTGTTAATCCATAAAAAGACAACATCACTTGCAGTATGCTCCTGTATTTCATCAAATGTACCCCATGAATTTTCAAAAAAGGATATATAATTCATAGCATCCATTCCTCCAGTACTCCATGTAACAAGGCGAAATGTTGCAAAGAACGTCCATACTCCTATCAGCAATATATTTATTTTTGCAAGAATCTTTTTTTTCTTATAAATTTCATTATTCGTACTGATATTTTTTAAGCAGAACATTCCCACTAAGGCTTGTGCCAAATACAAGAAATAACTGACATAGTCCCAATATATACTATACATTTGTACTATATTTTTAATTAGCAATTTTTTCCTTTATAGTCTCAAACTTATATTTTATAGCCAACCCTTCACCATACAACTTATTCAACCACAAGACATACTGGTTGATATCCTCATTCACGGCATCCTTATTTTGTAATGGAGCGTCAAGCAAATTGTTATTCGACATACCTATCAGCATAGCATTCTTAAAGGTATCCTTATCATAATTTTCTTGTTGTGCCTTCTCAGACAGATGCTTAAACATCGTGATGTTGTTTGCTACATTATTTGCTTTAGTCTGTAATTCTGCGCACAACAGTTGTATGTCATCCACAAGTTTTGTCATACTATCGTTGTCTTTAATAATGTCGCTATATGCAGCAATACACACAGCTGAGGTATGACGAATCAACAATGCATTCTTTGCTATATCGTCTATCAAGTCATGCACTCGTTTCGTGTCATTGGTACTATGTCCATAAACATACAGTCTGTTTACTGCATTCGCCACAGCCTCTGCATAAAAAAGTATGTTCAACAAACGTTTCTCGCGTTCCTTCACAAACTCATGATTCCGTTGCTTCTCGTAGGATATTTCATTCTTTACTGTTTCTATCTTCTCGGTTATTGCTTCTATATCCTCTTTCGTCGCAATGTTTTTACCTTTTTCCGACTCATACGAAGTGTCACGCTTTAACCTCCGTTCAATCTTTTTCTTTGAATAGAAGATAAACAATAAAATAGCAATATTAGATGCTAATAATATGTATGACATACAACTGATTGTTAGTTCAATTTTAGTAATGCTCCTAACTTTTCATCCCACTCATCAGGCACAAAAGCACCCATACCAGCAGCAGGATAAAAAGTCAGTTCGCCAAAATATATTTTACCTTTTACATTATATAAATCCACACGCAAGAACTTGAATCCCTTCGACAGTTCTTCTGCCACTTTTATCATCTCTATAAGATTACCCGGCATCACCTCTTCATGGTTAGGGTCAGGCTCAAAACCTTTTTCACCAAAGGGCAACAGTTTTCCATCAGATGAATAGTAGTTGGCATGATGCTCCACAAAACGCCCAAAATCTATCTTGAAGAAATGCACTTTTCCATTAAAACAGAAAAACTTGTAATCTTTCAAGTCATTATATTCATAAGCGATGTGGGTATATTCTATATCGTTATTCTTAACTATACACTTTTTCCCCCCCCCATTTTGTTTCCATCTAACTTAATCATATCTCCAAGTTTGGCGTTCCATTCCGCTGGATTAAACTCCCCAAAGCCTGCAGCAGGATAAAGAGTTATCTCTCCGAAATATTCTTGGTCGTCAATCACATACAAGTCTATTCGTGAGAATTTCATATCCTTGCTTAATTTTCGACAAATCTCTTTCATAGTTTCTAAATGTTGTGGCTTTGCAACAGGATTCAGTCCGTTCTTTGCAACAGGATTCAGTCCGTTCTTTGCAACAGGATTCAGTCCTACAAACGGCATATGCTTCCACTCCATATCATAGAAATCTATTGTCTCCTTACTGTGACGGTCGCGAATTACTTGACAATAATGAGGTTCACCATTAAAACAGAAAAATTTATAGTCTGGCAAATCTTTATCAATAATATCTGACTGTTCATTACGCTCTGCCATAAATTTCTCAGCAATAATTCTACGCGGCACATTGAGGTATGGCTTCTCACGATATGTTTGACCTGCATTAGTCCGCATTGACGTTTTCAGTTTATCAATAGCTTTTGACTTGTCAAAAGAAGATTTATCCTTACATACCACGACACCACAACCACCTCCACCATGAGTTGTTTTCAGTACGAACTGATTTGGTAACGAGTCCCAATCAATTTCTTCAACACTACCCCAAACCCCCAATGTCGGAATTATATACTGTTTCCCAATACGCCTTGCAACATAATCCTTTGCGGCAAGTTTGTCAACCATGCGTGTATACTCTGGCTTACAGTCATAAACCTTTAGCCATTGCAGTTTTTCAGTAAAAGTCCTTGGATGTTTCCAGTTTATCCAATGTCCCATTTGACAACGATATCTTAATGAAAGATACAACTTATCTGGAAACATAAACCATAAATTTTTAACACATGAATCCACAAACAATATAGGATTATGGAGTAAGTAACCAATAGCTCTACTGATTAATGCCATTTATTTATGTAATATATTTTTTAGATTAAACAAGATTTTTCTCTCTTCGCCAAACATACAAATCACCACTATGTACAATATTCCGCAAGCAACAGCATACAATATACTATGGATCATATCCATAGCCGTTGGCAACACATATACAAGTGCGACCATTAGGCATGAGGCAAACAAGGGATGCAAAAGATTTGAAAACATTTTTGTCGGAACTATTTGGACAAGAATATACAAAATACATAGATTTATTATAATACCTGTAAGACGCACAAGTGATCTTGAAAGACATAACGCTTCAAATCCATATTTTACAGATACTATAACTGTTGGTATCAAGAAACACAAATGAAGGATTTGGGACAGAACAGAAAGTTTAGGCTTTCCCTTTGCCCTAAACACTTCGCTGCAATAGTGTGAGAATACTATTGTTATTGCGCTTGTCAATCCCCACCAACCAATAAAATAAGCAGCCTCTTTCCATTGATCACCTAAAAGAATTTCAGTAATCAAATCACGGAAAAGAAATATTCCAACCCCCAAAGGTATAACCAACAAACCTACCAACTTCTGAAATCTAAAAAAAAGTTGTTTGAATTCATCGTCATTATCCTGTAGTCGTGAAAGAGCAGAAAAAAGTACTGGAGTTGTGGCAGATGTTATAATTGCCATTATTCCTCCAACAGTAGTAATGGAAGTTCTATAAATGCCCATATAATATGTGCTTAGCATTGTACCAACAATAAATACATCAACATATCCTGTCAACCAAATTGCAATGGCTTCAAGCATAGACCACACCGTAAATGAAAACATTTCTTTAAAAAGTTGAAATTTATAAAACCAACGTGGCTTCCAATCAGATTTTACAGTTAACAATACGGCATTACTAATATTCAAGGTCACCATTCCAATTATTAACGACCAATAACTTCGAGTAAAATACGCCAATGGTATAGTTACTACTAAAGGGACAAGGATACCTATAATGCGGACAATAAAAAGTGTTCTAAAATCCATTTTCCTCTTGAACAATGCCATTTGTATACTTGAAAAAGCTTCAAGTGGTATGCATATGCAAGATATTGCGATAACAATTCCATATCCTTCATTTCCTACAAGATGCGCAATCTCATTTGAAAAGACCGATATTCCAACCCATACTATAAGTGAGAAAATAAGGTTTGACCAAAATGCCACAGCCGTTGACTTATACAAATCATCTTCATTTTTGAATTTGTGCTGTATTATATACTTTTGAAAACCAGCATCTGTAAATATCTCAGCAAAACTTATAACCATTGTCACCGTTACAAGGACTCCAAATGCCTCTGGGGTTAACAAACGAGCCAATACCATTGTTGATATTGGTGAAACCAATTTTGCAGCTATTTCTGTTATTGCTGACCATTTAGTTGCAGATACAACTTTATGATTTATATTTGGTGACATTATTCCTTTTAGTATAGTAAAAAATATTTTTTTGAATCCGAATTAAATCAGTTATAATCACTTGCATATTAGTACTCAAATTATGCCCCTTTTGTATAGGCATTTCTGCGAGTGCCTGCATATAGAGTTGATTCTTCTTTGTTTTCTCGACATGGCATAACAGAAGTAAACTTCGTTCTGCTCATTTGACTGAAACAACAGTTGCTGTACATAAACCACATACTATCCAGTTATCATTTGTACATTAATATCTCTGAATGAGGAATTATCAATAGTATCAAGGTTCTTAAAATCTATACTATAAATGCCATCTTTATAATTTACAGACTGTAGTAACTTATCGCGAGTTATGGTTTGTATGTCTGTCATTTGCATTTTTGATGCAAGGTCTTTATCATGCCCTTTCATACATAAACAATTATTGGTACACACTGCTAAATTACGTGATGTAATGGAATTTATAGAATACGATTCTGGAAGTTTGTTTGACATATATGCAATTCCAGTGAAACGTTTTCCATGTTCTCTTATTAACTTTGTCATCAATTGCGGCATTATGTACTCTGGTTTAAACGGAGCTGAAGCATTTTTTACTCTCGTCATACACGCCATTAACAACGGATACATTACAAACAAACTATACCATTCCCAAAGAGTCGTTCTTTGATAAGGATATCCGAGGTCAACAAACAGTTCATTTTTCTTAAATCGGAATCCGGCATAATTCATGCCTTCCAACTCTGGTTTGTCCATCTCGCACCACGCAGTAAATAACGAACCTGCCAAGTATAGTATTGGATAACCGGGGACACTATATCTCTGTGTTGTCACAAGATGCCGTTTCTCAAATGGAATGTGGAAGATTTCACCATCATTTGTTTTGTCGAAAAAGCCAGTACGTATCCTGTATAATGTCCATTTGTTAACGCTCAGTTGTGGCAACATGTTCAAATAGAAATTCTCATCAGCCTCAAAGAAATTCTTGAGTTTCTGAAACGCATCGTCTGGGTAACATCGATAACAATCTGTCAAGACTTCAATTACCATTTGAGAGACAGCATCTAAATCTCGAATAAAATCGAAAGACTTATTAGGCTTCTTATCCTCTGGAAGTTTATCAAAGCCTCTATTGAGAATCAAAATACTATTACCATCTAATTTTTTTACTCTCTCACAAAATGCCTTAATTTGCCGAGTTATATACGACAAATAGTCGCCATCTCCGTCTGTATAAATAAATGGATAACAGAATTGGGTACCCCTATTTGTTATTTCAGAATATAATTCTTTTATGGGTATAAGCAATTTCTCAAATTCAACTTCAATATCTTTCTCTGTCATAGTTATAAACGTTTCTTACATTGTTAATCATCATACCTGTAGCAAAATAATATAGTTATATGTTTTCACCCTTCTTCAATCCAACTCCACCTCGCTATACTCCATATCCTCTCCCTTCACTCTCGGAGCAAGCGACATAGCATATTTTCGATAGGAGTTAAGCACCGACATTACTATACCTGCATCAATCTCGTTCATGGAACTCTCTTTCTTGCCAAGACTGTCAAGAGAGTTTACACGCAAGCCTTGCATTTCATCGTTCTCATCGTCACAACATACCCAATAACGGTCGTGGAGAGGACCGTCTGTGGAATTGCGCTTGTACCATACGAAATGGAGATGTACATCGTTTATCACACCAGAGGAGACATGTTTCCAGGCTGAGATGTAATCGGCATCCGTGTATTTCTGACGATGGGCAAGGACATTGATTTCCAGATTTTCATTGATGTCACACAACTGCTTTATGACATGAAGGTCGGTGGGCTTGAAATATGGGTCGATAATGTACAGAGTATCATAGTTGAACCGCTGATACCAGTTAAGGATGTATGCCCATGCCTTTTCCTCCTCCCCTATTTGTATATAACCGTCATCGGTCACGTCACTTGTCTGAATCATGGTGTCAACACGGTCGATACGGTCTTTTGTGCCAACAGACAGCGAAAGAACGAGTTTCAGATTATGACGCAAGGTGCTGTGTATGCTGTTCAGCAGATTGTTGTTCTGACTTGACCCCTTGTATTTTCTGAACAAATCCTCCATGACATATATTATGGCACATTTGGCTTCATCGATGTTATTGCTGTAAATGTGCTTCATCGTTAGGGCGAAAAGACGCTTGAGGTCTATTATTTGTCCTTTTCCATTGAGCAGTTCGTCAAGTTGCTTTTCAAAGAACCTCACCTGTTCTTTGAGAGTCAGGTTGTCAACACTTTCAAGCTCCTTATGTGCCTGTTCCAGTTTCTTCGTGGAAGATATGTGGTCGAGCAGACGTTGCTTGTAGCGCACACGTGCAGGGTCGTTGTCAAGGTCGTTCACCATCTGTTCCGCCAATTCGGGCTTGTGCTGGTATACCATATCGACCAACCGTTTGTAATCCTGCAACGAGCCATTGGCGCGAAGACTCTCCATGGCTGTGGCAGCTATGGGCTGAACAAGGTTGCCGAGATTGTTGTCTATGCACTCAGTGATGCTCATGTCAAGACGGCTTACCTTGTCGAAGGTGGAGGATATAGACTCCGCTATCTTAATGCCCTTATTGAAAAATTCTTCCTTATCTGTGCGTTTTTGGAAATAAGGGGCGATATAGAGATACAGGAAAGACTGGTCGGCAATGTTGCTGATGGCTACTATACGCTTCTCCCATTCTTTTTTTTCAGCAGTTGAAAACTCTCTTTGCGAATAAGTCAACGATGCCTCACACGCTACCTTATAGCCATCATGCTGTAAGCCTCTGTCTGTGGGCAACTTGGTTGTCACTATTCGCAAGAGTTCGTTGACCACGGTCTTCTTGTGCTCTGTGCTTAATGTCTTCTTTGGATGTCCTTCACGCAGACTCTTTGACACCACTTGAATAACCCGGAAGAACACCTCATCGGAAGAGGCATGGTCGAGCAATGATATGATGTCCTGGTAATCGGTGTAACACAAATCGTAGGCTTTCTCTGACAATCCCGACCCTGACAGAGCCGCTTCCTTACAGATGACAAAATCCAGAATATGCATAATGCAATCGTTTCGGAATGGTTCGTCATAGTTGCCCAACATTGCAAACAAAGCCTCGCGGCTATTGAAGAACATGGCTGGAGACAGACTGTAGACTATACACTTCTGGTCGAACGGGGAATAGGCATCGAGGTTGTTGGGGAAATACTGGTTGCAAATGTCACGAAACTGGTCATTGTCGTTGGCACAATAATATTCAAGGGCAATGCCGCTCCATATCATGGCTTTCTCGCTCTCGGTAGACAAACCGTCCATAATGTCGCTGAATAGTTTCAAGGCATCGGCATCACACATCTTGTTACGTACCATGAGGGCGAAGGAGCGTACATAGAGTTCGAGCGACACGTCGTAAGCAGTGATGCACGATGAGGATGAAGTGAGCACACGGGTCTGTTTTATGCGTGCGCATTCCTCCAAAATTTTCTGGGCATCAGCCTGTGACACTTTTGCAAAATTCTTTGCGATGAAGTATCCACACTCTATCTTGTACTTGGGACTACTCATGGCATTCCAACTGCGGAGAACTTCTTTCTTTAATTTGTCGGCAAAAGTGTCGACCGCAAAGTGCTTGTTGATCCAAAGATACAGACGCACGAAAAACAACACACGCTGGGAGCAACTTTCCAAATTTTCAACGTAACGCAGGTTTTGCTTGACGATTGACAATGCCGCTTCGTGGTTGAGTTTGTCGGAATGAAGCAACTTGTTGGTAAGGATGTCAAGCGGCTCTTCACGGTTGCCATAGGAACAACTGGTGTTGGCGAGTAACTTGAAGAATGCCTCCAAGCATATTTTTTCATCATCTTGTCTCAACAGATACTGGCTTGCCGCCAATGAATAGGCCCGTTCCTTGCGCTCAATGGTGTTCACCTCGGCTATAAGTTCATCCACCAAACGCGAATAGTCGCATACCAAAGCCTTGATAGGCTCTTCTATCACCTTAAGGTGGTATGCCGTTTCCTGCATCAGTTGATGTATGCCCTGCTTTATCTCCCCAGAAAGTTCAAAAGAAGCACCAACGATGCCTTCTGTTACCGTCCGTTTGCCCAAATAATCAAATCGTCCCAATATCTTGGAAAGACAAGAGAGACGGATGGACTTGTCTTGCAGATCGTCAACATAGACATACAATTTTTCGAGCAACTCACGGCTTTTCTCCGTCAATTTGTCCTTGGTGGCCTCTATGATAGTGAGTTGTGCATCTACATAATCGAAAGTAGGATATTTAATAGTGTCATCCAGCGCATCGATATGCGACATGGCTTTCGTCATTTCCTCTACCGTCATCTTCGACATGCTGCGACAAACGGCATTCAGCACTTTTGCTTTGGGCATGTCAGTATCTGACACGGTGATGATGAGGCTTATTGCTTCAAGTACAGCCTTGCCTATGTCTTCTTTGTCTTCATGCTCTGGCAGCCATATCTGAAGGAAATGCAGTTTTTGCGAATTGTTAGGCAGGTTGGCAAGGGCATTCAGGAACACGTCAACAGATACGTTGGCAAACAAATTCTTTGCAGCCGAGGCAAAGGAACGCAATTCGTTGCTCTCTATCTTCGAATCTATGATGTCGGCATCGGTTCTTCCCAATTGCTCATTGTCCTGACGATTGTTCATCAGCGACATGAGCGTGTACACCCGGTCGGTATTGACTTTCGCCTTATTCTCCCTTGCCACACGGTCAACAATGCCAATAGCAGCCTTGTAGTCGATAGGAAAAAGGAGTTTTGCCAACTCTATTGCCTTGTCGGGTATTTTCTCAAACTGAATGGAACTTACCAGTTGGTCAATGCGTTCTTTTAACAATTCATAGTCTGTCATTTTCAAACGTTCCTTCTTATGAGCGATAAGCAAGAAGGACTTTAGTTTGTCCTCTGACATATACACATTCTCTGCCAGAGCAAGAGCCTGCTCTACGTTTCCTGTAGCCAGCAGTGCTTCCAGTTCATTGTCCCAAAGTTCGTTGCGTTCTATCTCGCGCGACATGGACTGGTTGACGGCAAAACGGAACAGCGAAGCCGCATATTTTTCGGGAACTTCCTTGCATGCATCATAACCAAACTCGCATTGTTCGTTGAGAGCAGCTTGCGACTTTTTATCTACAAGTATTTTCTGAATATTGTCCTTATTGAGGAACGTAACGAGTTTGTCGGTTTGATGTAGCGACTTATATAGCGTAGGAATAAAACTGCTGTGGGACACCATATATTCAGGAAGTTCAAGTACGTGAAGCGTTTTCAATTCCACGTCTTGTCGCAGACTGGTGAGCTTGCGTCTCAAATACTTATGGAAGCCTTCGTGCAAGAGCATTATATGCTCCTTGGTGGTTATCCTCACATAATCCTTGAATTGGTGAGCAATATAGGAGAATGTGTCATTATCCAAGCCCAGTATTTGGGCTGCGACAGAAACGTGCAGCGGAAAATCGGTATAAGCGAGCAAGGCAAAGAAATATTTCACATCGTCGTTGCAGTCATGAAATATTTTCTTAAAATCATCGTCAAACAAATCACTTTCTCCTGTAGTGTTGGAGTTTATAAACTGTTGCAGTGTTCCTGACTGAACGTATTTGCGCAACACGGTTTCCATACGGCTGGGTATTCCCCTTGTTATCTCGCACAGGGAGTTTAGGTCGTCATTAGTGATTGCAGGGTCAGCCTGTCTGAAGTAATCCTTAATCTCTGCATCGACAAAGCGGATTACCTCATAATCGCTTACCTGCAATTTGCTTGTCTGGGGAAACAACCGACTTACCTTATCGGTGTCACCAGTAAAGATAAAACGTCCTTCTGTCCAGGGCATACTGTCGAATATGCGCTTTATCATCTCGAACTTTTCGGAAGGAATGTTGTCAAAGCCGTCAAAGACGAAATACAATGGTTGTTTTCTTCGTTTTTGCTCCAACAACACTTTTGTATATATTGACTGTATGGTAACGCCTTCCACTGTCGTGATGTTGAAATCTTCCGAACTGCCCTTGATGTACCAATATAACTGTCGGACTATCTCTTGCTCCATCACCTCTGGATTCCAGCGCATTGCCTCAAGGTCATTACAGAAGTAACTAACGCAATGCGTACTGTGAAACTTGGCAAACTGTGCAAGTATCGTTGTCAAGCCAATACCTTCTTCTCCTGTAAGACACAACACATTGTTGGTCTCCAAGCGTTTCTCGCATAATTCTATGATAGCCTTACGGATGATCTCATTGACGACATTCTGCGGACGTGTGTAACTATAGTAGTACATGTCCACAATTTCTCCCTCGATGGGACTGGCAGTTTCAGACACACGAGCCTGCAGTAATTCGCGTATATACTCCTTGCCTATATAGATATTTTGAATGGCTTGACTGGCATTGGAACAAATTTGCGTGTGTCCACCGTTTATGTCTATCTGTTGTCTGGCTGTCATATTGGATTTAGGGTTTTACTTGGTGCATGGGAAAAGTAATATAGTAATACTTGGCAAAGTAATACGTATTAAATGGGCAAGTATTACGTATTAAATGGCAAAGTAATATAGTAATACTTTTCAAAGAGATATTGCCTTTACTTCTGAAAGGGCTTCGTCTTGGGACGCGCTGCCCATGCGTCGTTGATGCGGGCACGGAGGTTGTCGATGCCTCTGCCCTTGGTTAGTTTCTTGGCGAAGGGGAGAAGCTGACTGATGAAACGTTCCTTCACTATCTCTTCTTGCGTGAGGCGTGGCTCTTGCTCGCACATCAGCACCACTACCTTGGCGAGTTCGGTGGCGTTAGAGCATTCACCGATTTGGGAGAGGTAGCCTGAAAGGTTCTCCTTATTTATATATAGGGACAGTTTCTCTACTTCTGGCAATACGTCTTCCTTTGTGGATGGTTGCTGGAGTATCTTCTCTGAGAACTGGTCGCCATAGAAGTTTTGCACGGCTTCCGTGGCGTTGGGGAGGATTTGGTTGTTGCCTCCGTTTATGTTGATTGTTACATCGCTCATAAGGGTTATAGTTAATGGTTTGTCAATGAAAAGTGAACAGTTTGTCAACGCTTGTCAACGGAATTGTTTTCGGGGCTGCGAGGCAGTACCTTTGCATTGTCATTCAACGACAACGGTTGTTTTGACTTTATCGATTTATTGTTTAACCTGTCGGGCAGGACATAAAAACATATGCGGTCCTGTAAACACGAAGTCCCATACCGACGATGGGCAAGACGTATGATAAACTACAGTGTGTACATGATGACAAGCGTGATGAATCCTGAGGCTAAGGCGAAGGCTTATGCCAAGAACCAAGTGAACGAGATTTGGACGCTGGAGAAGTTTGCCAAGCACATTGCCGACCATAACGGGGTGTACAGCCGTGGTACGGTGAAGGGTGTGCTGAGCGACATGTGCGAGTGCTTGGTGGAGCAACTGCTCAACGGTAACAAGATTCAACTGGGTGAGTTGGGTACGTTTGGCATATCCATCAGCAGCACTCCTGCGGAGACTCTTGAGAAGTTCACAGCGAAGAACATCAAGGCGGTGAACATCTTGTTTGCTCCGGGCGAGGACTTCGACAACCTTATCGGACGTGCGGAGTTTAACCTTGTGGCAAGTCGTGCTGCTCAAAACGCTACGCTGAAAGCGGAGAAGTCGAACGAGAAGACTGTGGATCTTGAGGCTGCAAAGAAGAAGAACAATGCTTCGTCTGGCGGTGCCGACAACAGCGGCAAGCCTTCTACTCCTGACGGTGGTGGCTCTGGCAGCGGTAGCACTGCCACTCCTACCAATCCCGGTGGCGATACCTCTGACGGTGACGACATGGATGCATAAGACTAATTTTATTATAGACAATGAAACTCATTTTGTTCATCTATCTAAAGACATCGAGCATGAAGATTAACTGGAGACGTGTGGCACTCTATGTGCTACGAGTGATTGAACTGATTATCACGGGTGCCGCGGGCGGTGCCGTGACGCAACTCTAAAACCTTACATTATATGAGGACTATAACTTTGATTGTTGTGCATTGCACCGCGAACCGTGCGGGCAGCACATTGAGAATGGCGGACATCGACCGCTATCACCGTTCGCTCGGTTGGCGTGGCTGCGGGTATCACTATGTGATTCCTGTGGACGGTGCCATCGAGAGCGGAAGACCTGAGGCGCAGGTGGGGGCGCATTGCAAGAACCATAACAGCCATTCCATCGGGGTGGCATACGTAGGAGGGCTTGCCGCTGACGGCAAGACTCCTTGCGACACAAGGACGGTGGCACAGAAGAGTGCGTTGAGACGGTTGCTTAATGATTTGCATGAGCGTTACCCTAAGGCGTTGATTGTGGGACACTCTGACCTTGACCCTCGCAAACCCTGTTGTCCGGGGTTTGACGTGGTGAGGGAATACAGATGGCTGGAGCCTTGATATAAGAATTGTTTGCTGGAGACAGCGGTAAGATACCGCTGCTACTATTGAGATGGAATACGGATTTTTCAGATTCTACTGATTTCGGTACTATCAGGAGAATCCGTATTCTGCATTATATAAGATTTAGTTGGATGTTCCCCACCGCAGTATCGCTCTGCGCCATGCCGCCACTCGGGTGGGGAGAATAGAAATCAAACTGTGAATACTACCTCATTAGAAATTCTACGCACACCATTACATCTGAGGTCTGGCGTGTTGATACGAATATCACAGTCTATAACGAATATGTTTCCTCTGGGTGACTTTATAAGATTTTCATCATGCATATCACTAAGATAGATGCTTGGCGTGGCATAAGTCCAATTGCGCGGATTTATAAGTTTAAAGCCAAGCGATTCTACATAACTGCGTATCTCCTCGTCGGTAAGAAATGTTCCGTGTATAAAAGGTTGCTGCACTATAATCTGAAAATCCCCTTCTATTGTTTTACCAAACCCTAATACTGTTAGCCGTGTTTCGGGAAACAATGTGTTATGGAGAGTTATACGGTCAAGTGCCAACTCTGGCAGAACGTAATAATCAAGTCCTATTCGCTTGATTATCGTATTTCCATTATCATACACATGTGCTTCTCCACCCTCGGCAAGTTGTTCGCCAAAAGTCTGTTCAAAAGCCTTATCTACATCATCAACCCAACATCCAACAGCCTTAGCAAAATTTTCTATGACTGTTGCTTGCGCCTCTGCTCGTTGACATTCTCTTTTGAAACTGCCCTCTGGTGCAGTAAGTTGATTTGCTGGAGTTTCTGCTCCCGCGAGTAGGGATGCAATAACATGGAAGCCACCTCCCGCTGCGCAGCCATGCTGTTCGCTTGATGTGTAGCGTTTAAATAATAATTGTCTGTTGAAAAATTGTTCTGCATAATTTTCAAGTTTTATTATTCCGTCTTTATCAAAGCCATTGCTAATGATAACTGATATTGATGTCCAAAATTTTGAGTTCGTCATATCATGGATACATATTGTATTATCTCATTTTGGGAATAAAATTACTCTTTTTATTTCACATACGCAACTTTTCTAACGATTATCTATGCTTACGCACTATAATACTTAGCGTACCACTCGGCAAAGCGTCTTAATCCTTCTCTTAAACTTGTGTTGGGCTTAAAACCGAAGTCTTGTTCCAATGGTGTGGTGTCGGCGTAGGTCACTGGCACGTCACCTGGTTGCATCGGCACAAGTTCCTTGTGGACCTCGAAATCATAATCTGTTGGCAGGACTCCTGCACGGACAAGTTCTTCTTGAAGGATGGTTACGAAGTCAAGGAGATTCTCAGGGGAGTTGTTGCCGATGTTGTACACCTTATACGGTGGTATAGGCAAGCCATCTTCTCCATTCTGCTTCTCTGGGGCGTGCTGCATGATTCGAACCACTCCCTCTACGATGTCATCAACGTAGGTGAAGTCGCGCTTGCAGTTGCCGTAGTTGAAAATCTTGATTGTCTCGCCTTTGACTAACTTGTTGGTAAATCCAAAATAAGCCATGTCGGGACGACCTGCTGGACCATATACTGTGAAGAAACGCAAACCTGTGCTTGGGATGTTATAGAGTTTGCTATAAGCATGTGCCATCAGTTCGTTGCTCTTCTTGGTGGCTGCATAAAGAGATACTGGATTATCTACCTTATCATCAGTTGAATATGGCACTTTCTTGTTTGAGCCATAAACGGATGATGAACTTGCATACACAAGGTGTTCTACTTCATGATGGCGACAGGCTTCAAGGAGATTATAAAAGCCGATGAGATTGCTCTGGATATAAGCATCGGGATTGGTGATGCTATAACGGACTCCTGCCTGTGCCGCGAGGTTTACAACAACAGATATTTTGTTTTCGGTGAAGAGTTTTTCAACTACCTCCCTATCAGCAATGGAAGCATGGATGAACTGCCACGGATTTTCCTTGACATTAATCTCCGTGTAATCACCCATTAATCTGTCATTAATCTTTTCTTTGGCTATAGCCTCTATTTCTTTCAGACGTTCATACTTGATGTTGACATCGTAGTAATCAGTAATGCTATCAATACCTATTACTTTAATGTTCTTTACGTCATGAAAAAGTCGCTTTACGAGATTGCTGCCGATAAAGCCAGCAGCACCTGTCACGAGGACAGTCTTGCCCTCTAAGGTAACATTATTCTGTACCATTTCAATCATTTCACTTTAGCAAGCATCATCCACGAACCTTGCCCCATCATCAGGCTTTACCCAGAACACTTTGAATGTTTCGGTGTATTCAGGGAATTCCGCAAGATATTTCTCCGTTAGTTTCTGTTCTACCTGTTCCTTGTATTGTGGATCGACAAGGGCTATGACGGCTCCCTTGAAGCCTGCACCAGAGAAACGCCCGCCATAGACACCTTGCAGGGAACGAATGATATTGTAGATGGAGATAAGTTCCGTTGAACCGCACTCATAGTTGTGGATAGAACTCTCGCAAGAGTCAAACGACAGTTTGCCGAACAGTTGTAGGTTTCCTGTCTCCCATGCTGTCACCCCCTGACGCACACGACGATACTCTGAATAGAAGTGCTCGGCACGTTTTGCGAAGCGGTGCGGCATCATGTCTCGTGTTGATTCGAAAGTCTCTTTGGGTATATCTCTAAGGTATGTCTTATCAAAGTTCTTGAGTGGCTGGTTCTGGTAAGCAAGCATATTCCATGCCGCTGTCTTGCACTCGAAAACGCGAAGGTTGTAGTCGGAATTGACCAGTGAGCGAGTAAGTCCAGAGAAGAAGATGCCTATCTCGAAGTCTGCCATCTTCGGGTTTCGTTTGATGATGCGCCACTCATTACTGTCGCAGTCAAGGAAAAGCAAACCATCCTTTTTCCCGAGAGCAATACATGCCTGGTCAAGGAGTCCATTGTTCAAGCCTATATACTCACGTTCTGCTTCTGAGGCAATCTGCACCACCTCGAATGGTTGGAGCGTGATGCCGTTGGCCTTTGCGAATGCCATGACATAGGCTATGAGGACTGCCGCTGACGAACTGAGACCACCCACAGGTAGCGAACCTTGAAGCACGCCATCAATACCATGCGTAAGTTCAAAGCGTTTCTTTAGCGCATACTTCGCACCTCTGGCGTAGTCACCCCAGTGTTTCTCCCTTACTTCGGAACGCTTGGCAAGGTCAAAGTGTACTTCTCCTTCAAAACTGCGGGAGATGAGGTTTACCTGTGCATCATCTTGAACATTAAACCAAAGGTCAACCCCTTTATTAATGGCAAACCCCGTAACCAATCCGTGTTGGTGATCTACATGCGCACCGAGCGGACAAACACGATAAGGGCTAAAAATATGATACTGATATTTATTTTCCATATTTCTCACATGCTTCATTATAGGTATCAAGGCTTCCAATGTCAAAGCGAAGATTCTCGCCTGTTCCTGCCATTGGCCATGCATGCATGGTGGTATGTTCGCAGAGGTAGTGGGCGAGATTGCCGGGAGCATCCTTTCCACAACCGTTAGCTACGGAATGGAGAACGAGGTCGAGGTCTTTCTTCAGATATATATAGAAAGGTGGTACTGCCCATGTAGATTTCGGCTCTTGTGGTTTTTCTTCCATATTCAGCACCTTGTTGTTCTCATCGAGGACGACAACACCTGTGCGCTGAAGTTTGGCGAGTTCCTTTTGCTCATGACAGATAATGCAAGAACTATTTTTCTTTTTAGCGAACTTCACGAAATCGGAAAAGGAGAAGAAAAGGAGATTGTCGGCTGCTACCACCAGCATATCATCGTTGATATTCAACTTGTCCATGGCAAAGAGCAGGTCGCAGACTGCGCCAAGACGAGTCTCGTTTGTCTCTGTGCCATCGTCTATTATGGTAACCGGCTTGGTATAACTTTGTTTTTTTGCCCATTCCTCGAAGATGGCAGCAAACTTATGGTTGGTGATGATGATATGTTCATCTATCTCAGGAATCCTGTCGATGTCGTCAAGCATACGTCCGAGGATAGTTGACTCGCCTATCTTCAAGAGTGGCTTTGGGAAGTTTCTGGTCAGTTCGCCAAGACGTGTGGCGTAACCAGCAGCAATAACGATATTCTTCATATTTGTACCTTCAGAAAAACATTTATTATTCGTCTAAGACTTATTGTAATTTTTACTCAGCCACTTCGAAGTCCTCATTATGCACATCATTGATAGCCACAGCATAGCCACCAAAATCCATGACAAGCTGACGATTTTTCAATATACGTACCACATAGCCTTCTTGTCCTGCCATTATACCTGTTAGCACACGTAGTTTCACATGGTCTTTTGCGAACTTCACAAAAGGATCACGCAGAAAAGTTATACGTTCTGGCTCTTCTTCCATGATTTGCATGAATGGACGCATCGTGGCATCAGGAATAGAGGCTGGTTTGCCTGTGCAGCAATCGTTTACTAAAAAATACTGTGGAAAGTTCTGTATAAGAAACAATCTCAATAGGTTTGTCTCTCCTTGCAAAAACACAAGACCGCTAACGGTAGGCTTTTCTTCTTTTATAACACCCTTACCATTAGGTTTCCTCTTATATCTGGTTGTACGGTGTATAAAACATTTGGGTTTGAAATTGCCTTCAATCTTACGAGATTCGAGATTCTTTTCAAAAGCAGCGGCAGACATGTGTTGTATGAAAATATATCCCCAAGGTGCCCCCAATTCTTCTTCACTTTTGGATATTCCTCCCACTTTCGAAACCGATTTGTTATCAGTTCCGACTATGTGGATGCCCTTTGGTAAACGCTTGTTGTTATACATGTCATTTACGTCGGCTGTAGAAGAAGGAAGCGAGCAAACCTGCGTCATTTTCTTTATCTACTTTATGTCACTGTTGGCTGTCATCACTTGGGATGACCGTGCCGGTTTCGCAATAACATTGTTCATAAAGTCATATTTACTTTGTGTACTATCTGTTCATCCGTATTTTGTACGTCAAAATACGGATTGATAGAAATGCTACTGAATATCA
>DAIUFT010000015.1:0-53681 GCA_036844425.1 Prevotella sp. | reverse complement strand
ACTATCTCAAAAATCTATGACATAAATTATACCAATTTATTTTTTCACCGTCACTTATGTCTGATAATTTTATCGGTAAGTGTTCTGAATTATCTTGAATTATTACTTCTTCATCATATTATCAGCGTAGCGAGAGCACACAAAAAAGGCAATGCCATAACATTACGGCATTGCCCTTTTTATATTTTTTTCCAAAACTATTTCAGTCTTGACTTTATCCAATCCTTATGTTGGAGTTCCATTGTCTCTGACGTCCAATGCTCGTTTATCGGCGTGATGTAAGGGTCTTTAGGACACGTCATCACGTTCCATGCAGCGAAAGATGTCGTTGGAGGACAGGTGCTATCGTTGTATCCCCACGTCATGCGCACTGGGCAGGTTATCTTGCGGCAGAAGTTCACTACATCGTAGTACTGAAGCGTATTGATAACCTGTGGCGTCAATATTCCGGCAGGATTACGATTGAGATGCGGATAGCCGCCCGTGCGTCCCTTTTCGCTATACGCTGCCATGTCGGTAAGGGCTGGATGATTAGCCACACATAGTGTTACGCGTGGGTCAAGTCCTGCCGTTACGAGGGCAAGGGCTCCGCCCTGCGAACCGCCCTGTACGGCTACGTTCTTGCCGTCCCATTCTGGTAAGGATGTGAGATAATCTATGCAGCGCACCATTCCTGCATAAACGTGGCGCATATAGTAACGTTCCCTGCTGTCAATGCCATTCACGAGATAACCGTTCTCGCTGTTGCTGAAGGCATTGCTGATACTCTTGAACGTTTCATTAGACAGTCTTGGGTCCAGACCGTGTATCTCTATCTCCAGTCTTATCATGCCGTCTTCAGCGTAATAGCGGTGGCGCAACGGTTCCTTTATGGTCTTGATGCCTGCGCCTGGAGGACATAACACCACTGGATGGCTACCTTCCTTCACGTTTTTGGGCATTGTAAGGTAGCCGTACATATAGTGTCCGCGGTCTATCTTTATCTTAACGAGCCAGCAATTTATCTTCTCTGTGCAGTATTCTGGTGCAAGTTCGCGTGTTGCGGTTACTGGTGTCTTGCGTGCTTCTTCTATTGTCTTTGTCCAAAAATCACCGAAGTCTGTCGGCATCTTGGTGAAAGGCTGTATGTCGTATGGACTAAAGCCCACCTTTACGTGGTGTGACGTCTTTGTGCCCCCTACTGTTGCCGTCAGTTTTAGGTCGAGAAAGCCAGGGGTCTTACGTGTGCCCAGACTCACGGTTGCCTTACCGTTCTTCAAGGTTACGGTGCCTTTAGATATTGGTTCGAGCATATCTGGGGCTATCTCGTAACTTACGTCTGCATCTACGGCTACACCATATTTATATAGTTGCACTTCTACCGTTGCCTTCTCGCCTGTCTTATACAGCCAGTCTGCATGGTTTGGATTTGTCACCCACAGGTAGTCGCTGCGGTAAGGGTAGTTCTCTGCCGACAGAGTAGCGTAGCCATCTGTCACGATTTGACACGGAACGCCCAGTGACATCGTCATGGCCAGAATAAGAAAATTTCTCTTTAAGTTCATTTGTTAGTTATGTTGGTTATATTTCTACTACAAAAGTACAACATTTCTTAAAATGAACAATAAGAATGTTTATCTTTTTACGAAACGTTCACAATTAGCAGTTCTGTAGTAACTGTTCTGCGGCAGGTGTGGTAACTCTGTACTACTACGTTAGGAGTATTATATGATAGCCAGCCATGCTAATGGCTGGTAAGCAAATGGCGCAAACAGGCACGCCTTTAGGCGTGCAACAAATCGCTAAAACTGTTACAGTATATAGTGAATTTTTACGTAATTCTCAAAAACGCCATTTTCCAAAATTTACCATTTTTACCCTTCGAAAGTTCTTTTCACACATACTCCTGTATATCAAATAGTTACAACACTGTCTCGTGATATCTATCTTTTTACCCTGTAATCACTATGCTTTTACAGTGTAATCTCTATCTTTTTACATGGTAAAAGCATAGTGATTACTAAGTAATTAAGTAGTTTTTACACGATTTCCCAAATTTACCATTTTTGCCGTCATAAAAAGTTACAACGTTGAGGTCTGCAATTGCTGATGATTTCGGGGTAGTTTCTATAAGCAAAACGATGATAGGTGCTTCAATAATTTTATAGTCCCCCCTAATGCGAAAAGCCTCTACACGAGTCGTTCGCATAGAGGCTTTGTAAAGACATTATCTGCAACTGGAATCTATTTTCTATTATCCCGCAACGGTAAAGATACGTATTTCGGGGTCAGCCTGGAAATAAGGAGACAGTCCTGGAGCCACATGCTTGGTGAACATCTCTGACTCAAGGTATGCAGCTGCGTGCTCTTTACTGTCGAAACCATGCAACACCTGTACGTCTTCCTCACGAACGAGCATCTCCTTTGTCATGGCTCCTGCGATAGTGTCGAGAAAAGCCTGACGATAATCAAAATAAATCTTTGCCGCACTTGGACGGTCACTCTCCTTTATCTTCATCGTAATCTGAAGATATGCATTTACTTTTGCCATTGTTGTTGTTGTTTTATGGGTTAATAAAATTATGTATCGGTTGCAAAGTTACGTAATTGCTTTATATAGTTCGATGCACATTAGGGTCTAATAATGGTAAATTTATGCTTTACGTTTGGCGGTATAAAAAAATAAGTGTAATTTTACCATCGCAAAAGCAAAATGTACTATTTCTCTCATTGAACAGAAATGGTAATTTACGTTTACTGCTATTAAAATGAAAGATGAAGTAAAGACATATACTATTGAGAAAAACCATCACTCTGGACTGGAATTAGAACTGCTGTTTATGCCAAAGTTCTTCATTGACAGTCCTGGGGCATTGCATCCTCATATTCATGAGTTTTACCAGATAATATGGTTCAGACGTGGACATGGCGTACACACGGTAGACTTTGTGGACTATCCTGTCGCGGACAACACCATATTCTTTATCGCTCCGGGGCAGGTACACTCGTTTGATGGAGTAAGGGACTATGAGGGCGTAATAATCCATTTTAACGCATCATTTATGGCAGACGAGGAATCGAGCGAAAGCGTATTCTTAAAGTATGACGTCTTTAATGCCTATGACTCTTCTCCTTATTATAATGTGACGAACGATGAAGCGGAACGACTGATGTTGCTCGTTAACGAGATGAATAGGGAATACACATTGACGGGGGCGTTTGCGCATAAGGACTATATGCAATACTTAGTGCGGCTGTTCCTAATACGTGTGCAACGTAGAGGTGAGCGAAAGGAGCAGACGAAACTTTATGTGTCGTGCCAAGCAAGTAGGGCTTTGGTGAACTTTAGAAAACTGTTGGAGAAGAATTATCGGCAGAAACATACGGTGAAGGATTACGCTTACCTGATGGGAATGACACCGAGACTATTGACAAAGTACATAATGCAGAGGGCACATCGCTCTCCACTGCAACTGATAAACGAACGCATTGTACTGGAAGCGAAACGACAACTGCGACATTCTTCATTAAGCATAAAGGAGATTGCTTATCAGTTAGGATTTGAAGACCCATCATATTTCGTTAAATATTTTAAGCGTCTGACGGGAATAATGCCCAAGGAGTTCAGATACCAATCAGTGGATTTACATCAAAACATACAGGAATGATTACATATACTAAGGAGAAAAGGTTTACACAGCATCAGGTTGAAGAGTTGTTTCTATCTGTTGGCTGGGTGTCGGGGAAATACCCAGAGAAGTTATATGAGGCTTTACAAAACTCAACTTATGTGCTTTCCGCATGGGATGGGGGGCGACTCGTAGGGTTAGTGCGCGGTCTTGACGATGGGTGCATGACGGCTTATCTACATTACTTGCTTGTTTCTCCTGACTATCAGGGGCAAGGTATCGCTTCTGGGTTAATAGAACACGTAAAGGAGCATTACAAGGACTTCTTTTATATTAACCTAATGCCAGAAGAAAGTCATAACGCTACGTTCTATCAACGACATGGCTTCATGACTATGCCCGATGGTGTGGCGATGCAACTGTGTAACAATAATTTTAAGTAACATATAATATGAAACAGAAGATTGCAATTCCTACATCAGAAGGAGCATTGTTTCCTCATTTCGGTAAGGCTCCACAGGTAACAATATATGATGTAGAAGAGGGGAAAGTAGTAAACAAAGAGATTATGACTTCGCCAGAACACGCTCACGGAGCAATGCCACGCTTTCTGCAAGGACTTGGTGTTACCGACGTTCTGTGTGGTGGATTAGGGGCTGGTGCAGTCAAGATGCTTGGCGAGATGAATATTAATGTTTATGGTGGAGCGCCTGCATTGCCTGTTGATGAGGTGCTGGCTAAATATCTTGACGGTTCTATTGAGTACGGTGATAGCACCTGCCACCATGATGCTTGTAATGGAGAGCAAAAGGGACATCACCATGATTGTTAAATAGAAGTTTCGAAAAACACTTCCTATACGAAAAAAACTCGCAAGTTTAATGCTTGCGAGTTTTTTATATATTGGTGCTCTTCGGATAACTATCCTTGCACTCTTTGATTGTCAGATACTGCCGTTGCTTACTTCTTTACTATGTAGAAGGTGAACGAACGGTCCTTAGCCTGCACACGATATGGTGACAGTGCCTCTGCCCATCCACTCCAAGAATCTACACCGCCTACGCCTGCCATCTGCTGGTCGAGGTAAAGTATGGTGTGATAAGAGCGTTTCACGTCTTGTGGGTGACGCTGTTCCTTGTTCTGTCCCTCATCAAGGTCACGCACTTCGTAATGCAATGCTGAAGCTGCGAAACAGGTGTCAGACATAATCGTAATGTCTCCCTGCTGCCACCAGCGTATGTCACACTTGCTACCTGTCTCCTGTGGACGTACGTATGGGAAGAACTGCTCGTCGGCTGTCATGCTGTACTTGCCAATATTTTGTGACATTTTGCGGTCAGCATAGTTCTCAACAGGTCCGCGTCCGTAGAAAGTACTCTTGTCCATATCATACGGCAACACCATGACTACGCCGAAACGTGGCATTTCTGGAACATCCTTAGCATCAGCATCAAACTTTATGCTCTCCGTAACCTTAGTTACCTTGTCGCTCAAAGTCTCATACTTCATGGTGAGGGTAGATTTTGTTGCATCTATGCGATAGGTCTCCGTAACGGTGTTTCCCTCTGTTACTCTTGAGAGACATGGCATGTATGGATTGTTCCAAGCACGGTGCTTGTTCTGCAAACCTGCTCCCATATCGTTGTCGGTAACGGCACGCCAGAAGTTAGGACGTATGGTGTAAGGCAACGGTTGAGCCTTGGTTGCCTTTGCCTTAATGTCGCCCTCAATGTCGGCTATCATCATTTCGTATGGATAGTCGCTGATAGCGAGCTGCTGATGGGCTATGCTATGACCTGCCTTCAGCAGTCCTTCGTCCTTCTTCAATTCGTAACTTACGGTTAGAAGTATCTCTACGTCCTTGTCATATAGTGTGTATGGCACTTTCACATCTGCCTCCTGTTGTGGCGCAACGTTCAGGTTGTCGATGTAACCCTCTTGCGCTTTCTCACCGTTTGCGGTGAGAGTCCAGTGTAAGCGTACGTAGTCCAGTGGGCGGAAGAAGTTTTCGTTCTTTACCTTTATTATGCCCTTGTCCAAATCTACAGCCTCGGTCCAGACATTCTGGTAATAATATGCGTACTCGTATGCTTGCGGAGTAATCTTGCGGTCGGCTGTAATGAAACCGTTACAGTTGAAGTTATTATCTGAAGCATCATAGTCATTATAGTCTCCTCCATACAGGAACTTGGTTGGGTCGCGCTTGTCTCGCAGTCCCTGGTCCACAAAGTCCCAAATGAATCCGCCCTGATACTTAGGGTATTTACGCACCAAATCCCAATATTCCTTAAAGCCTCCACCAGAGTTTCCCATAGCATGGGAATACTCACACTGTATGAGTGGCTTAGTGCTTGAAGCATTCTTGGCGTAGTTTTCACAGTGAGGCTGTGAGGCATACATAGGACAATAAATGTCGGTTCCTTCTTTTCCATGAGCCTGTTCGTACTGAACAGGTCGGCTCTGGTCTTGTGTCTTTATCCAGTTATAGGCATCGAGGAAGTTCTGCGACATACAGGTCTCGTTGCCAAGCGACCAGAAGATAATGGAAGGATGATTGAATACCGTTGCCACATGACGCTGATTGCGCTGCATTATCTGCGTATGGAAGAGCGGTGCCACCTTCTTTCCCTCGTCACCGTAACCAAATCCGTGACTTTCCTGGTTAGCCTCAGCGCACACGTAGATGCCGTATTCGTCGCAAAGTTCATACCACATAGGGTCGTCTGGATAGTGACAGGTGCGCACTGCATTAACGTTCAGTTGCTTCATGAGCTTGATATCCTCTATCATTCGCTCACGACTTACCACGTATCCCTTGTCAGGGTCAAGTTCATGACGGTTGGCTCCCTTGATGAGTACGGGCTGACCGTTCACCAATACCTGTGCATTCTTTACCTCAACCTTACGGAAACCCACCTTTATAGGTATCTCATCACCGCCCTGTTGCTTTACGGTAAGTGTATAAAGATATGGTGTTTCTGCACTCCACTTCCTTGGATTCTTAACGTCAAACGTTACTTTTGCTGCCCCATCGGCATCTAATACCACATTGCCTTCAGCGTCTTTCAACGTATAGTGTAGTGTGTTCTTGCCCTTAACCTTAGCGTCTATGGTTAGTTTGCCATCGGTATAGTTGTTCACAAGGTCGGGGGTCACACGTATATCGGTTATCTGGGTCTTCTTGTCCTTGGTGTAAAGGTAGCACGAACGCGCCACACCCGAGAGACGCCAGAAGTCTTGGTCCTCATCGTAAGAGCCGTCACACCAACGGAACGTCTGGAAAGCAATAAGGTTTTCGCCTGGTTTTACGTATTTGGTTATATCAAATTCTGCTGCAAGTTTTGAGTCCTCTGAGTAGCCCACGTACTTTCCGTTTACCCAAAGGTACATATTACTCGTTACACTTCCGAAGTGAGCAATAATCTGTTGTCCCTTCCAGTCAGCGGGAATGGTTATTGTTCGGCGGTAAGAACCTACGTGGTTATCCTTTACTGGCACCTCGGGAGGATTATTCTTAAAGTGTCCTCGCCATACGAACCCTGTGTTTACATACACTGGTTCGCCATAACCATTTAGTTCCCACATACCTGGTACTGGCATGTTTCCCCACTGCGAGTCGTCATACTTCATAGAGAAGAAGTCCGTAGGACGCTCGTCTGCATTCGCTACCCATTTAAACTTCCACTGTCCCTCGAGTGATAGTTGCTTGCTGGTGTTCGACATTACCGCTGTATGTGCAGGGTATCTGTTCACCTCATTCACCTCGAGGTCATGCCATTCGGTAAAGGTTTGCGCATTGCCGGCTGCCGCCATGGCGAACAACATTGCTGCTGTCATGCCGCGAACCGCTTTCTGATGTTTTTCCTTCATTGTTAATAGTGTTTATCTTAGTAGAATCTTTATTCTTCAATCACCTGCTAATACGTTTGGAGTACGCCCTTTTACGTGCTTCGTCCATATATTCTTTCCATTTTTTAACGTTACGAAGCATCAATGGTTCTCGTTTCTTACGTGTTAGTTTTGGTTTAAAACGCAATGTCTGAACAGAGTCTGTCTGCGTGTACCAGAATCGTAACGAGATATCAAAAAGTTTCTTTGGCATCATAATCTCGCCCATTGCGGTGGTGCCGTCACTGTGCATTACGGCAGAAACATTCCGGAACGTAATTCTCTTAAATCGTGTACTGTCAACCTTTGCTTTCAACCAACCTATCGGTAGCCGTCCTTTTGTCTTGTCTGTGCGGTGTGTTTTCGATGCTACATTGAACGAGTACGAGGCATTTGCCTTTATCGTGCCAAGCCCATCTACATTCATTACCTTACCTATTTCAAAGGCATCCGACGATATTATGCCCGTCATCAGTTTGCTTCTGCCGTCAATTGTAAAAGCGAAATCGGCATTGCCATAGTTCGTGAACAGCGTACCAGCAACGTCTTCACGCCTAAAGGCTATCGACAAGGTGCCACGATACCGTACGTCTCCTATCTTCCGCATCTGGCTGTTCAACTTCATACGCACCTTCTTGGCAAAGTGTCCCACGATGATTTCTTTTATGCCACTGCGTGCTTTGAGGCATATATCATTGAAATGCAATCGCAAATCATAACGTTTCGTTACATCCTGCATGCCTCCCTGTGCCGTTAGCGATAGTCGACCATCGGGCGTTGCCACACAGATTTTCCTAAAGTTCATCTGCGACAGAGTTCCATCGGTAATAACACTAAGGGTTAAGGGCGTGGTAAAGTCGCTCAATACAGGGGCAAACGGTCTCGCTATATCACACAACATCACCCGCGATGTTAACAGAAACGGACTTATCCTTACGTCATGCGCCTTACCATCTGCGTCGCGTTGCAACACTCCACGAATCTCACGGGCTACCATACGACTATGCGGCAGTCGCATCTCCATGTTGTTTAGGACTAAAGTGTCCCGGCGCATTGTATAGGATGCAATGAAACTGCGTATGTCTATACCCGACATCTTATCGTACACCGCCAACCTTCTTATCTCCGCTACAGTACTGTCTGCAGTAGCACAGCGAAGTGTGGCGTCAAGGTTCATCACTGCATCAACGTGACCCACATCGAAATATCCGCGATGCGGCTTGCCTGTTCGTTTGTGTGGCTTACCGTTATTGCGCACAAAGGTCAAGGAATCTGCATTCAACACCATAGGGTATCTTGCCGAGAGACTGCCGCGTTGCTGGCTTAGCATGAGGCTCTTACAACCAAACTCCATATCATTGTAGGCACCTTTTACGTACGACACACGTAACTTTACACTGTCCTTACGCCACCTACGGTAGTCTGCTAACGCAAGGCGTAGCGACATCCCACTGTTTTCATCTTCTGCACGCAGCCCATTCATAACCACCTGCAGTGAGTCTTCTGTCTTCTGAACAAAGCCTTTTGCCAAGTTTACATTACGCAAGTACAGATGATTGGGATCTAAACGCCCCGCTTTCTTTCTCGTTTCTGAACGTACATCCCACCTCACGGTCGCCGCCTTCAGTGTAACTGTGCGCAGGGCAACGTCCCATCCTGTTGGCTTTCCTTTGTCTTCGGCAGGCGTTACTGCCGTTTTCCTTTTCTTAAAAGCATCTAACACAAACTGATAGTTGGCGGCTGTATCACTACGTTCCTTGTATAATAGTACGTTTACTCCTCTCATCATCGCCCGCTTTATCACGACTTTAGAACGGAATAATGGCATTATCGCCACCTTCACATTCATGGTATCTACCGTCAACATATCGCAATGCTGACGGTCCTCTACCGTAAAGCCATAGAGCGATAACTCTCTTCGCGTCAGACTGACGTCCACACTATCGAGCGTTACGACTGTGCCCAAACGTGATGACAGTAATGCCACACCACGGTCGTACACCCATCGCTCCATAGCCCCACTGACTATGCCGTAGGTTACGCCCAATAGTGCCAGCATTACTGTTACCACTCCGAGCAGTTTTATGTGTGACTTACGTACACGCATCTTTCTCTCCCTCCTCTAACGCTATACTTATTACAGTCTATTACTCAGCCACTGGGAACACATAGAACTCCCTATCCTTACGGAAATCAATCATCCACTGATCCATAATGATATGGTCGTCCAGTGCTGTTACGGTCAGTGTGTGTCGCCCTGACGTAATGTTTATGTCTTGATGGCGCAACGATTGTCCGCGAAGCACATTCTTTTTCCACCTCTCCGAGCGGTAAGGTTCCTTTAGGGAATAAACCGTTGGCGTTCCACCATCTATGCTTACGGCGTAACGTATGTCGCCCTTATCGTTTGCCTGCGTTGGTATCGCGGCGGTCCTTAGCACTGCCCCGCCCGACTTCTCTACGCTAAAGTCAAACGATATCGATGCCCCCTTGGCTATGCTCACGGCTTTCATGCTGTGTCCCAGCATCTCTATCGGCTGTACCTTGCCCTCGCTGCGGTCGTATGTGCATGCGTTACGCACCACACAACCGTCAAGTACCGTCTCTGTCAGCGGCCTGCTCTTGCCATGACGAAGGACAGTACTGTCGTTAGTAGTATAGTCGGCAAAGACTGGTAGGTTACGCGGCTTGGCGTCCATCAGCCCTTTCCACTTGCCGCCCTTGAGGTTATTGTAACGCTCCGTGTACTCCTTTATCTTGTTCTGATACTCGATAGCAGTCACAGTGTCGCCCATCTGCGCTTCCAAGTGCTTGTGCGCCATGGCTGCCGCGCAGTTTACGGGATAGAGAACATGGGCAAAGTATGCCGCGTCTGTTCTGTTCTCCTTGTTTACTATGTCGCAGATAGCATCATAATCCTCAAGGTATCGCTCCAGTTCTCCACCAAACTCTGTCTCCGAGAACTCCGTGTCCGTAGGCAATGACTTACCGCCAGGATACTTCTTATAGTCCAGTTCCACCTGCGTCCAACCCATAAACTCTGGCTTCCTGATGCCGCAGAGTTGGTAAAAGCGTTCCATCGCTGGCGCAATCCTGTTGGCTGTCTGCTTGCCAAACTGCAGGGCGAGCCATGAATGGAGGTGCTGACGCAAAGTTGTTGGTTTTACACTGTTGATGTCCCACGCCATATCCATAGCCAGAGACAGTTGGTATGCCGCCACCTTCGGGTCATGAACGTTTATTATCCACACCTTCTTGGCGTTATGGTCGTATGCTAATTTGAGTTCATTATACACCAGTCCAGGCTGCGTTGTAGTCAACCACAGATAGTCGTGCGGACGTCCCCAGTAACTGAGGTGATAATATATGCCTGCACCTCCCGAACGCTTCTGCTGCTCGCTGTCGCTAAGGCGGGTCATGTAGCCATAGTTATCGTCACACCACATCAGCGTAACATCGTCAGGCACACGTAGTCCGTGCTCATAAATCTCGAGCACCTCCTTATACGGTATGAACACCTGCGGCACCTTTTCTACCTCATGCGAATAGTTCTTCGCTATCAGTTCGCGCTGGGCGTCAATCACCGCCTGCAGTCCGTTAAGTTTCTCCTCTGGTGTTCTCACGCCCTCCATAGAGCCATCGTGTATGCCACGCATGCCGATAGTGAACAGTGCTTCCTGCCCCTTCATCTCCACAAGGCGTTCTTTCCAGTAGTCTAACACGTTGTCACGATTGGTAATGAAATTATACGCTCCACGCTTTTTCCTGTCCCACTCGCCCGTGTTGCTGCGCAGTATCGGTTCGCAGTGTGATGAGCCTAGCACTATGCCACATGAGTCTGCCATCTCCCTATTGCCGTGAACGGTAAAGAATGCCTTTGTCGATTCATGCATGGCGGGCCACAAGGTGTTAGCCCTTAGGCGGAGCATAAGTTGGAATATTCGCTTATACGTGGCTGGACCTATCGCTCCCTTGGGCAGTTTTGGCTCTACCGTGCGGTGTGCCCACTGCTGCGTGCTCCAATCTTCGTCATTGATAAAGATACCTCTGTATTCCACAGACGGACTCTGCAACGTTTCGTCGGCAGCGGTAAAGGTAAGCGTTTCCTTTGTCTGCGGCTCTACATCACCCCACCATACCCATGGCGATACGCCTGCCTTGCGCGAGAGTTCGAGTATGCCGTAGGCGGTACCACGACCATTATTGCCAACGATGACTATCTTACCGTTTCTCTCTCCTATAAAGAATGCGTCCTTATTGTCCATCAATCGTGCGGAGAGCACATTCATTGCGCTCAACGCCTTTATGGTTTTGGCATTGGCTTCATCCAACTGGTATATCTCTATCTGTGCCCTGCCACTCGCCTTTGCCGTCTGTCCCGTAACGGCTTTCATGTCATCACGAAACATTTGCAGGGCTATATCAACCACTGGTGCAGTCTTGCCCACCACGTGATACGTTACTCTTTGGTGACCGTCATACCATTTTACGTTAGCCATTGCAGGCACCGCAAGCAACATGGCAAGGCATACTGTCGCTATATTTCTCTTCATTCTTTTCTTAGACTATTATTGTTTTACACT
The DNA here is from genome assembly GCA_036844425.1 of Prevotella sp. Taxonomy (GTDB): domain Bacteria; phylum Bacteroidota; class Bacteroidia; order Bacteroidales; family Bacteroidaceae; genus Prevotella. The sequence continues at coordinate 41,602 of DAIUFT010000015.1, read as the reverse complement.
ACGTTCTGCGCCTTTCCGTTTATGAACGCCTTTACATTCTCCACGGCTATCGCCATCAGCCTTTGGCGTGCCGCCTTCGTTGCCCACGCTATATGGGGCGTAACGTAACAGTTGCGTGCGTCTGTCAAGGGCGAACCATGTACTGGTGGTTCTTCTTCCAGCACGTCCACTCCTGCCGCTGCTATCCTACCACTGTTGAGTGCTTCTGCCAATGCCGCCTCATCTACCAGTGGTCCTCTGCCCGTATTTATCACTATCGCCGTTGGCTTCATCATGGCAATGGTGTCACGGTTTATTATGTGGTTCGTTGCCTCCGTCAATGGGCAATGAAGGCTCACCACATCTGCCTCGGCAAAGAATCTCTCCATGCTCTCTGCCTCGCTTACATCGTCTGGCAATCCCGTGCGCTTCACGGCACCTTCTCTTAGTGATGGTGCCAACATTACCTTCATTCCAATGGCAGTGGCTATGCGTGCCACCGCCTTACCCGTATTGCCATAACCGATTATTCCCATTACGCGGTTTGCCAATTCCGTCTGTGGCGACAGGGTGTATGTAAAGTCTGGACACCTTCCCCACTCTCCTCTGTGTACCGACTCGCTATGCAGGGCAACATTGTTCGTTATGTTCAGCAAGTGGGCAAAGACACACTGTGCTACGCTTGCGGTACTGTATGCTGGGATATTCGTAACGGTTATACCGCGCTTATGGGCCGCCTCAACGTCAACGACATTATATCCTGTTGCCAGTACTCCTACATATTTTAATCGCGGCAAGCGCGACATTACTTCATCGGTTATCAACACCTTATTTATTATAACGATGTCGGCATCTTTCGCTCTCTCCACCACGAGGTCGGGCGAAGTACGGTCGTACTCCACGAATTTACACATTTCGCTACCGTCTGCAACGGGTATATTATGCCATGGCTCCCAATCCAAATCACCAGGATTAGCGGCATAGCCGTCAAGTTGAACAATGTTCATGTTTTCTTATTTTTTGTTTAGGATCGTTTTTCTAAAATTTAAGAAGGCATAGCCCAATGCAAAGTTAATAAAAAGATACGTAACGGCAAAAGTTTTCTCTTTAAAATAAAACAACCGCACTGGCAAAATTATATTTAACCAGTACGGTTGAGGGGTTTCTTTATTCTACAACGATTTTCTTTCCGCCTACTATATATATACCGTGAGGTAACGTCTTCAGACTTCTTATGTCGTCAGCGACCTTCTGTCCGTATATATTGTAGATTGCTGTTGCTGTGGGTTCAGCCTCATTATTTATTGTTCTTATACCTGTAGGTATGTTGTTATTGTTAGCATAGCCATACACATTGGTCTGATAGAACTTTACGCGGTACGGCCATTGCTCATCATCTGTCGTGGTACCGTTCCAGCCGCGCGACCAATAGAGTGTAGGAGCACCACTTACTACCAACCAAAGATGTGAACAGTCTGCCGGACATTCAAACGTTGCGGTTACGTTAGGAGCATCGTTAGTAGCCGTGCTTACGTCACCATACACACGTGTGCCGTCTTTCTTCAATGCCACAAAGCCGAGTTTCCAACCTGCATACTGCTTACGATAGTCAATAAATCCTTCCTTGCCTGCTTCACCAGTAAACTCTACGTAAACCTTCTTTGCCGTAGTAGGCACATTCAGTCGGATAGCGTTATTGCCGAAAGACTCCACACAGTCAGACGCCTGTGAGGTCCAGTTATAATCTGCCTCCTTTGTTAGTGCGGTGTTCTTTCTTGTTCCTATTTTTGTTTTGCCTGCATCACGAATACCATCTATGTCGAATGTTGTCATGCGCGCACCATATTCCCACATCTCGTTGTTAAGCAGTTCAAGTTTCTCTTTGCTCGTAAGGCTGCTGTTCATGGTCAGGCGCATGTAGGCTTGGAATGGGTCTTCTGGACTTCTTGACTCGTTCCATAGTCGTCCCATAAAGTCTTTACCCTGCTTATGGCAGAAGAAATCTTGTATGAAGTAGTTATTGTAACGCAGTTCTTCTGCCAATGGGTTCTTGTGAAGTCCGTTCAGTGTGTTATTAAACCATTCGTTGTTAAACTGCATATTAGGATAGAACTTATATGCCTGCCACTGTGCACACATCTCCCAGAACACATTGCCGTTGGCAGAATTAGCCCACGTGTACATCCATCCGTTCTGGTTGTTGTTGTCGCAGTGGGTTTGATACTGGAAACAGTGTCCTATCTCGTGCGCTACAGTCTGTCCGTTGCGCGATGTGTATGCATTACGTGAGAGTGTCAACAGTCCTATCGTGTTGTCGATACCGCTGCCGCTTGCCTCCCAGTCGGTGGTGTAGCGCAGGCGGATTATCATCTTATAGGTATCTGTCTTTGACTTGCCTTGGTTTCTCTTTATGTATTTTAACTCATCAGCATAGAACTCAAAGATGTTGTCTGCCGTATTAAGTATTGTCGGTACGGCAGACGGTGCCAAGTCGCCATAGCCCTTCTCCCAGAACAACACCCAGTGCTTCGACTGCAAACTGCGTTTGTAACTCCATTGGTTAGCATCGTTCTTTAGTTGTGCATCACTGCCAACTGCATTGCCACTGAGGTATATTCGCTTGTCCACCTTATTTATTTGTGTATTCAACGCATTACTGGCAGCAGCCAGTTGCGCCTCGGTCAGCGAAGCGTCCTTCGCCTTTTCCTGTGCGGTAGCCAGAGCCTCCGTCAACGTCTTCACCGTTGTTGCCTTGTATGGCTCGTCCTCCCACCATGACAGCACCTTCTGGGCATATTCTATTCTTTCGTCAAGCGCAGCGTAAAGGCTTTGCGATTCCTTTGCACTCTTGTTGGCTGCAATGAGTTCTGTGCGTGCTGTCTTTAGAACATCGATGTCATACTGTGTATTGCCGTCTGCGTCCTTGCCTGTGCCCTCCAGTGCTTTCTTCGCACTATTGATAGCAGCAGTGAGAGCATTGGCTACAGACTCCTGAAGCATACCTGCCACGTACTCTTCGCCTTCTGCAACAAGGTTCTGCAGGTCGGTAACGTAACTCTTTGTGTTTACCTTTCCGGTATATTTAAGTGTGAAGTTGTCTATGCACAGATAGTTACCCGTAGCGTTATCGGCTATCATTCCTATCTCTACATCGCTTCCCTCTTCCATTACGGCAAACGAGAGGTTGTATGTCTTCATGTCCGTAATGTTCGTTTTGGCATTGCCAGCGAATATGTACGCGCCTGTTTGCGCCTTGCCCGAGTTAGCGGTACTGTTGTTACCCGACTGCTGTATGTTCAGTCCCTTAGCCGACAGTATATAGTTACCAGCCGGCAGAGCCTGCAGCGTCTGTTTCAGGTAAGCGTTACCCACTTTGTTGCCAATGTTTACCCAGTTCTCCATGTAGTACGTGCCACTCTTAGAGAACACGCTATTGTTTTGTTTTACCATGTTGGCTATACTCCAACTGGCAGGATTGCCAGAACCATCCTGACTGATTGTCTCAAACGATGGATTCTGAATGTATTTCGTATAGTCTGATGGATTTTCCTCTGTCGCGTTATTATACCTGTAAGTTTCTAAAGTCTCCTTCAGGTTATAGACAGCGTCTAACACTTCTGGCATAGTAGCCCCGCCATTGTCTGCTACTTCCTGTGCTGCGTCTATGGCGGCTTTTAGTTCTGCGGCACTGTCACCGCTACCATCACCGTACTCTTTTGTTGCGAGAGAGATGTAGTAGTTCAGCGACGTCTTGGTTACCTGCATATTCTCGCCCAACAGTTGCACATAGTCTATAGCGAGGTTAGCCGAGTTAGCCGAGCCATTAGCGGCAGCCTTATATCCTATTTGTATCTTTCCAGTAGTTTGGCTCTTCAGCGTGAACTGTATCTTGTCCACCGTCCACTTCTTTGACGGGTACGACGTAACGGTAGATGTCACCTTTGTGCCGCTGTTTGGTATCCATGCCAACAATGACTTGCCGCCTGTTACGCTCTTGCCGTTATACGTTGGCACGATGATAGTGTAGGTACCTGCAGGCAACGTCACGGTTTGGTAGAGAGAGAAGTCTTGTTCCCAACCTGTTGACAGTGCTAAGCATCCTCCGCTCTCACCATCGTATCCGGTAGCGGGGATGGTGGCACCATTGTAAGTTCCCTTAAACCCAAACTCATAAACACCCGTTATGGTGTAGTCAATAGAGAAGTTGGGGGTCCAGTTGCTTATGCTTTTTATCTCCTGTTTAACGGTTGCGTTGCTTGACGCCGGGTAATCATAATCCGCGTCAAAGCCATAGTTCTTTAAGTAATACTTCGTGACGTCGCTTTGCGCCAGTGTAGGTACAGTAATACCTAATGTTAATAGAAAAGAGTAGAGTCTTATCATACCGATATCGTGTTTTAAGGTTTGTTAGTAGATGAAATATTCAGTGTTTCTAAAACGCAAAGTTACACAATTTTTTTGTTATCTCAAAAGAAAAATGATTTTTGCGCTTTCTGATAGTAAATTAAATCTCTTTACAGTGGCATTTGTTATCATTTTTATATTTTTATCCCCTTTAACAGAGGTTTAGAACACTTTTCTCTCCTTCGCAGGCATCTGGATATCACTTTTTATTCGTAACTTTGCGCAGAAACAAAATATTTGCTTATGCCTAAACATATATTACACGTACACTGGAGATGCGTCGTGCTGTGGTCATTGCTGTTGTGCCTTACCGCATCGTGTGACCTCATTGACGTTCACCCCTACGATGGGAAAATTGATGGCGACAAGGACATCAATGCGCGCAACATTGCAAGGATAGAGAACAACACTCGCGGCAAGTCGCAAATTCGCTTTGCCGTTATTAGCGACACGCAACGATGGTATGACGAAACCGAGGACGAGGTGGCTCATATTAACCGCCGTGAGGACCTGGACTTTGTATTACACTGTGGTGACCTCTCCGACTTTGGAGTGACTAAGGAGTTTGAGTGGCAGCAGCGCATCCTTAACAAACTGCGTGTGCCTTACGTGGTACTACTTGGTAACCACGACTGCATCGGCAGCGGCAAGGACGTGTATCGCGCCATGTTTGGCAAGGAGAACTTCTCGTTTGTCGCTGGGCCTACTCGCTTTATCTGTCTTGACACAAACGCCTTGGAGTTTGACTTCTCTAACCCTGTGCCTGACTTGATGTACATTGAGGGATTTCGTGGCGACACGGAGAGTAAGAATACTATCGTGACGATGCACGTTTCGCCATACAGCGATGAGTTTAATAATAACGTGGCGAAGGCTTTTGAAGAAGAGGTTATGAGCCTGAAGAATCCACTGTGCTGCATACATGGGCACGGCCACGCTACGGAGGCACACGAGTTATTTGGCGATGGCTTGATGTACTATCAGATTACCTGTGCTAAGGACCGACAGTATTATGTTTTTACCGTAAACGAGAATGGTTATGAATATGAAACAATTTCTTACTAACGTTTGCTTTCTTGCCGTCCTTCCGCTTGCGGTGGGTGCGCATAACTCTGGCGACAGCATTACGACAGATACGGTCTTGCTGACTGATACTTTCAACATTGCGAACAAACTGCACGAGGACAGTGTGACCATCGCTGCCCTGAACGAGAAGATTGCTCGATACGAGGCACGACTGGCTAAACGCAACAGTATATGGTTGTCGCTATTGCCGAGTTTCTACCGTTTTCAGTATGCTGGCAGCATCGGACTGCTGAACCTTGGTGCAGGTTGGCACTACGGCAAGCGACATCAGTGGGAGACGGATTTTATGTTTGGCTACGTGCCTCGCTACGATAAGGACGAGGCGTTCGCTACCTTTACACTGCGCCAGACGTACGTTCCATGGACACGACCGCTCTATAGTTTCAAGGGCGAGAAAACGAGGGGACTGCGACTGACGTGGCAACCTCTGTCATGCGGATTATTCTTTAACTCGGTGTTGCGTAGCGACTACTGGACGAAGGAGCCTGAGCGGTATCCTGACCGCGACTACTATCGCTTTTCTTCTAAGATACGCTTTCACCTCTTCCTGGGTCAACGATATACTCTTAATATACCAAAAGAGCGCCGATACCTTATTAAGGATATCAGCGCCGTGTGGGAACTGTCGAGTTGCGACCTTTATATCGTAAGTAAGTTCGTTAATGGCACTCTACCATTGAAGGATATTCTCAGCCTGTCCTTCGGATTAAAAGTGGGGATATAAACAATCTCAAAATACGATTACGGTAATTCAATAAATCACCGTAATCGTATTTTTTTCGCCCCCAGAAAAGAAAACTCTCTGTAAGCCCATATTTAAGTGGCGCCTTCGCTATAGTCCATTTTTAGTGTTACCTCCTCAAATCGAACAGAAACGGGCAATAACGGAGTGTCATTTTTAAGAAAATTCTACACGGGAGATATTTTCACCCTTTTACCCGTAAAAGCATATGCTTTTACTTTGTAATCAGGGCCTAATTGCATTGTAATAACATAGAGATTGCAAGGTTAAGACTATGTTATTACAATGCTATACAGCCCTTTATATCGGTTTTCGAGACCTTTTATACCGATAAATCAACGACTTTTGAAAACTCGCACATGGAACAGCGGAATAGTTATCGTAATTTTATTCACGTTTTATATTTGCGATAAGCAATGTTATTTTATCATTACGACGAAGCCTCCACGCGGCTGTAGCACGAATTTCTTGGGCAATGACTTGACTGATTTCTTTGATACCCGCCATGGCTTTGCCTTGCTACCACTATCCTCAAACAGTGTTGCCGTGGTGCTCTCTTTGCCTATGAACGACCAGTCAACAGTGATGGTCTGCATGCTGTCCCTGCCGTTAATGCCAGCAATGTACCATGTTCTGCCTTTACGGCGTGCCATCACCACGCTCTCGCCAGGATATCCGGACAACAAACGGGTATCATCCCACACGGTAGGTAGGTCACCAATAAATTGTTGCACTGCAAGGGGTTGTGCAAGATAACTCTCTGGTTTATCCGCCCAATGAAGCAATGCGGACTCAAAGAGTACTGGTAACGCCAGTTCATGGGCATTAGTGGTGATGTGAGGATGCTGGGAATCGGAGAAGGCGCAGGGGGTATAGTCCATGGACCCTACCACGTTACGGGTGAAAGGCAACGTGGCGTTGTGGGTGGCGGCTTTCTTTGTGAGTACTGGCAAATTGTTATACCACTCTTCTCCATACACTCCTTCTGTTGAAAGGAGATTAGGATATGTTCGCTGCCATCCGCGTGGCACCGTGGCACCGTGGAAGTTAACGAGGAGATGGTGGCGCGCAGCACACTCAAGGATGTCAATACAGTACTCCATCGTCGGCTGTTTGTCGCCCGCCAAGAAGTCTATCTTCACACCTGCCACACCGTTTTCCTCAAGCCATGAAAACTCCTTCTCACGATTCTCTGGTGCGTTAAGTCGCTCATGTGGCCCTGGTGCACCACCATTCTTGGTCCATGCCGTAGAAGAGTTGTACCACAGCAGCGGCTTTATGCCCTTGGACGTGGCATAGCGTATGGCGTCACTGATATTGCCACCATTCTTCATCTCGTCCCATTCCGCATCTATCAATACATAGGGGAGGCGTAACGTAACAGCCATGTCAACGTATTTCTTCACTATCTGATAGTCGTTCGAACCATGGTTATACGCCCAGTATATCCATGATACACCGCCTGGCTTTATCCATGACGTATCTGCCAAACGGCTCGGCGCACTGACATCCGTAACGAGTGTTGACTGTACCACGTCCTGTTTGTCGCCCATTATGACTACGCGCCACGGCGAAACCCATCTGCCTGTGGTGTTTTGCGTGTTCTCATCGGGCACCACACGATAATCGGTAGCGGCACGGTCGTTGTATAATGACGATGCGCTGTGCTCACGCTCTATGCCTGCCTCGGTGATGAGTGCCCACACATCATCGCTTGACTGCACAAGTGCAGGATAGCCCCAATGGTGGTTCTCGCCTTCACCAGTAGTGGAAAGTGGGAAGAACTCTTCATAACTTTCTGTCCACTTTTGCATCCATCGGTGTGTGCCTTCTGCTATGCGATACGTGGTGCGTTCATTATTAACGAGCGTATGCTGTAAACCGTCCATCTCATAACGGAAGGCGATACCGTCGTTATAGAGGCGAACGACAAGGCTTTGCTGCCTGCCAAGATTGTCACGGAAGGTGTATGTAACCTCGTTGGCGGTGTTGCTGCACTTGCTTCGCTTGCCGATAAGCATGGTATAGTCTTCATTTATCACCTTCGGCTCACTGACATCGACCAGCGTCAGCCTCCTCCCACCACCGTCACGGGTCTGCACTCCGTAGTCGGAAACGGAAAGGGCGGAGACGAAGGTCTTACCGTTCTTCATGCAACCGAGGGTGAAGCCTGTCAACACTCCATCTTTCATAATGGGTTGCCATGCCACTTTACCGTTGGGTGAGGTCTGCAATACTGTGAATTTCTGGAGCGAAGACGGGGACATCACCAGGTGTTCAGTCTGCTGCATTATGTTTGTCGACGGTGTACTGTTCACCGCTACGGTTGGGGCGTTTGTTGTCATTGCCATTACCAATGTGAGCAATGAGATTTTGTTTAGGTTATACATATACATTTATTATTTAGGGACTTTTTCGTTAAAGCCAAATGAGCAAAGCCGAAGTTTCCTGCCTTCGGTGTTACGCCTGTATCACATTTCAATACCGAAGTTGAAAACTTCGGCTCCATATTCCTACAGCCTTAACACCTTAGCATGTTCATTAATGCTTTCGATATAGGAGCATATAGCAAACTATGCTTTTTTCTTTCATGTTTGCAAAGATAGTACTTTTCATCTATATCGACTTTCTTATTTGTGTCATATTCTTTTCTTTTTGTAACAATAAAAGGTATGATTGTGGTCTCTATATCATACTCACAGGTCTAACGATGTCGTTTTTTTGTATAGGGGGAGTCTTGAAGGGGGAGTCTTCGTATAAAAATAAAATGACGGCGGTTATTTATATAGAACGTTTTCGTTAAGCCAAATGTGCAAAGCCAAGTTTACTTGGGTTTTGCCATGGCGAGAAAAGGTGCGCGTAAGCGAACGTTTTCGTTAAGCCAAATGTGCAAAATTAAACTTGTTTGAGTTTTGCCATGGCGAGAAAAGCGCATGAAATGAACCGCCCTTAAAATAAAAAAAAAGGATGAAGAGCCTCTGGGGGGAAACTCTTCATCCTTTGTTCATGGATTGTTATATTATAAAATATGACCGTTTACCTTGTCAGCGAGAACTTCATGCTGAGTCCGAAGTCCTGAGTTACCGTTGGGTAACTGCCTGCAGAGAGGAGCGGTGTGTTACTCTGACGGTCATAATAGAAACTCATTGTCAACAGGCGCGACAGACTGTAGTCTGCCGAGAAGGCTAACTTAAAGGCGTCATTGCCTGACGTTGCTGATGAACTTATGGTGGCAATGTCTCGCGTCAGCGATGCCTGCGACCTGAGACTTACGTCAAGACGCAGGTTGAGACTGTGGGCAAAGCCTTTCGTTTTGTTCGTTACCTTATTGGTATTGCTCTTGTTCTCGTTGTCGTTAGCATTACTACGATTACGCTGTGCAGCCCTTAACGCACGGCTTCTGAAGAACTGGAAGTCGGCAATCTTATAGCCTACTCCGAACACCCAGTCTTTAGATATCGCCTCGTTAATCTGTACGCTCGTCATGGAGAGGTTGAGAACACGTGTGGTCTTATACTCAGCCTTGAACGTAAGGTTGTTTGGCAGCGTGAAGTCTAAACCGAGGAGTGGCGAGAATGTCTCGTTAATGCTCACCGTTGAGACGTTGAACATTGAGTTCGGTATAGGGTTTCCTGTCGTCGCATCGTTGACGAAACCAATCATGTCGCCCATCAGTTCCTTGTATGTAGAGTAAGAACTATATGAGCCCACGGCAAAGACGCTGCGATAAGAGTGGTTAAGGTTAACGCTCTTAAAGTGGTCACGCACCCATGGTATCTGCGTAAGACCGCTGTAACGCACTGTCCAGTTAGGCAACATTCGCTTTAATGCAGGGAACAGAGCAAGGTCGTTGCCGCCTGTGTATGCAGCGAGGAAGGCTGGGACCATTACGTCTGCACTATACTTATTGACAGCACCGTTAGCAGGATTGAACTTCTGTCCGGCATAGGCGGTACCTGTTGGGTATATCTTGCCTTCGTATTGGCTCTGCACTCGGGCTCTGAAACCATCGAGGGAGTTACAGAACTTCTCGAAGGATGGTGAGTAATAACCGTTGTTGGCATCGCCCATGCCTTCGAAAGCGGACTTGATGCTTATCGTTGTCATGTTAAACGAACCGCTCTGCGTTACGGGGTTACCCTCCTGCATGTAATGGATAGAGCGTGAGTTTGTCTTGGTATGCGACATGCTGAGGTCTATCTTCAGACTGCGTATTGGCTCAAGCGTCATCTTTACCTGTATGTCACGGCTGGTGCTTGACGATGCAGGGGTTGACACTGAGTCACGGTATTCGCTGCCAAGGAGCCAACCATTGTCACGTGCCCGGTCTATGTAACCATCGTCTATGAAGCCGAATGCGAAGTCAAGGCCTGGACGCATGGTGCCACCTGTACGCTGACCGAAGACATCACCCACGTTAGGCATGAAGCCTGGCAATACCAATGAGTACTGGTTACGGTAGGTAATGTTGACGTTTCTTACCATCATCATAACACGAGAGGCGGTCTGCGCTATCTTGTACCACTTCTGATTCTCTAATGGTTCAAGCGCAAGGACTGACAGTTTCATGGTAACGGCGGAATCAGACTTGTTGATAATCTTTATCTTGTTGTCATCTACCTTGCGGTACTTCACGTCTATCATCTTGCCGTCCTTGTCTCTTGCCGAAACGAGTATGCGCTTTGTCTTCTTGCCGTGGGTAATGACAATGGCGGTATCAGCGTTCACTGTTATCTCGCGGGTGAAGGTGTTACGCTTACGTCGGTCCTCGGCTATCTTCGCCTGGGCTTCCTCTTGTTTCTTCTTTGCCTCTTCTTCCTTTGCCTTTTGTGCCTCAGCCTCCTTCTCGTCCTTAGGCTTTTGCTTTGTCACGGCAGGCTTCTTAGGGTTCTTTCTTACTACCACTGGCTGACGGTTAAAACGGTCATTCGCCTTCTTAAGGAATGGAACGTGGTTGTAGAGTTTTACGAGGTCAAGCGTAGAGTTTATGTTTATGTTACGGTTACTGTTAATGGTGTTGCCATAGAACGAACCGTTTTCTTGCTCCGTGCCACGCGCCCAACGGTAGGTAGAACTGTAACTGCCGTTTGCCTGCAACCAGTCGAAGATAGGTATTAGGTTCAGTGGCAGTTTGTAAGAGCCAGTAAACGTTTGGTTATACTCCAATGGCGTACCCATATGCTTTATGCTTGACCATACGGAGTCTTTCCAGTTTTGGTAATGGTCTGGATTGATATCCTTGTTTACCTGCGTATATGGCTCTTCTATCTCTGCCTTTGTGTTGCTCTGGAAGTTTAGGTGCAGATTGTTGGTTATGTCCCAACGCAAGGCGAACTCACGGTTCCACAGGAACTGCGAACTGAATGTTGGACTGATACTTCCTGTGCTACCGAGGTCTTCAAGGTCGCGTTCCTGCATCTCGTAGTAGTTACGCGACATCTCAGAATTGGCAGAAATGTTCTGCGGTAGCCAGTTAAGGGTAAACTTTTTCAGTATCTCGTAGTACTTAGATTTTGACTTTATCGCCTTGAATGGGTTGTAAGCCTTATACACAGGCGTCCAAGAGTAGTTCATAGCACCGCGCCATTGTTCTTCGTTCTCATAGACAGTGGTCTGGCCGTCGGTATGACGATCGGAACGACTGTATGAGAATGTGAAGTTGGCTGGGTCGTAAGGCATAGGGTGTCGCTTTGTGGCTATGCCCACACGCATACCTGATACGGAGAAGTTCTTGCTGACGGTATTAGTCACCGCTATGCTGTTGATAGAATCTTTCTCGTGCTGGCTTCCCGCACTCTCAAGGGCATCATCGAGCAACATGTCAGTGTCGAGCGGATTATACTTTGGAGTTGTCTTTTCATGTGTCACGCTATAGTACACCGGTATCGTTACCTTAGCCTTATCAGGGAAGAACTTTCCGAGTTCAAAGTTGGTGGTAACGCTGTAGGTTCCATACTTGTCGGTAGTGCGCTCCATTACTTTCTGCTCAAGTCCTCCGTAACCATCGCTTATGTATTTGCCTGATGCTGCAACGGTACCAAAGTCTGACAACTGAACGTTGAGGTTGGCTGCTGCCGCCCATCCACCGTCACTCTCTGGCTCAAGCAGACGAAGTTCGTTAACCCAAACTTCGCCATCTTTCGCTTCGTTGGAGTTGTTACGAACGCCTATCATCATGGTTTTCACCTCACCCAATGATGGATTGCCGATGATAGACATCTTATTGCTCTGGTTTTCTGAGTCGTATTCAGAATAAATAGCGTTGAGTGATGCCAGTCCCATGCTCTTTTTACGGTTACGTTCCTTCTTCAGAGCGGTGAGCTTGCGGAGGTTTATGTTCAGCATATTTTCCTCTGGCCATACAGAACGACAGTCTGCAACGGAATAGGTGTTATAGTTTCCAGGTGCTGTCAACTTCAATGGTATCTCGTACTCATAGAAGTTATCGTTATAATCAGAACCAAGGCGCACGAAGAGTGCCAACTGACCATTCTGCAGATTGGTAGCATTGTTCTCAAGAGCGTTAGCATGTACGAACATCTGCAAGCGATTATAGTAACGCATGTCATACGTGCTGTTCTTGTAAACGGCTATCGCATCGCCATGCGACATGTTCGTAATGTCTATGCGCATTGCCTGTTCGTTGTTCTCGGTAAGTTGCTGTTGCGTTGGATCCACTACTCTGGAGATGCCTGGAGGCAGAACGTAGTTGACTGGTTTTTTATCATTATTCTCCTCAACGTTGATCGAAGAGGTGGTGAACTTCGCTGTAGGATTTGCCGAAGCCCCCTTGATGTTCTGCTCATACACACGCCAATCGCCCCTTACGAGGTCGAGGGTAGCGAAACGAAGTACAGTTGGTTCCTCAAAACCCTGCATGTACATACGTATGAAACGTATAGAAGACAGGTCGCTGATGCCATTCACTGCCTTGCCCTGGTTTATCGGAACACGGAACTGATACCATGTAACGCTCTCCTTCTTGCCATTGCGCAATGATACCATCGCATCGCGTTTGTCCACGATATAGTTACTGCCAACATTGAGTTTGTCAGGGTCTATCTCCACACAATACTGGTAATACTTCTCGTATTCGTTAAGGGTGAAGTCCTGGTTTATATCCTCTACGTCAGGCGTTGTTTTGTAAGAAGTGTCGTATGACTCTGTTCTGGAATCCGAATCAGGCGAGTTTCCCTGCGGATTGTTTATGTATTTGTATCGGTCAAGGATTGAAGCCTTCTTCTGATCCCAGTCCGCCCCACGGAAATAACGATAGTCATCGTTGGCGGGGTCTGCCACGATTTCTCGTATAACAGAATCGTTTCTTACCACACCAGTACCGTCAAAACCTGCGCCTACCGCTGTTGTAAGGAAGTTCTGGTATGTTCCCCAGGTTCTTTCCTCTGCATCCGTGAGTCCGTTGAAGCCTACATCCTGCTTGGCACGGGCGCCTGACGCTGTAGCGAAAGCGTAGTTAATAGTGTTCTGCACTGGCACCTTACCCCACTGAGTAGTAGTTACTGAGTCGCTGCTGTTTACCGGCATACCACTCTCGTAGAATTTCTTTCCGTCGAGAAGAATATCCTCTGACAACTCACCAAGATTGAAATAGAGTTTGCCGGAGTGCTTAGCCGCAGTACCCTCACTACGTGAATATACGAACGGATCAAGCATCCAGAATTCTATATACTCAATGTTTGCTTCCTGAAAGTCATTGGTATCGAGTTTCCTCATCATGCCTCCCCACGACTTTTTAGGGTTCAACAGATGACCATTCTCGTCTATTGATGGATTGAAGTTATATGGACCTCTCTCCTGTGGATAGAAGGCAAGGTTCATAATGCCCAGTGTTGACGTAGCACCATTATACGTGCTCTGGTCGCGGTTAGGGAAAAGTTCCGACACATAGACCTCTCTCACGAGGTGATTAGACAACTGTTCCAGGTCGTCCTTGATGTGTCCTGGTGTCAATGTTGAAGCACGACGTGTGAAAAGTGGGTCAATGGTGTACCAAGCCAGTCGTGCACGCTCATAGCCTGACGACAAATCTGTTTTGTTTAACAGATGATCTACGGCAGCCTGTGGCACACTTGACAGCGACCATGAGGTCGGGGTAAGCAGGTTTATGCCTGATGTAGTATTCTCAAAGTCATCGATATACGATGCATTATCCTGCGTTCCACTGGCTATCTTACTAAAGAGTTTTGCAAATTCTGCATTAAACTGTATATTGGAAGGTTGCGTAACATGCAGGAATGGCACCTTGTTGAGCATGTTAGTAAGCCACTGGCTGTCCTTCTTCCAGTTGACATTGAAGCCTACAAGGGTATTATTTACTGGTTCTGAGCCCATCGTTACCTTGGACACCAAACTCTGTTCGGAAAGATGTTGGAACGTACCGCTTAGTTGGAAGTTCTTTGAAAAGTCGTACTCCCAGTTCAAACCAAACATCGTTTTTCTTGCCATTCCATACTCAGAATCACTCTCCAAGGACACGTTAACGTTTGTTCCTGCGTCTATTATGCTTTGGTTGAGAATGGTAACAACACCTGCTGCATAGTCAACGGAATAGTCTGCACCCTCCTGCAGGGTTACACCACCAGCCGTAACGACCACAGAACCCTGTGGAATGTTATATGCTCCGAGTGATATTTCGTTGGCAGAGGTTCCCTTAAACTGACCTACTAACTTAAATCTATTCTTCTCTGCGTTTTGTTTTGCCGTGGTCTTCGTCGTGTCATAGAGTGCCTGGTAACGGTATTTCTCGGCAATATCGTCCGACAATCCCTTTTGCTTCATTGCTTCATAAAGACCTGTTCCGAATGGTTCTGCTTTTGGCAAGAATACGCGACCGTTGCTCACGGTATAGCCTTCAACGAAGTCAAAGTAGCCATTACTATGCACACGGTTATTGTTGTCAAGGCGATCAGCACCGATGAGTTTTATGGTTGGTGTGCTCTTCAGTTGCTCTACTGGTATGTAGTTAAGATATACGCCTGCCGTATCGCTCTGGTACTTGATGTCAAGACGGAACTTCTCTTTCTGAACTGATGACGCAAGGTAGTAAACATTACGCATCATCAACTTCCAGTTAGGTTGTGTTGGCGTGCAACTGGTGTTTTTCAACGCCTTAACGAACAATGCTTCTGAAACGTCTGTACGGTCGGACGAGAACTCACCTACCTGATATGTGCGACCTCCCTGTGTGTATTCATACGCCACCGCCAACACTTGGTCGCTCTGCAACGTAGTCTTCAGGGAGATGTAACCCATTGCTTTGTTTACGGTGTACTCTGACGACGTGAGCAAACGCGCCTTTTCTATCTTCTCATAATCCACGCCTCCTGACAGAGGTCCGTCTAATACGGTACTCGTTTGGTTAACGTCACGCGCTGCAGCGTATGTCGTTACCATGCTGTTATATTCGTTATTGGCGGCATTGTTCGGTGCAATGTTCTCGCCAACTCCACCCCATGTCGTGTTCTGGGGCTTGCCCTCAGCAAGGTCTGACAGTGCTATGATATTACGAGTATTAGAACTCTGTCCGCTTTTGTTTGTCACCCATACCTCTACACGGTTAATGGTTATGCCAGTAGTAACATTTGGCAGCGTCTGCATCCATGCATCATAATGGTTGCGGAAGTACTGTCCAAGGAAGAAGTGACGGTTCTCTTCATAGTTCGCCACGTTGATTTCAAACGGTGTCAGTTGCACGCCACCCTTTGAAGACACACTTGACGAGGTGGACTTCTTCTGTGATACAACCGTTTGCAGTTTCAATTTACCAAACTGCATGTCGGTTCTTACACCGAAAAGTGATGTCGCTCCCTGGATAAGAGATGAGTTACTTGGGAAACTTACGTTACCTGCCTCAACCAGTTTTATTATTTCGTCCTCCTTACCATCATACTTCAACTTCATGTTCTGCGCATCATAGTCAAACGTCGCATCAGTGTTGTAGTTGATGTTCATGTTCATCTTGTCACCAATCTTACCCGTGACATTGATGTTTATCTTCTCGTCGAAGTCGATAGAGGTAGTGTTTCGGTTACGGATAGGCAATGAAGGGTTGTCTATACTCTTCAGTGTTGCGCCCAGTTTCAGTTCTGCCGTTCCCTGCGTCTTCACGCGTATGCCGCCAGGACCGAATATCTTCTCCGCCGGACCGAGGTCGAAGTGCATGTCGGTAAAGTCAAACTTCTCCTTACCTTTCGTTTCGAATATCTCTGCATTCTTATTGCGGAAGAAGTTCTTGAAGAGGTTTTTCTCGCTCCACTTCTGGTACTCTGTCAGGCTCATCATTATCGGTGCCGCCATCCATGTATTACCCATGCGGGTTCCAATAACATACCTGTCAAGGGTATCATTATACTCCACGTCCTGCTTTACGTTGTCGGGACGCTTCAGGTCTGCCGCACCTTGGTTCAGGTCGTCATACGTAACGGGAGTGGTCTTCTGTATTTTCCACCTCGGATGCAACAGACTATCGGGGATGGTATCCTGCTGCAGTTTCAGTTTCGCCTGCTTCTCGCGATACCTTTCCAATGATGACTTTCGTTCAACCCTTCTTGCCTGCGCCTTGTTCGCTGCCTTTTCATCCGCATTTTCTTTACCATCCGTAGCATCATCAGGTGCTTCCACGATGCGTATCATGGCTGAACTCAAGAGGGCAGAAAACAGAAAAGCAGCCATGACTAATGCCATGCGCTGCCAAAAGCCACCGCACATCTGCGACAGCCATTTATCAATCAATTGCCTTATACTTTCGAAAGTTTTTTTCATTATGCCTTACTTTATCATCTTCAGCGCTTGCTTTATAACTTGCTCCACATGCATATCGGGTGTCGCTTGTAATATCTCTGTCACCACCTTGGCACTTGGGGCTGGCGAGAAGCCGAGCATTGTCAATGCGCTTACTGCCTCATCCCTTACTTCTGTGTTTACAGCCGGAGCAGCCGCTGCATTGTTTGCCGTCATAAGGTCGGCAATTATGCCACACTCAGTCATCTTGTCCCTAAGATCTACTATTATGCGCTGTGCTGTTTTCAGTCCTATTCCCTTGACGCCCTTCAATGCTTTTTCGTTACCAGTAGATATAATATTTACCAGTTCGGCAGGCGTTGTAGCACTGAGTATCATGCGTGCCGTGTTGCTGCCCACGCCACTTACCGTTATGAGCATACGGTATATGTCACGTTCCTGCTTATTATAAAATCCATAGAGGGTATAAGAGTCGTCTCTGCCTCCTGTCATGATTGCCTCATGCACATATAACTTTACGTCCTTCTTACCCTGAATTGACGTATAGGTGTTAAGGGATATGTTTAATAAATAGCCTACGCCATGCGCCTCTACTACTGCCTGCGCTGGTGTAAGGTCTGTCAGTTCGCCTTTAATGTATTCTATCATTGTTCTTAATTACGCTTTATTTTCTTCTATAACAAATTCATTAACGCACGTGTATATATATACAATAACGCACGTTTATTAATTATATTGCATTTTGTTCTATTTTAGTAAGTATTTCATTGAAGAAAAATCTCCAGAATAGGGTATTCCCTACGCTGAATAGGGATTTCTTCTTTGTCGGCACAACATTTCTTACTACCTTTGCACTTGTAATAAAGATTGAAACAAAGATAACAATGGTAGCGTGACGCTACGTAACTAAAAAATCAGAAAGGAAGCAAAGTAATGAAAAAGATTGTATTCAGTATGGTAACTTTCCTGATGTTAGGTGCTTCTGCTTGTATAGCAGAGACTTCCCAGGAAACGAAGAAAGAAGTGGCTCAGAGTGAACAGACCAACGACTGGAAACGCAGCAAAAAGCATGCTAAGCATGAAAATGCGGAGAGTCAAAAGGTGCAAGGAGATGATGAACAGGAAATTGCGTCTGACAGATGTCATAAGAAAGTGGAAATTAATAAGAACGAAGTTACTTTCAGCATGCAGACGCTACACTTCTAACTTTGTACAGGATGGCTCTATAAATCACGTCTATTAAGTTTTAATAACAACGGTAATTTATAGAACAACCTTATCTTCCACACAAAAAGTAAACAGCGGCTAAAGGATAATTCCTTCAGTCGCTGTTCGTATTTAATAACCTATTGATATGTTGTATAATACAACTAATATCCTACACGATATTTACCCTCTTCCTTATCTTCAAGCATGGAGAGGTAACTTTGGTAACGTGAAGCGGAAATGTAATGGTCTTCCACGGCTTTTAGCACCGCGCAACCTGGTTCATGCGTATGGGTACAGTTAGAGAAACGACAGTCCTTTGAGAATCGGAATATCTCTTTAAAATAACTTGTTAGTTCCTCTGGCTCCATATCGAATGTACCAAAGCCGCGTATTCCTGGCGTGTCTATTATCCAACCGCCATTATGTTGCAACGCATTCTCCTCACTTTCTGTTACTGGTATGGGCAGCATTTCGCTAAACGTCGTAGTATGCATACCCTGATTATGGGCGTCACTAATCTCCGCTGTGCGCAAGTTTGCACCTGGTATTAGGGCGTTAATTATGGTGGACTTACCCACACCGCTATTACCACTGAAAAGGGTTATCTTATCACTGAGCATAGAGCGCAACTCCTCCATACCGTCACCGTTGACTGCTGACACCGCCACACTCTTGTAACCTATTGTATCGTAGAGTGTTCGCATCATGTCAAGGTAGCGTAATTCATCCTCGTCTAGAAGGTCTATCTTATTAAATACAAGCACTACTGGTATACGATAGGCCTCTGCCGAAGCCAAGAAACGGTCAATAAACGTTGTGCTTGTCTCCGGATAATTTATCGTAACAATCAGCATTGCCTGGTCCACGTTTGCGGCTATGATATGGCTTTGCTTCGAGAGGTTAGAGGATTTGCGTATTATGTAGTTACGCCTGTCCTCTATTTCTGTTATGAATGCGGTTTTCTCATCCGCCATTTTTATCACTACCCTATCGCCTACCGCCACAGGATTAGTGCTACGAATGCCCTTTAGGCGAAAGTTTCCTTTTACCTTACAGTCTATAGTCGCCCCGTCATCCGTCAGCACAGTGTACCAAAAGCCTGTATTTTTTATAACAAGACCAGCCATAGGCGAAAGGAATTAGATTGTCATTATCTCCTTGTTCTTATCGTCAAGGAGTGCATCGAGTTTTGCTATGTACTTGTCGTGTATCTTCTGCAGGCTTGTCTCGGCATCTTTCTCAAGGTCCTCTGACAGTCCGTCCTTGATGGCTTTCTTCAATTTATCCTTCAAGTCACCACGCACGTTGCGCACTTCTATCTTCGCTTTCTCCGCAATCTTGCTGCACTGCTTTGCCAGTTCGCGACGACGTTCTTCCGTAGGCTGTGGTATTGCAAGACGTATTACCTCACCATTATTGTCGGGTGTGATACCTACCTCTGAGTCCATAATAGCCTTTTCTATGCTGCGAATAGCCTTCTTGTCCCATGGTTTGATTGCTATGGTGCGAGCGTCTGGTGTCGTTACCGTTGCCACTTGGTTCAACGGTACCATCATACCGTATGACTCTACCTTTACTCCATCAAGTATAGCGATGTTAGCGCGTCCGGCACGGATGCGTGATAACTGCTCTTCAAGGAACATTGCTGCCATCTCCATGCGCTCTTCGGCGTCTTGGAGCACTTCTTTTACGTCTATCATATTATTTATTTCGTTGTTTTATTTTTTCATTATTCGACTGACTGCAAATTTACATATTATTTTCCATTCCACAAAATTTTTACTTGCAAATGTTTGTCGTGTTAAATTTTTCGTGTAATTTTGCAGGGACTCACACATAATTGCTTTTATCGTCATGATTTACAGAATTACTTTACTTTTTTCAATAGTATGCTTGCTCTTTTCATGCAACAGCGGAACCGACAGTGCCCAGCAGGATAACGCTTCTAAAATGAAGTATGCCGAACTGCTGTCTGTTAGCAAAAAGGACAGTTTTACTGTTGTTAGCATAAGCGACCCGTGGCACAGTGGCAAAGTTCTTCACCAGTACATACTGGTGCCTAAAGACCAATCTGTGCCCCGGAATCTGCCTAAAGGCGACGTGATACGTACACCTCTGCACAGTACCGCTGTGTTCTCCAGCGTCCACTGCGGTCTGCTTGACGAGATTGGAGCGTTTAACACCATCACGGGTGTTTGTGATGCACAATATATATATATGGAGAAAGTACAGCAGGCTCTTGCCACCAAGAGCATATCTGACTTCGGCAGCAGCATGGCTCCTAACATTGAGAAAATTATGGAACGCCATCCCGAGGCGATTCTTCTGTCGCCTTTCGAAAACAGTGGCTCCTACGGCAAACTGGGAAAGGTTGGCATTACGCTCATTGAGTGTGCCGACTACATGGAGACGAGTCCGCTGGGCAGGGCTGAGTGGATTAAGTTCTACGGCTTACTAACTGGCAAGGAGCGTACGGCTGACAGTATTTTCTCCGTGGTTGAAGCCAACTACAATAGCATCAAGGCGCGTGTGGCGAAGGAAAAGACTCGCCCTACCGTTGTGACTGAGATGAAGAGTGGCAACACGTGGTACATTGCTGGCAACCGCAGCACTGTTGGAAGGCTTATTGCCGATGCTGGAGGTAAGTACATTTTCAGCGATGTCAACACGTCGGGCTCACAACCTTTCAGCCCTGAGAAGGCATTTATGAGAGCACAGAAGGCTGACATATGGCTAATAAAGTATAACTATGCCACGGATATGACTAAGCAAGCCCTGGCGGATGAATGGACTTCTAACAAATACATGAAAGCGTTTACCTTGGGCAACGTATATGGATGCAACATGGCATACGCACGTTTGTTTGAGGAAACACCGTTCCACCCAGACATCATGCTTGCTGAATACGCCAACATTTTCCATCCCGGGCTACTGAAGGACTATAACAACGGTGGCACGAAATACTACAAGCGCATATCTAAATAAATAGTTCTACGGAACATACACGTTCATGAAGCACAAAGGTATCATTATCAACTCCATCCTAACTCTATTGCTTATCCTGTTGGCTGTTGCCAACCTTCTCTATGGCTCTGTTAGCATCCCGGCGGACCAAGTGGTGAAAGCCCTGCTGGGCATACCGCTCGAGAACGAGAGTTGGGGCTACATCATAATGGAGTCACGCCTTCCTGAGACTGCGACCGCTTTGTTCTGCGGTGCCAGTCTCGCCACTTCGGGTCTTCTGTTGCAGACGTATTTCCGCAACCCTCTTGCTGGTCCGTCCATTCTCGGCATCACAAGCGGAGCAAGTCTTGGCGCAGCCATCATAATGCTCTTCATGGGAGGCATAGTGATTACTGGGGGTGCATCTCTCTATGGCAATGCTGACAACATGCAGATTAGCGGTTCGCTCGCTGTCACCATCGGTGCTTTCGCTGGTGCCACTGCCGTGATTGTATTGCTGTTGGCACTCAGCCGCATGGTGCGTAGCAACCTCGTACTGCTCATCGTGGGCATAATGCTCAGTTATCTCACTTCGGCAGCCGTGGCATTGCTTAACTTTTTTGCCGATACCGAGAATGTACACAACTACGTAATGTGGGGAATGGGCAGTTTCAGCGACGTCAGCATGCAACAGTTACCGTGGTTCTGTACCGTCAACATCATTGGGCTTATGCTTGCCGTCACGCTCATCAAGCCCCTCAACGCCATTCTCTTGGGCGATGACTATGCCCAAAACCTCGGCATTAACCTGCGCCACATTCACCGCTGCCTACTCATTGCTACAGGTATTCTTACTGCCATCTGCACGGCCTTCTGTGGTCCGATAGCCTTCATCGGACTGGCTGTACCTCACATTGCCAGACTGCTTACATCGACGGCAGACCATGCCGTACTGCTACCTGCCACCATCCTGACGGGTGCCTGTCTCACTCTCTTGTGCAACATCATCTGCGTAATGCCCGAGAACACTATTATTCCTATTAATGCCATTACTCCTATATTCGGAGCGCCTGTAATTTTATATGTAATATTAAAAAGACGATAGATATGAAACATTATTTTCTTCCACTCATCATTTGTCTCTGCCTTGTGTCGTGTAGTCAAAAGAAGGGGACACCATCCAGCGACGCCACGCAAACGGAACTGAACAAGACCGACAGCAATAAGAACAACATACCATCGGACCCTAACGAACCGCTCGTAGGAACTAAGTTTAAGGACTTTACCCTTGGCGACATTGATGGCACGAAACATAGCCTGTCTGAATACATAGGTAAGGAAAAACACGGAAACAAGCATTACGTACTCGTGGACTTTTGGGCAAGTTGGTGTCGCCCCTGCATGATGGAACTGCCTAATGTTAAGAACAACTGGGAACTGTATCGCAGCATGGGGTTCGATGTTGTTGGCGTTTCGCTCGACTCTGATAAGGGTGCATGGCAAAAGGCTATCAATGACAATGGGTACAACTGGACCCAACTGTGCGACTTCTGTGGCTTCGACTCTCCCGCTGCCTCCATGTACAACCTTGAATATATTCCATGGAACATACTCATAGATGAGTCTGGCACAATCGTTGCCGCTAACCTTCGCGGCGAGGAACTGGCAGCAAAACTAAAGCAGATATATAAGTAAGGGTTCACACTTCATTTATTGGTGGCAATTCGCCCTATAACCAATTACTCCAGTACTTAGTGCAAGTACTGGAGTAATCTATATCAAGTATTGGAGTAATCTCTACCAAGTACTGATGTAAACAATATATCTTTGTTCTTTATTCGGAACATCCTATCTTACTATTCTCGGCGTGAGCATCGTCATAACCCATCCATATATACCAAGGAGTACGACGAGAAGGGTCTGTACAGTGTGAACTACAAGAACGAAATACAGTGCCGTGGTATCCGTCACACCATACAGAATCAGCATCGTCTTGACCGCAAAATGCCATGAACCCGCACCATTAGGCGTTGGCACCAGCACCGCAATCGACCCAACTATGAAGGTTACAAGGGCGCACATCATACTAAGATGCGACGTCTCCGTAAAGCAGAAGAAGGTTAGGTAATAATGCAAAAAGTATGATACCCATATCGCTATGCTGTAAAACAGGAACAGTGGTACGTTACGAACGCCTTTAACTGACATCACTCCATCACGCAATCCCTGTACCGTGCTCTTCAATTTTCCGTAGAACACTAATTTCTTACGAAAGATATAGAAACAGATTAACGTGGCCAAGGCGCATATTGCGGTTACTATATAGCCCATCTGCGAGAACGTTCCAAACAACGCCATAAAGTCATTAAGGCGCGTTCCTGTCTTCGAGAAGAAGGTTATGAACACTGGCATCTGCAGCAACAGAACGGCAACCGTAATGAAGAGTATAATAAGCGAATCGACAGCACGTTCTGTTACCACTGTACCTAATGCCTTCGCAAAGTTTGTTCCCTCTTTACGCGATAACACACCACAACGAGTAAATTCACCTATGCGTGGCACAACGAGTGACGCTGCATAGGAGATGAATATGGAATTGACACACGTAGCCGTACGCGGCTTCTCGCCAAGAGGCTCTAACGACTGCTTCCAACGCCAGCCACGAAACGCTTGCGCCAGAATACCAAAAGGGAAAGATGCAAGCATCCACCACCAATTTACATCGTGGCGGAGAACCGTTGCAATGGCATCTATATCAAATCCTCTGTACATCCAATATAATATAGCCCCGCCAAGCAAGACGGAAAACAATATATTGGAACACCTACGCACGTTCTTATTATTTAATATACGACAATATGTAAAAAAAGATAGCATATCATCGGCAAAATTACTGCAATTAGTCGGAATATCCAAACAAAGGAATGTTTTTTTAGACATAAATGTTTTTTTTCCAGAAATTTATTGTACCTTTGTGGTGTTTTTATCAAGCGATAACTTAATGAAACAAGTACGACCAAAGAAGAACCTCGGACAGCACTTTCTTACCGACCTCGGCATAGCAAAACGCATTGCTGATACGGTTGATGCGTGTCCTGAAATACCCGTGCTGGAGATTGGTCCTGGCATGGGAGTAATGACGCAATATCTGTATCCGAAGGACAGAGAATTTAAATGTGTGGAGATTGATAAGGAGTCTGTGGCTTACCTTCAGGAGACTTTCCCTAAACTGCAAGGTGGGATTATAGGCGATGACTTTCTGCGCATGGACCTTAACCAAGTGTTTGAAGGACGACAGTTCGTGCTGACAGGTAACTATCCGTACGACATTTCATCACAGATATTCTTCAAGATGCTCGACAACAAGGACCTCATACCATGCTGCACGGGCATGATACAGCGCGAGGTCGCATTGCGCATAGCCGCTGAACCTGGCAACAAAACATACGGAATACTCTCCGTATTAATACAGGCATGGTACGATACGGAATATCTGTTCACTGTTGACGAGGACGTATTCAACCCACCACCGAAAGTCAAGTCAGCAGTAATAAGAATGACACGCAACAGCCGCACCGACCTTGGATGCGACTGGCCATTGTTCCGCAGACTGGTGAAGACGGTCTTCAACCAACGACGCAAGATGTTGCGCGTTAGCCTAAAACAAATGTTCAACGCAGAGAATAAGCCCGACGCTGATTTCTTTGCACAGGATTTCCTTACCAAACGCCCTGAACAACTGACACACGAGGAGTTTGTCAGACTGACGAACATGGTAGCAGAGAAGTTATAATAATTTTATTAACCACAATAATGAAAAAGACTATAATAAAAGCAGCAATGCTTATCGCAATGGTTTGCAGTGCAAACACGGCAAATGCTCAACTTGAAAACATCCTTAACCAAGTGGCGTCAGGCGTCACAAACTCTAACAGTGGGAACAGCAACATCCTAACCACCATCGGTGGACTTATAACCAGCAAACTGGTTCCTACCTCAAAGCAAATCGTTGGCACATGGGCTTACCAAGAACCTGCTGTCATGTTCACCAGCAACAACGCCCTGAAAAGCGCTACAAGTTCCATAATATCAAAGCAGATAGAGAAGAAACTGCAAACATACCTTAACAAGGTTGGCATCAGCAAGAACAATATGTCTATCACATTCAGCGATGACAACACCTTCTACGTTTCAAAGTCAAACAAGAAAGTGGGCACTGGTACATACACACTTGCCAACAACGAGGTAACACTTACTTTTAAAGGTCGCAAGAACCCATGTAAACTGACGCCTCAACTTGACAACGGCACACTCGTAGTCGTTATGGACGCCACAAAGATTAAGACCTTCTTCGAAGGCATAGGATCTAATGTATCACAGTTAGCAACAGTAACATCACTCATGAAGTCTATGGATGGAATGAAGGTCGGCATACGTCTTAGCAAAAAATAAAATACCAACCAATGAACTTTTTAATGTCCATTTTAAAGGCATGGAGGAACATTCACCTCATGCTCCGCATCTTCTGTGGCATCGTCATTGGCTCTGCTCTGGCTTTGTTATGCCCTGGTATCAATGCTATATCCATTCTCGGCACACTATTCGTTGGTGCGCTTAAGGCAGTGGCACCACTGCTTGTAGCAGTACTCGTAATAGCCTCTGTGGCAAAAGCACGTCAGGGACTGGGCGAACGCTTCCGCACCGTTATCATTCTCTACATGGCAAGCACGCTGATTGCCGCCATCGTTGCGGTATTCGCAAGCAGATTGTTCCCATTGGAGCTTGTTTTCGCTGGCAGCAGTGCCGTTACTGGCGATGCAGCACCAACACAACTGAGCGAGGTGTTCAACAAACTGGCTAAGGACCTTATGAGCAACCCTATCAACGCTGTTAGTTCTGCCAGTTACCTCAGCATCCTTTTCTGGTCTATCGTAATGGGTATAGCCTTGAAAAAGACTGCTACAGAGAACACCGTAAACTTCATACAGGAAACGGCTGACGCCATTTCACTCATCGTAACATGGATAATTCAGTGCGCACCTTTCGGTATTCTCGGCCTTGTTTACACCTCTGTAGGCGAAAGCGGACTTGAGATTTTTACCACATACGGTAAACTCGTGCTACTACTTGTAGGCTGTATGCTCACTGTTTCACTCGTCATCAACCCACTCATCAGTGGACTTATGCTCCGCAAGAACCCCTACCCTCTCGTATGGCGTTGCCTAAAGGGGAGTGCAGTAAGCGCATTCTTCACACGTTCTTCTGCCGCCAACCTGCCTGTTAACATGAGCCTTTGCAAGCGAATGGGACTGGACGAGGACTTCTACTCTGTAAGTATTCCGCTCGGTTGCACCATCAACATGGACGGTGCCGCCATCACCATCACCGTAATGACATTGGCTGCATGTAACACTCTCGGCATCGACGTATCCCTACCTAGCGCACTTCTGCTGAGTATCATGGCCACACTCGGTGCATGTGGATCATCAGGCGTAGCAGGAGGCTCACTGCTGCTCATCCCTATGTCATGCGCATTGTTCGGTATAAGCAACGATATCGCTATGCAGGTAGTGGCAGTGGGATTCATCATCGGTGTAATACAAGACTCGGTTGAGACTGCTCTTAACTCAAGCTGTGACGTAATGTTCACCGCCACAGCAGACCTTTACGACCGTAAGAAGAAGGGAGAAAACATTAAACTGTAAACATGTAATTCATAATTCATAATGCATAATTCATAATTACTGGCTTCATAAGCATGCTAAAGAAAACATATCATTATTACGGATTATGCATTGTGAATTACGAATTATGAATCATGAATTATGAAAAGGATCGCATTACTTCTCTCAGGCGGTGTTGACTCTTCCGTAGCCGCATACGAACTGTGTTCGCAGGGGCTCAAACCTGACTGTTTTTACATAAAGATTGGTCCTGAAGAGGAAGAAGAATGGGACTGTACTTCAGAGGAAGACCTCGAAATGGCTACAGCTGTAGCAAAGCGTTTTGGACTTAAACTGGAGGTCGTTGACTGTCACCGAGAGTACTGGGACAACGTGACCAAATACACCATGGAAAAGGTACGCAACGGGTTTACGCCTAATCCTGACGTAATGTGCAACAGACTAATAAAGTTTGGAGCCTTCCACGAAAAACGAGGACATGAATATGACCTCATTGCTACAGGTCACTACGCACAGACTGAGGTTGACGAAGAAGGAAGAAAATGGCTTGTTACCTCTCCCGACCCAGTTAAAGACCAGACAGATTTCCTCGCCCAACTGTATGACTGGCAGTTAAAGAAGAGTCTATTCCCTATCGGTCATTATCAGAAGGACGAAGTAAGGCAGATAGCAGAGCGTGAACATCTCGTAAACGCCAAGCGCAAAGACTCACAGGGTATATGCTTCCTTGGCAAGATAAACTATAACGATTATCTCCGCCGTTACCTGGGCGAGAAGCCAGGACTGGTAATAGACATAGAGACAGGAAAGAAAGTTGGCATGCACAAGGGACTATGGTTCCACACTATCGGGCAGAGACACGGACTGGGTTTCGGTGGCGGACCGTGGTTCGCAGTTAAGAAGAACATTAAGAAGAACATCCTCTTCGTATCTCATGGCTATGACCCTAAGAGTGCATACCGCAAGGATTTCCCCATACACGACATGAATTTCCTTACATGTAACCCATGGTTGCCACGTGAAGGCGAAGAAGTCAAGAAAGGGGTACATCTCGTTAACAAAGGCGACAGTGTGGAAGTACGCATCAAAATACGCCACACGCCTGAGTATCTACCAGCAACCATAGAACAAGGTGATGACAATACATTCATAGTACATGCCAAAGAACCTATACATGGCGTAGCACCAGGGCAGTTCTGCGTTATCTATGACGCTCAGCATCATCGCTGCTATGGCTCTGCGGAGATAACTATATAGAACGAGGAAGATACATAATTATAGAACAAATAAAAAGAGAATACAAAGAAATATATTCGTAAAACAACAATATATAAATAAAACGAACAAAGGTAAACAACATATACCTAAACAAAAAACTTAAACATTTATTTTTATGAAAAGTACAAACATTCCAGAAGTGAAACTCGGCATCATCGCAGTTAGCCGTGACTGTTTCCCTATCGCACTGTCAACACAGCGTCGTGAGAACATTGTAAAGGCATACAACGGTGAAGTTTTCAACTGCCAGACTACTGTTGAGAACGAGAAAGACATGGAGAAAGCCGTATCAGAGGTAAAGGCTGCTGGCTGCAACGCCCTCGTTGTATTCCTCGGCAACTTCGGTCCTGAGACTCCAGAGACTCTTATTGCAAAGAACTTTGATGGTCCTTGCATGTTCGTTGCAGCAGCAGAGGGCGATGGCGACATGATAAACGGTCGTGGCGATGCATACTGCGGCATGCTGAACTGCTCGTATAACCTTGGCATGCGCCACCTTAAGGGCTATATTCCTGAGTACCCAGTAGGCACAGCAGAAGAAGTTGCACAGATGATGGCAGAGTTCGTTCCTGTTGCTCGTGTTATCCTTGGCCTTAAGGGACTTAAGATTATCACCTTCGGTCCACGTCCACAGGACTTCTTCGCCTGCAACGCTCCTATCAAGGGACTCTATGAACTCGGCGTAGAGATTGAAGAGAACTCTGAACTTGACCTTCTCGTTGCATACAAGCAGCACGAGAATGACCCACGTATTGACGATGTTTGCGCCGACATGGCAAAGGAAATGGGCGAGGGTTGTTACTATCCTGACCTCAGCCGCCGCATGGCTCAGTTCGAATTAACCCTGCTTGATTGGGCAGAGGCTCACAAGGGTTCACGCCAGTATGTAGCATTCGCAGACAAGTGTTGGCCTGCTTTCCCAAGCCAGTTTGGCTTTGAGCCTTGCTATGTTAACAGCCGTCTCGTTAGCAGAGGCATTCCTGTAGCATGTGAGGTTGACATCTACGGTGCCCTCTCAGAGTATATCGGCATGTGCGCAAGCGATGATACCGTAACTCTGCTCGACATCAACAACTCCGTTCCTAAGTACATCTACGACGAAGACATCGTTGGCAAGTACGACTATAAACTCACTGATACGTTCATGGGCTTCCACTGTGGTAACACTCCTCAGTGCAAGATGTGCTCTAACCGCAAGATTAAGTATCAGTTGATACAGAACCGTCTGCTCGAGAACGGTGGTACACCAGACTTCACACGTGGCACACTTGAAGGCGATATCGCTGCAAGCGACATCACATTCTATCGTTTACAGTGCGACTCAGAGGGCAACCTGCGCTCTTACATTGCAGAGGGTGAGGTGCTCGACGTACCTACACGCTCTTTCGGTGGTATCGGTATCTTCGCTATCAAGGAGATGGGACGCTTCTATCGCCACGTACTTGTACAGAAAGGCTACCCACACCACGGTGCTGTTGCCTTCTCACACGTTGGCAAGACTCTCTTCGAAGTATTCAAATATCTCGGCATAAAGGATATTGCTTACAACCAGCCTAAGTCTCTGCCTTACGCTACAGAGAACCCATTCGCATAATACGCTATAAACAACAGGCACAGAGAACAGCTTAAGTTCTTGCACTCTGTGTAACATATTAGGGTGGTTCTATAAATTACCACCGTTATATAAAACTTAAATGATGTAATGACGTTTTGTCATCTTTCGAGTTCTTTTCGGCCCAAAGCGTAAGTTCGTTCAGTCGTTATGCCCGCATAACTCCATCGCTCACTTACACTTTGACCTCGAAAATAACCTCGAAATATAACAAAGGTAATTTATAGAACCACCCTTAAATAAAGAACCACAACGGTTAACAATAAAAGTTAAATCGTTGTGGTTCTTTTTTTTGATAACAACACTATAAATAGAAAGCCGTTGTGGCTTCTTTTTCTTGATAACAGCACAGTAATCAGAGGTAGAATCTCATCAATGAACAGAAAAAAGATGGTGAATAAGTTAAAGGTATCAACTTATTCACCATCTTTAATTATATGTAATATACGTAATATGTCACTACAATCTGTAGTCTAAATGACTACAAAAAGATTAACTTGGTATGAATCCTACTATTTTAGATAAGGTTCATGCCCAGTTCCTTACACTCCTTACGCTGCTCTTCTGGCCATATACTTGCCTGTATCTCACCGATATGGCCCTTGTGAAGGAGCACCATGCAGAGGCGGCTCTGACCTATACCACCACCAATAGAGAGAGGTAACTTATCGTTAAGCAACTGCTTGTGGAAGTAAAGTTCCTTACGCTCCATCTTGTTCTCTATCTGCAACTGGCGTAACAGGCTCTCCTTATCTACACGAATACCCATAGAAGAGAGTTCGAATGAACGCTCCAACACTGGATACCATATAAGAATGTCGCCATTCAAGCCAAAGTATCCATCACCGTTAGGTGTTGTCCAGTCGTCATAATCTGGAGCACGTCCGTCGTGTTTCTCACCGTTGCTCAACTTATTGCCAAT
Organism: Prevotella sp.; assembly: GCA_036844425.1. Lineage (GTDB taxonomy): Bacteria > Bacteroidota > Bacteroidia > Bacteroidales > Bacteroidaceae > Prevotella. The sequence goes on along the minus strand of DAIUFT010000015.1, from coordinate 10,982 downwards.
GCCCATAACGAACACTGCCCCGTACTTCTTACATATAGCGTCCTCACGCTCCTTAGGAGTAAGGTTAGGATACATCTGCAGAAGTTCCTCGCTATGTATAAAGAATATCTCTTTTGGCAGGAAAGGCTTAATCTGTGGGTATGTCTCACAGGTAAGATACTCTGTGCGCAAGATAGCAGAATAGATACGCTTAACAACGTTCTTGAGGAAATCCAGGTTACGCTCTTCTTTTGTCATAACCGCTTCCCAATCCCACTGGTCCACATAAAGCGAATGAAGGTTGTCCAACTCCTCGTCAGCACGTATGGCGTTCATGTCGGTATAGATACCATAGTCTGGTTCAATACCATACTCCGCCAACGTCAGTCTCTTCCACTTAGCAAGCGAATGAACGACCTCTGCCTTCTGGTCTCCCAAATCTTTGATAGGGAAAGTAACTGCACGCTCCACTCCGTTGAGGTCGTCGTTGATGCCAAGGCCTTGCAGTACGAAGAGCGGTGCTGTAACACGGCGCAGATGAAGTTCTGTCGCCAGATTCTGCTGAAAGAATTCCTTTATGAGTTTTATGCCCTGCTCTGTCTGCTTCATATCGAGAAGGGCTTTATAATCATGTGGTTTTATCAGTTTACTCATATTTTTGTGCCTGTATTTTTTATTGCAGATGCAAAGTTACTACTTTTTTTGTTATGCTGCAAACTAAACAGGCTTTTTATTTTACAAATAGCAAGAAATTTAACCTTTCTATTAACTTTTTGCTACTTTTGGGTTACTATTTCCTGTTATTTTTGTCGTTTTGCTATTATTCTGTCATTTACTTAGTGACGGTAAAGAAACGACTTACATTCCTTCGCGCAGAAAATCCATCGCCTCTTCCATTTCCTTCACCGTTGCGGTTTGGTTGATACGGATGTCGCCTATACCGCCGAGCAGGGTGAAGTTTATTACGCCTGCCGTGTTCTTCTTGTCGTGGGTCATCAGTTCGAGCAACTCTGGATAGTCGTCACATGTTATTGGCAATACGCCATAAACATCGCGAACGTAACGTACCGCCTCTCGCATGGTCTCAACGGGGAAACCTGTTTTGGCAACGGCAAGATAGAGTTCGGGTATCAATCCGTATGCTACCGCATAGCCATGCAGTATAGGTTTGTTATGTTTCATAGCCCAAGACTCAAAGGCATGTCCCATGGTGTGCCCTAAGTTTAGTGCCTTGCGTATTCCGTTTTCGTGTGGGTCCTGCTCCACTACGCGTTCCTTCACTGCCACTGAGTCTGCCACCATGCGCTGTAACTGCTTCAAGTCTGGCTGTGTTATATGGAATGTTACGAGTTCATTCCACAGTTGTTGGTTGGCTATAAGACCGTGTTTCAGCATCTCGGCATAGCCTGAACGCATATTGGCATCGTCGAGTGTTTTCAGGAATTCGGTACAGAGGATAACGTATTTTGAGTCGTTAAATACTCCTATCTCATTCTTCAGTCCACCGAAGTTTATTCCTGTCTTGCCTCCCACGCTGGCATCTACCATGGAGAGCAATGTCGTTGGTATATTGATAAAGTTAATGCCGCGTTTGAATGTGCTTGCAGCAAATCCGCCAAGGTCGGTCACCATGCCTCCTCCAAGGTTTATCAACAACGAATGACGTGTAGCCCCACCCTTCTGCAGACACTGCCATACGTGTGCCACGCTTTCAAGTGTTTTCTCTACGTCGGTTGCTCCGATGGTGATGTTTGTTGCTCCTTTTAGGCAAGGATAGCCCTTCACTACTGGAAGACACTGCTTTTCAGTGGTTGTATCGGTAAGGATAAATATTCTATCGTGTTCACAGTCGGCTATGGCTGAAGTGAGTTCTGCCTGCAGGTTCTGTGACAATATTATTCTCTGGTTCATACATTAAATGGGTGTTGAGATTCTTATTGATTAGTATTGTTTTTCTTCTCTGGTCTACACATTGCGGTGCATACTCTGTTTTGGAATGTCTTTGCTGGAGCACTGCGCATCACTCCTTGGTTTATTATGGCAAAACACAGTTCGTGTCCGTTTGCAGCAGTGCAGTATCCTGCCAGACTGCTGATGCCCGTCAGTGTTCCAGTCTTGGCGTGTACGTTGCCCGCTGCCGCTGTTTTGTGCATTCTTTTCTCCAGCGTTCCGTCTTTTGCCGCTATTGGCAGTGCCGGATACAGGTACGCATAAATATCCGTGTTATTGTGAGCATAACGTAGGAATGCCACTTCTATTTCTGCAGAGACATAGTTATATAGCGAGAGCCCTGAGCCATCTGCAAAACGGTGCGGTCTGTCGGCAAGCCCTATCTTCTTTAGTAATGCCTCTGTTACGCTCTTAGCTTTTCGTGCCGTGGCTGGTTTACCGTTCGTTAGCCCCAGTTGATAGAACATGCTTTCAGCGTAAAGGTTATCGCTTTCCTTCATCATGCGCTGCAATATCTGTTCTATCGTATGCGTCCTTACGCACAATTCCTTTGCGTTTCTTGGGCACGTCTTGTCGCCCCTCTCTCCTATCAGTACTATGCCTGCGTCTTCCAGTGCCTGCACCAGTCGGTCTGCCAGTCGGTCTTTGCGTCCATAGAGCAATGGTGTAAGCACTGGGTTATCGTCATCCCAACACCATCCTTCTCCTGCCAGGTCGGCATTCTTCATTGAACGGTCGGCATACACATTGCCACGGATAGTGTCAACACCACACTCTTTTACTGACAGGGCAAAGGAGCGTACATCGTCTGCTCCTATACGTGGGTCCATTCCACCTATTATATATATATCGCCGTGCAGGGTCTTTGTGCTATCTACAACGGTTCCCGTGTGGCAGAGGCGTGTTTTGTAAAGGTAAGCACCACCAAGTTTGTCGAGAGCGGCAATTGCTGTCAGCACCTTCATGGTTGATGCTGGTCGCAGGGTCTGCCTCTCGCCAACGGCATACAATACCGAGTCGGCGGTAAGGTCATAGACCATCATGCCCAGTTGTGAGTTTTTAAGGAATTGGCTTTTTGCTATTATGTTGTCTATATTAGCCCTCAGCGACTGTGGCCACGGCAGGGTACACGCCACACTATCCGCAGCCGCAAGTGTATCTGCAGCCACAGAGTCCTCCGCTGCCAGCAACTCTACATCGTCTTTGCCTGCCACGGTAAGCGTGTCCTGTGCATACGAAACTGTTGTCGCCGCAAAGAGCAGCGACAACAGCCACGTTGTTTTCCTATTGTATTTCAAAAGAACTTATTTGTTTTTGTCATACGCATGATGCGGATAGTCCGTTGTAAAGTGCAGTCCACGGCACTCCTTACGCTCTATCGCCCATCGTGTGATGAGATAACCTACGTTTATCATGTTACGAAGTTCGCAAATATCCTTACTTGCGTGTACGTGTTTAAAGAGCTCTTCTGTCTCCTCATAAAGCACGTCGAGGCGTCGCCATGCTCTCTTCAAGCGCAGGTCTGAGCGTACTATGCCTACATAGTTTGCCATTATCTGCCCTACTTCGAGCACGCTCTGCGTAATGAGCACCTTCTCTTCGTTTGACAGTGTGCCTTCATCATTCCATTCTGGTACCAACGTGTTGAAGTCATATTCGTCCACGTGCTCCAGCGAGTGGCGTGAAGCGGTCTCTGCATATACCACAGCCTCGATGAGTGAGTTTGAAGCCAAGCGGTTACCACCATGCAGTCCAGTGCATGAGCACTCGCCTATGGCATACAGTCGCTTGATACTTGAACAACCGTTAAGGTCCACCTTTATACCGCCACACATATAATGGGCTGCTGGACGTACTGGTATATACTCCTTCGTAATGTCGATGCCTATAGAGAGACACTTCTGATAGATGTTAGGGAAGTGATGTTTTGTCTCTTCTGGGTCCTTGTGCGTTACGTCAAGGCATACATGGTCTATGCCATGTATCTTCATTTCCTTATCTATAGCACGCGCTACGATGTCACGTGGTGCCAAGGACAAACGCTCGTCATACTTCTCCATGAATGTCTCGCCATTTGGCAGACGCAGTATGCCACCGTAACCACGCATAGCCTCGGTTATAAGATATGCTGGATGCGTTTCTCCTGGATGATACAAGGATGTTGGGTGGAACTGTACGAACTCCATGTCGGCTACTGTTCCCTTTGCTCTGTACACCATTGCCTCGCCATCACCTGTAGCGATGATTGGGTTTGTTGTTGTCTGATACACTGCGCCACAACCACCAGTACACATCAGCGTTACCTTACTGAGGTATGTATCTACCTTCTGTGTGTCGGGATTCAGCACGTATGCGCCATAGCACTCAATATCAGGTGTACGGCGAGTAACCTCTATTCCGAGGTGATGCTGCGTAATAATCTCTACAGCAAAGTGATTTTCCTTCACTTCTATATTAGGAGTATTACGCACTGCCTCTATCAGTCCGCGCTGTATCTCGGCACCTGTATCATCGGCATGGTGCAGTATTCTGAATTCTGAGTGGCCTCCCTCACGGTGTAGGTCAAACTCACCGTCTTCCTTACGGTCAAAGTTTACTCCCCACTGCACGAGCTCTTTTATCTGTGACGGTGCCATGCGTACCACCTGTTCTACTGCTGCACGATCTGAGATAAAGTCACCGGCTATCATCGTATCCTGTATATGCTTTTCAAAATCGTCCACAACTAAATTGGTCACCGATGCCACACCACCCTGTGCAAAGTTTGTGTTAGCCTCTTCAAGCGTTGTCTTACAGATAAGGCATATCTTGCCTTTGTGTGCCCTTGCTACTTTAAGGGCGTAACTCATGCCGGCTACACCAGAACCGATTATGAGGAAGTCGTATTTATATACCATTGCTTTTATTGTTGTTAATCCTCGTATCTATTGAGATATTTATATAAGATGTGCAAAGTTACACAGTTTTTTCGATAACTCCAAATTTCTGATTAACTTATTAAAAATCCCACTTTTCCTATCTTTGATGACTCTACACTTTTTCTTATTGTTTTTCAACGCTTTACAGAACGCTTTAAGGTTGCACACAAATTATATTACGATTTGAACGCTTTTACTTTTCACTCACTTTACTGTCGGTGCTTAAAGACTGTATTGCCCGTATCATTATACCATCCATTGCCAATGTTTTTATGGTGTTAAGACGGTGTCTTTATATTGTCACGGCAATTGCCAAACGATTGCACGGCAATTGCCAAACGATTGCACGGCAATTGCCAAACAACTGCACGACAATTGCCAAACAACTGCACGGCAATTGCCAAACGAAATAGATGCACGGATAAAACAGTATGAAAGGCTCCATAAGCTTCCAGCAAATGAAAGGCTAACTTTACGATGGCGAGAGGAAACGATGAACGTTAGCCCCCCGTCATTAAATGACGGTTTTAAAAATAACATAGGAAAAGTTGGGCGATAACGTTTTTTTTTGTAATTTTGCAGATTATATTGTTGCAGCAAACATACTATATTTATATATGAACAGAACTCTTTTCTTGACATTCTTTCGCATAGGACTGTTCACCCTGGGTGGTGGCTATGCCATGATACCACTCATAGAAGCGGAGATCGTTGACAAACGCAAGTGGATAGACAAGGATATGTTTCTTGACTTGATAGCCGTAGCGCAGTCATGTCCTGGTGTCTTCGCCGTTAACCTGTCTATATTCATCGGCTACAGGCTGAGAGGCATACCTGGGGCTGCCCTCACCACTCTCGGCACGGCAATGCCCTCGCTACTCATCATACTGGCTATCGCCATGTTCTTCCAGAACTTTCAAGACGTGCCATGGGTGGCTGCGGCTTTTGCGGGGATACGTCCTGCGGTGGTGGCGCTTATCGCCATACCTACATGGAACATGGCGAAGAGTACTGGCATAAGCCTCATAAACTGTTGGATTCCTATTGCCTCCGCCATGTTGATATGGTTGCTGGGAGTTAACCCTATTTACATCATACTTGCCGCTGGCATTGGTGGATATGTTTACGGACAGTTTATTAAGCCCAGCGAGTAAGATAACCCAACGACCCTAAAAAAAAATGATATTCCTTACATTATTCTATACATTCTTTATCATCGGTGCCTTCGGTTTCGGAGGTGGCTACGGTATGCTGTCGCTCATACAGCACGAGGTGGTGGTAAGCCACCACTGGATGACCTCGGCTGAGTTTACCAACATCGTTGCTATATCACAGATGACACCTGGACCTATCGGCATCAACAGTGCTACATATTGTGGTTATACCGCGGTACACCACGCTACTGACAGCATGTTGCTCGGCATATTGGGCAGTGTTACGGCTACGTTCGCCCTTATTCTGCCGTCTTTCATACTCATGCTGCTCATAAGCAAGTTGTTTCTGAAATATATGCAGTCGCAACCCGTGCAGAGTGTCTTCACCGGTTTGCGACCTGCGGTGGTAGGACTGCTGGCGGCTGCTACGTTGTTACTGTGCAACAGCGAGAACTTCGATGCTCCCTCCCACTCTGCTTGGCACTTTTGGATTTCCATAACATTGTTTATCGCAACGTTTGTTGGAGTTAAGATAGTAAAAGTTAACCCTATACGCATGATTGTCTATGCGGCTTTCGCTGGACTGATATTGCTGTATTAAGTTAGTGGTTTGGTGGTTTAGTCGTTTGGTCGTTTAGTGGTTTGGTGGTTTGGTGGTTTGGTCGTTTAGTCGTTTGGTCGTTTGGTCGTTTAGTCGTTTGGTGGTTTGGTCGTTTGGTGGTTTGGTCGTTTAGTGGTTTGGTTACATGCTAACATCATAATGGGAACTTTTCCAAACAACCAAACCACCAAACAACAAAACAACTAAACCACAAAACAACCAACCAAACAACTAAACAACCAAACCACAAAACAACAAAACAACTAAACCACAAAACAACCAACCAAACAACAAAACAACAAAACAACCAACCAAACAACTAAACCACAAAACAACCAACCAAACCACAAAACAACAAAACAACTAAACAACAAAACAAACCACCAAACAACAAAACAACCAAACAACAAAAAAATGGGAAGAAACAAATATTCAGAAACTGAGATATTCGAGATAGCCAAACTGCTCAAGTTAAAGGAAAGAGCGAACCGACTAAAGGACAAGGCTATACGCCACGAGTTACGCGTGGACTATGAGTTTAACATCTCCGACTTTAACGAGCCGGGCAAGAAGTTCGGACTCAACGAACTCTATGCCGCCATAGAGCGCAGGGCTATCGTTATACTGGACGATGCAACCATCGCTGCAATGAAGGAGAAACGTGCACGCGACAAACAGCGCGACGAGGAACAGAAGTTGATGGAGAACGCCGAGATTAAGAACGAGACAACAGACTGGAAGAAAGCCCTGGAGGAGTGGAACGACTACTACGGGGAAGAGAAATAATGGTTTCCTAAAAAACAAAGATTGTATTATGGATCAGAATCACAAAATTGAAAAGGTTGGACTTCGTAACCTTCACATGGAGGATTACGATCAACTGGCCAAGTCTTTCAAACGCATTTACGGTGGGTCAGACGTGTTCTGGACTCATGCGCAGATAAAGAAACTTATCACCATATTCCCCGAGGGACAGGTGGTGATTATTGTTGACGACAAAATTGTTGGTTGCGCACTCTCCATCATCGTTAATTACAATAAGGTGAAGGGCGACCATACCTACGCACAGGTTACGGGAAATGAGACGTTTAACACGCATGACCCTAACGGAAATATTCTCTATGGCATAGAGGTCTTTATACACCCTGACTACCGCGGACTGCGACTGGCACGCCGTATGTACGAATATCGCAAAGAACTGTGCGAGAAACTGAACCTCAAAGCCATTATGTTTGGCGGACGCATACCTAACTATCATAAGTACGCTGACCAGATGCGCCCTAAGGAGTACATAGAGAAGGTACGTTCACGCGAAATATATGACCCTGTGCTGACGTTCCAACTGTCTAACGACTTCCACGTGCGACGCGTCATTCGTAACTACTTGCCAAGCGATGAGGAGAGCGAACACTGCGCTACTCTCTTGCAGTGGGATAACATTTATTATCAACCACCTACGGACTCTTACGTTGACCGCAAGCCTAACGTACGCATAGGACTGGTACAATGGCAGATGCGCCCATACGCTTCTGTTGACGACCTTTTTACGCAGGTAGAGTTCTTCGTTGACTCTGTCAGCGACTATAAGAGCGACTTTATACTGTTTCCGGAATATTTCAATGCACCATTGATGGCTAAGTTCAACGAGATGGGCGAGGCACAGAGCATTCGCGCCATGGCACAATATACGGAACAGATACGCGATCGCTTCCGCGAACTTGCCATACAGTATAATATTAACATCATCACGGGTAGCATGCCTTACCTTAAAAACGACGGCGCACTGTACAACGTGGGCTTCCTTTGCCGACGCGACGGTAGCGTAGATATGTACGAAAAAATACATGTTACGCCTGACGAACAGAAGTGTTGGGGCTTGACGGGCGGCAGCCAGATACAGACTTTCGATACGGATTGCGGCAAGATTGGTATCGTTATATGTTACGATGTGGAGTTCCCAGAACTGTCACGACTCATGGCGCAGGACGGTATGCAAATACTCTTCGTACCATTCATGACGGATACGCAGAACGCTTACTCTCGCGTCAGAGTATGCGCACAGGCGCGTGCCATTGAGAACGAATGCTACGTGGCTATTGCTGGTAGCGTGGGCAACCTGCCACGTGTTCACAATATGGACATACAGTATGCTCAGAGTGCCGTATTCACACCATGCGACTTCGCATTCCCTAACGACGGTAAACGCTCGGAAGCAACTGCCAACACGGAGATGATTCTTATATCAGACGTTGACCTAAACCTGCTTAACGAACTCCACACATATGGTGCGGTAAGAAACCTGCGCGACCGTCGTAAGGATTTGTATGAGTTAAAGAAGAAATAGGATTTAGCGCATATTGCGTATGAATAGAGTTTTGATTGTTGAAGACGACTTAACGTTTGGCACTATCATACAGACTTTTCTTAAAAAGAAAGGGTTTGAGACGGAAAGGGTTACGTCGGTAAAGGCGGCTTTGGGGCAGATTGAGGAGCAAAAGGAATGGGACCTTATACTCTCTGACCTCAGATTGCCAGACCATGACGGACTGGTCTTGCTGCAATGGCTTAGGAAACACGGCATTGAGGTGCCATTCATTGTCATGACAAGTTATGCAGAGGTGCAGAATGCGGTACTCGCCATGAAGTCGGGAGCGACGGACTACATTGAAAAACCGTTCTCACCCGACATCCTTATGGACAAGATTACCGATGCGCTTGCTACTAATACTCCCCTGAAGACGAGCAGCAAACAAAGCAACACGCCATCTGCCCCGTCATCACAACCACCCAGATACATTGAGGGAAAGAGCGAGGCGTCACGACGGCTATACGAGTTCGTGGCGCTTGTTGCCCCTACCCCCATGTCGGTACTGATACTTGGTGCCAGCGGTACGGGCAAGGAATACGTGGCACACCGCATACATCAACTAAGCCCAAGGGCAAAGAAGCCTTTCTTCGCACTCGACTGCGGTGCTATTCCGAAGGATGTGGCGGTGTCTGAACTGTTCGGTCACGCTAAAGGAGCGTTCACCGGGGCTGACAATGACAAGAAGGGAGCATTCGAGATGGCTAATGGCGGCACACTGTTCTTGGACGAAGTGGGCAACCTTAACTATGAAGTGCAGGTGCAACTGCTGCGCGCTTTGCAGGAACGAAGAATTCGGCCATTAGGCAGTTCTAAGGAGATTGAAGTAGATATACGCCTTGTTTGCGCCACTAACGAAAACCTTGCACAGCGTGTTCAGGAGGGAAAATTCAGGGAAGACCTATATCATAGAATCAACGAATTTACTATTTCTATGCCCGCTCTGAAGGACAGAGGAACGGATTTGTTCCTGTTTGCAGACCTGTTTCTGCAGCATGCTAATCAGGAACTGAATCGTAACGTTATGGGATTTGATAGCAAGGCGGCTGAAAGAATTGCTGCTTACGACTGGCCGGGAAACCTACGCGAACTGAACAACGTGGTGAAAAGGGCGACACTGCTTACCAAAGGTAGCCGTATAGGGGTAGAAGAACTGGAGCAAAGCATGAACCATACTACCACGGTAACGGAAAATCTCACGCTGAGAGACGAGCAAAACGAACAGCAAAGGATTGAAGCGGCACTGAAAGCAGCAAACGGTAACAAGAGTCGGGCTGCCGTGTTGCTGGGCGTGGACAGAAAGACTCTCTACAACAAATTAAAGAAATATGGCATGTAGGCGGTGAGAAAAAACGCAATATGGGGAAGGACATATTAATGTTTCCACATAATTCTGTGGATTTTTTCCACACCTCTTCCACAGTTTCCACATATACCAAACAGCACTATTTTTATTATTAAACACTGATTACCAACGTATTACATACATAGCGTAAAAACTTGGCACAGCGGTTGCGATATAATATTGCGGGAACGGCAACGTAACAACAACATTGCTAAGCCCACAAGAGAAAAAACAAACAAATATTATATTAACAACTAAATTCTTTTAAGACTATGAAAAAGTTAGCAATCGCAGCAGTAGCAGTAATGATGATGGTTTCATTTGGTAACGTTTTCGCTTCAAACAGCACCGTATCTGAACTTGAGTTAGCCCCAGCAGACACCGTAGCTCAGCCTGCTCCTGCCGACAAGCAAGCAGAGTCTGCACCAACAACACCTGCCGACAACAGCAACAAAGCACAGGAAGCACCTGCAACAGCACCTGCTGACACTACCGTTGCACAGTAAAGAGGGAACTACAGACATGATTTAAAATAGAAAAGCAGCACTCTATGTACAGAAAAAGATGGTGTACCAAGTAAAAAGGTACACCATCTTTTTATTTCTTGAGTTATTATAGGGTGGTTCTATAAATTACCTTTGTTATATTTCGAGGTTATTTTCGAGGTCAA
>DAIUFT010000014.1:6405-54157 GCA_036844425.1 Prevotella sp. | reverse complement strand
CAAAAAGACTTCACAAGCTAACCTGTGAAGTCTTTTGTGTGGTGCCACCAGGAATCGAACCGGGGACACAAGGATTTTCAGTCCTTTGCTCTACCAACTGAGCTATGGCACCTTTGGGATGTTGTTTTTTCAAAAAAAATCTTCACAAGCACCGTTGTGAAGGTTTTTGTGTGGTGCCACCAGGAATCGAACCGGGGACACAAGGATTTTCAGTCCTTTGCTCTACCAACTGAGCTATGGCACCATTTGCAATTCAAGTTCCGTACACTGCCCTTTAACACCCCTATGTTAGTGCACTTCTCTTGATTGCGGTGCAAAGGTACTGCTTTTTTTCGAATTAACAAAATGTTTACGAAAAAATTTCAACAAAAAGATTGTTTTTTGTTGAAATTAGACCGTTTGTATTAATTTCCAATCTTATTTTTTCCTGTTTTAGGAAAAAAGTTGTACCTTTGCGGGCGCAATCGGGGTGTAGCGCATTAATAATACGCTCCCTCATTACAATCGGGGTGTAGCGCAGTTGGTAGCGCACTACGTTCGGGACGTAGGGGTCGCCAGTTCGAGTCCGGTCACCCCGACATAAGAAAGCAAGAAGTCTTCGGAGTCATGTTTTTTGACTCCGAAGACTTTTTCTTTTATAGCCTAACGGTAATAGTACCACAAAAAATGATTATTGTGCTTTGTACTGTTTTTATTACATTAATCATCGTTAATCTGACATTAATCTCCCATAAATGCTTTTGTTTTTGCCTGTATATGCTTAGAAGTCTTGACAGAGATATATTTATAGAACCCACCTTAAGGGAAAATACAGCCAATATTGTAGGTGTCCTCATATATTTTTATTGGATATAGACTCAAAAGCCGCCCTTACCTCGCGGCAAGAGCGGCACGTTAAATGTAAAAATGTATGATTAGAAGTTATAACCTACGTTAACAGAGAAGTTTGTGTTTTTCATACTTTCCTCAGAATCCTTCAACATATTGTACATACCTATTTCGTATTGAACTCCGAAGTAAAACTTGTTCACGGTAATACCAGTGCCGAGAGCCATACCCATATCAAAGCTGCTGATGTCATCGTCAAACCAATCTGCCTCATACGATTTGTTGTTGAATGATTCTTTAATCTTTCCTCCTACACCAAAAGCGAAGTATGGACCAGCGTTAAACTCCCAACGCACGTCGTCGTTAATGTGATAACGATAAGAAGCAAGCACAGGAATCTGTAGATATGCTTCGTTTATCTTAACCTCAGCATCAATGTCATTATTCTCTGCACTCTGCTTTGCGCCCTTTGAGGTGTAGAACAGACCCGTCTGTATGCCAAAACTCTTTACGATAGGAATGTCAACGTTGACGCCAGCGTTAAAACCTAACTTGCTGTCAATATCAAGTACATCGCCACCAAAGTTAGAAATGTTGAGTCCACCACGCAGTCCTAATGTTACTGGAGTACTCTCTTTCTCCGTAGAGAAGAAGGAGGAACTGCTTGCACGCTGTGCGGAAGCGGTAAAGGTGCACAACAGAGCGCACGCAATAGATACTAATGTTTTCTTCATCTTGAATCTTTTGTTTTGTTAATGTTATAATAATAAGTTATCAGGAATGGCTGCATCTTGTAGCCACTATTATTGCATACTGAAGTCCATGCGCCATACATTGAATATACGCTTAGCGCTGCCGCGTTGTGAGAGGAAGAAGATACTTTTGCCGTCAGCACTCCATATTGGTGACAAATCGTCGCCTGGGTGGTAGGTTAGTTGTGTAAACTGAGTGCCGTCTGTTCTTACCACGAATATATCCGTATTGTCTATCTTCTCCTTTTCAGCCCTACTAGAACCCGTTACGAGTAGCCATTTGCCGTCAGGAGACAGTTGTGGGCTCGAGAAACTCTTGTCGGGTTGTGACAATATACACTCCTCCACTCCAGTGCTGAAGTTCACTTTCCATATCTCACTTTCACCTCGCTCTGTGAAACGGGCACAGTACACAGAATTAGGATCTTTACGTATGGGGCATACCGTCATGCCACGAGAATAATTAGAGAAAAGGTTAGTCTTACGATCGTAGCTCCATAACGAATAGCTTGAGTATCCTTCACCGCGGTGGAAGAATATTGTGTTGCCGTCAGACGACATTACACCCGCAAAGTCATTGTCGTTACTGTTAGATATTTGCCTTACGACTGTGCCCTGATCTGCTGGTATAAGATATACGCCATGATGTCCTCCGCGCACCTCTGTAAAACAGAGTGTCTTACCGTCAGGACTCCACGAGAACCCCTCTACATTGGTACGAAAGGTACGTTGCACACTTGCTCCGCCCCTCTTGGCATCTTTTACCATGATATTGGTGGTACCGTTCTTTTCGTTAATGTACCCCAGTTTCTTACCATCAGGCGAAACTGCAATTTGCGGTACGACCCACCAATCAACTGTTAACGCCCCTTTGCTACCGAAAATTCTTGTAAAGTGCCTGACCAGTCTGCCGTCATACGTCGCTACTCTGTCAGCATCTTCCGTTATTCTCTCAAACTTTACACCGCCTTCTTCAGGCACAAAGGTTAGCGACCAGTCAAAGCGCGGCTTAGCGTTGCCGTTCATAAGACAACCAGCAAGCAACATTGTTGTGATAAATATTTTCTTCATAAGCCAGAACAGACCATACAGGTCTAACTAAATAAAGGCTACTGCCACTGGCTCCATTGACAGCGTAACCATAGATGAGCAAAGTGAATATGTAACAAAATGAAATGGCGTGGAACCATGTCTGCTGCTCGTTCCACTATAGAAAGGCCTTCGCATTGCCCGGATTGTCGAAACGAGCAACGCGAAAGCCCCACGCCGATGTATGATACAACCAATGTACCCACTGACTTGACACAATACGCCAAGAGCCAATGAGCGGTATATATACTACACCACATAGGACGTTCCGTTGCTTTGTTCTTGACAATCCGATGAATTTGCGAAGTTCTTCTATAGTCAAAACCAAAGCGTACAGATACGCCTCATATTTTAATATGTATGTCACTTCCGCCACCCAACCCATGTGGGGCTTTCGATATTAGAAATGACTTTGCAAAGTTAATGTTTTATTTCTAATATCTGAGTAAATAATGTAAAAACATAGAACAAAATGCTTAATTTTAATAAAAATTCACAGAACAACATATCTTTCCCCAACTATTCTGCAATATTTTTCTCCATAAAACATTGACTCTCCAAAACTGCGATTTCCCAAATTTACCATTTTATCGTCCTAAAGAGATTACAATTATATCTTTCACGAAATCAACACGTTACAACACCATATCATAATCACTTCCCTTTTAGAGTGTAATCAGTACCCTTTTACCTTGTAATTTGTACCTGATTACACGCTAAAAGAGGCCTAATTGCAATGTAATTAAGCCTCTTTTACACGATTTCCCAAATTTACCATTTTTATCATTCTAACCTGAACCCACTATCACCACTTTTCTCTTAAGTACGCAGCAAACCGAATATGTTACACTTTTGCCCAGTAGTTATAGGGCTTTTGTCATCATAAAAATATGAGACCGCAAAGAGTGCGTAGTGGGAAAATATGTGTTCGAACAGTGGTTGGAGGCTGGTTATAACACTATATATGCGGTAACGTATTGTAAAAGTTGAAAAAATATTCACGAAGTATATAAAATATATGAAATAATATTTGGCTATCTGCATATTTATTTATAATTTTGCAAAAGTTTTTGAATATTTATCCATGCAGAAGATAACGAAGAAAGACAGGCTCGCAGCGTTGCGTTTAATAGTGACCTCCAACGAACTCAGTTCGCAGGACGAGGTCATTAGGGCGTTGGCGCGGCAGGGAATAACCACGGCACAAGCCACGCTTTCACGCGACATGAAGGAACTCAAAATCGTGAAGACGGCGGCATCAGACGGTAGGTACGTATATGCCATACCGGAAGATACGGCATATCGCAGGGTTCATAAGCCGCTTCCACCTGCCGACATACTACCAGCACCGGGCTTTAAGTCTATACAGTTTTCGGGTAACATGGCGGTGATGAAGACACGACCAGGCTTCGCCAGTAGCATAGCTTCAAACATTGACTCCGCCAATCTGCGTGAAGTGCTCGGCACAATAGCGGGCGATGACACTATATTCATAGTAATAAGAGAGGGCGCGATGCACGTGGACGTGGTGGACGAGTTGTCTGCCATAATACCAGACATGGTGCTTTAAGACGTAAACACGTGTACCTTATATATAATAAAAGAAGAAAATAAAAATACAATAGCATAGAAAATGAAAGACATTAGAATTCTTGTGGCAGACGCTTCACATGAGAAGTATGTGGACGAGATACTCGACACGATTCGTATTGCAGCGAAAAAACGCGGTACGGGTATTGCGGAGCGCACCCACGAGTATGTAGCGACAAAGATGAAAGAGGGCAAGGCGGTCATCGCCCTCGATGAGAACGACCGCTTCGTAGGTTTCAGTTACATCGAGACTTGGGGCAACAAGGCATACGTAACGACCTCAGGACTGATAGTACACCCTGACTTTCAGGGTCTTGGTGTAGCTAAACATATCAAGGACTACACCTTCACCTTGGCGCGTGTGCGTTGGCCTCACGCTAAGATTTTCTCTCTTACATCTGGCGATGCCGTAATGAAGATGAACACGGCATTAGGTTATGTGCCAGTGTCTTTCAATCAATTGACAGATGATGAATCCTTCTGGAGAGGCTGTCGCGGTTGCATTAACCACGACATTCTGGAGGCAAAGCATCGCAAATTCTGCATCTGCACAGGCATGCTTTACGACCCTGAGCAACACAAGGGAGAGCCTACACCGGCTGAAGTCTTCCAGGACGTGGTAAAGACACTTACCAAGAGGGGAATACCTTGCTAAGGGGGATTTAGTTGTTTAGTCATTAAGTGGTTTTGTTGTTAAGTTGTTTGATGGCTCTGTTACATAAAAAACGACCGACGGACAATATTCCAACCAAACAACTAAACCACTAAACAACCACACCACTAAACAACCACACCACCAAACAACCAAACAACAACAAAAAAAATCAAAACACAAAATATCATGGCAAAGAAAAAAGTAGTAGTAGCATTCAGTGGAGGTCTCGATACCTCTTATACAGTAATGAAACTTGCACAGGACGGATATGAGGTATATGCAGCCTGTGCTAACACTGGAGGTTTCTCTGCGGAGCAACTCAAGACGAATGAAGAGAATGCTTATAAACTCGGTGCTGTAAAATATGTTACACTCGATGTAACACAGGAGTACTACGAGAAGTCGCTCAAGTACATGGTTTACGGCAACGTATTGCGTAACAACTGTTACCCTATCTCTGTATCATCAGAGCGTATCTTCCAGGCTATCGCCATAGCACGTTACGCTAACGAGATTGGCGCAGACGCCATAGCCCACGGTTCTACAGGTGCTGGTAACGACCAGATACGTTTCGACATGACATTCCTCGTAATGGCTCCGGGCGTAGAGATTATCACCTTGACACGTGATGGCAACCTGTCACGTCAGGAAGAGATTGACTACCTTAACGAGCATGGCTTCTTTGCCGACTTCACCAAGTTGAAGTACTCTTACAACGTAGGTATCTGGGGCACATCAATCTGTGGCGGTGAGATTCTCGACTCTAAGCAGGGATTGCCTGAGTCTGCATACCTTAAGCACCCAACCAAGGAGGGTCCTGAGACTCTGAAACTCGGATTCGACAAGGGTGAGCTTTGTTCTGTAAACGGAAAGCACTACGACGATAAGATTGCCGCTATCCAGGAGGTAGAGAAGATTGGTGCCGCTTACGGCATAGGTCGTGACTGTCACGTAGGCGATACTATCATCGGCATCAAGGGTCGTGTAGGTTTTGAGGCAGCAGCACCAATGCTTATCATCGGTGCACACCGCTTCTTGGAGAAGTACACACTCTCTAAGTGGCAGCAGTACTGGAAGGATCAGGTGGCTAACTGGTACGGAATGTTCCTCCATGAGTCACAGTATCTGGAGCCTGTAATGGCTGATATCGAGGCTATGCTGACATCTTCACAGCGTAATGTTACTGGTGAGGTAGAACTGGAACTGCGTCCTCTCTGCTTCCAGACTGTAGGCGTAGATTCTCCTAACGACCTTGTTAAGAATAAACTCGGTGAGTATGGCGAGACTGCTAAGGCATGGACATCAGAGGATGCTAAGGGCTTCATCAAGGTATCTTCTACCGCTCTGCGCGCATATTACCTTGCACATCCTGACGAGAGAAGATAAATCGAAGTAGTTGTTTAGTTGTTTGGTCGTTTAGTGGTTTAGATAATTGCATACATTCGCAATAGTTTTCTCCACGAACAGATTTCCCCATACAACTAAACAACAAAACAACTAAACCACCAAACAACAAATATGATAAAGGTAGGGGTCTTGGGTGCCGCTGGTTATACAGGCGGTGAACTCATCCGTTTGCTAATAAACCACCCATCGGTAGAGATAGTTTTCGCTAACAGTGAGTCAAATGCTGGCAACAAAGTGTATGATGTTCACGAAGGATTGCTTGGCGAAACAGAGATGGAATTTACTTCAGAGATGCCGTTTGACAAGGTTGACGTAGTGTTCTTCTGCTTCGGTCACGGCAAGAGTGAGGCGTTCCTCAAGGAGCATAGCATCCCTGAGAACGTGAAGATAATAGACCTTGCGCAAGACTTCCGTATCGCGGGCGACCACGATTACGTCTATGGTCTGCCAGAAACACATCGTGATATCATAGCAAAGTGTCAGCATCTGGCTAACCCAGGATGCTTTGCTACGTGTATTCAGCTCGGTTTGCTGCCATTGGCAAAGGCTGGTCTCATCACGGACGACATCGCTGTGAACGCCATAACAGGCTCTACAGGAGCAGGACAGAAGCCTGGTGCAACAACGCATTTCTCATGGAGAAACAACAACTTCTCTGTGTATAAACTCTTTACACACCAGCATCTGCACGAGATAACACAGACATTGAACGAACTTCGCCCTGAGGACACACCGCGAGTTGTTGACACTCTCGATGAGGGCTTTGAGGTAAAGGACAACGAAGTGACCGTTGACTTCATACCTTACCGTGGCGATTTCGCCCGTGGCATATTCTGTACAGAGGTTATTCGCCTTGACAAGGCAATGGCAAAGGAAGAGGTCGAGGCACTATATAAGGACTTTTATGCTGACGCAGCATTCACTCACTATAGCGAGAAGGCACCAGACCTGAAGCAGGTGGTGAACACTAACAAGGCTATTGTACACGTTGACGTCTTCGGACGCAAGGTTGTCGTTACCTCTATGATAGACAATCTGCTCAAGGGTGCAGTAGGACAGGCTGTGCAGAACATGAACATCATGTTCGGACAGGACGAGAAAGCTGGTCTTAACCTAAAGGCATCAGCGTTCTAATTGGGTGCTTTGTGGTTTGGTTGTTTTGTCGTTTTGTGGTTAGGTTAATAGGAAATGTAGGTTATGACGCCTCCCTCTGTTAACAATTCGCCACATAACCAAACAACCAAACAACAAAACCACCAAACAACCAAACAACCAAACAACGACAAAATGAAATTATTTGACGTATATCCCCTATTCGATGTCAACATCGTTAAGGGCAAAGGCTGCAACGTATGGGACGATAAAGGTCAGGAATACCTTGACTTCTATGGTGGTCATGCAGTCATAAGCATTGGTCACTGTCACCCACACTACGTGGAGAAGATGACCGAGCAACTCAACAAACTGGGCTTCTACAGCAACTCAGTAGTCAACAAACTTCAAGCGCAACTGGCAGAACGACTTGGCAAAGCCTGCGGTTATGAGGACTATCAGTTCTTCCTTATCAACTCGGGAGCGGAGGCTAATGAGAACGCTTTGAAGTTGGCTTCGTTCACAAACGGACGCAAACGCATCCTCTCCGCACAGAAGGCTTTCCACGGACGTACCTCTTTGGCAGTGGAAGTAACTAACAATCCTAAGATTATCGCACCGATAAACGACTGCGGACACGTTACATACCTTCCTATGAACGACCTCGCTGCATGGGAGAAAGAACTCGATAAGGGTGACGTTTGCGCCGTAATCCTTGAGTGCATACAGGGTGTTGGTGGCATACAGATGGCTACACCAGAGTTCGCTCAGGGCTTGGCAGCAGCATGTAAGCGCAACGGTTCGTTCCTTATCTGCGACGAAATACAGTGCGGTTACGGCCGTTCTGGTAAGTTCTTCGCCCACCAGTGGCTCGGCATCAAGCCAGACCTCATCACCGTAGCGAAGGGTATCGGTAACGGATTCCCTATGGGTGGCGTACTCATCTCACCAGAGTTCAAGCCTGTTTACGGCAGACTCGGCACTACATTCGGTGGCAATCACCTTGCTTGTACGGCTGCTCTCGCTGTGCTTGACGTCATGGAGGAAGAGAAACTCGTTGAGAACGCACACGAAGTAGGCGAATATCTCATCGCCAAGTTGAAGGAGTTAAAGAAGGTTCAGCCACATATCACCGATGTGCGTGGACGTGGTCTGATGGTAGGCGTAGAGTTTGACGTGCCTCATGCAGATGTCCGCAAGAAGTTAGTGTACGACCTTCACTGCTTCACAGGCTGCGCAGGAACCAACCTTCTGCGTGTTCTTCCACCGCTGTGCATAACCAAGGCTAACGTGGACGACTTCGTTTCACGCCTCACTACAGCTCTGAACAGCCTGTAATAAATAGATCATTAGCACTTTAGTGACGGTGAAAGAATAAATTGGTATAATTTATGTCATAGATTTTTGAGATAGTTTGGAGATATGAAGAAGGGTCAATGCGAGCATTGTGACTGATGAATGGCTCCAAAATATCCAAAAAGATATGACAAGACAACTTTATCTTAGATATTATATGTATCGTTAAATTGTACCAAGTTATTTTTTTACCGTCACATAACAACACATAATACAATGAAGATAGCAGTAATAGGCGCAGGTGCCATGGGCGGTTCTACCGTGGAAGGCATGCTTAAACTACAGTCGCTCAACGCCTGCGACATCACCGTTTCTGACCCTATGGAAGACTTATCACGCTTTGCAGAGAAGGGCGCAAAGACCACAAAGGATAACGCGGAGGCTGTTAAAGGAGCCGATGTAGTAATGGTTTTCGTCAAGCCTTGGCTCGTAGAGCAGGTCCTAAAGGGCATAAAGGCATCCATGGATTATGCTAAGCAGACACTCGTTGTTATTGCAGCGGGAGTGAAGAGCGACAGCATTAAGGAGTGGATGGATAAGAATGGCACTGTTCCTGCTACACTTCTCTGTATTCCTAACATCGCCATTGCGCAGTTGGCAAGTATGACGTTCCTCGTGAATGTCAATGCTTCAGACGACAAAGTGGCTGCGGTTAAGGGGTTGTTTGACCAACTTGGCAAGTCAATCCTTACCACCGAGAACCTTCTCGGAGCCGGAACAACGCTCGCTTCATGTGGCATTGCGTACGCCATGCGCTACGTTCGTGCCAGTGCGGAGGGTGGAGTTGAACTCGGTTTCAAGGCCCACGATGCACAAGAGATAGTCATGCAGACCATGAAGGGAGCCGTAGAACTGCTTCAGGCAAGTGGTATGCACCCCGAAGCAGCCATCGATTTGGTAACAACTCCAGGCGGAGTGACCATCAAGGGACTTAATGAGATGGAACACGCAGGCTTCACCAGCGCGGTGATACGTGGCTTGAAAGCAGGTGCTAAGTAAATAATTGAAACAATACAACTAAGACACTGCGTCCTGACATCTATGGGACGGCAGTGTCTTTTTGCTTTTGCGGAAGTGACACAACACAGCCATTGCCGCATTAGACAAATAGAAAAGAAACAGAAACAACGCTATGCGTATAGTAATAAAGATAGGTTCTAACGTGCTGGCACGTTCGGCTGGTGGGCTGGACATAACCAGAATGTCGCACCTTGTGGACCAGATTGCAGAACTGCGCCGCCGTGGTGTGGAGGTAATCATGGTGTCATCAGGTGCCGTTGCCGCAGGTCGCTCGTTGATGAAGACCAACAAACAACTCGACAGCGTGGAGCAACGACAACTGTTCTCCGCCATAGGACAAACGAAACTCATTAACCATTACTACGACCTCTTTCGTGAATATGGGCTTCATGTAGGACAAGTCTTGACCATGAAGGAGAACTTCGGCACACGTCGTGAGTACCTTAACCAGCGTGCTTGTATGCAGGTCATGCTGGAGAATGGAGTCATTCCTATCGTCAACGAAAACGATACGGTGTCCGTAACCGAGTTGATGTTCACGGATAATGATGAACTCTCTGGCCTCATCGCTACCATGCTCGATGCTGATAAACTCATAATTCTCTCTAACATAGACGGCATTTACAACGGTTCTCCTAAGGACCCAGAGGCGAAAGTCATCCCGATGGTAGAGCCCGGGCGTGACCTTGCCGAGTATATTCAAACCGAAAAGAGTGGCTTCGGACGCGGAGGAATGATAACAAAGTGTAACATTGCCCGCAAAGTAGCGGAGGAAGGAATACGCGTTATCATAGCAAACGGTAAAATGGACAATATCCTTCTCAAACTGTTTGACGCTCCGCAGAAAACCGTTCACACCGAGTTCGTGCCGCGACCTGACGCCATATCACCCGTAAAGAAATGGATAGCCCATAGCGAAAGTTTCGCAAAAGGCAAAGTGTACATAAACGATTGCGCAGTGCGTGCATTGCGTTCCACCAAAGCCGTAAGCCTACTCTTTGTGGGAGTAACCGATATAGAGGGCGACTTTGAGGAAGGGGACATCGTGAACATTATCACCCCAGAGAACCAACGCATTGCCGTAGGACGCAGTTCCTTCTCTTCTGAAGAGGCAAGGAAACTCATAGGCAAGCACGACCAGAAGCCTTTGGTACACTACGACTACTTAGCAATGAACTAAACTTAACCGAATTATCACTATGCTAGACCAATTCAAAATAGCGAAAAAGGCTTCACGCAGCCTTGCCCTCATATCTGATGCACGCCGAGATGAGGTGCTTAACACCGTGGCTGACGCCATATCAGCGAACGAAGACGCCATACTCGCAGCCAATTCAAAGGACCTTGCACGCATGGACAAGGCAAATCCGTTGTACGACCGCCTGCAACTCACACCACAACGCCTTGCCGACATAGCGTCAGACATGCGTCATGTGGCACAACTGCCATCGCCATTAGGACGCGTACTGAAAGAGAAAACGCTTGAAAACGGACTGCATCTGCGCCGTGTCGCTGTGCCATTCGGTGTCATCGGCATGGTTTTCGAAGCACGACCAAACGTTGCCTTCGACGTCTTCTCACTCTGTTTCAAGAGCGGTAACGCCTGTGTACTGAAAGGAGGACGCGACGCTGACGAGTCAAACAAGGCTATCGTTGCCCTTATTCACACCGTATTACAGCGTGAAGGCATCGACACCGGTGTGGTACAACTGCTACCTGCCACCCACGAAGCAACGGGAGAGATGCTCACCGCCGTAGGCTACATCGACGTATGCATACCTCGTGGCGGAAGAAAACTGATAGACTTTGTTCGCGATAACGCCAAGGTGCCAGTAATAGAGACGGGTGCTGGCGTTGTTCATGCATACTTCGACAAAGACGGTGACGTAGAGATGGGTGCACGAATCATCAACAACGCCAAGACAAGGCGTGTCTCTGTATGTAACGCTCTCGACTGCCTTATCATCCATGAGCAGCGTCTTTCCGACCTCAAAGCGTTGTGTGAGCCTCTGAAGGCAAGCAATGTGAAGATCTATGCCGATGAGAAAGCCTTTGCTGCACTAAAGGGTAACTACCCCGAAGAGTTGCTATTGCACGCCACCGAAGAGTCGTTCGGCACAGAATTTATGTCATACGCCATGGCGATAAAGACCGTTTCTTCTTTCGACGACGCCATAGAACACATAGCAACATACGGCTCTGGGCATAGCGAGTGCATCATAACTAACGATGACAATGCTGCCTCAGCGTTCCAAAAGCAGGTTGATGCCGCTTGTGTATATGTCAACGCACCTACCAGTTTCACCGATGGAGCACAGTTCGGACTGGGTGCTGAGATAGGTATCTCAACCCAGAAACTCGGTCCGCGCGGTCCTATGGCACTTGAAGAAATAACAACTTACAAGTGGCTTATTGACGGAAACGGACAAATACGTAAGTAAAGCATAATTCATAATGCATAATTCATAATTAGGCTTACGCCCCATCAGCAAGCCCAAAAGTATTATGTATTATGAGTTATGTAAAATATAGAACCCAAAAGTAATTACAAATTCTGAATCATGAATTGTGAATTAATAAAGAAATTATATTCGCTCTTCCTTGAGCATCCAACCATAACGACCGACAGTCGTGACTGTCCTCAAGGCAGTATCTTCTTCGCCCTGAAGGGAGAATCATTCGATGGTAACGCTTATGCTGCCGCAGCACTTGAGAAAGGCTGTGCCTACGCCGTGATAGACGAACCAGAATATGCCGCAGACGACCGTTTTATTGTTGTCGATGACGTGCTGACAGCATTGCAACAACTTGCCAATGAGCACCGCCGTGCACTCGGAACACGCATCATTGGCGTAACTGGCACTAACGGAAAAACCACTACCAAGGAACTCATCGCTACCGTATTGGAGAAGAAATACCGCGTGCTCTACACGCAAGGCAACTTCAATAACCACATCGGTGTGCCCAAAACGCTGCTCCGCCTCACTAAAGACGACGAGATAGCGGTAGTGGAAATGGGTGCAAACCACCCTGGAGAAATAAAGACTCTCGTCAACATCGTAGAACCAGACTATGGCATCATCACCAACGTTGGTAAGGCACACCTCGAAGGCTTCGGCTCTTTTGAGGGTGTGATAAAGACTAAAGGCGAACTGTATGACTTTCTTCGCCAAAAGAAGGATAGTAAAGTATTCATCGATGCCGACAATAAATACCTCGCAGGAATATCCCACGACCTCACACTCATAAAGTATGCGGTGGACGATGACGCAGAGGGCATAATGGTAAAAGGTCATGTTATTGACTGTGCACCATTCCTCCACTTCTCTTGGAAAGCGCAAGGTGAGGAGCATGAGGTGCAGACACACCTCGTAGGAGCATACAATATATATAATATGTTGGCTGCGACTACCATCGGACTTTACTTTGGCGTCACACCAGAGCAGGTTGACGAAGCACTGGAGGGCTACATACCAAGCAACAACCGTTCACAACTCACCGTGACAGAGCATAACAAACTCATCGTAGATACCTACAACGCCAACCCAACCTCTATGGCAGCAGCCCTGCATAACTTCGCCATTATGGAGGTGAAGCCCAAGATGGCTATCCTCGGCGATATGCGCGAACTCGGTGAAGTGAGTGCTGAGGAACACCAGAAGGTAGTTGACTTCCTGCAAGAGCACGGCATTGACAACGTATGGCTGGTGGGTTCAGAGTTTGGAAAGACGCAATGCCCATACCGTAAGTTCCCCGATGTGGCTGCGGTTAAGGCTGAGATAGCCACCAATCCTATAGAGAACCACTACATATTAATAAAAGGCTCTAACGGCATTCGCCTGTTCGAGTTACCAGAACTGTTGTAGTTATGGACACAATGCAAGGCGTAGTCCATAGCCAAAGCAAGCGACTTGCCGAACTGGACTTTATGAAGTGTGTCTTCATCCTGCTCATGGTGGTGTTTCATCTCACGTTTGTGTCAGAGACATTTCCCTTCGCTAAGGCTATGGTCTATACTTTCCACATGCCGGGCTTCCTACTTATTTCGGGCTATCTGATGAATGTAGAGAAGCCAGCACGTCGATTCTTCAGTATGATACTGTGGCTTCTTGTGCCCTATATCGTAATGGAGAGTGGCTATATCGTCATGGCATCAGTATTACCGATAAACGAACACATCGACAGGTTGACCCTTGACGCATACCTTTACCATCTGTTGATAAAGCCGTTGGGACCTTATTGGTACTTGCAGACGATGGTTTTGTGTGGCGTTCTGCACTACCTCACCGCCCGTTTAATGGGCACTCACCATTTGGTAAGATTGCTTTCGTGCGCAGTTGCGTGCTATGGTATGGCGTGGTTAGGCATTATTTCCTTTCATAACGCCCTGTATTTCTTTGCTGGCGCGGCAATACGCATGTACCGTATGGATATAAAGGAGGTGTTCCATCCCCACATATTGAGTTTTGTCCTATTGGCACTTCTGCTCGTAGATTGGAATAATCTCAACGCGGGTACGGCAGGAGGCATGGCCATAGTCTATTTCGTCATGAACGTACTGATGCTGGTTCACACCCGCCTACCGCAGCGAGTCCTTGACTCTTTACACTGGATAGGTCGCAACACCATGCCCATCTTTCTCTTCTCGCCAATCTTTACCGCGCTGTGTAAGCCCCTGCGTAGCATCATGCCAGATATACTCCCACTGTCGCTTCAGGCTATGCTCTTTATCGTAGTGTCCTTGCCACTATGCCTTGTGGGCAGTATCCTCATTGCAAAGGTAATGGAGGTCACTGCCACATCATTGATATTATTTGGCAGACGCGGGGTACTTAGAGAATAGAAAGGTGCCTATAACTGTTGAGGACAATTGTGAAAACAGTAATATCACTTAATATTAGAAAACGGTCGTGCCCAAATCACAATGTGATTTGGGCACGATTACTTTATGCTTATAATATGTGTTGTTCGTAATGCTTACCACGCCTCGAGTTTGTCGGCAATCTCTGGCATGATATTCTTGTTGAATACGGGGTTCTTTCCCTCCTTCTTCTGCTTGCGATAATCCTTAAGCAGGAACACGGCTTGGTTTGAGAGTTGCACGATGGCGATGAGGTTACACAGCGTCAGCAGTGCCATGGTAATGTCGGCAAGGCTCCACGCGAAGTCAAGACTTACTATAGCGCCTATCATTACCATTGCAGCCACGGCCAAGCGGTAGATGAATACCCATACCTTTGAGTCCTTTATGTATCGCACGTTGGTCTCACCGTAATAGTAGTTACCTATGATACTACTGAAAGCGAATAGCCATATCATGACGGCAACAAATGGATTGCCGATGTTACCTATCTGGTTTGCCAGGGCATCCTGCGTAAGTTGTATGCCGTTTGACGATGTTATATCGACTCCGCTTACAAGAATAATGAACGCTGTGCATGAACATACCACGAGTGTGTCGGTGAATACGCCGAGGGCTTGTATCAAACCTTGCTTTACCGGGTGCGTTACTGTTGCCACGGCGGCAGCATTAGGCGCACTACCCTCACCTGCTTCGTTGCTGAACAGACCTCGTTTGATACCCTGCATGACCGTAACGCCCAGCATACCACCGGCTGCCTGGTTTATTCCGAAGGCGTTTTCAACGATAGCAAGAAGCACCTTTGGCAAGGAAGTGATGTTCCATACCACTATGCCTATGGCGAGAACAAGGTATATTACCGCCATTATAGGCACGACGGTTGACGAGAACTTCGCTACGCGATGTATGCCACCGAAGATTATTACCAGCGTGAGAACGGTAAGAACGATACCCATTGTCGCGGTGTCGAAGCCGAAAGCCTTCTCCCAAGCGGCACAGATAGTGTTGCTTTGTACGGAATTATACGCGAAGCCGAAGGTGATAATCATGAGGAAGGCGAATATTATGCCCATCCATCCTTTGCCCAAGCCATACTTCATGTAGTAGGCAGGACCACCGTAGAAGGACGTTT
The DNA here is from genome assembly GCA_036844425.1 of Prevotella sp. Classification (GTDB taxonomy): domain Bacteria; phylum Bacteroidota; class Bacteroidia; order Bacteroidales; family Bacteroidaceae; genus Prevotella. The sequence goes on along the minus strand of DAIUFT010000014.1, from coordinate 38,375 downwards.
GTCCTTTGCGTTTGTATAACTGTGCCAACGTAGATTCTATGAAGGCGGAGGCAGAACCGAGCAATGCCAGCGCCCACATCCAGAATACTGCTCCTGGTCCACCGATGCTTATGGCGGTTGCTACGCCTGCAAGGTTACCAGTACCTATACGACTTGCCAGTGCTACCACAAAGGCCTGGAAGGAAGAGATGTGCTTCATCTCACCATCCACCTTTATCTCTGCCGAGAGATCATCGGGACTGTTGTCCTGCGAGTGTATCTTATCGGGGTGGATAAGCAGATGTATCATCTCGCGAATTAGGCGAAACTGCACGAAGTCTGTGCGTATGGTGAAGAAAAGAGCGCAACAGATAAGAATGGTAATGATGATGTATGACCAAAGGAAGTCACTTGTCGTCACCAAGATGTGTTGTAATGTTTCTATCATTATTATATTTTACTTAGGCTTTTATAATACAAAATTATACATTTTTTTGTTAATATGCAACAAAAAGCCAACAAAACTGTAAAGGCAGCCACCCCTCACGGGCGACTGCCTTTTTGTTTATAAAACCAATAATGTATTGTAAGATATGTGTTTCGGAAATTTCTTGTTTAGAAAGACCAGTCAACACCGATACCAATCACGCGGTTGGTACGTGTAAACTTGTCCGAGCCCGAGAAGTCCGTCTGACCTATCTGCTGCATCATACCTTGCACGGCTCCCGACAACTGCTGCACGTTCAAACCTGTGATGTTGGCTATTGCCTGTCCTTCTGGAGTCGTTAGCCCCTGTGCTATGCCCTGCTGCAGACCGTTTGCCAGTCCCTTTATCGTTGCGCCTACGTGGTTGTAGTCAGCCTGGTTACGCTCGTAAGTGTCATAGAAGGTATGGAAGTAAGCCACGTTGACGTTGAGGTTCTTTGCCACTTTAATCTTAGCACCGAAACCTATGGATGTTGATGATGCGTTGAACGAGATGTCATCCATGTAGTCATCGGTAAAGTCGTACTGCGTACGCTGTACACCTGCGCTGACCGTCACGTTCTTATGTGCGTCCCACTCTGCACCGAAGAGGTACTCGTTGGTATCGCCACCCAACTTCTGTTGCATGTCGTCGTGCTGGTGACCGTCCTTGTCAAAATAGTGATGCCAGCCTGCACTGAGGCGAACGTTAGGCATAACGCTGTACTGTGCGCCTACGGTAAGGAGGGCAGGACTATCGTCTGCATCTACTACTCCATCGGCAAAGCGGCTCAACTGTGGTATGTACTTAACGAGGTCGCTGTTTGTCGCACGGTTCTCAAGGCGCATACGGGTCTTGAACTCATACTTGGCAGCGAAGTTAAACTTATCGTCCAATTTATAGTCAACGCCGATGATAGGTGCGATGCCGTATCCATCCTGGTCGCAGTTTAACTGTATTCCGTCCTCAAGCAGAGCGTCAACGCCTGCTACGAGCAATGGCATACCAGCGTCGAGCAGTTCGCGGTTGGTGATAATGTTGCCCAATGCCTGCTTTACCAGTGCGTTATTGTCTGTCACCCACTGGCTGAGGTTCTCTGTTGAGGTTGGGAATATGCCGCTGCCCTGAGTGTTCAACTGTATGTTCTTCACGTAACCATAGTAGTTAGCGGAACCGTAGAGCAGACGAAGACCACCGTAAACCGACCAGTTGTCGTTGATACGGTAAGCCGCACCCAACGTATAACCATAGTAATACTGTCGTCCGCGCATGTAGGTATCCATGGTGTAGGTGTTCTGTGTTGGGAATACGTTGGCACCAGCAGCCTTGTTCAGTGTACCGCCAAGGGCGTTGAAGACACCAGGAACGAGCGAAACGAGGCTCTCAATAGATCCCAGTCCGTCTTCGAACGAGCACTTACCGCCACCGCCAGTGATAGCGAAGTTAAACTGAAAAGACCACTTTTTCCAGTTCTTGGCTACCTGAACAGAAGGCAGTACAGGCACAGAAGCCTTACCCTCGAAAGTCTTTGCGCTCTGACCGAGGTGCTTAGAGTTACCGGCGAAGCCACCGAAAGTAGATTCTATGGTACGAGTCTGTCTAACATTCTGAAAGTTAAAAGAAGCATGCCATCCCTCTGGCATGAAAGCAACACCTGCAGGGTTGCTGTAAACACCATCAATACCGATGGCAGCGTCGCGCGCTGGGTTGCGTAAGAAAGCAACATTCTGGTTGGTGTTAGTAAGAAGACCACCAGCCTTTGCGGCACCTGTGGCTGCTATGGCAATCACCGCAGCCATAAAAAATCTTTTTGTCATTATTTACACTTTTTGTATTAAAATTCCGGTGCAAAGGTATTGACTTAATAAATATTTAACGGAAATTGTTCGAAATTTCCTTTTCTTATTAATGTTTATTAACTAAAAGCAACGTAAAGTAAAAGTTTAAGCATTGTGTTATTGGTATTTTTGTAGTACCTTTGTGGGCGGTAAGCCACCGTGTTTCTGACGTTTCAGCATGGGTTTCCAACATGTTTGGAAAGACAAGGCGGGCTGAAAGCCCAAACTCCTTATAGCCCAGGGCAAGCGTAGCGACACCCTGTGTACGGGTAATACAAGAACAAAACGCCCTGAAAGGGCAAAAGCATCAACATACAAGATAAAGAAACAGAAGAAAGATAATGCGAGCAGTAATACAGAGAGTGGCTCACGCCTCGGTAACTATTGACGGGACGGTGAAGTCAAAAATAGGTCATGGCTACTTAGTGTTGTTGGGTTGTGCCAACGATGACACCCAGGAAGACATAGACTGGCTATCGAAGAAAATAGCAGCCCTTAGGGTTTTTGATGACGAAAACGGCGTAATGAACCGTAGCGTGGTCGATGTTGACGGCGAGGTTCTCGTCGTGTCGCAGTTCACCCTGTGGGCATCATACAAGAAAGGCAATCGCCCCAGTTACCTCAGGGCTGGCAGCCACGAGATAACCATTCCGCTGTACGAGGCTTTTGTCAAAACAATGTCGCAACAGTTAGGCAAACCTGTGCAGACGGGAGAGTTCGGTGCCGACATGAAGGTAGAGTTGCTCAACGATGGACCCGTGACCATCTGCATGGATACTAAGAACAAGGAATAACATTATATATAATATAACTATGGCAAACAGAATTAAAGAGATATTCGGAATAGAGGTACCTGTCATCGCTGGTGGCATGGCATGGTGCAGCGGTTGGCGTCTGGCAGCCGCAGTGAGCAACGCTGGTGGACTGGGACTCATCGGTGCCGGTACCATGACAGTTGACCTCCTGAGGGAACACATACAGAAGTTGAAGGCGGCAACAGACAAGCCTTGGGGCATAAACCTGCCACTGATGTACCCCCAGATAGACACCCTCATCGACATGATTATTGAAGAGGGTTGCAAGATAGTCTTCACCTCTGCCGGTAGTCCAAAGAAATACACACAGCGTTTCCACGATGCTGGCATGACGGTAGCCCACGTTGTCAGTTCGTCTAAATTCGCCAAGAAATGCGAAGAGGCTGGCGTTGACGTGGTAGTGGCAGAAGGTTTTGAGGCTGGCGGACACAACGGACGAGAAGAGACTACCACCATGTGCCTCATACCACAGGTGCGCAAGGCTACTACCCTACCCCTGATAGCAGCCGGCGGCATAGCCTCTGGCGAGGCATGTCTTGCCGCTCAGGTGCTCGGAGCCGAGGGTGTGCAGATAGGAACACTCTTCGCACTCTCAGAAGAAAGTTCTGCTGCTGACGCCTTCAAGGAGCGATGCACCGCCCTTCAGGAAGGCGACACCATGCTGTGCCTTAAGAAACTGGCTCCTTCACGACTGGTAAAGAATGCCCTTTACGACCGCATTGCCGAGGCTGAGGGTAGAGGTGCCGAGGGGAAAGAACTCCTCGAGATTCTTGGTGAGAAGTCAACACGCCGCGGAATATTCTATGGCGATGTGGAGAACGGAGAACTCGAGATTGGTCAGATTGCCTCCGACATAAAGAAGGTAGAACCTGTCAGCGTAATAATGCAACGCCTGACAGACGAATATAACGCCGCAGTGGCAAAACTAAAGTAAAAAGATCTGTCGCTATGGAAGAACAAAAGCGATACACCCTGCGCAGCGAACATCTGGTAAAGATATACGGCAAGCGCACGGTGGTAAACGATGTGTCATTTGAGGTAAAGCAGGGCGAGATAGTTGGTCTGCTCGGTCCTAACGGTGCTGGCAAGACAACATCGTTCTATATGACTACAGGACTCGTGGTACCTAATGGCGGTCGTGTGTTCATTGACGACAAGGAGATTACCTCCATGGCTGTATATGAACATGCACGCAACGGCGTTGGCTACCTGCCGCAGGAGGCTTCTGTCTTCAGAAAGATGTCGGTAGAGGACAATATCCTCTCGGTACTCGAGATGACTGGCAAGCCTCGCGACTACCAACTGCAGAAACTGGAAAGCCTGATAAAGGAGTTCAGTCTGCAAAAGGTACGCAAGAACATGGGCGACAGGCTCTCTGGTGGTGAACGCCGACGCACGGAGATAGCCCGTTGTCTTGCCATTGAACCTAAGTTCATAATGCTCGACGAACCGTTTGCGGGCGTAGATCCTATTGCGGTGGAGGAAATACAGAACGTGGTGTGGCGCCTTAAGCACAAGAATATCGGCATACTCATCACCGACCATAACGTGCACGAGACGCTGAACATTACCGACCGTGCCTACCTTCTCTTCGAAGGACGCATTTTATTCCACGGAACACCAGACGAACTGGCTGCCAACAAGACGGTTCGTGAGAAGTACCTTGGCACCAACTTCGTGCTTCAGCGCAAGACGTTCGAAATGCCTCAAGAGGAGGAATAAGGCTGTACCACTTTGACACTTTTTCGCCCTTTTTCCTTACATCTTGATTTTTTGTAATCGTTGAGAATGCCTATGCTGGTCACAACTCTGCCAACAGTGCGGTGAAAAGCGTTATTCCACGATTTCGCTATACCTCTGATTATAAAACACTTAACAATATCGAGGTATTCGCAAGCGGCAAAATAGCACGGTAAAAGGGGCGTTATTACACAGTAATCACTACCTAATTACATTGTAAAAGCATAGAGATTGCAATGTAATTAGGTAGTGATTACTTTTTTAGCACGATTTTTTAGCATTTCAAGGTCATTTCCCCCTCTTTTTCAGGACCACACGCATGTAATCCTACTCTATTTTGATTTTTTCCGACGCACTTTTTTTTTGTCACATTGTAAGCAAAAACAATGGTTTGCTTACAATGTGATTTTTTCATTATGTAAGTGTTCTATGATGGTTACGTCAACGGGAGCCGTCACCTACATACATGATTTATAACAATGGTGAGGTCAGGCTGATTTGGCTGGAAGCCAATACTTTTAGTAACCGTGGACGAAGTCTACGAATTGTGGGCACGCTCCTGTTGGCAGCCTGGAAGGCTGTACATTATTGACGGTGTACTGCCTTCCAGGCAGTCTCTGCCATCCACCTATATCCGCAGACTTCGTCCACGGTTACTAACGGTATAGCCTTCCAGGCTAATCTTAGCCAATACCTTGATGTAAACTTGTTATCGTCAGACTAATCTTAGCCAATACATTGATGTACACTTGTCATCGTCAGGCTAATCTTAGCTAATACATTGATGTACACTTGTTATCGTCAGGCTAATCTTAGCCAATACATTGAGTAAGTACAGGTGAATGGTAACACTTACCACAATGCTATTCCTTGCCTGTTATCAATGGTACGTAGGTTGATATGGCGTTTTCTATCTCGCTGATGCAGATGAATTCATCGGCACTGTGGGAGCGCGAACTCTCGCCCGGACCGAGTTTGAATGATGGGAAGCGCATCAACGCCTGGTCGGACAACGTTGGGGAGCCGAACGGCTTCATACCTCTGTCAAGGCATCGCTGCACCAAAGGGTGGTTAACAGGTATGGACGATGAGTGGAGATGGAAAGAGCGAGCCTTTATTTCGCTCTTCAGCCGCGACTGAAGGAAGGCAAAGACCTCCTCGTTGGTGTAGTGTTCATTGGTACGTACATCAATGATAAAGCGACATTCGTCTGGCACCACATTGTGCTGTGTGCCACTGTTGATTACGGTACACTGCATCTTTGTAGGACCGAGGAGCAACGACTCCTTATCAAAACTGTAGTCACGAATGAACACGAGGTCGTCCAGCGCGGCATAAATAGCGTTCACGCCCTCGTTGCGTGCAGCGTGTCCCGACTTGCCGTGCGCCACACCGTCGATGACCATCAAGCCCCTTTCGGCTATGGCTGGCTGCATACCGGTAGGCTCTCCCACTATGGCTACATCCACCTTGGGAAGTTCTGGCAGCACAAGGCGTATGCCACCAACACCGCTTACCTCTTCTTCGCACGATGCGAGATACATTATATTATAGTCCCTTGGTTCCGTCTCGGGCATAGCCTCAAGAATTCTGAACACCTGTAGCAATGAGACCAGTCCGCCACCGCAATCGTTGGAGCCGAGTCCATAGAGGCGGTCGCCCTCAAGCATGGGGGAAAATGGGTCGCGTGTCCATGTTGCTACTGGCTTCACGGTGTCGATATGCGCGTTAAGTAGCAGTGTGGGGCGATTGTCATCCCAGTGTTTTGACTTCAGAAGAAGGTTGTTGCCCTTGCGGTAAGGGGAAAAGCCGAGGCTTTCCATGTAGTGCTGCATCACGTCGGCAGCGGCTTTCTCGTCACGACTAACTGACGGGACGGAGATGAGTTGTTTCAATAGTGAAACAGCGGAATCAATATATATGTTGTAATTCATAATTCAAAATTCAAAATTCATAATTATGCTTTTGCCCTTTCAAGGCGGCATTGGGCTTGGCATATTTACCTTGGGCTATGAGAGTGTTGGACTTTCTTGCTAAGGCAAGCGGCACAGCCGAGTTCGTCCCGCTATGCTTTCAGACTACGGTGCGGTCCTGCTAATTTGGCTGGAAGCCAATACTTTTAGTAAACGTGGACGAAATCTACGGATTGTGGGTATGCTCCTGTTGGCAGCCTGGAAGGCTGTACATTATTGACGGTGTACTGCCTTCCAGGCAGTCTTTGCCATCCACCTATATCCGTAGACTTCGTCCACGGTTACTAACGGTATAGCCTTCCAGGCTAATCTTAACCAATACATTGATGTACACTTGTTATCGCCAGGCTAATCTTAGCCATACACTTATATCCATAGACTTCGTCCACGGTTACTAACGGTATAGCCTTCCAGGCTAATCTTAACCAATACATTGATGTACACTTGTTATCGCCAGGCTAATCTTAGCCATACACTTATATCCATAGACTTCGTCCACGGTTACTAACGGTATAGCCTCTCAGGCAAATGTTACCCGAACTGTACTGGTATGGTGAACGTTATTGTGGTTCCTGTGCCCTCTTCTGACGCCACTTCCACGTTGCCTTTATGGTTCTTCGTTATTATATCGTACGTTATCTGCATGCCGAGTCCTGTGCCCTTGCCCACGGGTTTGGTAGTAACTGTTTGGTGGAAGAGACGTGTACGCACGTCTTCAGGAATGCCAGTGCCATTATCAGAGAAGGAGATGACGAGGTTGCCGTTGTCTATCCTTGCCCCGACCTCAATCACTGGCGAGTAATCCGTGACGCCTTTCGCTGTCATTTCGTCCGCCTTTTGCTTTACGGCATAGCAGGCATTGTTCATTACATTAATGACAGCACGCGACAAATCCTGTGGTATCACCATGCATGGAGGCATGTCGGGCTGGTAGTTCTCGACAATGGTGACGTTAAACGACTTGTCGTCCGCACGCTTCGCATGGTATGATAGCCACACGTATTCGTGCAGGAAGTGCGCCATGTCGGTAGCGAGACGCTCGTTTTCCTTTCCGCGCGAGATGAGGAGAATGCCCTGAATGATGCTGACGGCACGCTCACCGTGCTCCTGTATCTTCTGCATGTTGAGCGTAAGGCTTTTCGTTATGTCCTCAATGTCCTCGGCATCTTCATCGTCTATGGAATCCTTTATGTCGGCAATGATGTCGTTAAGGTCAGCGATGAGTTTCTCGGAGAGTTTTGAAAAGTTTATGACAAAGTTCAGAGGATTCTGTATCTCGTGCGCTATGCCAGCACTAATCATGCCGAGCGATGCCATTTTCTGCAACTGTATGAGTTGCTCCTTCATTGTCTGTAGATTGTCCATGGTGGTCATATTTGGAGTAATAGGGGTGTTATTTGTTACAAATAATGGGAATGTGAAGACTCTAAATGGATATCACGAAATCGGTAAAGACATCCTTCTCCGTACGCAGCGTTATGGTTCCGTTATGGTCTTGCACTATCTCTCGGGCGAGGTATAGTCCCACTCCCGCCGCCTCGCTGGTGGGCTTGGTGGTAAAGAACGGGTCGAACACTTTGTCGATGATGGCGTCTTCTATGCCTACACCGTTGTCGTGCACAACTATTTCGAAGTGGTTTCCACCAACGGCAGACAGCCTCAACATTATCTCTGCATCATATTTCTCTCGCTGCCATTTCTTTACTACGGCGTAAACGGCATTGGTAAGCAATGCGATGAGAGCCCTATTGATGGCATCAGCATCTACGTCATGCCTCAAAGGTGTCTTTGGCACCTCGCAGCGCATGTTGATATGACATTCTTCTATGCTCTTCTTGTGGTATTCGCGAGCCACGTCCACCGCCTGTTTGCATACCTTACCGATGTCGGTACTGCTGATATTGCCTATCTGGTTCTTAAGCATAGCCTCCATGGCACGCAGCGTGCGAGTGGTGTTCACACCGTGTTCCTCTATCTTCGCAAGGTTTGTCTGCATCATTCCGATAATGTCTTGGCAGTCTTCATAGTTCTCTTGCGACATACTCTCTCTTTCGTTGTCGATGTCTTCCTTTAAGTCGCGAGCGAGCCCAGAGGTGAGTTTCGAGAAGTTGTTGATGTAGTTTATAGGGTTCAGTATTCTGTCTATAAGTCCCTGTGTCAGTTTTCCTGCTGTGGCGGTGCGTTCCATGCGTACCAAATCCGCCTGCATGCGCTGCAGGTCGTCGAGTGCCGTGGACAGTTCTGCGGTGCGTTCGCTTACCGTTTCTTCCAGCATACGCTTGTCACGACGCAGTTTCTTCATGCGGTATATCACTCCGGCACGCACTATCAGCGTCACCACCACTACATAAATCAGTATTGCCCACCACCTGATATAGAACGGGAAGTTTAGGTACCACTCCACGCTTGCCGTGTCGCTGATATTGCCAAAGAGGTCTAACGCCTGTATGTCGAGGTGCGCATGACCATACTGCATGTTGCTGAACCGAACGTAATTATCCTCTGACCATGCGCTCCATCTACCGTCGTTTAGGCGATAACGATACTTCGTAGGGTGAAGAATGGACATTGCTTCTGCAGAGAAATAGACCGTAACACTGTTGCACGACGCTGGTAGGTCTATGCCCTTGATGGCTCGGAGCGGTCTGCAGTCACGCTGACGGTACCCGCCCCACAACACGGAGTCGTTGTCTGCCACCACCTGACGGATGTAAATGCCTGCCTTACGCATACGTGCTGTACCATCATCTACTGCCGACATGTTAAAGTTTATCGCACCAAATTCGCCACCTACCCATAGCGACCGATTTCCATTTACGTAGATAGCGTTCAGCGAACGGTCGCTTATAGCGTTTGCCCATGCGGTTAACAGTGGGTCTGCCTTACCCACAGTTCTTACCCTAAGATGCCTTCCGTCAGCATCAGTAAGCCAGTGGCGCCCCTCCTTGTCAAGGAAATCAATCTTGGGGTCGGTTGCCCCTACCGCGCGATTAAGGCGGCGACAGATGTTTTCCGCACCCAGTATTATCTCCCATCGCTCACCGTAAAGCGTCTCTATGCGCAATCGGTCGCCAGCGTTCCGTACGCTTACGCACTTTGTTATCTCAGCCAGTCGGCGGTGCATGCCACTGAATGTCACCTCGTAAACACCGTCCACCTCGCCCGTATAGTACACGTTGCCACGCCCTTCACATATAGATTGCGTATTGCCATCTGTCACCTTTTGTGGTCCCTGGCGCGTAAGAAGGTACAGACCGGCACTCGTTGCCGCGAGCAGCATGCCATCGTCAGTAGGTAACAACTGCCAGCAGGTGGCATCCATGCCACCTAACTGCCTCAGTACCCCACCAGAAAGGCGATATATTCCCTGCAACGTACCGAAATAGACGTCGCTATCTATCATCCCTATAGCATACACCTCACCGTGCAATCCCTGCGCCTCGGTAAGGCATGAGTATGGCGATGGTGTCTCCATGGCAAACACGCCATGGTCTGTTGCCCCCCACAGGGTGTGGCGTTTGTCGTGAGTAATAAAGTTTACGGTATTGCTGCACAGGCCGTCTTGTTTGCCAATGTGCACCGTGCGCTTTGCAAACCTTAGGTCAAGCCCGTCTGTAGCCCTTACCGACACATTCATTCCCGGCAAGGGGATATTGTTAATTGAGTCGGTAGCAACCTTTACATACTTGGCAGTAACTCTGCCAATACGGTGTAAACGGTATTTAGAGTCAAGTTCATAGTCATCTCCACTGGAGGTGTGTATGAATACTTTGTCGCCAAATGCCCTTATCAAGTCCACCTCACCACGAAAATCTTTACCACCTATCGTTTTCACAGAACGTAGCGAAAGCCTTCCGTTAGCATCGGCAGCAAGATACCCGAAGATGTTATATCCGCCCACCCAGACACGACCGCTGGCTGTCCTTACGATGCGAGTTACACGGCTATCGCCTGGAGTATGTATCTTGCGCCACGTGCAACCGTCGTAATAAAGCAGTCCGGTGAAGTTAGCCACGAACACAGTACCGTAGGTGTCGCACGCAATGTCGAAGTTACGGTTGTGAGCATCATACTCCTTCGCACCGTAACTACGTATGAACGGCACGCCACCATTGCTGCTATACGCCACCGTGGGTAGCACGATGAACAGCAAAAGAAGGCAAATATTTACTATGTTCAGAGGTATTTTCATTTTCTCTTCAATACCAAAACCGTTATATCATCGCTCTGCTCCGTTCCTGCGGAATGCTTGTTTACATCCGCCTCAACCGCTGAAACAAATTCTTTTGCAGTAATATCGCCACAGGAAGAGAGGAGGTTTCCCAGGCGTTCCTCGCCATACAGTTCGTTGGCAGCGGAGCAAGCCTCTGTCACTCCATCGGTGAACGCCACGAGAGCATCGCCTTTTTCCAATTCGAAAGTTCCGGAAGAAAACTTAAAATCATCTATGACACCAAGGGAAATATTCGATTCTACTTGCAGAACATCTACCGTTCCGTCGTGTTTTAAGACTCTGGGCGGAATATGACCAGCATCTACATAGCATACCTTTCCTGTGCGAACGTTATAGACTCCATAAAACAAAGTAACGAACATGGAGTCGAAACTCTCCCTTGCCAGCACTTCGTTACATTCTGTTATCACTGGCAATGGGTCAATACTCTTGCGCCCCGCAAAACGGAGCAGCGTGTGGCTGACCGCCATAAAGATTGCTGCGGGAACGCCTTTACCCGATACATCCGCCACGGTAAAGCCCACATGCTCCGCGTCGATGCGGTAAATGTCATAAAAATCGCCACCTACATCCTTTGCCGCCTTCATCGAAGCGAAGATATCCAGCCTGCCACTAAGGTCGTCAAAGGGCGGAAACTTATTGGGAAGTATGGCCTGTTGCACCTCAGCAGCCAAGGCAAGGTCGCTCTTAATGTCAACTAACTGACCGTGTTCGCGCTGTGTCGTCTTCACAAACTCTATCTCTGTGATAGCCTTTTCTATTGTGCGCTCAAGGTCTTCAAGGTCAATAGGCTTTGTGGCAAAGTCAAAGGCACCATTGTTCATGGCAGTGCGTATGTTGCTCATCTCGCCATACGCACTCACCATAATGACCTTCAGGGCAGGATTATGACGGCTGTTAAGTTTCTTAAGCAGCGTCAGTCCGTCCATCTCGGGCATGTTAATATCGCTAAGAACAATGTCTATATCAGGATTTTTTAGCATCATCTGGAGTGCCTCCACACCGTTGTGGGCAAAGAAGAACTCATATTCTCCCTTGCGTATCTTCCTGCGGAAGTACTGTGTCAGTAGCAGTTCCAGGTCCAATTCGTCGTCAACACTCAATATTTTCGTTGCCATAGATCAATGCTTTGTCATTAGATATCCCTTAAAAACAAATCACTTATTTCCTTAGGAAAAAGAGTATTCAACAACAAAGGTAACAACTTTTCCCCTAAACGACAACACAAAGTGGTACAAAAATTTGGCAGTTCGGGATTTTTTACATATTTTTGCATCACAAATACATAGAGCCACGAACGGCCCTAAGAGAATGTTTATAACCTAAAGTACATCTTATGCAAACGGTTTGTCATTTAGGTCTGCTCCCACTTGAGCAGGCAAAGAAGTACGGCAACAAAACCGTATTCGAGTATCAGGACTTCGGTAGCGAAGCATGGAAGAAGGCATCGTGGATTGATTTCGCACAAAACGTAAAGCGACTTTCCAAGGCTCTCCTCACACTCGGAGTTCAGGTGCAGGAGAATATCGGTGTGTTCTCGCAGAACGCACTGCCTTACATATACACGGACTTTGGTGCATACGGCATCAGAGCGGTGACGATACCGTTCTATGCAACGAGTTCTGAACAACAACTGCAGTACGTTATAAATGATGCACAGATGCGCATTGTCTTCGTAGGCGAACAGGAGCAGTATGACAAGGCACGACGTGTGCAGGCACTCTGCAGCACACTGGAACGCATAATAGTGTATGACCGCTCCGTGACACTCGCCACACACGACAGTACTACGATGTACTTTGAAGACTTCATGAAACTGGGCGACAATGCCGAGGTTAATGAAGAACTAAGGCAGAGACGCCTGGAACTGAACGATAATGACCTTATCAACATTCTCTATACATCGGGAACGACGGGCGAGCCCAAAGGAGTAATGCTCACGGCTGGACAGTACGCTGCTGCACTGAAGGCTAACGACGAGTGCGTTGACTTAGGAGAGAAAGACCGTGTCATAACGTTCCTGCCTATAACGCACATCTTTGAGCGCGGATGGGACACGCTGGCACTGACCCAAGGTGCTACGCTCATCATCAACACGAATCCTCACAACATACAGAGGGCAATGAAAGACCGTAAGCCTACGTGTATGTCAGCGGTGCCAAGGTTCTGGGAAAAGGTGTTCGCCATGGTGAAAGCAAAGATTGACAAGGCATCACCTATGAAGCAGAAACTGTTTCGCGAGGCTCTCGAAACGGGCAGACTGGTGAACGTGGAGTGTAAGTCGCAGGGCAAAAAGCCATCGTTGGCATTGGCACTGAAATATAAACTCATCGACAAGACCATGCTTTCGCTCGTTCGTAAGCAATTAGGACTGGAGCATCCTAACATCTTCCCAACTGCCGGAGCGGTGGTATCGCCAGAGGTGGAGACATTTGTCAACAGCATTGGCATAAAGATGATTGTGGGCTACGGACTGACCGAGAGTCTTGCCACGGTATCATGCGACCGCAAGAACGAGCCGTTCACTGTGGGCTCCGTTGGCAAACCTATTAACGGCATTGACATAAAGATAGGCGAAAACAACGAAATACTGCTGAAAGGGCCTACCATTACCAGCGGATATTACAGGCGTGACCACCTCAACAAGGAAACGTTTACCGAGGACGGATACTTCCGCACCGGTGACGCTGGCTACATAAAGGATGGCGAACTGTTCCTTACGGAGCGAATAAAGGACCTATACAAGACTTCGAACGGTAAGTATATAGCACCACAGTCGGTAGAGTCGAAACTGCTTGTGGATAAATATATTGAGCAGATAGCCGTCATTGCAGACGAGCGTAAGTTTGTTTCTGCCTTGATTGTGCCTGCATACGAACTGCTGGAAGAGTATGCCCGCGAGCACAATATAGCCTTCGAGAACCGCGAAGACCTGTGTACCAACAATAAGATAATAAAGATGCTGACCGAGAGAATCGGCACATTACAACAGGGACTTGCTGGTTTTGAACAGATAAAGAGGTTTACACTGCTCACCAGGCCGTTCACCATGGAGAACGGTGAACTGACAAACACATTGAAGACACGACGCCCCGTAATAATAAAGAACTATGCGGAGGCGATAGAAAAGATGTATGAGGAATAAAGGATAACATTAATATTAGATGATAACACAGGAACAACAGAAAGACATTATGGACCGTGCTGATGCGCTGGCACGTTACCTTGACATAGACAGTAAGCGCATAGCATACGAAGAAGAAGACCTACGCACCCAGGCTCCCGACTTCTGGGATGACCCTGAAAGGGCACGAAAGCAAATGAAGGTGGTTGGCGATCTGAAGAAATGGATTGATGGCTACGACGAAGTGCGCACCGCTGCCGATGAACTAAAATTGAGCGTAGAGTTCTATCGCGACGAGATGGTGACGGAAGAGGAGGTTGACGCGGCATACGACAGGGCTCTGAAGGCAATAGAGTCACTTGAACTAAAGAACATGCTTCGCCAAGAGGAGGACCCTATGGACGCCGTATTGAAGATTAACTCGGGTGCCGGTGGTACGGAAGCGCAGGACTGGGCGCAGATGCTTATGCGTATGTACATGCGCTGGGCGGAGAAAGGCGGCTACAAAGTGACCATTGTCGATCTGCTGGAAGGTGATGAGGCAGGAATAAAGTCTGTCACGATGGAGATTGAAGGCGGTGAATATGCCTACGGATATCTGAAGTCAGAGAACGGTGTTCACCGCTTGGTTCGCGTCAGTCCATACAACGCCCAGGGCAAGAGAATGACGAGTTTCGCCTCGGTATTCGTCACACCGCTCATCGATGACTCTATAGAAGTGGAGGTGGACCCTGCACGTATATCATGGGACACATTCCGTTCGGGCGGCGCTGGCGGTCAGAACGTGAACAAGGTGGAGACTGGCGTACGTCTGCGCTACATGTATCAAGACCCTGATACTGGCGAGGAAGAGGAGATTCTCATTGCCAACACCGAAAGCCGTAAGCAACAGCAGAACCGCGAGAACGCCATGCGACTGCTGAAATCGCAACTCTACGACCGTGCCATGAAGAAGCGTATGGAGGCGCAGGCTGCAATAGAAGCAGGCAAAATGAAGATTGAATGGGGAAGCCAGATACGCTCCTACGTCTTTGATGACCGCCGAGTGAAGGACCACCGCACTAACTATCAGACGTCGGACGTGGACGCTGTGATGGATGGAAAACTCGATGGCTTTATCAAAGCATACCTTATGGAGATAAACAACAAATAGGGATTGGTGGTCACTGGCACGATAATTAAGCGATACCATCAACCTAAAACAATGAATCTATAACCAATAACCAAACAACTATGAGTAAAAATAAATTTAGAAAGAACGCCAAGCGCGAAGCATACGCTGAGAAACAGGAGCAGGAAGGACGTAGCATTATCAACTGGATATTTGCCGTTCTCGTGGCTCTCGGAGTGATTTTCGCCATCTACTCGGCTGTACTGTACAGTTAAGGATATTCATACAATACAACAGAATGGAGATAGAACGTAAATTCCTTGTAAAGCGTGATGACTCTTTCCGCGCTCTCGTTACCTCGTCGTCAGAGATAACGCAGGGATATATGGACGTAAAAGGTGCCACGGTTCGCATACGCCTTCGCGGCGAAAAAGCATACCTTACCATCAAAGGCCCATCGAAGAACGGTGGCATCTCACGCTATGAGTTTGAACGAGAGATACCTGTGGATGATGCTCGCGAGATGCTCTCGTTGTGCAAAGGTGGCTACGTTACGAAGGTAAGACACCTCGTCCCATACAAGGGACATGTGTTTGAGGTCGATGAGTTCCACGGAGCCAACGAGGGATTGCTCTTCTGCGAAGTGGAACTGCAAAGCGAGGACGAACCGTTTGAGCGCCCTCCATTCCTCGGTCCTGAAGTGTCGGGCAACAGACATTTCTATAATAAGGGACTCTTGGCATGTCCATACAGCGAATGGAAGGACGAAGTACCTGAAGAATATAGGTAATTCTTAATGCAGAATTCACAGTTCATAATTCATAATTCATGATTATGAATAAAAAAGTTGCCGCCGTTATCCGTTACCCACACTGGAGTAACCGATAACGGCGGCATTCCTTTTTACCTTTTTTTCTAAGCTTTACTTGGCAACCTTAATTACTTTGCCATCCTTTGTTTTTATGAGATTGAAACCATTTTGTATCTTATCTACCCTTACACCGCCAGCGGTATAAATTTCTTCAGTACCATTAGCGTCACTGGCATCGACATTAGTAATGCCTGTTGGGTCAACAACGGTTATCTTACCCTCAAATACGCTGCGCTTACCAATTACACCTTGTTGGTTTGACAACTCTACTTCATTGAACTTCAAAGTATAGTCACCAGGTTTTACATCCTTATCTACTGCAATTTCAAATGTGAAAACCTCACCATCATTGCCAGAAAATGTCTTTCCGCTATAAGAGATAATTGCATATTTGTACACATCACGCGCAGCAACATAGTTCATACCGAAATTATGAACTATAATATTCGTACGCACTGAACTTAACATGCCATATATATCATACTCATTCTTAAGAATCTTCATGCCTTCAGGCACATACAATTCTCCACCAACAGCCTGTACCACTTCGCTATTTTTCATATTAACCTTTATGGTACTGGTAGAACCTGCAGCTATTGTTACTGGATCAGTATAAAGTATATTGTCTAATGTGGTGATATCGCTATAAGCCATAGCACCCACACATCCGCAAACCAATGCTACGAAAGATAAGAGTATTTTTTTTATCATACTGCTATTATTTAGGTTATGAATTTGTTATACAATGTAGAATGTTTTCCACGTATCCAGGAAAGCATTCCACCATCTGCGTGCAAAATTAAGAAAATGTTTCGGTTTGAACAAGTTTTTTTTCAAAAAAATCACTGTCAACCATGCTTTTTATCAATATAGCAAACTGAAGTTAAGGACGTCGGCTCCATAAAACTTCGGCTTCATATCTTGACATTTGTCAATACATTGATAACAAATGCGAGTTTTTCTTGCGTAAAAACCTAAATAATAGTAACTTTGCACAAGCATTTGGTTCCCCACTCCTCATGATAATGACGACGTAGGGGCTAAGAAGGGAATGCAGTGTAAGTCTGCAACTATACCCGTAGCTGTGAGTCCTTTGTATGAAGGTAACCAACAGTGTCACTGGACGCAAGACGAGAAGAAGATACGCCTTGACATAAAGTCTGGGAAGACCGTGTTACTATAAGGATAAAGTCAGAAGACCTGCCACTGCTATAATATAACGATGTGTCTGCGGGATTACGGACACGGAAAATACGAAATATGACATTATATAAGAGACATTACACGCGTATGTGCCTACGTACGTGCGTTGCCATAGGTTTGTTCGTTAGTGCTATGTCTGCCGACGCGCAGATTATGCGACAGCACGCCGACTCTACTTACCACATTCAGGAGGTAGTGGTGAAGGGCAAACGTGAGACTACACCACAGCAAACCATTTCAAGGACGCAGATAGAGGCGTTGCCATCGAGTTCCGTTGCCGATGCACTGAAGTATCTTGCTGGCGTGCAGATAAAGGATTATGGCGGACTGGGCGGACAGAAGACCATCAACGTAAGATCGCTCGGCTCGCAACACGTGGGTGTATATCTGGATGGAGTGCGCATAACCAATGCACAGAACGGTACTGTAGATCTCGGCAAATACTCCTTGACAACCCTTGAGAGCGTGTCGCTCTATAACGCTAACAAGGCTGAACGACTGATGACCGCTACGGAATACGCCTCCGCCTCTACCGTTTATCTGAAGACACACAGACCAGACAGCACCGCTTTCACGGCATCGTACCAGAACGGTTCCTTCGGTACGCACAAGGTGGCGGCTACATACAGTTACAAGGACTGGGGATTTATCGACGCTGCCTTCACAAGGTCGGAGGGCGATTACACCTTCGACTACCACACACAGTATGAGGATACTACGGGAACACGTCGTAATTCGGACATCACCATGTTTCGCATAGAGGGCTGCGCCTTCTGGAAGGGACTGCAATGGCATACGTATTACTTCAACTCCGTGCGCGGACTGCCTGGAGGTATAGTCAGAAGACTCTCTGATACCTATACCGACGTGGGGCGAGAGTGGGACCGCAACTTCTTCACGCAGTTGACATACCGTGAGGAGTTTGGCAACCTCGGACTGCGAGGAATCGTTAAGTACACCAACGACTACCTGCACTACCGCTCTGATTACCCAGAGAACATCTCCGTACACAGCAACAACGAGTACCACCAGCAGGACGTTTACGGTGCTATGGCTGGCTCATACCAGTTGGGCGACTTCGTTCTGTCGGCGTCAACAGACCTCCGTTGGTCTGACCTTACTACCGATGTAAGGAACTTCCACTACGTCTATCGCATGGACAGCAAGACCTCTCTGGCGGCGTTTTACAGTCACAAAGGATTGAACCTGAACCTCAGCGGACTCTACACCCATGTCAGCGACCACACCTATGGCACTACCAAGCCGCTGAGTAAGGTAACATGGAACGCCCTGGCTTCATACACCCTCGGCAACTGGACGCTGCGGACGTTCTACAAGAGCGTCTTTCGTGCACCTACGCTCAACGACCTTTACTATACTCTCGTGGGCAATCGCAACCTGAAGCCAGAGTACACGAAACAGTTTGACGTAGGAGTTGTGTACAAGAACGACTGGCTTGACGTGCAGGCAGACTGGTATTACAATCATGTAGAAGACCGCATAGTATGTCTTCCGCTGAAAGGCTCTTACCAATGGACCATGCTCAACTACGGTTATACACGCTGCATGGGCATAGACGTTACCCTTAACGCCCACTACAAGAACCACTCCCTGCTGCTGACAGGCACCTATCAGGACGACCGCAACAGGACCGACCCGCGAGAAGACGCCTATAACGACTATATAGCCTACAGCCCTAAGTGGTCCTTCACTGCCGTTTACACCTTCATGTATAAAGGCTGGGCGGCATCATTAAGCCATATGTTTGTGGACAAACGCTACTGGACAGCGGAGAATGCCATAGACGACCCGCTGGAGGCGTATAACTGTACCGACCTGAAGGTGGGCTATACATTCAAAAAGCACTACACCGTAGAGGCGGAATGTCAAGACCTCTTCGACGTAAGATACGAGATGATACAGCGTTGGCCGATGCCAGGCAGACGCTTTGCAGTAACTCTTAAATACAAACTGTGATATTTCTTAAATACTACTTATGACGAAAAAAATACTTTATATATTCCTGTTCGCATTGCTCGCGGCTTGTAGTGGCGATGACAATGTAGAGAAGAAGGGTTCAGGAACAGTAATAGACCCAGTAGATGTATTGGTCAGCGAAAACCTCATCATCTGCAACGAAGGCAACTGGCAGTCGGACAATGGACAACTGTCGTTCTACGAAGGCAGGACGGGTACGCTGACAAACAAATGGTTCCGCACCATCAACGGAGCAAAATTGGGCGATACCCCTAACGACATTCTTCAGGTAAACGACACGCTAATAGCCATCTGCATCAACTGGTCGAACATCATACAGTACATACACCCCGACGGTACAGCCTGCGGTGCAACGGAGAACGTGCCTAACAACCGCCGTATGTGCAGCGATGGCGAGTACCTTTACGTCACCTCTTACGCCCATAAGTGTGGCGAGGAGACATTCACCAAGGGCTACGTGGCGAAGATTGACCTACAGACCAAGAACGTAGTCGCCACATGCGAGGTTGGCTGGGAGCCAGAAGGCATACGCCTTTACGACGGAACGCTCTACGTGGTCAATACTGGTGGCTATTCATTCAGCGAGAGTACGCATGGTTATGAGACAACCGTCACGCTGGTTGACGCAAGGACCATGACCAAGGTTCAAGACATCGACACCGGCTGCATCAACCTCTATGGCGAGGTATCACAGGCAGGAGAGTATCTGTGCATAAACTCCTGCGGCGACTATTATGACGTAAGGCCTAAGACGGTTATATTCAACTGCAAGACGAACACCTTTAATGTGCTCGACTTCCCATGTACGTATAACACCACAGACGGTGAATACTTCTATACCGTAGGCTCCGACTTTTCTTACTATACTGGTGAATACAATTACAGTATAAAGACCATTAACCCCAAGACGATGGAGGTAACAGACGGCGTTTATGGCGAAACGGTAACGCAGAAGTTGAAGGAACTCACCTCGCCTTACGAACTCTACATCTCCCCCTACACCCATAACATCTACTTTACCGACGCAGAAAGTTACGCCTCTGCTGGCTATCTCTATGGCTATGACAAGATGGGCACGCAACTCTTCAGCCCCAAGAAAGTATATATTAACCCTGCCCACATACTGGCGGTGCCTGTGTATGAGGGGGTAATGCATGAATAAGAAACTAAGAATATAATCGCTTATGAAGAAAACTTTACTATCAGCATTGCTGCTCGCTGGCGCAACACTGTCCGCATCAGCGCAGACAGAGCAGGAAGCGACCCTCGATCTAACAGAGCCACAACCTGTAACAGTGTTGGAACTGCACCCCGCACCGGGACAGTTCGTCAACACATTGCCTA
Organism: Prevotella sp.; assembly: GCA_036844425.1. Lineage (GTDB taxonomy): Bacteria > Bacteroidota > Bacteroidia > Bacteroidales > Bacteroidaceae > Prevotella. The sequence continues at coordinate 17,679 of DAIUFT010000014.1, read as the reverse complement.
ATGCTACGGAAGGCACAACCCACGAAGAGGTGTGCCAAGAGGCAACAGAGAGCCTTTGTGACGGACAACTCGTACACCTCGGAACATACGGAGGCTACATAACCGTTAAGTTCGACCACGCTGTTCAGAACAAGAAAGGCTCTGACTTCCGCATACTCGGCAACGGATTCTACGCAGCCTCAGACCCCGTTTACGGTAGTGCTACGATAGGTGGAAGTTTTGAGCCTGGCATAGTTTACGTAGGCGTGGGCGACGATGTAAACACCTGTAAGTGGTACGAACTGGCTGGCTCAGAGTATTACACATCAGAGATACACGACTTCTCCATCACGTATTACAAACCGACTGCCGAGAGCGGAGACCACAAGATACAGTTTTCTACCTACGACAACTACCTGAAGTGGGACGCTACATGGACCGACAAGGATGGCACTAAGCGTGACTCTACAGGCTACCACATGAAAAACTCATACCACCGTCAGACCTACTGGCCGTTATGGGAGAGCGGAGAGACCCTGACCTTCAAGGGAGGAAAACTGCCTAACAACGCCATCAACCAAAGCCAGACAGCCGTCCAGTACTGGGTGCAGTATCGTTACGCCAAGGACGCTTACGGTTATGTTGACGCTTCATTGAACAACGATATCTATTCTACGTTCGACATTGACTGGGCTGTTGACGAAGAAGGCAACCACGTTGACCTGCAAGAGATAAACTTCATCAAAGTCGCTACCGGCATCTTCCAGTACTGCGGATGGCTTGGCGAGACGTCAACAGAGGTCGCCGGCTTCGTGGATCTGCACCAAGTGGACGGTTACGACAACGATCCTATCGTCATACCTGCCAAGCAACGCCCAACAAGCGTGTCTGCCGTAACCTACACAGAGAAGAAAGACGGCTTCTACTATGACCTCACAGGTCGCAGAGTCAACAACCCCGTGCACGGCATTTACATAAAAAACGGAAAGAAGATAGTAATAAGATAAACATATAAACCAAAACAAAAAGTCTATGAAGAAAATTTTTACACTAACGGCAGTAGCGTGCCTCGTAGGTCTTAGTGCAAGTGCACAGACGGCATACACGCTCCGCACGCTGACATTTGAAGACAAGGACTACCAGGGAACTACACCAAATTTTGCAGGTGCGAGTAACTGGTCGTCGCTTATTGATGAACCACAGTATGGCGGTTCTATGCTGTACGGAGATGGTGGTGGCGTAACTTCGGAAGAAGAAGCTTACACTTGGACTGATGAGCATAATACGTGGCTGTCAAATACACTCTCAGAAGGGTATGGCACATGGTGCTACTGGAGTGGCGGTCATGCTATTTCTAACTACGTTTCTTCGGATATTGAGACATACGGTGGCTTCAATGCTCAGTTGACAGTTTACAAGGCTAATAGCGACAAATCACTGTTCCGTACAGGTGGTGGTCATAATGGTTCTGATAACTTCGCTGTGCACTATGGCTATGCTGACAATTCTGGCTTTGGTCTTGGCGAGGATGCACTTCCTGTGCTGAAATTCGCTGACGGTGAGGCTCGCGTTATTGACCACATGTATGTTAACAATACATGCTATGCTTTGAACTGCTATTACAACGGTAATGGTCTAACAGCAAATATAGGCGAAGATGATTGGGTGGCTCTCGTTGCTACTGGTTATAATGGGGACGAAAAAACTGGTTCAGTGAAGTTATATCTCTGTAACGGCCCAAAGAACATTATTACCGACTGGACTAAGTTCGACCTCTTTGAACTTGGCAAGGTAACAAAGGTTACTTTTAATGTAACAGGCTCAAGCGACAATGGCTATGGCTTCTCACAGCCTGCATACTTCGCTTACGATGATGTCGCCGTACGATTCGACAACAATGACGAAGACCACACCGACCCAACAGTAGCAACATTCGACGACCTTACCCTTGAACCTGAAACCTCATGGTGGGGACCTGCCGACAACGCTGTAGAAGGCACCGACGACTACGGCTCTACTGTATGGAACGGAACATTCAAGAGCGGTTCTTACGAATTCGTTAACTCTGTTAACCCTACATGGGGCTCATGGACTGGCTGCTCTTACAGCAACATGACCGCTACCACCTTCAGCAACTACTCTACTGACCAGTGGAACTCATGCGTTGGTCACGGAGCCTTAGGCTCTGCTAACTATGGCGTGCTCTACTGCGGCATGCCTGCTGGCATGCCAATGGAAGTTATAAAGGTACTCGACGCACCTGAGGGAAGAGTTATCAACGGAATCAACATTACCAACTCTGCTTGGGTTGTAGAGTGCGTAAAGAACGGCAATGGCGTTGCCAAGAAGTTTGAACAGGGTTCATGGTTCAAGGTTACCTTCACTGGTACTAAGGCCGACAACACCACGGCTTCCGTTGACTACTATCTCGCTGACTATCGTTCTGAGAACGAAGCTGACTGGACTTGCCTCACCGACTGGGATTGGCTCGACCTCTCTTCTCTCGGCAAGGTTGTATCATTGAGCATCTCGTTCGACGGCTCTGACAAGTCGTATGGCTACATGAACACCTCTACCTACGTCTGCATCGACAACGTAGGCTGCACAAAGAACACAACAGCCATCGCTACCGCTAAGCCTAACTACGTAGAACTGCACGAGGTGGCACGCTACACCCTCGACGGCAAGCGTATCTCTGCACCACAGAAGGGTGTCAACATCATACGCATGAGCGACGGCTCTACACGTAAGGTGGTAATTAAATAATCCCACCCTTACCGCGCATTAATACACTATACGGGGCATACCGACAAACGTTCGGTATGCCCCGTTTTGGGTATATGGAGAGAGAAGAATAGCAAAATATAAGTTAAATTGCAGATGCTGTTGTGCAGTAGTCTATGATAAGAACGACGAAGGCAAAGAGGAGACAGAAGAATACCTGCTTGGCTATATTCCTTCAGAGAAGAATGAGGTCATAGCCCGTTTTCTTGACATGGGTTGGGACGAGTGTTTCTGTTGCACTATATCGCGCAAGAACCCAGAGGCTAACTATGAAGGGCAGATACGCCTTACGGTAAGGATAAATAAGAAAGAGGAGGAATAATGTAGGGGACAAAAAAAATCCCACCGTTAAAGGACGATGGGAAAAGGACCTAATGTTTTCACAACGGAATAATCCTTATTGTGATTTGCTAAAAATCTGCCACAAAAGTACAAAGTTTCTTTTGATTATCCAAATAAATTCAAGATTTTTTTGTATCTTTGCGGATAAATAAAGGGTAAAGACATAACAAACCTGTTATATAACTATGATGACTAAACATATTCTTGGCCTCGACCTTGGAACAAACAGTATAGGTTGGGCAGTAGTTAATCGTGAAGAGAATGACGACAACGTCTCTTCGCTTTCTGGTATAGAAGACGCTGGTAGCAGAATAATCCCTATGGACGCTGCCATGCAGAGTGACTTTGCTAAGGGAAATACCGTTTCTCAGACACACGACAGAACACAGTATAGGGGAACGCGACGCTTGCGTGAACGACATCTGTTGCGCCGTGAGCGTTTGCACAGGGTCCTTGCTGTGATGGGTTTTCTGCCGCAGCATTATGCAGATGCCCTTACACGATACGGTAAGTTTAAGGCTGGCATAGAGTGCCAACTGCCATGGAGCAAAGACAATGAGGGGAAACCTATGTTCATGTTTCAAGACTCATACAACGAGATGTTGCAGATATTTTGGCAGGAACATCCAGAACTGTTAGAGGCTGGCATGAAGGTTCCATACGATTGGACCATATACTATCTTCGACAGAAGGCTGTGCGTGAGGCTATAAGTGGGCAGGAACTGGCATGGATTCTCCTTAACTTCAACCAAAAGCGTGGTTACTATCAGACGCGTGGCGAAGAGACTGAGGCTGACAAGACGAAGGAAGAGAAGTATTATGCCCTTGAGGTTGTTGACGTAGTGGACAGCGGAGACAAGAAAGGCAAGGACACATGGTATAATGTCATCCTTAAAAACGGAATGGTATATCGTCGCCCTGCTAAAGAAAAACCCGACTGGGTGGGTAAGGTGAAGGAATTTATCGTAACCACCCAACTCAACGACGACGGCACTCCTAAGACTGATAAGGATGGTAACATAAAGAGAAGTTTCCGCATGCCTGGCGATAATGACTGGGGACTACTGAAGATAAAGACCGAAGACGACATACGCACCTCTGGGCTTACCGTTGGCGAATACATCTTTGGGGCATTGCTCCGCAACCCTAAGCAGAAGATAAAGGGACAGTTGGTACGCACCATAGAGCGTGACTTCTATAAAGACGAGTTACGCCTTATACTTGAAAAGCAGAAGCAGTTTATCCCCGAACTGCGCAACGAGGAACTGTATGCAGAGTGTATCGGCGAACTTTATCCGCAGAATGATGCCTATCGTCAGTCTATTGCTATGAAGGACTTTACGTATCTTCTCCTTGACAACATTATCTTCTATCAGCGTCCGCTAAAGAGTAAGAAGTCGATGATAGACGAATGTCCTTACGAATATCACGAGTGCATAGATGACAAAGGCGAGAAAATAAAGAAGTACGCCAAATGTATCTCTAAGTCTCACCCCCTTTACCAGGAATTCCGCTTGTGGCAATTCATTGGCAACCTGCGCATATACGAATCTGGCAAGGATAGTGCGGGACGACCTGTGGACGACATTGACATAACAACACAGTTCCTGCCTGACGAGGAAAGCCGTGCCCAACTGTTTGATTGGCTCAACGATCGTTCCGAGATAAAGGAAACAGACCTACTCACTAAGTACTTTAATATAAAGAAGCCTAAGGGTAAGGGCGTGGAACTGCCATACCGTTGGAACTACGTTCGCGACAAGGCATATCCATGCAACGAGACCCGCGGCAACATATTGTCACATTTGGCGAAGAACAATGTTGACACAGCGTTTCTCGATGATAAAGAGAACGAGGAACGCCTGTGGCACATTCTGTATAGCGTAAGCGACCGTACCGAACTGCGAACAGCCCTCACCCATTACGCCCAGCGTCATTCTCTCAGCAACGATTTCGTTGACGCCATGGCAAAGTTCCCACCGTTCGATGCTGACTACGGAGCATATTCCGCTAAGGCGATAAAGAAACTCCTTCCACTTATGCGCACGGGGCACCATTGGAATGTAGATGACATTGACGCCTCAACCAAAGACCGCATACAGAAGATACTTGACGGCGAGGCAGACGAAAGCATCCGCACACGTGTCCGAGAGAAAGCAATGCACTTGGAAAGCATAGAACAGTTCCGCGGACTGCCGTTGTGGTTGGCGTGCTATGTAGTGTACGACCGCCACAGCGAGGCAAGCGATACGAGCAAGTGGCGTAGCCCAGAGGACATAGACGCATACCTAAAGAAATTCAAACAACACTCTCTTCGCAATCCTGTCGTAGAGCAAGTGATAACAGAGACCCTGCGCACCGTCAGGGATATATGGCGGAAGCACGGTCACATAGACGAGATACACGTTGAGATGGGGCGCGAAATGAAGAACCCTGCCGACAAACGTGCACAGATGACGGAGCGTGCCCTGCAAAACGAGAACGCCAACCTTCGTGTTAAAGCCCTGTTGACGGAGTTCCTTAATCCTGAACTCGGCATAGAGAATGTTCGTCCATACTCGCCCAGCCAGCAGGAACTGTTGCGAATATATGAAGACACCGCCCTTAACAGTGTGGACGAACCTGACGATTACATCAACGACATCCTGAAGAAGTTTACTGACGCCAAGGCGCGTCCATCGCTGTCGGACGTTAAACGTTACACCCTATGGCTTGAGCAACATTACATTTCTCCATATACAGGACAGACCATACCTCTTGCTCGTCTCTTCACAACGGATTATGAGATAGAACACGTCATACCGCAGTCACGTTATTTTGACGACTCTATGTCGAACAAGGTAATATGCGAGGCTGAGGTGAACAAACTGAAGGACAACTCCCTTGGCTATGAGTTCATAAAGCAACATCATGGCGAGAAGGTCACGCTTAATGGCGGACGCACAGTCACCATACTTGAGACGGACAACTATTGCGACCTTGTGCAGAAAACATACGGCAAGAAGAACAAAGGCAAGATGCGCAAACTCCTTCTTGAAGACCTGCCTGCAGAGTTCATTGAGCGACAGATGAACGACAGCCGCTACATCAGCCGCGTGGTTAAGGGACTGTTATCAAACATCGTGCGTGAGGAAGGCGAACAGGAAGCCACGTCAAAGAACGTCATTGTATGCACTGGTGGCGTTACCGACAGGCTGAAACGTGACTGGGGCGTGAACGATATATGGAACCATATCATACTACCACGCTTCGTGCGCATGAACGAGATTACTGGGTCTGAACAGTTTACCTCCATCAGCACCACAGGACATCTTATTCCTGCCATGCCACTCGAACTGCAGAAGGGCTTTAACAAGAAGCGCATAGACCATCGTCATCATGCCATGGATGCCATTGTCATTGCCTGTGCCACACGTGACCATGTTAACCTTTTGAGTAACGAGGCGGCTCTGCCTAAGAACCAAACAAACCGTTACCAGTTGTCACGCAAGTTGCGTAGATACGAAGACATTATAGTGAACCGTGGTGGCGCCCAGAAGAAAATCTCTGTTGCCAAGGAGTTTCTACTGCCGTGGACCACATTCCCTGGCGATGTAGAACGGGCGTTGAGAAACATCATTGTCAGTTTCAAGCAGAACCTGCGCGTCATCAACAAGACCACGAACCACTCTCTGCGCATCGTCAATGGTAAGAAGACTCTCGTTAAGCAAACCTCTGGCGACAGTTGGGCTATACGTAAGTCCATGCACAAAGAGACTGTCTTTGGCGAGATTAACATACAGCGCAAGAAGCCATGCGGACTGAAAGACGCTCTGCTGCGCCCTGAGCGCATAGTGAACCGTGACCTCCGTAAGAAGATAACGGAACTGCTCAGCAAGCACTACAACGAGAAACAGATAAAGGCTTACTTCGCTGATAATGCCGATGCATGGCAGGACGTCAACCTGAAGAAGATTGAAATATACTACTTTACCAAGGAGACGTCAGACCGATTCTTCGCTACGCGCAAACCTATCGACACTTCTTTCGACAAGAAGAGCATAGAGGACAAGATTGCCGACACCGCCATACAGAAGATAATGTTGCGCCACTTAGAGCGGTATGACGGTAAGGCTGACCTCGCCTTCTCGCCCGACGGCATCGACGAGATGAACCGCACTATCAAAGAACTTAACGGCGGCAGGTACCATCAACCTATATATAAGGTGCGTGTGTATGAAAAGGCGGACAAGTTTGCTGTGGGGCAGACAGGCAATAAGAACCATAAATTCGTTGAGGCGGCCAAGGGCACTAACCTTTTCTTTGCGGTGTATGAGGAGGAAGTGATAGACAAAAAGACTGGCGAAGTAACGACAAAGCGTAGTTACAGAACCATTCCGCTCAATGAGGCTATCGACAAGATGAAGCAGGGACTGCCGCTTGACGAACGTGCTGCCTTCATCCTTTCGCCTAACGACCTTGTGTATGTTCCTACTGAGGAGGAACGCAAACAAGGCAAGGTGAATATGCCGATGGATAAGGAGAGGATATATAAGATGGTGTCGGCAACGGGAACTGAAGTTTATTTTGTGCCTGAAAGGATTGCCTCCGTTATACAGAATAAAGTAGAAATGGGCTCGTTGAATAAAATCGGAATAACGTTTGATGGTGAATCCATTAAGAGTATCTGCATACCAATAAAGGTAAACAGATTAGGCAATATAATAAAATAACAAGTAACATAAGACCGTGAAGTCCGTGTGGCTCTGCTTTATTTGTAGAGTACACAAGGGCTTCACGGCTTTTTTATTAATATAATCCCCCAATAACTAACCCACCTTATTATGATTAAGAAAACCCTTTATTTCGGTAATCCCGCCTATCTGTCGCTACGTATGCAGCAGATGGTTATTAAACTGCCAGAGGTAGAAAAACAGAAAGATCTGCCTGATGTTATAAAAGAAAACTCAGTCGTTACCCGTCCTATAGAAGACATAGGCATCGTTATCCTCGACAACAAGCAGATAACCATCACGCAAGGACTCCTTGAAGCCCTGCTCGAGAACAACTGCGCCGTAATAACCTGCGACAGCCACCGTATGCCTGTCGGACTTATGCTACCACTGTGCGGTAATACCATACAGAGCGAGCGTTTCCAGTGTCAGATATCTGCGTCGCAACCGTTGCGCAAACAGTTGTGGCAGCAAACTATAAAGGCGAAGATAGATAATCAGGCTCGTGTACTCTCCATCTGTTCGCAAGTGGAAGTGGGATGTATGCAGCGGTGGAGTGAAGACGTGAAGAGTGGAGACTCCGACAACCTTGAGGCACGCGCAGCCGCTTACTACTGGAAAAACTTTTTCTCACCCATACCATCGCTAAAGGATTTCACACGCGACCGTGACGGTATGCCGCCCAACAACATCCTGAACTATGGTTACGCCATATTACGTGCAGTCGTGGCGCGTGCGTTAGTAAGTAGCGGAATGCTACCAACATTCGGCATACACCATCACAATCGCTATAACGCATATTGCCTTGCCGACGACATTATGGAGCCTTTCCGTCCGTATGTTGACGAGTTGGTATTCGATATCGTAAGAGAATACGCCCACGAAGGGCTTGAACTAACCAAGGACATCAAGGCACGCCTACTCGCCATCCCCACGCTTGATGTTGTAATCTCTGGCAAACGCAGTCCGCTGATGGTAGGTGTTACGCAAACAACGGCATCACTATATAAATGTTTTAGCGGAGAATTGAGGCGCATAGCCTACCCTGAGAGATAGTCAAAGTAAATATCTTGTAATTATGGACAAATTAAGTGAATACAGAATTATGTGGGTATTAGTATTTTTTGATTTGCCTACAGAGACAAAGAAAGACAAGCGAGCCTATGCCCTTTTCCGCAAACAGTTGCAGATGGATGGCTTCACCATGTTTCAGTTCTCCATTTACGTTCGTCATTGTGCAAGTATGGCGAATGCCGAGGTACACGTAAAGCGAGTAAAAAACTTCATGCCCGAGTACGGTCATGTAGCAGTAATGTGCATAACCGACAAACAATTCGAGAACATAATGGTATATCATGGCTCAAAAGTCGCCAAGGTAAAGTCGCAGCCGATGCAGTTAGAACTGTTTTAATTGTTTAACAGTTGTTTTAATATTTTATTCTGTTTGTAATCTACGCATTGCAAAAAAGTAATGAAATGAATGAGCAATCACTGTGTATTTACAAACGAGAAAATGTCTTCCTTATGTGTTTTTATATGTAAAATACTATAATTTTTTATTTTCTAATACTAAACGTAAACACCTGACTATGAGCATATAACTCAAAGTCAGGTGTTGTTGACCTAACAAAGGTACAAAATTTTTAGCAAATCACAACTGAATTACCAACACATTTTTTATGTAGAATGGTGTTGTTGACCTAACAAAGGTACAAAATTTTTAGCAAATCACAACTAATGTTCTCGTCTTCGGCAAACACATACTGGTGTTGTTGACCTAACAAAGGTACAAAATTTTTAGCAAATCACAACGGCTCGTGTATGTTCCTTCAGTAATACCATGGTGTTGTTGACCTAACAAAGGTACAAAATTTTTAGCAAATCACAACTGGAGGCATCAACCGTGTTGATTACGAGTTGGTGTTGTTGACCTAACAAAGGTACAAAATTTTTAGCAAATCACAACACCAAGTACAGCAAGGACGGCGACGAAGACGGTGTTGTTGACCTAACAAAGGTACAAAATTTTTAGCAAATCACAACGAGTTCCAAGAGCGAGCGATTTAAGGCTATGGTGTTGTTGACCTAACAAAGGTACAAAATTTTTAGCAAATCACAACTAATTGACCACGTATCCGCATGCACACCTAGGTGTTGTTGACCTAACAAAGGTACAAAATTTTTAGCAAATCACAACTTCAATGTAGCCGTACTGTGTCCCCAGTGAGGTGTTGTTGACCTAACAAAGGTACAAAATTTTTAGCAAATCACAACTGCAGCTGCAGATCAACAGAATTACTTAACGGTGTTGTTGACCTAACAAAGGTACAAAATTTTTAGCAAATCACAACGTAAGGAAGCGTTTGCGCTTGCTAAGGTAAGGTGTTGTTGACCTAACAAAGGTACAAAATTTTTAGCAAATCACAACTAAGGTATTAACGCATTACTTACCAACACAGGTGTTGTTGACCTAACAAAGGTACAAAATTTTTAGCAAATCACAACGTGAGTTTGATGGAAGTTATGCTCACAGTCGGTGTTGTTGACCTAACAAAGGTACAAAATTTTTAGCAAATCACAACGCAAAATATGCAGCATTCTGCCAAGAATTGGGTGTTGTTGACCTAACAAAGGTACAAAATTTTTAGCAAATCACAACTTATACGACAATAACACTACAATTGATGGCGGTGTTGTTGACCTAACAAAGGTACAAAATTTTTAGCAAATCACAACCGAAATGGGGCTATACTGTTGGGCTAATGTGGTGTTGTTGACCTAACAAAGGTACAAAATTTTTAGCAAATCACAACTAAGCATGAGATATAACGGAACTTTTCAATGGTGTTGTTGACCTAACAAAGGTACAAAATTTTTAGCAAATCACAACGCCAAATGAAATCAGATTTTGCAAGCTGAGGGTGTTGTTGACCTAACAAAGGTACAAAATTTTTAGCAAATCACAACTTTTGGTATCGCACTTCACTCTGAGAGCGGGGTGTTGTTGACCTAACAAAGGTACAAAATTTTTAGCAAATCACAACCTTAGTCATACGATAATCTGTTTAATATTGGTGTTGTTGACCTAACAAAGGTACAAAAGTCAGCGTACTGCCCTCCAGGCAGCCATCAGGAACGTACCCATAACCCGTAGGCTTCGCCCACGGTTACTAAAAGTACAGCCTTCCAGGCTAATTCCCCCATCTAGACTTGAACGTAGTGCATACCCTAAGTTCCTCTAGAAAAATGTAGTGTTTGCCCAAAAGTTCCCATAGAAAAATGTAGTGTATGCCCAAAAGTTCCCATAGAAAAATGTAGTGTATGCCCAAAAGTTCCCATAGAAAAATGTAGTGTTTGCCCAAAAGTTCCCATAGAAAAATGTAGTGTTTGCCCAAAAGTTCACATAGAAAAATGTAGTGTTTGCCCAAAAGTTCACATAGAAAAATGTAGTGTTTGC
>DAIUFT010000014.1:0-6305 GCA_036844425.1 Prevotella sp. | reverse complement strand
CCAAAAGTTCACATAGAAAAATGTATAAAACTCTTGAAAGTTCGCCGAGAAAAATGTATCTTTGCATAAAGAAATGGTTAAAGGACATGGAAAGAGACATTTATAAACAACTGCTGGAATGGATATGTTAATGACAACGCAGGGCTTCATGGCATTCGTTTCTCCATGTCACCATACAGGCAACAGGATTGGCTTACCAATATTCCGCTATATGCCGTGAGATATGCTTTTAGTTCCTAACGCTACGTCATCTGCTCATGGTGGGGCTGACCCTGCACCCCACATTGTTTATGACACGAAACAAATAGACGGGGAGACATCGAGCCCGTGGTTTCACTTTGCTCGTTTTTGGGCGTTTCTCCTTACACCGTGATTTTCGCAGACGCTCAGGAAGCGGCACCTGAACAATGAAACCGTATTTAGGCTCGGAATACGCCATTCTTGGCGTTTTTGGCTATGCTATTGCTAATCAAATGATTACAATACCACAACAGTCTTTTAGGCATAAAAGTAAATGGTAATCACATATATTTTTACTTGTAATCGCTATGTGATTACACTACAATTAAGCCCAAATCACATTGTGATTTGGGCTTAATTACTTTGTAAAAGCTATCTTTTTGCGTTGCTCTTACGCTATTTCTGCCTTCTTGGTGCATTAATATGTGCTTTTTACTTTGCTCCTTAAACGCTCGCTTCTCTATTTTTCGTTTTTACAGGGAGGGTGACGTTTTTTCATTTTGTCAGCAGAAACGCCTGTTTCGTGACATTCTGATACAAGGGTAATAATGCTATCTCCCCCGTCGTTCCTCCGCTCTACGTGTTGGTATCGCCCTCTACGTAGTTTTCCATGAAGATGTGTTCACCGTCGAACACGGCATAGGTAAACTGCCATATCCAGTCGCCCAGTATCATGAGGCGGGTCTGATGGCTGAGCATTAGGTCGAGCTCTATATGGCGATGGCCGAAGAGGAAGTAGTCTATGTTGTCGTGGGTGCGAAGGTACTCTTTTGCGAACAATACGAGATGTTCTTTGTTCTCGCCCATATATGGTGGTTCTTTGCCGTCCACTCGCTTCATGCGCGAATGCTTTGCCCAGTTTAGTCCCAACGCCATCCCCCATCGTGGATGCAGGAAGTTAAGCATGCGCTGGCATGCACGGTTGGTAAAACACCACTTCATGAACTTGAATTTGGGGTCTGGGTCGCCCAGTCCGTCTCCGTGGGCGAGGAAGAATGTCTTGCCATGCAGTTCGATGGTGGATGGCTTACGGTGTAGGATTACTCCGCATTCTTCTTCCAGATAGCCGTAGGTCCAGAGGTCGTGGTTGCCCACGAAGTAATGTACCTCTACGCCCATGTCGGTAAGTTCTGACAGTTTGCCGAGGAAGCGCGTAAAGCCTTTGGGCACTACGTAGCGATATTCGTTCCAAAAGTCGAACATGTCTCCTAACAGATACACTGCCTCTGCCTTCTCTTTTATCTCGTCGAGAAAACGTACGAGGCGCCGCTCCTGGGTACGACGGTGCTCTATGGCAAGCGAGCCGAGGTGAGCATCGCACAGAAAATAGATATTCTTCGCCATACTTCGTTGTTGTTTTAGGGGTTATTCGAAACCGAGTTCCACACGTGCCTCTTCTGTCATCATGGACTTGTCCCACTCTGGTTCGAAGACCATATTGACGTTGGCTGAGGTCACTCCCTCTACGGCTGCTACTTTGCTGCGCACGTCTTCGATGATGAAGTCGGCAGCAGGGCATGATGGTGCTGTGAAGGTCATGTCGATATCGAGTTTGCCTTCCATGTCGAGGTCTATCTTGTATATCAGACCGAGGTCGTAGATGTTTACTGGTATCTCGGGGTCATAGACTGTTTTCAGTACTTCTATGATGCGCTGTTCTGCTGCATTATGTTCTTCTTGTGTCATTTGCTTATATATATATATTATGTGTAATTAGTATTCGTTTCTCTTGTATGACGCGTCATCATTCTTTACGCCTACAACTGTCTGCATGCCTACAACTTTCCGTTGTCGCGATAGGAGTAATAGTTGCCGTCGGTCAAGACTATGTGGTCAAGGAAGTACAGGCGCATCATGTTGCAGGCATCGGCAAGCATTTTTGTCACTCTGTCGTCGCCCTTGCTTGGTGTTACGTTGCCACTGGGGTGGTTATGCGCCAACGCCACTACTGTTGCGTTGGCAAACAGAGCTTCTTTCAACACCACGCGAACATCGACTGCTGTCTCTGTCAGTCCGCCGTGCGATAGCCTTACGGTACGTATGTGCTTAAATGACTGGTTCATCAGCACCACGAAGGCTTCTTCTACGTCGAGGTCACGGATGCGAAGTCGCAGATGTTCGTAGATAGCCCTTGAGTCTGAGAGGGTTGTTCGGGGCGGTTTCTCCTCTTGCTCTCGGCGCTTGCCCAGTTCGCAGGCGGCAAGCAGGGTTACTGCTTTGGCTAAGCCTATACCGTTATAGCGGCAGAGTTCTTCGAGGCTCATGCGGCTCATGGTGGCTATTCGGTTGTCGCACTCGGCAAGGATGCGCTTCATAAGATCGACTGCCGACTCTTTTCTGCTGCCCGTACCTATCAGTATTGCCATTAACTCGGCTGTTGACAGTGCCTCGGCACCATGCGCCACGAGTTTCTCGCGGGGTTTGTCGTCTTCTGCCCACTGCGTTATGGGGTTTGGCTTTACGCCTGGCTGCACCTCTGGAGGCGTGTCTTCCATAGAGCGAGGCTCGTATATATCACTTACTTTCCACTCTGCCATACTGTTTCTGTCTCCCTATCCTTATTTATAAAATGTCTTGTCGAAGGCATGAAACTCGTCTTTGCCCAGCACGCAACGCTTCCACCACGCTGTGAGGAAGCCGCATCCGTAGCCCATCAACTGTACGAAGGCTGCGGCTACGCTTATCACGCCTATCTTCAGGGAACGGTTCTGAACGGACGAATCCACGCACACCAAGGCGGAATATGCCAGTATGGGCAGCCATGGGGCTGCGCACAGCCAGTACCAACGGTGCACGTCGTCGTACTCCATGAGCACTCTGCCTACTGCCGAGATGAGCACCAGCGCCACTACTCCCAAGGTGAAGACCATGGGGAGGAGGTGGACTATCTTCATGGTTCCGGGGTGACGCTTCTCGAGGTTGATACGTGCTATACCACTATTATATACCTGTCGGAAGAACTTTCGCAGGTCTGTGCGACGCTTGTGCCACACCCATGCCTTGGGGAAGAGGCGTGTCTTGCTGCCCGACTCTACTATGCGATATGAGAAATCGATGTCTTCACCGAAACGCATGCGACTGAATCCGCCTAACTTTAGATATACCTCACGACGTATTCCCATGTTGTATGAACGTGGATAGAACTTGTCTAACTTGCGTTTTCCGCCACGTATGCCGCCCGTGGTGAAGAAACTTGTCATGGAATAACTGATGGCTTTCTGAACGGGAGTGAAACTTGGGTGCGAGGCGTCGGCACCGCCAAAGGCGTCGCAGGGAGTTGAGCGCAACTCGTCGTCAACCGCCTGCAGGTAGCCATCGGGCAAGACTACATCGCTGTCGAGCACTATCAGATAGTCGCCCGTTGCCCTTTCAGCACCATAGTTACGGCTCTGACCGGGACCGGAATTAGGTTTTTCGTAATATGACAGGGTGAGTTTCCCCTCGTACTTACGGCATACGTCACGGCAGGTGACAGCAGAACCGTCTTCTACTATCACTACTTCGAAATCTTTATACGTCTGCCTGGTAAGACTGTCGAGCAACTCCCCGACCTCGTCCGGTCTGTTATAGACTGGCACTATGATGCTGTATCTCATTGTTTCTTGTTCTTTTTCATGCACAGGTTATCGGGATGCATGTCCGAAGTTGGGGGAACTCAGGCTCCATATTCCGACTTCGGCTCCATATTAGGGGGACTTCCGCCCCATAGGCACGTAGTAATAATAAAAAAAGTGAAGAACTTGCGCCCTTCACTTTTCTTATATTTGGAACTGTATTATTCCTTCATGCGCTGCAGGTAACTACCATCACGTGTGTCAACCTGTACGAGGTCACCCTCGTTAATGAAGAGAGGAACACGGATTTCAACACCTGTCTCAAGAGTTGCAGGCTTCAGAGTATTAGTAGCAGTGTCGCCCTTTACGCCTGGCTCTGAATGAGTTACGCGGAGAACAGTCTTGACTGGCATCTCAGCATAGAGCACAGTCTCGGTGTCAGCGTCGCTAACAACCTCTACGATGTCAGACTCCTTCATGTAGTCAACGCCTGTTACGAGGTCGGCAGCGATAGGAGCCTGGTCGAAAGTCTCCTGGTTCATGAAGATATAGTCATCACCTTCCTTGTAGAGATACTGGTAAGGACGACGCTCAAGACGTACGTCTTCAAGTTTCTCACCGATGTTGAAACGACGCTCAAGCACGCGGCCATCGCTGACGTTCTTCAACTTTATGTTCATGATAGTGTTACCCTTACCTGGCTTGCGATGCTGGAAATCGATGCAAACCCAAATGCCACCGTCCATACGAACGGCTACACCCTTCTTAATGTCCTGTGAATTAATCATTGTTTATGTAAATTTAATTATATACGCACTAAACAGTGCAAAATTAATAAAAAATCTTTAATTAAACGTTCACAGTACCTTATTTTAATAGTTTTATATACTTATTTCGCACATTTTCTTGCGTAATTAAAAAGAAATGAGTAACTTTGCATCCTGAATTGTGCAATCAACGTCAGATAATGCATCTGCATTGCTGTACGAATAGAAAGGAGCAATCATAATAAAAAATAAGATATCTTAAAGAAAAATGAAAAGAACATTTCAACCACACAACCGCCGTCGCGTAAACAAGCACGGCTTCCGCGAGCGTATGTCAACTAAGAATGGTCGTCGTGTACTTGCATCTCGTCGTGCACATGGCCGTAAGAAGCTCACCGTTAGTGACGAACACCACGGAAAGTAAGTCATCATAAAAGCCGGGAGGCTTGAATGACACGGCGGAAAAACCGCTATAAAGCAGTCTGCTTATCTAAAGAGGAAAGGCAGACTGCTTTTTTGTGGTAGCAACACAACTATACCACAACAATGCTATAGGGCTTTTATAGCAACCGGAAGATTGCAAACACCACATTGCAAAACAAAGCTATTAAGCAAGGATAACAATAATCTTACTGTTAAACATAACTTTTCTTCCGTTACAAACTTGCACAAATGGGAAAAATTGTTTAACTTTGCAGCGATTTTTAATTAACTCAAGGAACACACACTTATGAACAGTGTATTAATCGAAAACGATTTAAACAACTTACAGAAAAAAGAGTATGCAGGGTATCAGGCTTACATTTACTGCACCAACGGGTCATGCACACTTACATATCATGAGGGTACTCACGATGTATGCAAGGATTCTTGTGCTATAATCCTTAACAGTAAATTCCTGAAAAATTATTCAGTATCAGAGGATTTTGAGTGCAGCGTAATATACATTGAGGAAACATTCCTGCGCCAAAGCGAACCACGCAACCCTTACATCGTACAGGGTATGCTCGCTCTTTTCACGCAACCTGTTATGAAACTCAATGAACAGGAGGCTGAACTGTGCAAGGCTCTCTTCAGAAACTTCAAACTTCGTCTTGTAAACACAGACCATAAGTTCTATGATGACATCCTGCGCACATCGGCACACATGTTGCTGCTCGACCTTTATGACTTCCACGCACGTTACAACAACAGCGAGAACACATCGCTAAGCGCGGCAAGCATAATGGCT
This sequence comes from Prevotella sp., assembly GCA_036844425.1. Classification (GTDB taxonomy): domain Bacteria; phylum Bacteroidota; class Bacteroidia; order Bacteroidales; family Bacteroidaceae; genus Prevotella. Next base: position 513 of record DAIUFT010000014.1, on the reverse strand, counting down.
AAGTTCATCGATATGCTCGAAGCAAAGATGTATCGCGAAAACAGAGAGGTAGCATTCTATGCAGAGAAACTATGCGTAGTACCGAAGTATCTCTCTGAGGTATCTAACAAGGTAAGCGGTTTTTCAGCATCTTACTGGATTAACCGTTACGCATCTCAGGACATTAACGAGATACTGAGAAAGAACGACCGTAGCGTTGCCGAAATAGCAAAGATGTTCCATTTTACATCTTCTTCTTACTTCAATCGCTACGTAAAACGCAATCTCGGCTCATACCCATCTGAGTTAAGAGGACAATAAGGACACGCTACGCTACGGAATGCCGCAGCGAACACACAAGCAACATGCGGAGACGTAGGAAACATTACATATTGTTAACTGTGCATTAACTACATTAACAACGCATTTAGTGACGATAAAAAAACAACTTGGTACAATTTAACGGAGTGAATTTCATCGTATGTATCGTTTCCTTGTCATATCTTTTTGGATATTTTGAAGCCATTCATCAGT
>DAIUFT010000013.1:34273-56096 GCA_036844425.1 Prevotella sp. | reverse complement strand
AATTGACACTACCCCCTCAAAGTAGCGCGTCTACCAATTCCGCCACCTCTCCATGAGTTTCTTGCTTTTCAGCGTTTGCTTGTCATTTCTGATTTGCGGTTGCAAAGGTAGTGAGTTTTATTGACTCCTGCAAATGTTTTGTTGTTTTTTTTGTGGATTTCTATACTTTTCTGTAATATTATCCTTGTAAAGTCTGAATGTGTGATAAAAATTAACACCAAGTAGGCAAGAATACTACATATTCATGTAATACTGCTATTGCCTGCTTGGTGCTTAAAAAATGTGGGTAATAGTTGTTAACAATCCCCTGTTATTGTACTTTGCTCATGAATTTTTCTGCATCTATAATAAAACGTAGGTGTTCGCCTTCGCCTATTACTCCGTTCTCGTCTGAAGCTGTAACCTTAAATTTCAACTTCCTTCCGTTTACCTCTATAAGTTCTGCTGTAGCGGTAACGGTGTGTCCCAGACCTGTTGGTTTAAGGTGTGAAGAAGAGATAAACCCTCCTACGGTACTTTGTCCGTCTTCCAGTTCGTTGCTGACGGCAAGCATGGCGGCATTCTCCATGAGTGCCATCATCATAGGTGTGGCCAATACTTGGAGGTCTCCGCTGCCCACGTTACAGGCAAGGTGTTTCTCTTCTACGGTCAGAGTGCTTGTATATGTAAGTCCTGGCTGCATATTATTCCTCGTATCCGTTAGGGTTGTTCTTCTGGAAGTTCCATGAGTCACGGCACATATCCTCTATACCGTACTGTGCTTCCCAGCCCAATTCTGCTTTTGCCTTGGCAGGATTACAGTAGCATGTAGCGATGTCTCCTGGGCGACGTGGCTTAATAGAATAAGGTACCTTCAGTCCATTAGCCTTCTCGAATGCTTTTACCACGTCAAGTACAGAGTAGCCATGACCTGTGCCAAGGTTGTAAATAGCCAGTCCTGCGTTCTTCTCTATAGCCTTCAGCGCTGCAACGTGACCTGCAGCGAGGTCGCAAACGTGTATATAGTCACGTACGCCAGTTCCGTCAGGAGTATCATAATCGTTGCCGAACACACCGAGTTCTTTACGTATGCCTATAGCTGTCTGTGTGATGTAAGGCATCAAGTTGTTAGGAATGCCGTTAGGATTCTCGCCAATCAGTCCACTCTTGTGAGCGCCTATAGGGTTGAAGTAGCGTAGCAGTACCACGTTCCATTCCTTGTCAGCCTTCTGTACGTCTATCATGACCTCCTCGAGCATAGACTTGGTCTGACCATAAGGGTTTGTACATTTTCCTTTAGGACAATCCTCGGTGATAGGTATGATAGCAGGGTCGCCATATACTGTAGCAGAAGAAGAGAAGATGATATTCTTACAACCGTTCTTTCTCATTACATCGAGCAGAACGAATGTAGCGTTCATATTGTTCTCGTAATACTCCAATGGCTTTGCTACCGACTCGCCAACGGCTTTTAATCCTGCGAAGTGGATGACAGCATCAATCTTATTCTCCTTGAAAATTTTATCCATGGCTTCACGGTCTCTAACGTCAGCCTTATAGAAAGGTACCGTTTTGCCGATGATTTTCTCTACGCGGCGCAGAGCCTCTTCTTTTGAGTTTACAAGATTGTCAACAACAACAATCTCATGACCTGCCTTGTCCAGTTCGATAGCGGTGTGTGAACCGATGTATCCGGCACCGCCAGTTAACAGAATCTTCATGTTTTTTATAGTGTTTAGTTGTTTTGTGAATTATAGTCTATCGTTAGTATGTGTTTGCAAAGATACGTATTTTTTTTCACATGAAAGAAGATTACGGTATTTTTTTTTCGTTACATAGTGGTTATAGGACAACAAAGTAAGGAATAACACTTTGCCACAGAATGATTATTTTTTATTACATAATGATAAAATGAGAAGTGTCACGAAAAAAATGAAAATAGAGATAATGTATTGACAAAATCGCCCTAAGACACCACGGTTTAACATGTAAAATCGTATTTTTTATGTGTTTACCTCCTAATCAGATAGCTTTTACAAGGTAATTTGGGCCTGATTACATTGTAAAAGCATAGCTTTTGTAGTGTAAAAGCATATGCTTTTACGTCACAAAAAGTGAACTTCGCAAAACCCTTTTGTCTTAATCTTCTAACACTCAATAATATAACAAAATGCACATAATTCGCGTATTTAGAACCAATTCTTTTCCATTTCATATTGTGCCCATTCTCGTTGATTAGTAAAAATCAAGGTGTAAGAAAACGTCGGAATTATGTGACAATTTGATTTTTCGTATTTACGAGAAAATACATCCTGTAAAAATTGGCAGAGTCAAATAATTGTTGTAACTTTGCCCTTGGAATTGTTTGCCCCTTGTGGGCGATGGTTCCATATCTTATTGGTAAATAATAATAGCGTTTGCTGTTTATTCGAAAAATGTTCCTGAAGTTTGGCCGCAGATAGAACATGAGTTTAGGATAAACAAGTGAGCGTCCGCATAGCGTGGGCGTTCTACTTGTCCTTAAACTCATAGGTTAGGCCAAACACCTTGGAACATGGGATAAGTGGATTCGTCCACGTTTCTTTGTGTTCCTCTGTGTGCAAGGTCATATCTACTAACCCATGAAATTGGCTTTGTTGCTTGTATATATAAATAAGGTGTTTGGTTGTAACATTATTTTTTCAGAGTAACAAAGCAGTCGCATTAAAACTGTAAAATGCTTTAATGCCATGTCTAAATCATTAATTGAAGAACTGCCCCGCATAGCGAGTGAGGGTAGGCAAGAGGCTCAGCGCATCATAGATCGCTTGAGCAATGGTACTCGTATCGGTTTACAAACCAACGAATTGGTGTTGCCGTGTAAAGATGTCTCAGGTCTTTATCGCGGACAGACGCCTAACATTCCTAATGCCTTTAATGCTGCCAAAGAAGGTGGTGACGCATGGATGAACCGTCTTATCTATGGCGATAACCTCCTTGCCATGCAAGCCTTGCTCGCAGGTGACCCTCAGACTGGTCTGCCATCGCTCCGAGGTAAGGTGGACTTGATTTATATTGACCCGCCGTTTGATTCTAAGGCGGATTATAGAACTAAAATAACTCTCCCCAAAGTGGATTTGCAACAAAAGCCAACGATTATAGAGCAATTTGCTTATGCGGATACATGGTGTAATGGTACTGTTTCCTATCTTGAGATGATTTATCCGAGATTGATGCTAATGAAAGAATTGCTATCAGAGAGAGGAAGCATTTATGTACATATTGACTGGCATGTAGGTCCTTATGTAAAGATTTTCTTGGATGAGATATTTGGAAAACAATTCATGTTGAATGAAATAATATGGTGTTATGGTTCGATGTGCAAGTCTAAGAATAATTGGAATCGTAAACATGATAATATTTTTGTATATACGCGGTCTGATAAATGGACATTCAATGCAGAATCAGTTTTAGAAGGGTATGCTGATGGTTATGCAGAAAAGTTCAAGTACAAGGATGAAAAAGGTTATTACATGATTCGTGGCAAAGGCGGGCATCTCTCACCTATACATAGTCAAGGGGATTTAACTCCAGAACATGAAAGAATGTATCCTGATTGGACTTATAGGCAGTATATAAAAGAGGGAGGCTTCCCAAAAGATTGGTGGCATATACCTTTTATTAACTCACAAGCCAAAGAGCGGATAGATTACGCCACCCAAAAGCCCGAAGCCCTCCTTGAACGTATCATCAAAGCCTCTTCCAACGAAGGCGACCTCGTCTGCGACTTCTTCGGAGGTAGCGGAACGACGGCTGCGGTAGCGGAACGATTAGGCAGACGATGGATAACGTGTGACATAGGAAAGCCTGCCGCACTCGTTATGCGTAAGCGTTTCATAGACCAAGAGGTGAAACCATTTCTCTATCAAGCTATTGGCGACTATCAGAAAGAAGCCTTCCACAGCAACAAGAAACTGCGCAGGGTGGGCGACTTGTCGCAAGTTGTCTTGGGATTGTTCGGAGCATTACCCTTCGCCCCAGAGCAGGTGAGCGACCGTAACTACGGTTACATAAAAGGCACTCGCACGCTGGTAATGGTAGATAGTCCTAACCGACTAACCACGGCATCAACAGTACGCAAGGCGGTAGAAGCAAAGGCGTCGCTATTGGGAGGCGACTGGGACAAGGTAGTGGTGTTAGGCTGGAACTTCGCCTTCGACATATCGCAGGCAATAGAGAAATATAAAGACAGCAACGTGGAGGTACTCGTTATACCGCCAGACCTGCTCGACAAACTGTCGAAGAAAGGTTTTAAGAAACTCGTTACGGACAAGACCGTGCGTTTCTCTTCATTGCAATACTTAGTGGTAAAGCCTGTGAAGGTAAACACAATGAACAACGGCGAGGACGAGTTAGAGATAGTACTCGACAACTACGTGTTGCTGTCGCCAGACAATATACCGCTTGACGATAAAGACAAGGTGAAGTTGCAACAGGTTATGGACGAAGACCCACTGTCGATGGTAGAATACTGGAGCATAGACCCTGACTATGATGGAGATACATTCCGCAGCACATGGCAGGACTATCGTGAGAATACCGAGAACGATAACGACCCGCTGCATTGTGTGTACTCAACAAGACTGAGAGTGCCACACAAGGCAGAACGCAAAGTATGCGTAAAGGCGGTGGACGTGTTCGGCTTTGAGAGTCAGGTGATAATGAACGTAAAGAGTGAGTAACACTATAAAGGCGGAACGGCATTACCGTGCTTCGCACAGTTCGTTTTAACATTAATCCCCGTTAATCTGACATTAATCTCTCATTAATACTTTCTCTCGTCAGAATAAAATTAAATATCTCTTCAGAGATAGATTAATGATAGATTAATGGTGGATTAATGGAGATTAACGTAAAAAAACAAGAAAGGTAAATGTAGAATTATGATAATGTATGACCTATGACAGTAAATCCGAATAACATATCACTTGAGTTAGCGAGAAGGCTGACCGACATAGTAAACGCAGAGTGGGAGAGTGGTGCTATGCTTGAGAAGGTAACACCAACGACTGCCACCTTGCTGAAGTATTGGTTTGGTGATGGCTTCTGCGAACAACGCACACGCAATTTCCACGAAGGACAACGACAAGCAATACTCAACATAATATATCTGCACGAAGTATTAGGCGAGAAGAAGGTGATAGACGCTTACCAGAGCGTGATACCCGAAATGATGGACCGAGCAGACTTGGCACAACTGGCAAAGGAGAAGTACCAGATGCCGAAGTATGCCGTAAAGATGGCAACAGGCACAGGTAAGACATGGGTGATGCATGCACTCATAATATGGCAGATGCTCAACGCACGCCACGAAGAGACGAAGAGCGGACGCTTTACGCAGAGGTTTCTTGTGGTGGCACCAGGTTTGATAGTCTATGACCGGTTGCAGGATGCCTTCTGCGGAAGGAAGAAAAGAGACGACGAGTATCGTGACCCGCAGACCAACGATTACTACCAGAATCAGGATGTCTTCATACCAGAGAGGTATAGAGACGAGGTGTTCTCTTTCGTTCAGAATAATGTGGTGACGAAAGAAGACGGCATCGGCAGGAAGGTGACAGGCGAGGGACTCATAGCCATTACCAACTGGCATCTGTTTGAAAACCAGATGGAAGAAGAAGAGGAGGACGATGCTATGGGCGTGATAGACCCGGCAAGGGTAGTTAATGACCTATTGCCCCTGCGTCCAGGTACTACCAGCGGTAATAGCCTTGACGTGTTAGACCGCCGCACGCTTGGAGGTACGGAGTTGGAGTATCTTGCTGGCTTAGAAGACTTGATGGTGATAAACGACGAGGCGCACCACATACACGAATTGAAGAAAAATGGTGAGACGGAAGAGGTGGAATGGCAGCGAGGACTGAACGTTATAAGTGCAGGAAAAGGCGAACGCTTTATACAAGTAGATTTCTCGGCAACACCATTTGACACAAGGGGGAGTGGCGAGAAACAAGTAAAGTTGTTCTTCCCACATGTAGTCGTAGATTTCGACTTGACAAAGGCGATGAAGCAGGGGCTTGTGAAGTTGCTGTTGCTTGACCGCCGCCAGGAGTTGACAGAACTGGAGAACCTTGACTATAACGCCGAGCGTGACGAACGAGGAAAGGTTGTAGGACTAAGCGATGGTCAGCGCATGATGCTCCGGGCAGGACTGACAAAGTTGAAAAGACTGGAGAAGGAGTTTCTTGAGAATGACCAACGAAAGAACCCCAAGATGCTGATAGTGTGTCAAGACACTACGGTATCGCCATTCGTAGAAGACTTCTTGAAGTCGGAAGGACTGAAAGAGGAGGACATCGTAACCATAGACAGTAACAAGAAAGGAGAGGTAAACGAAAAGGAATGGAAGGAGATAAAGGCGAAACTCTTTGATATTGACCACTACGGAAGTCCGAAGGTAGTAATCTCTGTGTTGATGTTAAGGGAGGGCTTTGACGTGAACAACATCTGCGTGCTTGTGCCGTTGCGTTCGTCAAAGGCGCCGATACTGTTGGAACAGTTGGTAGGTAGGGGCTTGCGACTGATGTGGCGTGAGCCAGACTACATAGACGTAAAACGTGAGGACAGACTGCGCGTGCTGCGTTTTCATAAGCCACCGACAACGTATATCGACACGTTGTCAATAGTAGAACACCCTGCCTTCATCAAGTTCTATGACGACCTGCAGGAGCAAGGCCTTGTGGCTATGGACGATGGTGAAGTGGGTGCAGGCGGAGCAATGGGCGACATTATAACCGTAGGACTGAAGGAGGATTACCAAAACTATGACTTCCAATGGCCCGTGATAATGCACGACTCCTTTGAAGAACTGGAAGAGGCGGAGATAGACTTGGATGAGTTACAACCGTTTACGGCTTATCCCGTCGTGCTGTTACGTAAGTTCCTTGCCAAGGAAGGCGAGACGTTTGTGTCGCAAGAGTCACTAACGAAGACTATGTTTGGACAATATAAGGTTACGGCAAACTTGTTTACGGCAAAGAGTTATAATGAATACCTGCAAAAATTGTTACGTGTGGTAACGACACGCATAGACAGATGTCGCAGACAAGGCTTCCCAACGATGCAGATAAATGAGGCGCAGACTGTGCAGGTGATGGACTGGTACGTTCGTAACCGACTGTTCTCTATGCCGTTTGACCCATTCCATGACAACGATTGGAAGATATTGCTGGCTAAAGAGGGCGTAGTAACAGGGCATATAGTGGAGCAGTTTGCAAGGGCAATATACAAGATGCAGGAGAGCATGACCGTGGTGAACGCGGAGGTGTCGCATACAGATTTCTCATCTTTACGCGCTATGAAGATGAGAGAAGCCTATTCATTAGAGGTACATAAGTGTATCTATCCCCGTTTAGGTTATCCGTCGCATGGTGGTGGTTTGGAGAAAGCGTTTATAGAGTTTCTTGATAAAGACGCGAAGGTAGAACGCTTCTTGAAGATTAACGAGTCGGGACACGCCTTTGCTGTTATCTTCTACATAAGGAAAGATGGACTGATGGCTACCTATCACCCAGACTTTATGGTGGCGACAAAGGAGAAGGTTTACTTGATAGAGACCAAGGGCGATGACAAAATAAACGATGCCAATGTTCGACAGAAGCAGACTGCCACCATAGAATGGATAAAGAAGATAAATGCTCTTGAGCCAAAAGACCGCATGAACCGAGAGTGGGAGTATGTGCTCGTGGGCGAGAGTGTGTTCTATTCATTAAGCGGTAGTGGTGCGGACATAGAGGACATTTGCAACCATTGCAAGGTGTCTTATGCTGCAGCCACGGGTAATCTGTTTGGATAGTCAGACAAGAAAAGACGGTATGCCAATGCAAACAAAAAAAGAGTCAGGACATATATTGATGCCCTGACTCTTTTTCTTGTTCTTTCGTTAAGAGTGTATGTCTTACTTATAGTATTCTTTCTTTCCTGCCGCGAGGGTGTTCTTCATTAGTGAACAGATGGTCATAGGACCAACACCACCAGGAACAGGAGTGATGTATGAGCACTTCTCGGCTACGTGTTCAAAATCTACATCGCCAGAAAGACGGAAGCCGCTCTTGCGTGTAGCGTCAGGAACACGTGTTGTGCCAACGTCAACGATTACGGCACCATCCTTTACCATGTCGGCGGTAACGAAGCCAGGACGACCAATGGCAGCGATGATGATGTCTGCCTCGCGACATTCCTTCTTGAGGTCGGCAGAGTGGGAGTGGCATACGGTAACGGTAGCATCGCCATACTCCTTCTGCATCATCAGTTGAGCCATAGGCTTACCAACAATGTTTGAACGACCAAGAACGACACACTTCTTGCCTGAAGTCTCTATGCCATAACGCTTCAGCAGGGTTATGATGCCGAGAGGGGTGGCAGAGATAAAGCAAGGCAGACCGATAGCCATGCGTCCTACGTTGATAGGGTGGAAGCCATCAACATCCTTGCGGTAGTCTATAGCCTCGATAACCTTCTGTTCGTTGATGTGCTTAGGCAGAGGTAACTGCACGATGAAGCCGTCAACGTCTTCGTCTTTGTTCAGTTTGTCAACACAGGCGAGGAGTTCCTCCTCCGTGATGTCGGCTTCATAGCGAATCAGGGTGCTCTTGAAACCGCACGCCTCGCACGCCAATACCTTATTCTTTACGTATGTCTCAGATCCGCCATCGTGTCCTACGAGAACAGCAGCAAGGTGTGGCTGTTTGCCACCAGCCGCGATTATGGCTTTAACTTCTTCTGCAATCTCGGCTTTTATGGCCGCAGCGGTAGCCTTTCCATCTATAAGTTGCATAGTAATAATCTTTTTGTGAATTTCTTAGAACTTAGGCATTCCTGGCATTCCCTTCATCTTGCCCATCATGCCAGCCATCTTAGCCATGTTCGCCATATTGTTACCAGAGATGAGTTTCATCATCTTACGCATCTGGTCAAACTGCTTGATGAGGCGGTTAACCTCCTGAATGTTTGTGCCAGAACCTTTGGCGATGCGTTGTTTGCGCGACATATTGATGATTTCAGGATTGCTGCGCTCCTTTGGAGTCATAGAGTAAATGATGGCCTCAATACCCTTGAAGGCGTTGTCGTCGATGTCAACATCCTTAATGGCTTTGCCAACACCAGGTATCATAGCAGCAAGATCCTTGATGTTACCCATCTTCTTTATCTGCTGTATCTGTCCGAGGAAGTCGTTGAAGTCAAACTTGTTCTTGGCAATCTTCTTCTGCAGACGCTTTGCTTCTTCAAGGTCAAACTGTTCCTGAGCACGCTCAACGAGTGATACTACGTCACCCATGCCGAGGATTCGGTCTGCCATACGCTCTGGATGGAACACGTCGAGGGCTTCCATCTTCTCGCCAGTACCGATGAACTTGATAGGCTTATCTACTACATTACGGATAGAAAGGGCAGCACCACCACGGGTGTCACCGTCAAGTTTCGTAAGGATAACACCGTCTATCTCAAGGCGTTCGTTGAAGGTCTTGGCGGTATTAACAGCATCCTGACCTGTCATAGAGTCGACAACGAGGAGAGTCTCGTTTGGAGTTACTGCAGCCTTGATGTTTTCAGCCTGTTGCATCAACTCCTCGTCAATAGACTGACGACCTGCGGTATCGATGATTACAACGTCATATCCCTTTGCTTTGGCTTCGGCAATGGCGTTAACGGCAACCTTTACAGGGTCTTTTGCGCCTTCTTCCATATAGATAGGCACTTCTATCTGCTCTGCAAGTACACGCAACTGCTCCATAGCGGCAGGACGGAATGTGTCGCAGGCTGCGAGCAATGGCTTCTTGTTGCGTTTGTCCTTGAGGAGTTTTGCGAGTTTACCGCTCATCGTTGTCTTACCAGCACCGTTGAGACCAGCCATCATTATGACAGTAGGATGACCAGAAAGGTCAAGGTCTTTCGCTTCGCCACCCATGAGTTCTGCCAACTCATCGTGAACGAGTTTTACCATTAACTGACCTGGCTTGATGGCGGTTAGCACGTTCATGCCAAGTGCCTTCTTCTTTACAGTATCGGTAAACGTCTTGGCTACCTTATAGTTGACGTCGGCATCAAGCAGGGCACGACGTACATCTTTAAGCGTTTCGGCTACATTTATCTCTGTGATTTTTCCTTCACCTCTGAGGATTTTGAAGGAACGTTCAAGTCTATCGCTGAGATTTTCAAACATTTTTTATTTGGGAATTTATTTTGTATTATTTTTTCTGTGCAGTTATCTGTTCTTGTACATATTGTCATAGTACTTCTCGTAGTCACCAGAGGTAACGTTATCCATCCACTCTTGGTTGTCGAGGTACCATTTAACGGTCTTCTCTATGCCTTCTTCAAACTGTAATGATGGTTCCCAACCGAGTTCCTTCTGCAGTTTTGTGGAGTCGATGGCATAACGTGCATCATGTCCGAGACGGTCTGTGACGTATGTTATCAAGTCAAGGTCTTCACCTTCATTGCGGCCTAACAGACGATCTACGGTCTTGATTACAACCTTAATGATGTCGATGTTCTTCCATTCGTTGAAGCCACCGATGTTGTATGTCTCCGCTATTTTACCGTTATGGAATATTACGTCGATGGCTCTTGCATGGTCTTCCACGAACAACCAGTCACGCACGTTCTCGCCTTTGCCGTAAACAGGAAGTGGCTTGCGGTTGCGAATGTTATTGATAAAGAGCGGAATTAACTTCTCGGGGAACTGGTAAGGACCGTAGTTGTTGGAACAGTTTGTCACGATTGTCGGCATACCGTACGTATCGTGGAATGCTCTTACGAAGTGGTCCGAACTTGCTTTAGAGGCAGAGTAGGGGGAATGAGGGTTGTACTTGGTCGTCTCGTAGAAGAAGTCGTCGCCATAAGCAAGATGATGGCTTGCGGAACTTGCTGTGGTGGTGAATGGAGGGGTAACACCTTCAGGCTTGTTCATAGCAAGTGCTCCGTACACTTCGTCGGTAGAGATATGATAGAAGCGTTTGCCATCATATTTCTCAGGTAGAGATTCCCAATATAACTTGGCTGCTTGAAGCAAAGACAGGGTGCCCATAACGTTTGTTTTAGCAAAGGTGAATGGGTCTTTGATAGAGCGGTCAACGTGTGACTCTGCTGCAAGATGTATTATTCCGTCAATATGCTCGTCTTGCATTAACTTATAAAAGGCATCGAAGTCACAGATGTCCATCTTGACAAACTTATAGTTTGGTTTGTCTTCTATGTCCTTGAGGTTGGCAAGGTTGCCAGCGTATGTCAGTTTGTCAAGGTTTATTATATTGTATTCGGGATATTTATTGACAAAGAGACGTACCACGTGGCTGCCTATGAAACCAGCTCCGCCTGTTATTACAATGTTTCTTTTCATGTTGAGTAGTGTTGCGTTTTACCGTTGTCTTAGTACAAGGGTGTGTTGATATCGAAAGGACTGTCGAAGTCGGCTAACGTACAATGAGCTGTGTCTTTTGGCGATAATATAGCCTTGTCAGTAGGAATACGCCAATCTATGCCGAGTGAGGCGTCTGTAATAGAGATGCCGCCATCGGCTTCTGGGTGGTAAAACTCATCACATTTATATTGGAACACGGCGGTATCAGAGAGTACGGCAAAGCCGTGTGCGAAACCTCTTGGTACAAGAAACTGACGATGGTTATCTTCGGTCAGTTCTACTGCTACGTGCTGTCCGTATGTGGGCGAACCTTTACGAATGTCAACAGCAACATCGAGTACAGCGCCTCTTACGCATCTTACCAGTTTTGTCTGGGTGTAAGGAGGACGTTGAAAGTGAAGACCTCTCATCACGCCGTATGACGACATGGACTCGTTGTCTTGTACAAAGTTAATAGAGTGTCCAAGGATTGGTGTTACTTTTTCGTCAAATTCTCTTTGGGAGAAACTTTCGAAGAAATAGCCGCGTGCATCGTTGAATACGCGTGGTTCAACGATGAGCACGTCTTTTATGTTTGTTTCTATTACGTTCATAGCTTTTTTACATATAGTACATACCAGGTCCGTACGCTTTAACTTCGTTGATGACTTTCAGTAGGTACTGTCCGTATTGATTTTTTAGCATAGGTTGTGCCAGTTCTCGCATCTTGGCTTCGTCAATCCATCCTTTGCGGAATGCAATATCTTCAAGACAAGCAACTTTTAGACCTTGACGTTTCTCTAGAACTTCTATGTAGGTAGAAGCTTCAGACAGACTGTCGTGCGTGCCAGTATCAAGCCATGCAAATCCTCTTCCGAGTGTCTGTACTTTCAGTTCACCATCTTCGAGGAAACGTTGATTGACGGTAGTTATCTCGTATTCACCACGTGCAGATGGCTGTATGTTTGCAGCAACATTCACAACTTTGTTGGGATAGAAATACAATCCCACAACGGCATAGTTGCTTTTCGGTTCTTGGGGCTTCTCTTCGATGGATAGGCAGTTGCCATCTTTGTCAAATTCAGCTACGCCATAACGCTCTGGGTCGTTTACCCAGTAGCCGAAGACTGTTGCTTTATGTTCTTCTTCTGCCGTCTTAACGGCTTCGTGTAGCATTTTTGTAAAGCCAGAACCCTGGAATATGTTGTCGCCAAGTACAAGGCATACAGAGTCCGTACCAATAAAGTCTGCACCTATAGTGAATGCTTGAGCCAAACCGTCTGGGGATGGTTGTTCTGCATATTCAAAGTGTACACCGTAATCGCTACCATCGCCAAGCAGACGTTTGAAGCCTGGTAGGTCGTAAGGTGTTGATATAATAAGAATCTCACGTATGCCCGCAAGCATCAGTACGGAGATTGGATAATATATCATAGGCTTGTCATAGATAGGCATCAACTGCTTAGAAATGCCTTTGGTGATAGGGTATAGACGTGTGCCACTTCCACCCGCGAGAACTATTCCTTTCATGATTACATTCCTTTCTTGATGTTTTCCATACACTTCTCTAATGAATGAGTCCAGTATGGTATGGTTATTCCAAAGGTATTCTTTACTTTCGTCTTATCTAACACGCTATATGCTGGACGCGTTACTGGAGATGGGAACTCATTACTGTGGCATGGTTGAATATCACAAGTGTTGTTGCCAGCAATCTCCGCAATCTTCATAGTGAAGTCATACCAGGAGCATACGCCCTCGTTGCTGTAATGATAAATACCGCAGTTGCCCGAATATTTACGTTCGGAGATTATGGTGTATATAAGGTTAGCAAGGTCACCTGCGTATGTTGGCGTTCCACATTGGTCGAAAACGACTTTTAGTGATGGCTTTGTTGAAGTGAGGTTAAGCATCGTCTTAACGAAATTCTTGCCAAACTCAGAGTAAAGCCATGCTGTACGTATTATAATGTAGTCAGCACCAGAAGTTATAATGTTCTGTTCTCCTTCAAGTTTTGTCTTACCGTAAACTCCTGTTGGAGTGCCTTTCTGGTCCTCTCTGCATGGTGTGTTGTATGGGTCACCACCAAACACGTAGTCCGTGCTGACGTGTATGAGTAGTCCTCCGACCTCGTTCATTACCTGTGCCAATAGTTGTGGGGCTGTGGCATTAAGTTTTCTGCATAATGCCTCATCACTTTCTGCCTTATCGACATTGGTATACGCAGCACAGTTAACGATGCACTTGATGTCTTCTTTCTTTACGATGTCGCGTAGTGCATCAATATCTGTGATGTCAAGGAATGTGGTATCTTTACCTTCTTGTTCCGTTACATCTGAGAATATATATTTGTCTGTGGAGTCCTTACTAATGAGACGCATTTCGTTTCCGAGTTGTCCATTGGCTCCAGTTACCAGTATATTCATGTTTTCAAAGTTTTTTCTGTCTGTTATTCTACAGCCTTAAAACTCATATCAAGTCCTTTCACGCTATGTGTGAGTGCTCCGAATGATATAAAGTCTACTCCTGCTTTCGCGTATGGAATCATGGTGTCGAATGTGATGCCACCACTTGATTCTGTTTCACATTGGTGGTTTACCATCTGTACAGCCTTAACAGTATCTTCTGGTGTAAAGTTATCGAACATGATACGGTCGGGCTTCTCCGCAAGTGCCTCTTCAAGTTCCTTAAAGTTACGAACCTCTATCTCTATCTTCAGGTTCTTGTTCTTCTCCTTACAGTAAGCCTTGGCGCGTGAGATAGCATTGTGGATACCGCCTGCAAAGTCTACGTGATTATCTTTAAGAAGAATCATGTCGAACAGTCCGATGCGATGGTTCATACCCCCACCAATCTTTACAGCCTCTTTTTCCAGCATTCTCATGCCAGGAGTTGTCTTACGAGTATCAAGAACGCGTGTCTTTGTACCAGCGTCAATAAGTGCCTGCTGATATTTGTTTGTCATAGTTGCGATACCACTCATGCGCTGCATTATGTTCAGCATAAGACGCTCAGTCTGCAAGAGGCTCTGAACTTTGCCAGTAACAACCATGGCGATGTCGCCTTTCTTAACCTTCGCTCCGTCTTCTATAAGCACCTCAACCTGCATCTCGGGGTCGAAACGGTGGAACACTTCCTTCGCTACTTCTATACCAGCGAGTATTCCGTCTTCCTTGATAATGAGACGGCTTTTGCCCATGGCATCGGCAGGTATGCAACAAAGGGTTGTGTGATCGCCATCACCTATATCTTCTGCAAAACTAAGGTCAATAAGTTTATCTGTAAGTTCTTCTACGCTAAGCATTTTTTATATATTATCTTATTATTAATTGTTATTTACGTAATATGTCTTTTTTTTAAGAGACATGTCTATTAATGGAGACAATACCTCACAATATTTCCTGTACGATATTAGAAATATATGCCAACTCCTATCTTCAGTCCTACGGTAGAGAAATTAGAGTGGTCTTTGAAACTTTGATCGTAATAAACAGCAGGTTCTACAGTTACCTTATCGTTTATAAAGTAAGTGTATCCAAGTTCTATTCCTGGCATGACATCGTTGTATCCGCTACTGAATATAGCCTTGGCGTTAACGCCACCGTACAGTCCGTTCTGTAGTATGTAGTAACGTCCACCTGCTCCAATCTGGAATACGCCTTTGGCATCCTTTCCTGCTTTATCATATCCAGCCATAGCATTCACCTGCCAGCATTCTTCTATAAAATAGCCAGCCTTTGCTTGGAATCCGAATGATACTTCGCTATTTCCGTTATAGGAAAGGTTTAATCCGGTAAGTGAAGCACCTATATACTTTTTCCCCTTTTCAAATTGTGCGTTTGCTGCCAGCGTCATTGTCAGCATGGCAAGCATTACCATAATCTTTTTCATAGTTGTCTATTGGTTATGTCGTGAACAATTATATTTCTTTATTATCCTTGTCTATTGGTTTGCCATCCTTTCCATATGCATAGTCAAGAATAAATTTCTTATGATGCCATTGGAAGAAGCGGAATGTGGCAAGTAATGTTACTATTATGCCTATTGCGTATGCCAATCCTGCTGGCATATTGAGTGCTATCTTGCTGATGAGAATAAATGTGGTGCAAACGAATGTCATAAACATCGCTGGTATAAGTGTTATAATGAATAACTTTTTCTTTAGCGCAAGATAAACAGTTATGGTCCATAGCGTGAATACAGCCAAGGTCTGGTTTGCCCATCCGAAGTACTTCCATATGGTGTTGAAACTGTCAGGATTGTCCATCTGCCAAACAAGAAGAGCTATGCAGACTAAGAACAAAGGAATGCAGACAGCAAGACGTTTTGCGATAGGCTTTTGGTTTATGTGTAATGCATCTGCTATGATAAGTCTTGCGGAGCGTAATGCTGTATCACCACTCGTAATAGGTGCTGCTACCACACCGAGTATTGCCAGTATTCCTCCTGCTACGCCAAGCCATCCTTTACATACTTCCATTACTACCTGTGGGGCGGAGAAGAATTGTGTTACCGTCTTTTCGTTTTGTGCAAGGAATGCTGATGAACATATTTCTCTCCATCCTTCATCGTAGAAGAACCAACTGCTGACGGTTGCCCATATAAGTGCAACGATGCCCTCTGTTATCATCGCTCCATAGAATACTGGGCGACCGAGACTTTCTGACTTAATACAACGTGCCATAAGCGGACTCTGGGTTGCATGGAAACCGCTGATGGCACCACATGCTATTGTGATAAACAAAGCGGGAACTACAGGCTCTGAGTTCTTGATTCCCAATTTTGCTTCGCCCAGGTTACCTATGCCATCCCACAGTTCTGGTAAAGTAGGCCACTTTATAAACAGGGCTACCATAAGTGCTAATGCCATGAAAATAAGAGAGAAAGCGAATAACGGATAAATCTTTCCTATAATCTTATCGACTGGCATCATGGTGGCTATGATATAGTAAACAAATATAACAATTATCCAAATGATGATATTGTCAAGGCCACTACCAGCAGGCATTAAATCTTTTAACAACGTTGCTGGGCTAAGAACGAATACTGCACCTACTAATGTAAGAAGTATAATAGCAAAGGCAAGCATTAGTTTGCGGAAGTTTGGTCCAAGATATTGTCCTACCATATCGGGTAGTGATATTCCGCCTTTTCTCATGCTTATCATACCTGAGAGGTAATCATGTGTTGCGCCTGCAAATATGCATCCGAATACTATCCAGAGGTATGCTGATGTACCAAACCACATACCCATAATAGCGCCGAATATAGGACCTGTGCCCGCAATATTAAGGAATTGAATCATGAACACTTTCCATGCTGGAAGTACAAGATAATCAACACCGTCAAACTTGCGTATGCCTGGTGTCTTGCGTTTTTCTGAAGGGCCAAAGATAGACTCTACAAATTTACCATAAAAGAAATAGCCTAAGATTAAGGCTATAAGGCTTAATGTAAATGAAATCATTTTTCTTTTACCTAAATGGTTATTTTAAAGTATATAATTTCTGCAAAATTACAAAAAATATTTGTGATTGCAAAAAAAAGACGCTATCTTTGCAATCGAAATGAAGAAAAACATATTTTTATTATTTATATTTATTGCGTTTGCGTCTCTAACTTTGGCGCAGAATGTGTCAACTCTACCTACTCAGTCTTCATCTCGTGAGCCGTTACGGGAAATGCGTGCTGTATGGCTTACTACTATTGGCGGTCTTGACTGGCCCCATTCTTATTCGCAGTCGGCTCGGTCTGCGGAGCGTCAGCAGCAGGAGTTGTGTTCTTTACTTGATAAACTATGTGCTGCTGGCATAAATACTGTTCTTTTGCAGACGCGTATTCGTGCTACGACAATCTTTCCATCAGAAATGGAGCCATGGGACGGTTGTCTCTCGGGCTTTCCTGGTGTTTCTCCTGGATATGACGCCCTTGCTTTTGCTATTAAAGAATGTCACAAACGTGGAATGAAGGTGCACGCTTGGGTCGTGTCCATTCCTGTAGGTAAATGGAATGGAGATGGCTGTAAATATTTAAGAAGGACTGTGCCCAATTTGTTAATAAAGATTGGTAATGAAGGCTTTATGAATCCTGAAACAAGTGAAACGGCAAGTTACTTAGCCCGTTTTTGCGCTGATATTACCAAGCGCTATGACGTTGACGGAATACACCTTGACTACATACGTTATCCCGAAACTTGGAAATTCCCCCAGATTCATTATAGGTGCCGAAATTATATTACCAACATAGTGAAGGTTGTTCATGATGCAGTGAAGGCTGAAAAGCCATGGGTAATGATGTCGTGCTCGCCTGTGGGTAAGTATGCTGATACACAACGCCAATGGAGTCATGGTTGGAATGCCAGAGATGTAGTATTCCAAGATGCCGCTCTGTGGCTTGAGGAAGGGTATATGGATGCTATTTTTCCTATGATGTACTTTCGCGGTCAGAATTTCTATCCCTTTGCAATTGATTGGCAAGAGCGTTCGTCTGGCAAGATTGTGACCCCTGGCTTGGGAATATATTTCATGGATAAACGTGAAAGGAATTGGCCTTTGGAAGATATTACACAGGAGATGCATGTGCTTCGACAGTATGGTATGGGCTATTGTTTCTTCCGTACAAAGTTTTTTCTTGATAATGTGAAGGGATTGTATGATTATTCGTATGATGCGTTTTCGCGTCAACCATCTCTTGTCCCTGAAATGTCGTGGTATCGCTCTCAGAATCCCGTTGCTCCTGATAACGTTAGTGTAAAGGCTAATACTGATAGTTCTGTTGTCGTAGCATGGAGTAGGGGGGCGTCAGATGCCGAAAAGGAAGATGGCGGCATATTATATAATGTATATGGCTCGTCTGTCGCTCCCGTTGATGTTTCTAATGCAGACAATCTCCTTATGTCTGCGTATGCGGATACGGCTATTGTCGTTCCTATAAATAGAAGTATTAAGTATTATGCCGTGACTGCGACAAACCGTTATGGCGTAGAATCCTTGGCGTGTCAATCGTATAATGACGTTGGTAAAAGTTGTGATGTGGAGGGAAAAGGTTGTTATGCGGCACGCTTCCTTTCGTGTGACGGTAATTTTGTATTTCTTGACGGTATTGAGGTGTTAGAAGGGCAACTGGTCGAGGTAGAGACCATGGTAGGCAATGTTCTTGCGGCAAACTTTGTTAGGACGTACAATGGACACCTTTGTGTGAATATCAAGAACATTGCCTGTGGTCATTATTACCTTAATATAATTAATCGAAAAGGGTATCGTCATCGATTGGGAATCTTTTCGAAAGGAATTCGGTAAGGCTTTGCATGTTGGGTAATATCATGTCTGCTCCTTCTTTAGCGAGGGCCTCGTCGGGTAGTGGACCTGTGTTTATAGCCATGGTAAAACATCTTGCCGTTACAGCTGCTCGAACACCTAAGGGGGCATTTTCTACAACTATGGTCTCCCATGGCTCTGTGCCAGCCTTTTTCATGCCCTTGATATAAGGGTCTGGTGATGGTTTACCTTTTGTTACATCTTTTGCGCTTACCATGACATTGGGATTTACCAGACCTCTGAAATCATGTAGTATTCTTTCCAGTAGTGAGGCCTGTCCGCTTCCTGTTACTACGCCGATGTTCCAGCCTCTCCTTGTTATGGACTTTTGCAGGTCGTACACGCCTTCAATCATCTTGGCTGTGTCCAGTCCAGAGTATATCTCTGACTTTCTTCTGTATATCTTAGCGGCTTCTTCGTCGCTTACTTCTCTATGCCATTGCTTTCCTGCTATGATTTTTATTGTTTCTACTCCTCGCATGCCTTCATATAGAAAAGCCTCTTCTTCTGTCATCTTTAGTCCGTATTCCGCCATGCATCGTTTCCAGGCTATAGCGTGATTGGGCATAGAATTGTACAATACTCCATCCATGTCGAATAATACAGCCTTGGGGGCAAGGCTTGTAAATCCATGTCTGGATAAATAACTATTAATAATGTTGTCCATCTGAAAAATAGTATTTTTCATAAAAAAAGAGACTCACAGAAGTTGTGCGTCTCTTTTTTTCTTGTGTATGTTATGTAAAAACGTATATCTTCTTTAGAAGAACATATATCTGTTATCAGTAATGTTAGCGTTTATGTAGAGTTCCTGCATAAAGTTTCCTGCAGCCTGCATAGCACGCTGTGCCATACGTTGCTCGTATGATTTCTCGTCAAACTTCTGTCCGCGGTTCTTCTTTGATATAACTTGGAAGAAGTAAACGCCTCCATTACCCTTTACAGCCTTACGTGAGAACTGTCCAGCCTTTGTTGCTGCTACAGCTCCGCTAAGAGCAGGTTCTGCAGTTCCTGCTATGCTTACAAAGGCTGGTGATGCGAATGTGATTTGTGGAATTTCTGTTACCTGAGCACCTTTTGCCTTGGCGCCACTTACATTCTTTACGCCATTGGCCTTAGCCATGATTATCTCTGCTTTTTTGTCTTTCATGACCTCGGCCTTAACCATCTCCTTGACCATTGTATCGTCAAGAGAACGATAGCCCTTCTCATGAATCTTTGTTACTACCAGTACGAGGAAGGCATCGTTGTTGCCGCACTCGTAGAGTGGTGAAACTTCGTTCTCCTTAGCCTCGTAAACCCATTTCAGGGCTTCGTGAGTGCCCGGGATATTTGCGATGAGATGTTGTGCGCTTCTTACGTCCTGAATCTCGAGTACGTTGTATCCGTATTTCTTTGCGTTCTTTTCCAGTCCTTCAAGGCTCTGGTTCTCAGAAACGTACTGTGAGAACTTGTTGTACGCCTTACTCTGTGTGTTGTCAGAGAATGCTATGCTGGTCTTGATAACAGCAGCAATATACTTAGTCTGGAAGTTCTTGCGGTCGGTTACCTTTACTATGATGTTGCCAGAGGCGGTAGAAATGTTGCGAGTCTCGCCTGCAGACATAGTGTTTAGGGCGTTGAGGAAAGTTTTGTTCTCTGCGCTCATGCTTGTAGCGTATTGGTACTGCTGTGCAGTCATCCATTGCTTAGCGCCAGTCTGACCGTACTTCTTGGCAAGTGCATCCCATTGTGTGGCATCTGCGTTAAGAGCGTTCATTACAGAGTCTGCACGGTTGTTAGCTTCAGTAACTGTCTCACCACCCAGGGCAATAGTTTGATACTCGATAGAATCAGGTAGTTCCTGCTTAGATATGAGTTTTACGATGTTGAGTGTGTTGTCGGATGCGTTTTCTTTGATAGATGTGGTTGCGCCTACTGCCATAGAATCAATCTGTTGTGCAATATCTGTAGGGAATGCCGACTTAAGTACGGGCACCCCGAGGTAAGCCACTTGGCTGTTTGCCTTACGCACTACTTCTGCGGGATCGGCTGCTGCGGCAAGGTCTGTAGCGTAAGCCTTCATTTGCTTGTTGAGAGCGGCACGGTCTGTTGCAGATGCTTTAACCTGGTATGCTACGTATTTAATGTCGCGTGTCTCTTCATACTGCTTGAAGCGAGGTTTCATCTCCTCATACTTAGCCTTAAGGTCGGCATCGCTAATCTTTACGTCCTTGTCTGCGATAGATTGGTATGTGAATGCAGCCACCTGTACGTCAGCCTCTGTGTTCTCCTCTTCGAATGCCTGTTTAGCCTCTATAGGGTTTGACAGGAAGCATGATGCTAACAGAGTTTGGTATTTCTGAGCAAGGATTTGCTGGCGCAGGGTTTTCTCTATAAATGTCCAGTAGTTATAGATTGTGCGATACTGTTCAGCTTGCTGTGGGTTAGACGCTTGCGCTTTCTTATATTCGTTAAGGAATTGCTTGAGTGCGTTGGCGTCAAAGCGTCCTGTCTGCTGATTTACGAATGGTGTTTGCATCAGCATTGGGTTTGTTCCTAATGTCAGAACGTTACGCATCTCGTCGTCAGTTACCGTTAAGCCTAATTCTTTTGCTTCTTTAGAGATGAGTGCTGTCTGTATGTAGTTGTTCCATACATAGTCACGCACTTGGTTCAGTTCGTCCTCTGTAAGATTTTCCTTGTTCTGCGTCATTTTCATAACGTCAGTGTACTCATCTACAAGGGCTTGGAACTCTTGATAACTGATTTTCTCGCCCAGCACTTTGGCTATCTGCTGTCGCTCGGTGTTCTTGGAGGATTCGCAAGAACGAACGGCTTCTTCGGCGATGAAGGCAAAGAGACCTAAGCCGATAATTCCTACCAGCAGAGCGCCTTTGCTTCTGATTTTTCCTAATACTGCCATTTTAATTTTATGATTTTAGTTTATTTTATTTTATAAGGTAACTTCTTTGCATGTTCGTATGCACAAAGTTGGCACAAAGGTAATGCTTTTTTCTTAAATAGGCAAATTTTGTTGGTATAAAATAAATAGAGTAGGGGGTGTAATGTGTCTTTTATGGAAATAAAAAAGAGAGAAGCCTTCGTGACTTCTCTCTTTTTTGCGGTGCGTACGGGACTCGGACCCGTGACCTCCAGCGTGACAGGC
>DAIUFT010000013.1:0-34173 GCA_036844425.1 Prevotella sp. | reverse complement strand
TCTCTTTTTTGCGGTGCGTACGGGACTCGGACCCGTGACCTCCAGCGTGACAGGCTGGCATTCTAACCAACTGAACTAACGCACCAAGATGTGTTTTGAGAGGTGTTATTCTCAAATGCGGTGCAAAGGTACTGTAATTTTTTTAAACGTCCAAATGTTTTTCGTTATTTTTTTGCTATGACATATAAAAACGTTGTTTTTTTACCATAAAACTATCATTTAGTCATTATCAGCAAGAAAGAATAATGCATTTACAGAAGGTAAGACACATGAATTAATGTTTATGCCATAAAAAACATAATCTATTTGTTGTCTATGCCAAAATAAAGATGTAAATTTGTAGCACATTATATAATATAGTTATAAATTAATATAGTTATAAATAGAGCGATGATATATTATTTTTCAGGTACAGGTAATAGTCTGAAAGTATGTAAACTGTTGGCAGAAGAACTTCATGACGGATATTCTTCTATTGTTTCTTCTAACGTGTGTAAGGAGGCGATGGTTGGTATTGTGTTTCCAGTCTATGCATGGGGTGTTCCAAAGATTGTAGAGAATTTTATTATTAACGTTTTACCAACGTTATTAGGCCAGAGGAGCCTTTATATTTACGTAGTCATGACATGCGGAGATGACGTAGGATGTACGGACAAGATAGTCTCGAAAGCCATGAAGAAGGTAGGCATACGGTTGTGTGCGGCATTTTCTGTACAGATGCCGAATACGTATGTATCTCTTCCTGGCTTTGATGTGGATTCGGACGTGTTGGCAAGAAAGAAGGTCTCTGTAATGGAGCAGAATATAGGTTGTATTGCGAAATCGATAAGAAATCGCGAGGAGGTAATAGATGTTACAAGGGGAGGAATGGCATGGATAAAATCAAACATACTTCGACCTTTGTTTTACAAGTTCCTCATGAACGACAATAGTTTTTGGGTTGATAAGACTTGCGTACATTGTGGTAGATGTGCCACCCATTGTTCTGTGAAGAATATAGAAATGAAGAGATGTGGCGCTATATCCTTACCAAGTTGGCAAGGGAACTGCGAGGGATGTCTTGGCTGCTATCACACGTGTCCACAGCACGCCATACAATATGGGCGGTTTACCAGGAACAAGGGACAGAAGGAAATTTATTCATAATTCATTCCCGTTTCCGACTTCGGTACTAAAAACGTATCACGACAATCCATATCCGTCAGCACATTATCGGGGATGTGGATTTTAACCTCACATAATTCGATGTAGTAGGGGAAACGACTAAATTGATGTTTTATTCACATAATTAATTCTGTCTGTGCTTGTATTTTCAAATAAAGTATTAGGGTGGTTCTGTAAATTACCTTTGTTATATTTCGAGGTTATTTTCGAGGTCAAAGTGTAAGTAAGCGAAGGTTGCTCTTCCCCGACAAACAGGAGAGAAGCGGAGGGGGTATAAAGACCATTGACTTATGCTATGCATAATGACTGAGTAAACTTCTGGCTTGAACCGACAAGAACCCGAAAGATGACAAAACGTCATTACTTTAATTAAGTTTTACATAACGGTGGTAATTTATAGAACCACCCATAATTAATTCATATGCATACTTAAGTTACAATTCGATGGTAATCGGTAGTTACCACACTATTGCAGAATGGTTACGAGAATACGAAACGGGATACAGAAAGAATAAATCTCTGTATCCCGTTAGTCTGTTTTTTAAAAGATCGTAATCCTGTTTTGAAGGACTACTCTACTTTATTGCTCATATTCCTGCCAGCTTTTTATAGGAACCTCGTTGATGTCAACATGGCAGAAAGCTTCTATAAATGCACTTGCAAGGCGAGCATTGGTAATAAGAGGTATGTTATGATCTATCGCTCCGCGACGGATACGATAACCATTACTTAGTTCTCGGTGTGTGCGGTTCTTAGGGATGTTGACAATTAAGTCAAACTCGTGTTTGGCTATCATGTCCATAACGTTAGGAGTATCTTTATTCTCATCGTCCGGCCAACCTACTGTGATTGCTGGTACTCCATTGTCGATGAGGAACCTCGCTGTACCCTCTGTTGCATATATTTTGTATCCGCCCTTAGCTAAGGCATGAGCGGAATCAAGCAGAGAGGCTTTTTCTTTTGCACCACCCGAGGAAAGCATGACGCCCTTGTTCTTGGCTGGAATCTTATAGCCTGTAGCGATAAGAGCATAGAGCAAGGCTTCTTCGTAACTGTCACCCATACAGCCGACCTCACCTGTAGAACTCATATCAACGCCAAGCACGGGGTCTGCATTCTGCAAACGAGCAAAAGAGAACTGTGATGCCTTAACGCCCATACGGTCAATGTCGAAGGCCGATTTTTCGGCTCTTTGGAATGGAGCATCGAGCATAATCTTTGTGGCGGTTTCTATGAAGTTGCGTTTCAGCACCTTGCTGACAAATGGGAATGAGCGTGAAGCGCGAAGATTACACTCTATGACTTTTACATCCCTGCCCTTGGCAAGATACTGTATGTTGAAAGGACCAGAGATATTGAGTTCTTTTGCTATTGCTCGTGAAATTTTCTTTATTTGTCGCGCCGTAGCAAACGAAATCTGTTGCGCTGGGAAAACCATTGTCGCATCGCCTGAGTGAACACCTGCATATTCTATGTGTTCTGAAATGCCGTATTCTACTATATCACCATTTTGAGCAACGCCATCAAACTCTATCTCGTTGGTCTCTATCATGAATTGAGAGATTACAACAGGGAACTCTTTTGATACTTCGGATGCTTCTGCAAGGAAACGACTCAATTCCTCGTCATTATAACATACATTCATTGCCGCGCCAGACAATACGTATGAAGGGCGCACAAGAACGGGGTAGCCCACTTCTTCTATGAACTGTTTCACATCGTTCATAGATGTCAAGGCACTCCATTTTGGTTGGTCAATGCCCAACTGGTCGAGCATGGCGCTGAACTTGCTGCGGTTCTCTGCGCGGTCTATTGATACTGGTGATGTTCCAAGGATAGGCACACCTTGACGGTACAGTTTCATTGCTAGATTATTTGGTATCTGTCCACCTACGCAGACAATGACTCCACGAGGAGATTCGAGATCTATGACGTCAAGTACTCGCTCGAATGATAACTCGTCAAAGTAAAGGCGGTCGCACATATCATAGTCCGTTGAAACGGTCTCAGGATTATAATTTATCATTATACTCTTATAACCCAACTTACGAGCTGTTTCAATGGCGTTTACTGAACACCAGTCAAACTCTACTGACGAGCCTATACGATAAGCACCAGAACCAAGCACGATGACAGATTTGTCATTCTTGTAATAGTTGATATCGTAACCTTCTACTGCATACGTCATATAAAGGTAGTTCGTAAGATCAGGATGTTCACTTGCAACGGTAGGAATGCGCTTCACGGCTGGGAGTATGCCAAGTTTTTTACGCTGAGCTCTTACTGCAAGATTTTCCTTCTCCATGTTGCCTTCATGACGGTTAAGTACGAAACGTGCAATCTGAAAATCAGAGAAGCCCATTATCTTTGCTTTACGCATTACGTTGGCTGGAATATCCTCTATGGCATTGAAACTCTTAAGAACATTCTCATAATCAACAATGTTCTTAAGCTTCTCTATGAACCAAGCATCTATCTTGGTGAGGTCGTATATTTTCTCTATGCTGTAGCCTTCCTCCAGAGCCTGTGCCAAAGCAAATATTCGTAAGTCTGTAGGGTTTGACAACTCTTCTTCAAGATTGTCAAAATGAATATGATCATTACCCACGAAACCGTGCATACCTTGGCCTATCATACGAAGTCCTTTCTGTATGAGTTCTTCGAATGTACGACCAATGGACATAATCTCGCCAACAGACTTCATGCTTGAACCAATCTTGCGGCTTACGCCTGAGAATTTTGTAAGATCCCAACGTGGTATCTTACATATAAGATAGTCAAGAGAAGGAGCTACATATGCTGAATTGGTTGTTCCCCTCTCGCCTATTTGATCGAGCGTATAACCGAGGGCTATCTTTGCTGCAACAAAAGCGAGAGGATAACCTGTAGCCTTTGAAGCAAGTGCTGAAGAACGGGATAGGCGAGCATTAATCTCTATGATACGATAATCATTAGTTTCAGCGTTGAATGCATACTGTATGTTACATTCGCCTACAATATTAAGATGTCTTACGCATCTTATTGCAATCTCTTGTAGCATAGTAACTTGCTCCTCGGTCAACGAACATGTTGGCGCAACAACGATGGATTCACCCGTATGAATGCCAAGGGGATCAAAATTCTCCATGGAAGCAACTGTGAAGCAATGATCGTTGGCATCGCGTATAACTTCAAATTCTATCTCTTTCCATCCTTTGAGACTTTCTTCAACGAGAACCTGTGGTGCAAAGGTGAAAGCAGATTCTGCAATCTCCTTGAATTTGTCTTCGTCTGGACAAACGCCAGAACCCAGTCCGCCCAACGCGTAGGCAGTGCGTATCATGATAGGATAACCTATTTTGCGCGCAGCAGCAATGGCGTCTTCCATGCTTTCGCAGGCTTGAGAAACTGGTGTTTTAAGGTCTATCTTGTTTAATTCCTTTACAAATAAATCACGGTCTTCGGTATTCATGATAGCTTCGACGCTGGTTCCTAATACCTCTACGCCATATTCCTTCAGCGTGCCGTTACGATAAAGTTCTGTACCGCAGTTAAGGGCTGTCTGACCACCAAAAGCAAGAAGAATACCATCAGGTCTTTCTTTCTTGATTATTTCTGTAACAAAATGTGGGTTTACAGGAAGGAAATAGACTTTGTCTGCAATTCCCTCACTTGTTTGAATTGTTGCTACGTTCGGATTAATAAGTACAGAGCGGATGCCTTCTTCGCGGAGGGCTTTTAATGCTTGGGAGCCTGAGTAATCAAACTCGCCCGCTTGTCCTATCTTAAGAGCTCCGGAACCCAAGACAAGGACTTTCTTTAGTTGTTTCTTCATGTGGTAGTAAAAGTTTGCTGTTTAACTCAATTATATTCTATTATATTGTCTGTATGACAGAAATAGGTTTTATAAAATTCTTAAGGTGGTTCTATAAATTACCACCGTTATTTAAAAATTAAATGATGTAATGACGTTTTGTCATCTTTCGGGTTCTTTTCGGCTCAAGCCTAAAGTTCGTTCAGTCGAGTAGCACGCTACTTCGGGTGGTCTTTACATCCCCTCTGCTATGCTTTGCTTCTCCCTCGTTTGTCGGGGGAGAGCAACCATCACTCACTTACACTTTGACCACGAAAGATAATGCAAACGAGCGCTAGTGGAAGTTTACTTTAAAATTGTCGAGTGCAGCTTATCTTACGCAAAATAACATAGAAATGTAACAAAGGTAATTTATAGAACCACCCCAAAATAATTTTGAATACTTACTTATATAGGGCAGTTCTATGAAATCCCCCCCCCTAAACTTCAATTGTTTTATTCTCGTTGGCAAGCACAGTATTAGGGAAAATATCCTGGGCTTCCTTAAGAAGTGGTGTCTCGTCGAGATATCTTTGGCTAAAATGTCCTATTATAAGTTTACTGACTTTAGCATCACGCGCGGTCATCGCTGCTTCTTTTGCTGTGGAGTGCAAATATTTTATAGCCTTGTCTTTCATGTCTTCGCAGTATGTTGCTTCATGATACAAAGTAGTAACATTCTGCAATTCATCCTTCAAAGACGGCATGTAACGTGTATCAGAGCAGTAAGCATACGCACGTACAGGGTCTGGGGCTGTCGTTAGACGCTCATTGGGTATAACGTCTCCCTCTGGTGACGTCCAATTCAAACCACAACGCAAATTATCTATCTGTGAAAGTGGAATGTCGTAAAACCTTAACATCTCTGGTTTTATATGTCTCTGTCCTTCTTTCTCACGGAATATAAATCCGCAGCAAGGCATTCTGTGATTAAGCGGAACAGTTTCTACGGTAAGAGATCTATCTTCATATATAACCTGATGTGTAGTAGTGTCTACAGGATGAAATACTGCCTTATAGTCAAGTGTAGAGCAAAACATCTCCTGTTCCATCTTGAACAATTCTTCGTATGCAGCAGGAGCGTACACATGGAGTGGGGCAGTACGCCCCTGAAGACCAAAGGTACTAATCATACCTGTTAATCCTAATACATGGTCGCCGTGAAGATGACTTATAAAAACTGCATACAATTTGTTGAAACCCAGTCGGGAGCGGCGTATTTGTGCCTGGGTACCTTCACCGCAATCTATCATGAATAATTTACCTCTTATCTCAACTATTTGTGACGAGGGGTTGTGGCGTTTCGTGGGAAGAGCGGAACCGCATCCTAGTATGTGAACTTTAAATGGCTGCATGGTAGTTTATCTGAGATCTATTATCTCTGCTTTGGGGAAGTCTTTAGAATTGAAGCGGAATGTAGAGTCAGCGTAAGATTTGGTACGCATATTTCTTACTGTTATTGTAATCCATTGCTGACCTTGTTTTATCTTTATCTGCTTTATATTATAATTCCTGTCAACTTGTATGTATGCTTCTTTTATGCTGTTGTTTTTTCCTACTATGTGGACTTTATAGCCATTGGTCATAGAAGTTTGTGTCATTGTATACCCTTTTTTATATAATGTAAGAAAGTAATAAGGATTAACGCTGGCAAGTTGTGAACTCTTTGGAGTTGAAACATTGACTTCTTCATTTCTTTTATTGTACAGCCATTGAGTTTTCCCATCAAACCATACTATGGAAGAAGAGGTTCGAGCATTAAATTTTTTTCCTTTAATTGCTATATTACCATTTTGAGTCCCAGCTTTGCCTGCCGATATTGAAAAATCAGCATAGATTCCTTTAGCTAAATTAATTTTAGCCGCAGCCTTGTCCAGAATCTCTCGTGCTGAAATGTTTGTTGCAACGCACGAGCATAATGAAACAATATATAATGATAATATAAGAAAAAATCTTTTCATTTTTATTTGTTTTATAATTTGTCCAACAATTTGATATCTACGAATCTTCCAGACTACCAATCAACCAAACGCCTACGTTAGTTCGTTCCTAACGTGTTGAGCAATGATTGTAAGGTGTTACTATCTTGTATTAGTACCTCACGAGGTTTAGAACCATGTGCAGCACCAACGATACCCGCTTTTTCCAATTGGTCCATGAGACGTCCCGCTCTATTATAACCAATAGCAAATTTACGCTGAATAAGAGATGTACTTCCGCTTTGCTCTGTCACGATAAGTCTTGCTGCTTCAGAGAATAACTGGTCAAGATTACTAAGATCTTCCGTGCTACCTGTAGAATTCTCTTCGGTGCTTAACGGTTCAGGTAATTCGAATGGACCATCATACCCCTGTTGTGCTTGTATGAACTCGTTAATTGCAATAACTTCTGGCGTATCAACAAAAGCACATTGTACACGTACAGGAGTTCCTTTATCAAGGATCAACATATCGCCTCTACCTATCAATTGGTTCGCACCGGCACAGTCAAGTATAGTACGAGAATCTATCTGTGACATAACTTTAAATGCCATACGACCAGGGAAGTTAGCTTTAATTGTTCCTGTAATAATATTGGTAGTAGGACGCTGCGTTGCTATAATCATATGAATACCTACAGCACGAGCCTTTTGGGCAATACGTGCTATTGGTAACTCAATTTCCTTACCAGCGGTCATTATCAAATCACCATACTCGTCTATTATGACGACAATATAAGGTAGATATCTATGACCATTCTCGGGATTTAACTGTCTGTTAAGAAATTTCTCATTGTATTCTTCTATTTTACGAACGTTTGCGAATTTAAGAAGATTATAACGATCATCCATCTCTTGACATACAGAATTAAGCGTCTTCACAACCTTAGAGACATCAGTAATAATAGGCTCGTCAGCATCGCTCTCTGGTGGTATCTGCGCAAGGAAATGGTTGAGTAATGGCTTATAAATAGAGAACTCTACCATTTTAGGGTCAACAAGAACGAACTTTAGTTCTGCAGGATGTTTCTTGTAAAGAAGAGATGTAATGATTGCATTCAAACCTACAGACTTACCCATACCAGTCGCACCAGCCACAAGAAGATGTGGTATCTTAGCAAGATCCATCATGAATATTTCATTAGAGATAGTCTTACCAAGGGCAAGTGGAAGAGCCATTTTTGACTCCTTAAACTTCTTTGAATTTAGGATTGACTCCATGCTCACAATCTGTGGGTTCGCATTTGGTACCTCTATACCAATGGTTCCTTTGCCAGGAATTGGGGCTATGATACGAATACCCAATGCTGCCAAAGATAAGGCAATATCATCTTCCAATGAACGTACCTTTGATATTTTTATACCAGCAGCAAGCGTAATTTCATATAGGGTAATAGTTGGACCGACAGTAGCCTTGATGCTATCAACTATTACGCCAAAGTTACCTAATACTTGGACAATCCTATCCTTGTTAGTCTTCTGCTCTTCCATATCAATGTACGAGCGTCCATCACTTTCATATTTCTTAAGAAGGTCTAATGTTGGATATTTATAGCGTGAAAGAGTAGCTTTAGGGTCGTATGGCGACAAAACCGTACCGTTAGTAATTGTTGAGTCGCCTGCTTCCTCTTCCTGTTTAACTTCGTTTATCTCCAAATCAATTTCCTCATTTTGCTTTTTTTCACCTATAACAGAAGTACTGGCGAATGTTGTGTCAGGTGTAGGCGTTAACACAATAGAGGATTTATCGCTATTTACGTCAAATTCTATTGTCTTGCTTTCGGGGTCTTCCGCTGGTTCCTCTGTAACATCTGATGTCGTAGTTTCATTTACATTACTTTGTGTAGATTCTGGTTCTATAACTTCACCATTAGGCCCTATGTTCGTTACATTAAATTTAACTCTGTTAGTAATGTAGCCAATAGGATTTAATATCTTTCTTATTACTATTATCGTTTCAGATGATAGATATGTAAGGAAAAATATGGCAGTAAGCGCAAGTACGGCAGTAAGTCCTGGAGTACCCGTCATGCCTTCAAGTATTTGACAAACAAATTCTCCATGTTTACCTCCTGCGTTATAAACTTGATCTATAAGAAGCGGATTTATAAATTTGGCAAAGGTTACACTACTCCAAATCATGACAATCATGAGGGAGAAAAACCATTTCCACAAATTAAGGCGATATATACCCATCATGGCAAAAGAACACATTAGAGTAAATAGTGGAATAATAAATGCTGGCATTCCAAAACATAATGCAATAAAGAAATGAGATACGTATGCACCCCAGGAACCACAGGCATTATGAAACTCCCTACCACTATTAAGTATGTCTTTCGGTTGTGGATATAATACAAAACTTTGGTCGTCTGCACTAGTTGAGAAATACGATACAAAACTAATGAAAACTAATATAGAAATGATTAATAGTGTAATGCCAAGAGTGAAATTTGTTTTCTCGTTGGCAAATATAGAGTTAAAGCCTAGGGCTTTTGAATAGGATACTTTCTCAGGTTTTTTGTTTTTTTGTTTTTTTGCCATTTTCTTATTTCGGTATCTTAGTTAATAGGCGCAAAGGTAGCAATTTTTGTTCAAATAAGCAACAATAGGTAGTATATTTTTTCATATTCTTTCGCAAGCGTACCTTATTACATTTTTTTTTCGTAAATTTGCAAAAACTTAAATTGATACAAACATGCGTAAAACAAAAATTTTATCGTTGCTTGTGTTGTTAACGACAAGCTTTTTTACTTTAAATTCCGTGAGTGGTAAAGAAAATATACCATTCAACATGCCAGAAGTTGCTCTTCCATCAATACCTAACAACACCGTGTCGATAATTGATTTTGGTGCGAAGGGAGATGGTAAGACTCTTAACACTGAATCTTTTGCAAAAGCGATTCAAACTTTAAACCAAAAAGGTGGTGGCAAAGTTGTTGTACCTGCTGGTATTTGGCTTACAGGCCCTATACAATTTGAAAACAATATAGAACTTCATGTGGAACGTGGTGCGCTGGTACTCTTTACAACAGAGTTTGATGCGTATCCACTGGTAAATACCATATATGAAGGCAATACTTCAAGAAAGAAAATGTCCCCACTGTATGCCGTTGGCAAACATGATGTAGCAATAACAGGTGCTGGCGGATTTGATGCACAGGGGCAGGCTTGGCGTCCTTCTAAAAAAGGAAAATTTACGGAAACACAATGGAAAGAACTGACGTCTGGTGACGGCGTAGTCGTAAAAAATGTTTGGTATCCTAATGCTAAACAAGATGAACTGGCTGGGACTGTTGCAAAACCTGATTCGCGCAGAGTATTACAGAGGCCAGTATTGTTGGAATTTACGAAGTGTGAAAGAGTTTTGTTAAAGGAAGCAACCTTTAGTAATTCTCCAGCATGGAATGTTCATCCTCTTATGTGTGAAGATGTTACAATAGACGGTATTACTGTAAGAAATCCGTGGTATGCTCAAAACGGCGATGGTTTGGATCTTGAGTCATGCAATAGAGTGATTGTTAAAAATTCTACATTTGATGTTGGCGATGATGCAATATGCATAAAGAGCGGTAAAGATAAGGAGGGACGTAATTGGAAGATGCCATGCCAAAATGTTTTTATTGAAGGATGTACGGTATTACATGGTCATGGAGGCTTTGTAATAGGATCAGAAATGTCAAGTGGCGCAAAAAATATCTATATTAGCAATTGCCTTTTCAACGGTACAGATACAGGATTGCGTCTAAAGTCTACGAGAGGCAGAGGTGGGGTAGTAGAGAATATCTATGTTGAAAATATTAATATGGTTGATATTAAAGGCGATGCTTTTACGTTCGATCTCTATTACGCAAACAAGCCTGTAGTTGGCAAGGCTGATGGAACGAGTTCGGAAACAGATGCAGTTCCTCCAGTAACAGAGGAAACACCATGCTTCCGTAATCTTTTTATTTCTAATATTACATGCTGTGGTGCTAAGCGTGCCATTTACATAAACGGTTTGCCAGAAATGCCATTAGAAAATATGCAGATGAAAAATTCTGTATTCTACTCATGTGAGAAAGGAGCAGATATTAATTATGCTAACAATATCACCTTTGATAATGTAAAAATTGAAAATAAGAATGGTAAGCGACTTGTTACCAATAATGTAACAAAGTTAATAGAGAAATAACAATTGCTTTAGATATCTACAATCAAAATTTACGAAAAAACGAAGCATATGTTCAAATCATAATATAAGGTGATGATGATTTGAAATTATAAAATTTCATATATTTTCTAGTGGATTGTAAGTATAAAAGTGAACAGTATCGTAAAAGAATGTACTAATGCGTAATGATTCTGCACTCCTACATTGAGTGCAGAATCATTTCCTACTTTAATAGATTGCAGCAATGAGAAACGGTTTGGTTCTTGAAGGAGGAGGAATGCGAGGAATGTTCTCTGCAGGGGTGATGGATGCTTTTATGGAAGAGCATTTATCATTTGATGGTATTATAGGTGTTTCTGCAGGTGTTTTGTTTGGATGTAATTACAAGTCCTGGCAACCAGGAAGGGCATTAAGGTATAATATTAAACTAAAAAATGATCCTCACTACATTGGCTTGAGAGCACTGTACAAAACTGGTAATATAGTTAATCCGCAGTTTTCTTATCACGAGATACCGTTTATCATTGATAAATTTGATAAGGAAACTTTTGATGCAAATCCAACGGAATTTTGGGTAGTTTGTACTGATATTATCAGTGGCAAACCTGTTTATCATAAAATGAATGAATTCACTCATTATGAAGTTGAATGGATGCGAGCATCTGCCTCTATGCCAGCAGTATCAAGACCTGTAAAATTAGAAGGTAAGACGCTATTAGATGGGGGCATAACAGATTCTATTCCGCTTAAAGCATTTCAAAAAATGGGATATGAGAGAAATGTAGTTATTCTTACCCAGCCTAGCAGCTATTATAAAAAACCAATCAAAATTAATTGGTTGATAAAGATGTTGACAAAGAAATATCCAATGGTAGGTGAATGCATGGCACGTAGGCATGAAATGTATAACAAACAGTTGGATTACCTCATGCAGCAAGAAGCGAAGGGAAACACTCTACTTATACACCCTGATAAAGCGTTGCACATAGGTAGGGTAGAGTTGAACGAAAAGAAAATGAAAGATACACATTCTTTAGGATATGATAAAGCTAAGAAAATGATGTCAACAATCAAGGAATTTATCAAGGATAATTCCTAAAACACCTACATAAAACGACAAAATAACAGATAATATTTCGAGATACAAAAAAAAAAAAGAAAATCTGTTGTAAAGAGAAAAAAAAATAGTAATTTTACATCGTTTTTGATAAAACTGCAGAAAAAAGAAAAAACTAACCAAAAAAAACAATAAATATGATTAATCTTAAATCGATTGCAGGATGTACAGCAATGGTAGCATGTGTATTGACATCCTGCAACAGTGCAGCTCCAGAGGCTGAAGCTTTGAAATCAGGTTTAAATCCTGCGGATTTCGATACCGTGATTAACAAAAAACAGGTTAAACTTTATACCTTGCGCAACGCAAATGGTATGGAGGTCGACATTACTAATTTCGGTGGTCGTGTCGTTTCTATTATGGCTCCAGATAAAGATGGAAACTTTAAGGATGTCGTTTTGGGATATGATAATGTGGCACAGTATGCCGATTCTGTTAATTCTCCGAGTGATTTTGGCGCGGCAATTGGTCGATATGCTAACCGTATCAACAAAGGACAGATTGAAATTGAAGGAAAAAAGTATCAGTTAGCTACAAATAATTTCGGTCACTGCTTACATGGAGGACCTTCAGGATGGCAATATCAAGTTTATGATGTGATAGAGACCAATGATAGCACCCTAAAGATGTCAATAGCATCACCTGATGGTGACAACGGCTTCCCTGGCAATGTAAAAGCAACTGTTACATATACGCTTACAAGTAATAATGCTCTGGATATAGCTTTTGAGGGTACCACAGATAAAACTACCGTTATAAATATGACAAACCATTCATATTTTAATTTAAGCGGTGATCCTACTACCACAGTACTTGATCAAGAACTTTGGATAAATGCAGCAAAGTTCACTCCATCAGATGCAACCTACATGACAACAGGTGAAGAAAAGTCAGTAGAAGGAACTCCGATGGATTTTACCCAACAACATGCTATAGGTGAACATATTAATGATACAACATTTGACCAATTGAAAAATGCTAATGGTTATGACCACAATTGGATGCTTCTTACCTATAAAGATGGAAAAGGAGATGATACAACTCCATGCGCTAGAGTTTATTGTCCTACAACAGGTATTGAATTAACCGTTTATACTAATGAGCCTGGTATTCAGGTTTATACTGGTAATTTTCTCGAGGGAAAAGTTATAGGCAAAAAGGGCATTAAGTATCCACAACGTTCAGGTATTTGTCTTGAAAGTCAAAAATTTCCTGATTCACCAAACAAAAAACAATGGGTATCACCATTGTTAAAAAAAGGTGAGACATACAAAAGCCACCTTGTTTATGCCTTCAGTGTGAAAAAATAATTTAAAATTAATGGAGGTATGCAGGAGTTTTCCTGGTATGCCTCCGCCATCATTCTTCATGTTAAACAAAATATCAACACGTAAAACATGTAGAATTATTTAAAAGGAATTTTAAACCTAAATAATAAAAAGAAAAATGAGCGTATTAGAAGCGTTAAGAAACAATGGATTCGAAACAATAGATTACGCGGTGTTCGTGGTCTATATTATCATCCTTGTTGGTCTCGGGGTCTTCCTTAGCCGTAGTAAAAAAGGAGAAGAAAAATCATCAACAGACTACTTCCTAGCAGGTAATACCCTGACTTGGTGGGCTGTGGGTGCGTCACTCATTGCTGCAAACATTTCGGCAGAGCAATTCATTGGTATGTCAGGTTCTGCATTCAACTCAGGAATTGCTATGGCTGCTTATGAGTTAATGGCTGCAGCGACGCTGCTTGTTGTTGGTAAATTCTTACTTCCATTGATGATTGAGAAGAAAGTTTTCACAATTCCACAATTCCTTCGTGACCGTTATAACGATGGAGTAGGTCTTTCTTTCTCTATTTTCTGGTTATTCCTATATGTCTTTATCAATCTTACATCCGTAGCATGGCTTGGAGCGCTTGCAATCAAACAGATATTAGGATTGCCAGCAGTAATGGGTACAATGGCGGGAATGCAGGTTGACTTTACTTTGCTTACAATTATCCTAATTCTTTTCCTTGTAGCAGGTGTATACTCTATTTATGGCGGTCTTGCTTCTGTAGCTTGGACTGACGTTATGCAGGTGACATTCCTTGTTGGCGGTGGTCTTATTACGGCTTATGCAGCACTTGATGTTATTGGCTCGGAACTTCATATTGATGGAGGTGCCTTCGGAGCTTTCTCTGAAATATATAATCACTTAGGTAGCATTGATGGCGATAGGCATTTTAACCTTGTCGTAACCCGTAATCCAAATATTGAAAATATAACAGATGATCCATACTTCGATATTCCTGGTATTGTTGTAGTAGTAGGTGCTCTTTGGCTTACCAACCTTGGTTACTGGGGATTCAATCAGTACATTATTCAGAAAGGTCTTGCAGCAAAATCACTTGACGAGGCAAAAAAAGGTATGATTTTTGCAGCATTCCTTAAGATTCTGATCCCATTCATCGTTTGTATACCAGGTGTTTGCGCATACTATATACTTCATGGCTCTTATGAGGGTACACCTGTTATTGATATTCTTGGTGACCGTCTTGCAGGTTCTATAGAACGTTCTGATGATGCATATCCATATCTTATTCGTAATTTTACACCTGTATTTGTTAAGGGCCTTTCATTCGCTGCACTTGCTGCTGCGGTTATTTCATCTTTGGCATCGATGTTCAATTCAACTTCCACTATCTTTACGATGGATATTTATAAGCACTATTTGGACAAGAATGCTTCAGAGAGAAAACTTGTTACTGTTGGTCGTGTGACATCGGTTTGTGCATTGTTACTTGCACTTGTTGCAGTATATCCTATCATGGGTGGTGCAGACCAAGCATTCCAGGTTATTCAGGAATACTCTGGATTCGTTTATCCTGGTATTGTTGTGATTTTTGGTCTTGGTCTCTTGTGGAAGCGTGCCAGTGGTGCGGCTGCAGTTGTTGCAGCAATAGGCACATTCGCATTCTCAATCATCTTCAAGTTTGCTTTGCCTGATGTTCCGTTCCTGCTTCGCATGGGATATGTATTTGTATGTCTCGTTGTTCTATTCTTCGGAATATCTTTCATGTCATCAAAGACAAAGCCTGCAGAAGAATTGTCAGAACACGTCGTAAAAACACAGTTAAAGTATGCTTATCTTTGCCTTGCATGCTCTGTAGTATGCTATGTGGTAGGTGTCATAAGCCTATTCTCTGTTGAAATGCAAAATCTTGGATTTGAGGCAGTATTCTTCCTCGGTACAATGATGCTTGCTCTCTTTATATATCTTCGCAGTAATGCACTTGATAAAGTTGAGGATGTTAAGTCTATTGGCGTTGACATAGAGATTTTCCGTACAAACACATCATTTAATATTGGTGCAGCAGGAGTAATAATTATACTTATTGTTCTTTATGCGGTACTTTGGTAAATAAATTATAGAAGAATAAGTAGATGCTTGAAATATTAATATATGAGATCATTTTATGTGTCTACTTATTCATTTTTATATAAAACGTAAAAGATTATCAAGATGTTAGAAGAATTAAAAAATAAAGTATACAAAGCAAATCTTGATCTTGTAAAGCAAGGGCTCGTTATTTTTACTTGGGGTAATGTCTCTGGTATTGACCGTGAAAAAGGTTTGGTAGTTATCAAACCTTCAGGTGTAAGTTATGACGAGATGAAGGTAGAAGACATGGTGGTTGTTGATCTTGAAACTGGTAAGGTAGTTGAGGGCGATTTGAATCCATCTTCTGATACTCCTACGCATCTTGTGTTATATAAGGCCTTTCCTAATATACAGGGAGTTGTTCACACACACTCAACTTACGCTACAGCTTTTGCACAGGCAGGTAAGGATATACCAAACATAGGTACTACGCATGCAGATTATTTCTACCAAAACATCCCATGTACTAGGGATATGACCGAACAGGAGGTTAAAGGAGCTTACGAATTAGAAACTGGCAATGTGATAGTCGATGAAATACTGAATATTCGTAAAATTAATCCAGACCATACGCCAGCGGTTCTTGTAAAAAATCATGGACCTTTCTCATGGGGTACATCGCCTGATAATGCAGTTTATAATGCAAAAGTCATGGAACAATGTGCAAAAATGGCATTTATCGCGTATACAGTGAATCCAAATCTTACAATGAATCCTTTGTTAATAGAAAAGCATTATATGCGCAAGCATGGACCAAATGCCTATTACGGTCAAAAAGGACAGAAACACTAATAAACAAATTTAATATATTAACTCAACGGTTGTCCTCTTTATTTGAGTTCACCTAAAAAATTCTAAGACTATGATTGAAGCATTTAAAAACATGGAAGTATGGTGGGTAACTGGTGCACAGTTACTTTATGGAGGTGATGCTGTCGTTGCTGTAGACGCTCATTCAAATGAAATGGTTAATGGTCTTAACGATTCTGGCATATTACCTATAAAAGTTGTATATAAAGGTACTGCAAATTCTTCTAAAGAAGTGGAGGCTGTTATGAAGGCTGCAAACAACGAAGAAAAATGTGTGGGTGTAATAACATGGATGCATACTTTCTCTCCTGCCAAAATGTGGATAAAGGGCATGCAAGCACTTCAGAAGCCTTTGCTTCATTTCCATACGCAGTACAATGAGCAGATTCCATGGGATACTATGGATATGGATTTCATGAACCTCAATCAATCTGCACATGGTGACAGAGAATTCGGTCACATCTGCGCACATCTCCGCAAACCTCGTAAGGTAGTATCTGGTTATTGGAAAGACGAAAAACCGCAGAAACAAATTGCGGTTTGGATGCGTGTATGTGCTGCATGGGCTGATTCAAAAGACATGCGCATACTTCGTTTCGGTGATCAAATGAACAATGTCGCTGTAACAGATGGTGACAAGGTCGAAGCAGAAGTACGTCTTGGCTATCATGTTGATTATTATCCAGTTTCATCTCTAATGGAGTATTATAAGAAGGTAACAGATGCAGAGGCTGATGCTCTTGTTGAAGAGTATAAGGAACTCTACACCATTGTTCCATGCGAAGCTGGTCAAGAAGTATATTGGGAAAAGGTTAAAAATTCAGCCAAAGCAGAGATTGCAATCCGTCGCGTACTGAAGGACGAAGGAGCCAAAGGTTTCACAACTAATTTTGACGACCTTGGAGGTGCTGATGTGAATGATCCTAACTTCCTCGGTTTTGATCAAATCCCAGGTCTTGCTTCACAACGCCTTATGGCTGAAGGATATGGTTTTGGTGCAGAAGGTGATTGGAAGTCTGCCGCACTCTATCGTACTGTATGGGTAATGACCCAGGGACTTCCAAAGGGCTCTTCTTTCCTTGAAGATTACACTTTGAACTTTGATGGAGCAAATTCAGCTATTTTACAATCGCATATGTTGGAGGTTTGCCCTCTAATTGCAGCCAATAAGCCACGCCTGGAGGTACATTTCTTGGGTATTGGTATTCGTAAGAGCCAGACTGCACGTCTTGTCTTTGACTCAAAGACTGGTGATGGTGTAACAGCAACTATAGTTGATCTTGGCAACCGCTTCCGTCTTATCGTAAATGATGTTAAGTGTATTGAGCCAAAACCATTACCAAAACTTCCAGTTGCTAATGCTTTGTGGATACCACAGCCGTCATTTGAGATTGGTGCAACAGCATGGATACTTGCCGGTGGTACCCATCATTCTTGTATGTCGTATGACATAACTCCAGAGTATTGGGAAGACTATGCAGAGATTGCTGGTATAGAAATGGTACATATAGATAAGGACACTACCATCTCAAACCTTAAGCAACAACTTCGTAACAACGAAGTCTACTACATGTTAAATCGTGCATTGATGATGTAATCTTTGTACTATTACATTATCTTGATAAAAGTAGAATATGAACGCAAAAGAAACAATACAATCAGGTAAAGCCATTCTCGGAATAGAGTTTGGCTCTACCCGTATAAAGGCTGTTCTTATAGATCAAAGCAACAAGCCTATAGCCCAAGGAAGTCATGAATGGGAAAACTCATTAGTTGACGGACTATGGACCTACAGTATAGAGGAAATATGGTATGGTCTTCAAGACTGCTATGCTGACTTGCTAAAGGATGTAAAGACTCAGTATGATTGTGTGATAGAAAACCTTGCTGCAATAGGAATATCAGCAATGATGCATGGCTATATGGCTTTTGGTGCAGACGACAAGATACTCGTACCGTTCCGTACATGGCGTAATACCAATACAGGTGAGGCCGCAGCAGCCCTTTCCAAATTATTTGTGTACAACATCCCGCTTCGTTGGAGCATTTCACATCTTTATCAGTGCATTATAGATGATTGTGAACACGTAAAGAATATTAAGTTCCTTACAACCCTTGCAGGCTATATTCATTGGCAGTTGACAGGAAAGAAAGTACTCGGAGTCGGTGATGCTTCTGGTATGATACCTGTAGATCCAAAGACAAAAGACTATAATGCCGAGATGGTTAAGAAGTTCGATGAACTCGTTGCACCTAAAGGTTATCCATGGAAGTTGTTGGATATTCTTCCAAAGATACTACTTGCTGGCGAAAATGCTGGAAAGCTTACAGAAGAAGGAGCAAAACGTCTTGATGTATCAGGTCATCTTAAAGGAGGAATACCTCTCTGTCCGCCAGAAGGCGATGCAGGTACAGGTATGGTAGCAACGAATGCCGTCAAGCAACGTACGGGTAACGTATCAGCAGGTACATCATCCTTTTCTATGATTGTCCTTGAGAAGGATTTGTCAAAACCATCAGAGATGATAGATATGGTGACAACACCAGACGGTTCACTCGTTGCTATGGTTCATTGCAATAACTGTACGTCAGATATAAATGCTTGGGTCAAACTGTTCAAGGAGTATCAAGAATTACTTGGTGTGCCTGTTGATATTAACGAAGTATATGGAAAGCTCTATAATAATGCTTTAACTGGTGATGCAGATTGTGGTGGAATTCTTTCATATAATTACATTTCTGGTGAACCGGTAACTGGATTACAGGAGGGACGTCCAATTGTTGTTCGTTCTGCAAATGACAAGTTTAATCTTGCAAACTTCATACGTTCTAATCTATATGCAACTGTTGCTGTATTGAAGTTAGGAAACGATATACTTTTCAAGGAAGAAAAGGTTAAAGTTGATAGAATTACTGGTCATGGTGGTCTGTTTAAAACAAAAGGTGTTGGTCAACGAGTTCTCGCTGCAGCTCTCGACTCTCCAATCTCTGTTATGGAAACAGCAGGTGAAGGAGGTGCATGGGGAATTGCATTACTTGCAGGATATGTTGTCAACAACAAAACAGAACTTAACCTTGCCGACTATCTCGAGAAAGTAGTCTTCGAAGGTAACACTGGTATAGAAATATCTCCTTTAAAGGAAGATGTAGAAGGCTTTAACCGTTACATTGAAGCATACAAGCAAGGATTGGCAATAGAACATGCTGCTGTAGCATATAAAAAATAAGGATTAAACATAGAAGGAATGGCAAGATACGTTATAGGGCTTGATTACGGTACAGACAAGGTACGAGCTCTTGTAGCAAATGCAGAGACAGGAGAGTGTGTGGCTTCCAGCGTAAAAAGTTATCAACGTTGGAATAAAGGTTTGTATTGTGATGAAAGTAAAAACCAGTGGCGACACCATCCCAAAGACTATTTAGAAGCACTTGAGAGCAGCGTAAAGGACGTGTTAGCGCAATGTCCTTTGGGTACTGCGTCACAGGTGGTAGGATTAGCCTTTGACACGACAGGTTCCACTCCCGCTTTCATAGACGAGACAGGAACGCCTCTTGCCATGCTTCCTGATTTTTCTGACAATCCTAATGCAATGTTCATCCTCTGGAAGGATCATACAGCCATTGCTGAAGCCAACGAAATTAATAATATTTGTAAGCAATGGAGTGTAGATTATTCCAAATATGAAGGTGGAGTGTATAGTGCAGAATGGCTGTGGGCAAAGGCTATGCATATACTTCGTGAAGATGATTCTATTGTAGCTAAAGCATATTCAATTATAGAATTATGTGAATGGTTACCAGCAGTAGTAACAGGTGTTCATGACAATGCTAACATTATCCGAAGTCGTTGTGCTCTTGGACACAAAGCAATGTGGCATTCTGAATGGGATGGCCTACCATCAGAGGAGTTTCTTGTAGCCTTAGAACCAAAACTTGCAGGTTTTCGAGAAAGAATGTCACAGAGAGTAGAGACTGCCGACAAATCTGTAGGTAGGTTATGTCCAGAATGGGCATCTCGTCTTGGTCTTTCAACTGATGTATGTGTTGCAGGTGGTGCATACGATTGCCACATGGGTGCTGTAGGTGCAGGTATCAGTGCGAATACATTGGTACGTGTTATGGATAATTCTACCTGTGATGTTATGGTAGTTCCACAAGAGGAAATAGCAGACAGATGTATAAAAGGTATTTGTGGGCAGGTTGATGGTAGTGTGATACCAGGTATGGTAGGTCTTGAAGCAGGTCAATCAAGTTTTGGCGATGTTTTTAAGATGCTCAATAATATATTAGAATACCCAGTCAAGCACATACTTCCAGAGATACTACATGACAATGTAAAAATTAAAGATGCCGATAGCATTGTAGATCAAGTCTGTCGTAATATAATTAATTCACTATCTGCAAAAGCCGAACGCATACCTATAACAGAAAGTATACTGATAGCAACAGATTGGATAAACGGGCGTCGAACGCCTTATGCAAATCAGAGTCTTAAAGGTTCTATATGTGGTTTAACTTTAAGTACCACAGCTCCACAGGTCTTCCGTGCATTGGTGGAGGCCACGGCATACGGTTCAAAGGCTATTGTTGACTGTTTTGAGAAAGAAGGCCTACGAATAGATCAAGTTCTTGCAATAGGAGGTATGGCACTGAAATCACCCTTTATAATGCAAACCATGTGTGATGTTATAAATAAGCCTATAAGAGTTAGCAATACGGATTATGCGTGTGCTCTCGGAGCTGCAATGTTTGCAGCTACGTCAGCAGGTGTGTATGACAAAGTAGAAGATGCTATTGCAGCAATGAATTGCGGTTTTCTAAAAGAATATACGCCAATTAAGCGCAATGTTGATGTGTATGCTATGCTATACGAACAATATTGTAAATTAGGAGAATTCACAGAAGAGAGTATATTTAACAAAAAAATAAATATTTAATTTTTTATCACATGAATGATATTAAAGTTTTGAATCATGCAGCAGATAATATTCGTATTCTAGCTGCAGCTGCCGTTGAGAAAGCAAAGTCTGGACATCCTGGTGGCGCTATGGGTGGTGCAGATTTCATCAATGTATTATATTCTGAGTATCTCCAGTATGACCCAAAGAATCCAGCATGGGTAGGTCGTGATCGTTTCTTCCTTGATCCTGGTCACATGGCTCCGATGCTCTATTCTCAGTTGTGTCTTGCTGGCAAATTTACACTTGACGAGTTAGCTCAATTGCGTCAATGGGGATCTCCTACTACTGGTCACCCTGAATTTGAGATCGCACGTGGTATAGAGAACACCTCTGGTCCTCTTGGTCAGGGACACGTCTTCGCAATAGGCGCAGCTATTGCAGCAAAATTTCTTGCTGCACATACAGGTAACCCAACGTTTGCTAAGGAAACCATATATGCATATATCTCTGATGGTGGCATAGAGGAAGAGATATCACAGGGTGGTGCTCGTATTGCTTCAACGCTCGGTCTTGATAATCTTATTATGTTCTATGACTCTAATGATATCCAGTTGTCTACAGAAACTAAGGATGTTATGAACGAGGATACCGCAGCAAAGTATCGTGCGTTAGGCTGGTATGTTATAGAGATAAATGGTAATGATGCTGTCCAAATACGCAAGGCTATTGAAGAAGCAAAAAATGTAAAGGGTCAACCAACACTTATCATAGGTAAGTGTATCATGGGTAAAGGTGCCCTTAAAGCTGATGGTACTTCTTATGAGGCAAATTGTAAAACACACGGTGCTCCACTAGGAGGTGATGCTTTTGTTAACACAATAAAGCACCTCGGTGGTGATCCTGAAAAACCATTCCAGATTTTTGATGATGTCAAGGAACTTTATGCTAACCGTGCAAAAGAACTGGAGACAATCTGTG
This sequence comes from Prevotella sp., assembly GCA_036844425.1. GTDB lineage: Bacteria > Bacteroidota > Bacteroidia > Bacteroidales > Bacteroidaceae > Prevotella. Next base: position 11,820 of record DAIUFT010000013.1, on the reverse strand, counting down.
CTGCACGTTATGCTGAAGAAAAAGCATGGGCAGACGCTAATCCTGAGAAGGCAAAATTGCAAGAGGAATGGTTTAGTGGTAAGGCACCAAAGATAGACTGGACTAAGGTAACTCAAAAGGATAACGATGCAACACGTTCTGCATCTGCTGCATGTCTCGGTGCCCTTGCAGAACAAGTTCCAAACATGATTTGCGCTTCAGCAGACCTTTCGAACTCAGATAAAACAGATGGCTTCCTCAAAAAAACACGTTCATTAACAAAGGACGATTTTGGAGGTGCATTCTTCCAGGCAGGTGTTGCAGAACTCACAATGGCATGTTGTTGTATAGGTATGGCTCTCCATGGTGGTGTTATTCCTGCATGTGGCACATTCTTTGTCTTCTCAGACTACATGAAGCCTGCAGTACGTATGGCAGCTCTCATGGAACTCCCAGTGAAATTCATTTGGACCCATGATGCTTTCCGCGTAGGTGAAGATGGTCCTACCCATGAGCCTGTAGAACAGGAAGCGCAAATTCGTCTTATGGAGAAGCTCAAGAACCATTCAGGAAAACCATCAGTACTTGTTCTACGTCCTGCTGATGCCAAGGAGACAACAGAGGCATGGGCTCTTGCAATGGAAAACACATCAACTCCTACTGCCCTTATTTTCTCTCGTCAGAACATCAATAATCTGCCAGAGGGTAATGATTATTCACAGGCAGCCAAGGGAGCATACATAGTAGCGGGAAGTGAAGAAAATCCTGACGTAATACTTGTAGCCTCTGGTTCTGAGGTGTCAACTCTTGTAGGTGGGGCAGAACTTCTTAGAAAAGACGGTGTAAAAGTACGTATTGTCAGTGTTCCGTCAGAAGGACTTTTCCGTCAGCAGCCTATTGAATATCAGCAGAGTGTTATTCTAACAGGTTCAAAAGTCTTTGGTATGACTGCAGGACTTCCTGTTAATCTCCAAGGCTTCCTTATCGGTGCTGCGCCAGAATCAAAGATATGGGGACTTGAGAGTTTCGGCTTCTCCGCTCCTTACAAAGTCCTTGATGAGAAACTTGGTTATACATCAGAGAACGTATACAACCAAGTTAAGTCAATGCTTTGATGTAATAAAAACATTCGCTGGAGTAATTTCGGAAATTATTATCCAGCGAATGCTCATACTAACCTTTTAAACACAGAAGAACTATGGAAAGTAAACTTATAGGTGTAGCCTGCGATCATGCAGGATTCCCTTTGAAACAGTTCATTCTTCAATATCTTGAAGAAAAAGGTATGCAGTATAAGGATTACGGTACTTACAGCGACATGTCATGTGATTATCCAGATTTTGCACACCCTTTGGCTGAAGATATAGAGGCAGGTGTTGTTAAATATGGCATAGGAATCTGCGGTTCTGGTGAGGGTATGGCAATGACTCTTAATAAGCATCATGGTGTAAGAGCCGGTCTTGTTTGGAACGTCGATGTTACTCACCTCATTCGCCAGCATAATAATGCAAACTGTATTGTTTTCCCAGGACGATTCATCACAAATAAAGAGGCGGCAGCCATGCTTGACGAATTCTTTAGCACACCGTTTGAAGCAGGTCGTCACCAACTGCGTATAGATAAAATGTAAAATATTCCGCACATTAAAAACAATTAGTGCAGAAAATTTGTAAATAAAAAATCCGTTACCCTATTACATTATGTTATAGGATATCGGATTTTTTGTTTGTATAGATATTTTGTCGCTCTTACTTTTACAGTAACAGTTCAGCGATGGTTACTCAAAGTACAACTTTCTAGGCTATTTCTATCTATACTTTGCAGGTAATCTCCCTTAAATTACCGCTGAATAATTGCCTTATACAAGCGGGTTCAACACGTAGAATAATATGTTTGGAAATTTAGTTATGGGTTGTTCTATAAATTATCACCAATACGTAAAAGGTAATTTATAGAACAACCTTATATAAGACATCAGTCCTATATATCAGTTTCCTGTTTCATATCTATATATTCACCGTTTGAATTGTAGAATCTATATTCGAGGAAAGCAAGTTCCTGTGATGCAATAACGCTTATCCCAAAGCCATACTTAAATTGCCATTTACGTTTGATGCTAAACAATCCCTTATTAAGATAAGCAGCAACGAATGGGTGAACATAAAGGGTGAATTTTTTCTCCCCGACTTTGTTTACAAGATACTCAACTTTCTGTGCTAATATATCCGTAAAGAGGATGCTCGGCTGAATGGTTCCTTTACCAAAGCAAGTAGGACAAGTTTCTTCAACCATAACATCCATAGCAGGTCTAACCCTTTGTCGTGTTATCTGCATTAGTCCAAATTTAGACAAAGGCAGTATGTTGTGTCTAGCACGATCCTTTTGCATATTTTTGCACATACGTTCATACAAAAGTTGTCTGTCCTCTGCTAAATTCATGTCGATGAAGTCGACAATAATAATTCCCCCCATGTCACGTAGCCTCAACTGTCTTGCAAGTTCATCAGCAGCCCCGAGGTTTACATCTAGTGCATTAGCCTCTTGACCATTTACGCCACGAGCCCTGTTGCCACTATTAACGTCAACGACATGCATTGCTTCAGTATGCTCAATGATAAGGTATGCGCCATGCTTATAATTAACCGTTTTTCCAAAGCCCGACTTTAGTTGCTTTGTAACGTTGAAGTTATCAAATATAGGAATTTTACCTGTATAAAGTTTTACTATACCACTACGATCTGGTGCAATCTGTTGGACGTAATCCTTAACCTCTTCATATACTTTTTGGTCATTTATATATATGCTTTCATATGTAGGGTTAAAAAGGTCTCTTAACAGAGCGACAGCTCTACTAGTTTCCTCAAATACCAACTGTGGATATGAGGTAGCTTTTTGTACATTCACAAGAGTATCTTCCCAGCGCTTGATAAGCATATCAAGTTCCGCTTTGAGTTCCTCCATGCGCAGCCCTTCAGCAACGGTACGTACAATAACGCCATAGTTTTGTGGTTTTATAGACTGTATCAGCTGCTTTAACCTTGCCCGTTCTTCTCCACTTTTGATTTTAGAAGATACATTTACCTTATTTCCAAATGGCATAAGCACAAGATACCTTCCTGCGAATGATATTTCGCAGGTTAGTCTAGGTCCCTTTGTTGAAATAGGTTCTTTAACAATTTGTACAAGAACATTATGGCCAACTTTTAAGTAAGATGATACAGAACCATCTTTTGGGAGTTCTGGCATTACGCTAGCCTTATTAAACGGGAAAAGCGTTCTCTTGTCGCTTTCTACCTGTTTAATATATTTTTCATAAGAAGAATACTGCATGCCAAGATCCAGATAATGTAGGAAAGCATCCTTTTCATAGCCTACATCAACGAATGAGGCGTTCAGTCCTGGCATAATTTTCTTAACTTTTGCCACATATACATTACCGACAGAGAATGAAGCCTTACGTGGTTCATTCTGGTATTCTACCAGTTCTTTATCCTCCAGTAATGCTATGGATATCTCTTTCTCTCTAACGTCGATTATAACTTCACTTGTCATGTGGTTCAGTTTTAAGTGAGACTGGCTTTTTACAAATATTTAGGACCAATCATATATATATAAGAATAGGGCAAGCGAATCATAATGAATCGTCTCGCCCTATGTCTTGAAAGAAAATCTTCGTCAAAAAACTACTTGCTCTTATGACGATTCTTTCTTAATCTTTTTTTACGCTTGTGAGTAGCCATCTTGTGGCCCTTCTTCTTTTTTCCGTTAGGCATAATTGTTATATTTTATATGTTATTGAAATTTAGTCAACGGCAGTAACATCTTCTCCCTTCATCCTTTGCTGGAAACTCTTAGCTGGCTTAAATCCTGGGAAATTGTGTGCGGGGATAGTCAATGTAGTATTTTTTGAAATATTGCGAGCGGTTTTCTCTGCACGTTTCTTTACTACAAATGTTCCGAAACCTCTGAGATAAACATTCTCCTCGTTACACATAGCATCACGAATAACCTTCATGAGAGCCTCAACAGTAACAGTGACATCTTTCTTCGCCACACCAGTGGTGGATGAAATCTCGTTAATGATATCTGCTTTTGTCATTATTAATTAGTCAGTTTTTCTTTTAATATTATTATAACTACCAGTTATTTGTAAAAATACCCTGTTCTTTGGTTGAATGCCTTCCAACGTTGTCTGGATGCATCGTACCAAAAGTGATTGCAAAGTTACAAAAAAAAAATTATGTACGGAAATGTTTTTAGTTTTTTTTGTTAACAATAGTCTAATTTGTTGAAAATAAGGTACAAAATTAAGAAAAAGCCAACGGAAGCAAGTCATTTATTGAGTTGACAATAACAACATCTTCTTTGCTTGACATTATAATCCTAATATTCTGACGATATCTTTTTTCGTTTTCTGCTATAGCCTGCCTACACATACCACATGGTGTAACAATATCGTTTGTGTATTCTCCATTTATATTTGTTGCAGCTAAGGCTAATGTTATTATTGGTACATTAGGAAAGAGATTTTGCGCTGTTGCGAGTACACTTCTTTCTGCGCAAATTCCTACTGGATACGATGCATTCTCCTGGTTACCGCCTTTTACTATTTCTCCATTACCTAGTAATACAGCGGCTCCTACGTGGAAGTTACTGTATGGCGCATATGAAAGGTTGGTAGCCTCTCTCGCTGCAATCACGAGTGCCTTATCCTCATTATTAAGTTGTGCTAATGATATCTTTTTCATTCTTCTCCTCCTTTCTTGGTTGTTTCGTAACACCCCATGTCTGGTCTATCATGGTTTCGCTCCGCACCTTTTCTGTCGAAAGGCAATGCGGATTCCTTGTCTGCGGAACCAATAGCCAGTGACCCCTCCTTTGGTGTGAAGTCATAGAAAAAGTAATTGGTATCAAAAAGTTCGAAACTGTTTCTTGCAGACGTCATTGTGTCTTTAACATTTTCAAAGATACAATTGTCGAATTTTATTTTTTCTGTTCCTTCTGTCTGAGGCGTACGTAACAGACTGTTTTTAAAGTTCACAGCCATTAATGATTCATCAGTATCATATGTTTTATATATTACGTCATCACTATAACCTTTTATAATACTATTCATAATATTCATGTTCAGCGGCTTATATGTAGTCTTTATCTTATTGCCAAAGACAAGTGCAGGCCCGATGCCAGATTCAAAAGGATAGTATTGGGCTATGGTAGTATTATTAATTTCTATGTTTCCTCCAACAACTACAAGACATGTATCTCTAGCGTTACTTATCTGGGTGTTCTCTATTTTTAGATTTGCATTTTCTGATTTTATGCCATTTCCCTTAACATTGTGTATTGTAGAGTTTCTTACTGTAAGTGTTTGTTTTGTCGTGTCAAAAGCAGAATCACAAATTATAGCGTTAGTGGCACCATGTATATCTGTGTATGATATCTCGTTGCCTGTCGATGTTCCTCTAAATGTTATACCTCCCCATTGTCCCGGATTATTATCATAGGTAAGGTTACTAACCATGCGGTCTAATCTGTCGCATCTTAGTGTTATCTCCTTACCCTGTTCTCCTTTAATGTTCAGTCTGCCACTTACGTCTATTCCTGACGTATTATGGAAATAGATTGTAGTGTTTGGAGCAATAGTTAGAGTCGCTCCATCTTCTACCTTAACATTCCCATAGACAATAACGGGTTTGCCGTGTGGATTATTTATTGTTGTATCATTGTTAACGATAATATCCTTTAACATGACTGCATCCCAAGACCAAGCCTTAAGGTTGAGTTGCTGTGTTACACCACTTTCCAGTGTAAACACCAAATCATCAGTAACAACTTTTGGCAACGTGTCATTATTGTTGTTCGAAGTAAGTTCCACGAATACACGTAGCAAGTCGTTTTTCCTTAGTTCGAGATCGTTCACCTGCCAGCCTAACGTCTCACTAAGAAAAGTCCCCTGCACATTAACTCTGAATCCTGTCTGGTTGCCATTGCGCAATCTGACATTTTTTATTCGTATTCCATCACCAGAATTGTTATGTATCATTACAAGTTTGTGTGGTGAAGGAACAGTAGAAAAGACAGTATCAAGACACAATGTATCTTTTTCAAATGATAATAGATTGTTAGGCGATGCAGAAAAGCTGTCATCGTCGGAACATGCTGCAAGCATTGTTGCAAGCGTAAGACTTATTACCGTCAGTATTTTTTTCATCTGAAATCACTTCTATTTACGTTATATATTAAGGGCGATTCTACAAATTACCGCCCTTATGTATAACGCAAGCGTAGTATATTTATTGTATTATCTGTGCATGCAACATTATTTGAAGTGCGCTCGCCAACCAACCATAAAATATCTCCGTTAGCATCCTCTACAACGAGTTGTTTCAATCTTTCATAATAGTTAGCTTTTCTGTCAGAGAGGTAGTCACTTACAAGTTTTGTACCTTTCATGCCATAAGGGTGGAACCTGTCTCCTTGCGAAATTTTTCTTATTGTTAGCGGAAAACGTACTCTATCAGCATCCAGTGTTACGTTGTATTTGTCCTTACTTGGCACAAAGTTTTCCTTGCGCTTCTCCCTGCTTACTTGTATGTGTACCTGTTCACCATATAAACAGTATTTCCCCTCTATCGGTAACTTAACCTGTTTTCCAAAATCAGTATCAGGAATTTCAAAGATGATAAAATCGTCACGGTCAGAAGCTATAATATGCGTAGCAGACCTCCATGTTCTTCCTGATGGCGCACCAATATTTTCGAATATTACTTTTGTCTGTTGAGAAGAAAAGCCAAAGTCTTTTATGATAGAGTAGAGTGTATATTCTGGAGAAGCTTGCTCGTTCAGTATTTTTCTATTCAATGTTATTGTACCATTAGCATTTATCTTTATACACCTTTTCTTGCTATTCTCAATTGTCTTCTCTACAATTTTTGATATCTCTGTTATGTTTTCAATAGTGTTAGAAATATTATCTATTACAGCAGGATTTATTTCTTTAAGGATCGGGATAATCTTTAGTCGTATCTTGTTGCGTGTAAAATCATCTACGAGATTAGTGCTATCAGTTACATAGTCTTGTTTGAGGATAGCCAGATAGTCCGTTATTTCCTTTCGCGTCACCTGCAACATAGGGCGAATAATTTTTTCGTTACGAGGCTTTATCCCCTGCAGTCCGTTTAGTCCTGTTCCGCGAACAAGGTTCATAATTACCGTCTCTACATTGTCATCTTTATGATGTGCCACGACTATATCTTCAGCCCCTATAGCGACCCTTAACTGTTTAAAATAATTATAGCGCAGGTCTCTTGCCGCCATTTCAATACTTATCTTGTGTTGCTCAGCGTATGCCACAGTATCGAAATGCACCAAGTGTAATGTAACATGAAGTTTGTTGCAAAGCGATTTACAAAAATCCTCATCACGGTTGCTTTCCTCTCCCCTTAGATGGAAGTTACAGTGTATTGCATGTACATCATACCCTAACTGTAGCATAACCCTCAATAAACATACAGAATCTGCACCTCCTGACAAAGCCACGAGATGCAGATTCTTCTTATTGAGCAAGTGATGCTTATCAATATATTTCCTTATTCTGTCAAGCATTACTACTATGATTAAAAAAAACTTTTATTCCACGTACAGAACTAATCCCTTTAAATACTCACCTTCAGGGTGGTAAATATTAATAGGATGGTCAGCAGGTTGGTGTAACTGATGCAGTATGCGTACCTTACGTCCTGCCTGCGCAGCGGCAGTGAATACTGCATTACGGAAGTTGTCCTTAGTCACGACCTGTGAGCAGGAGAACGTAAACACGATACCGCCAGGTTTTATTTTCTCAAATGCTTTAACATTAAGTCGTGTATAGCCTTTCAGCGCATTGCGTAACACACTTCGGTGTTTTGCGAATGCAGGAGGGTCAAGGATTATGAGGTCATAATTACTTCCTGCTTTCTCTAGATATTTAAAAGCATCTTCACAAAATGCAGCATGACGCTCGTCACCAGGGAAATTCAGTCCCACGTTTCTGTTGGTAAGTTCTATAGCCTTTGCAGAACTATCTACAGAGTGTACCACCTCAGCACCTCCACGCATAGCGTAAAAAGAGAAGCCACCAGTATAACAGAACATGTTTAGAACTCTTTTTCCTTTTGAGAACTTCTCCAGTAAAGAACGGTTTTCTCTTTGGTCAACAAAGAATCCTGTTTTCTGTCCTCTAAGCCAGTCTACATGGAATTTAAGTCCATTCTCTAAAGCTACGTCTTCTTCTGTGCCACCATAAATAAAACCATTCTCCTGTCCTAGTTCCGCTTTATATGGTAGTGTTGTCTCACTCTTGTAATAAACGTTTTTTATCCTGTCGCCCATTACATTTACCAATTCCTTGGCTATTTCTTCACGAAGATAATGCATACCTACACTGTGTGCCTGCATTACCGCAGTCTCTCCATAACAGTCTATGATGAGTCCAGGAAGGTTGTCACCCTCACCATGCACCAGTCTGTATGTATTGTTATTCGGATTATCGGCTATTCCGATACTTATCCTCATGTTCAAAGCCGACGACAGTCTATCATGCCAAAATTTTGCATCGATGGCATCATCTTTAAAGGTGAGTATTCGCACGGCTATGCTTCCTACTTGATAATGTCCTTTGCCAATAAACGTTCCATCGTTGCATATAACATCAACAATGTCACCCTCTGCTATACCATCATCCATTTTCTGTATCGCTCCAGAAAATACCCATGGGTGAAATCGCTTTAAACTCTCTTCTTTTCCTCTTTTTAGATATATTTTCATTATACTATATATTTTCTTGTCGTTCTGTTCCGTTTTCAGTTTCTTCCTCCGCGTGCTCCGTTTTTGTGTGCAATGTTATACTTTCTTCTTCTGGTACAACTGTCAGCACATAATCGTTTGTTGCCTTCAGTCTAAGATACTCCTTATATAGTCTGACACAAGCCCATGCATCTGTAGCGGCATAACCTTTTTGTTTTTCCGTCAGCACATCACTCTCCCAATTGCTCAACTGCTCGCGTTTAGATATGCGTTCCCCGAATATGTTTGCATATAGTTTTGCCAAGCTCATATCAAGGATTCCGAGTTCCTTCATATGGTCTTGTAGCTCGAAGAATCCTTTTGCCTCAAAATCTCCTCGTTTATGCAAGGATGCTAAGTCATCATGCCACGACAAACCTATTTTCTTTACCTCTGTGGTTTCTAACAGACGTATTACTGCAGGGCATAGACCTATTCTGTTTAGTCTGAACAGGAAACAGGTATCTTCATTGCTTACCTGAAGTAGTGCTACTTTGTTTTGTTTACCACGTTTGAATACAGGTTTCGTCTCTGTATCAAATCCAAGCACTTCAGACTTCATAAGATAATCCACGGCTTTTTCAGCTTCTTCGGGAGTTAACACTACTATTATCCTTCCATCAAAAAGTACTCTTGGTAATTCTGGAATCTTTTTTTTGTCAAATTTTGAGTATATATTTTTGGGCGACATCTTCTGTGTTACAATAAAACGTTATCACTGTTTTCCTTCATTGGAAACTATAAGCTTATTTCAGCGCTTGCTGACGTTGTCTTTTTATAAAGACTAATATGAATGTGCAAAGTTAATAAAAAAAAATGAGAACGCAAAACCTTTATTCGCCAAATCATTGATATTCTACAAACAAATCGGAGGCATAGCCTCTTTCGCACCATCAATTGCCTCCCTGTTCAACTGGGAATATTCTGCAATAGGAGTTACTCTCCGTTACGCCATTTTTCCAAATTTACCATTTTTATCAAGAATGCGCACCTATAACGTATATGTCTTTATTTCAATGTTTTACGGCATTGCTTGATGCTTGGTGTCATATTAGCCTGTAATCACTATGCTTTTACCTTGTAATCTCTATGCTTTTACCATGTAAAAGCATAGAGATTACAGTGCAAAAAGGCATATTTTACTTGATTTCCGAAATTTACCATTTTGCTAATACAAATATGGAGCAGATGTTTTTAACTTCGGTTTATCCCGTCGGGGAAATGAACATATAAGTGAATGTTATCATTTACATAACAATTGCCGACTCGAATTTAAGACTTTCTGATTGTTTTGACAATAAAGCAAAAAGCCATATGGGAATTCTCAGAGGAATCACCTATATGGCTCATTTAGTAATATTAAACGTATCGATGAACGATTTATCCTTTAGAAGTTATCTACATGAATTTCGAAATATGCCTGTGGATGAGCACATACAGGGCATACCTCTGGTGCTTTTTCGCCTACTACGATATGTCCGCAGTTTCTGCATTCCCATACTTTCACCTCACTCTTAGCGAAGACTGCAGCAGTCTCTACGTTCTTCAGTAGTGCGCGGTAGCGTTCTTCATGCCTTTTCTCTATTGCCGCAACAAGGCGAAACTTGGCTGCAAGGTCTTTAAAACCTTCTTCTTCCGCCGTTTTTGCAAACCCATCATACATATCAGTCCACTCATAGTTCTCACCATCAGCAGCTGCAGCAAGGTTCTCTGCCGTGTTACCTATGCCGTTGAGTTCTTTAAACCACATCTTGGCATGTTCTTTCTCGTTGTCCGCTGTCTGCTGGAATATAGCGGCTATTTGTTCAAAACCTTCTTTCTTTGCTTTCGAAGCAAAGTAAGTATATTTGTTGCGTGCCTGACTTTCGCCTGCGAATGCAGCTTCGAGGTTCTTCTCTGTCTGTGTACCAGAATAACGTGTTGCCATAATGTTCTACTGTTTAGTTTATAATGTTTTTATTCTCGTTCGCAAAGTTACTAATAAATATTCATAACCCACAAGACAATAAAAGAAAATAAAAAGTAAAAAAGAGAAATTTCTCAAAAAATATTAGTAACTTTGTTGTCAAAATATAAAAACCATTATCATGGAGCATTTAAACCTCGACGCTATATATAATAATGTGTGCAACGCACCTAGAGGAGCTAACGTAAATATAGACTATATGCCAGACTTCTTCGTGAATGATGATACTGACAACAATACTCCGCACGTACATACCTTTTATGAAATTATCTGGTTTCGTGAGGGGGGCGGTACCCATTTCGTAGATTTTCAAGAATATCCTGTAGAGAAGAACACAATGTTCTTTCTTTCGCCAGGTCAGGTACACTGCTTTGATGATGCACTAAAACATAAAGGAATTCTTATCAAATTCTGTACAGATTTCCTAAAGGAAGAGAGTGTAGATGATGATCTATTTATTAAGTATAACCTATTCCGCGCGTTCGATACCGTGCCTTATTGTACCGTTAGCGAAGAGGTTGCACAACAACTTCTCGTTGTGCTAGATTATATAAAAAAGGAGCAAGAAAACTATCACATGGTGGGTCATGACGATATGCTGCGATCTCTGACGAGAATATTTCTTATCATTATACAGCGTTATTGTGAATTACTAGGAACTGTAGCCGTGAGTGACCGTAAGCCTGCGCATCGACTATTCGTTATGTTCCGCAAAAGTGTAGAGCAACACTTTACTGAATACCACACCGTTAAGGAGTATGCCGATGCTCTGAATGTATCAGCAAAAACACTGAGTAACAGTGTACTGGAGTGTACAGGCAAGACACCTTTAATATTAATAAACGACAGAATAACCCTTGAGGCAAAGCGCCTGTTGAGATATTCAAATCTTATTACTAAAGAAATAGCAGACTATTTAGGATATGAGGATCCCTCATATTTCGTGAAATTTTTTAAGAGACAGACGGGGTATTTGCCATCTACATTCAAGGAAGAATAGATTTATGAAATATCCATGAGCTAAAAAAAACTCGCCAAAGCGAATGTAAATT
>DAIUFT010000012.1:0-59019 GCA_036844425.1 Prevotella sp. | reverse complement strand
TAAGAATTAAAAATTAAAAATTAAAAATTATGATTACTGTTAATCGCTATCAGACCTTGCAGTTAATCGCTATCAGACCGTTACTGTTTGGGAATGATAACTGTGCATGGCAATCACAATTTTTATTTTTTAATTTACCCCAGGTAATCATAATTCTTAATTTTTAATTCTTAATTTTAATAAGATTATTATACAATGACTTGGACTAAGAAAAGGCTGAACAACCTGTTCTTCCTCTGCGGTGTTGCCGCTGTAGTGGTAATGCTATTCACCTTTGACGTCAGTTTTGCCGAACTGTGGCAACACCTATGTCGTGCCGGCTATTGGCTTATCCCTATCATTGGTGTATGGATATTCATCTACGGACTGAACGCACTCTCATGGCAAAGTGTTATAAAGGGAAATACAGATCCTAATGAGCACGTTAGTTTCCTGCGAATAATGAAACTAACAGTCACAGGCTACGCTCTCAACTACGCTACTCCTGTAGGAGGACTGGGCGGTGAACCTTACCGTATCATGGAGTTGTCAAAAGACATCAGCAAGGAGCACGCGGCATCTTCCGTGATTCTCTACGCCATGATGCACATATTCGCCCACTTCTGGTTTTGGTTTATCTCCATCTTTATCTACCTTGCCCTCGTTCTGGCTGGTGACCTACCACTGACCGTACCAATAGCTATCACACTGGGTATCATTGCCGTCTTCTGCCTTATAGCCTTTTACCTTTTCTCTAAAGGATACCGTAATGGACTTGTGATAAAGACCATAAAACTCATCGGCAAAATACCTGGCCTCAAAGGTTGGAGTGGTAGAATACTGGAGAAGCACAGCGATACGTTCCATAATGTAGACGCACAGATTGCAGCACTGCACAAACAGGACAAACGCCACTTTTACAATGCGTTGGTATTAGAATACTTCTCACGCATTGTGCAGAGCCTTGAAGTGATGTTTATGCTTCTGCTACTTAACGTTGATTGCGGAGGCGGAATGACAGGACTATGGCTTACCTTCCTCCACTCAATTCTCATTCTTGCCTTTACCACTCTCTTCGCTAACCTTATAGGCTTCCTGCCAATGCAGTTAGGAGTACAGGAAGGCGGATTTGTGCTTTCCATTGCCGCTCTCGGACTTTCCGCTGCCATCGGCATCTTTGTCAGCATCATCTGTCGTGTAAGGGAAATTATATGGATTCTTATTGGTATTCTGTTGATGAAAACAGACAAACAATAGTTGATCTATACCTCATTACGAGTAAATAAAAACGGACATATAATCAAGTAGGAAGAAAACGACTTCGCTTTCTTCCTACTTTTGTTTTCCGACCTTTTACACTTCTGCATTTTGATTTTCTCTGTATCCGCATTATACACGCTGAAATGTGAACACATATTGCTTAACAGGAAAATAACGCATTGTTGCTTCAAGGTATCGTCAGATAACAGATAATGGTCAAGTACCTTTGTTAATTCTGACTTATTATCTTTGGCAAAATCAAGGTTTACATCCATTTGTTGAAATTTACAGCCAGTAAAACATAATAGGCAAAGAAATAAGTATGTATATTTCTTTAATATGTTATTTTCAATTTTCATAGTCTTCTATATTTAACTTCTTACCATACCACTCCATGTATTTCAGAGAATATATTTCCCATAAATCGTGCTCTTCCAATGGCGGCACTATAGTAACGTTATTTGTGTTTGTACTAATTCCTGTTGTCAGCCATTGATATTTACGGAAACATTGTTGTGATTCATCATCTTTCCCTTTTTCTCTTAACAATAGTCCCTTTATAAGCCATGGCAGAGGCAGGTTGGGTAATACTTCTGTAGAACTACTGATGAGAGACATGGCTTTCCGTTTGTCATTAAGCAAATATGCTAACATACCGTAACGAGCACATCTTACAGGATCACTATCCTCGTTTTTGATTGTAGTCAAAAGTTTTTCCTTCATCCGAAGATACCGTATACTGTCAGTTCTTGCTAATTGTTTTACATTTGATATCGTTAAAATCCTCGGCACAAGCATGACAGAATGAGTAAGACGTTCAAATGCTTTGTCTTTATTACCTAACCCGATTTCTGCCTTATATAATTGATAACTATATTGTGCATTATTGGGATACCTATTAACAAGTGAACATAGAATATTTCTTGCAGTATTACTATCCCTCCTTTCCTGATGCTCTAAACAATTAATGAATCTTTGTTGAGCGTCAAATTTCGACAATGTATAATTCTTGTGTTTAATAGTCCAAGTAATAGATGGTATGATAGAGAATATACATATTAAGATAATGATGCTTCTTCTCATTATGCTTCTGTGTGGACATGGCGTAATTTTCTTATTGTCTGCAATAAACGCAAGCATAATCGCCAATGCAATCCAACCAAATTCTATCGTAGATACAGTTGCCAATGCCATATCTTTTAGGAATAAGACAATGAGGGTTATCACAGCAATTAGGGTAATGTGATTTCTACGTTTCTTCCAGCATTGCACAAATAAAGCAATGATAAACAATATAAATGCTACTACACCTATAATACCTCTTTCTACTAAGATTTTTATTAAAATGTTAGGAGCGTATGACGTAAACATCTTAGTCGAATCTTGTCCATAAAAAGAATCCATAGCAAATGTAAAATTGCCTGCTCCATAACCCATATACCAGTGATTTTGAAAAGAACTCCATAGTTCTCTCATAGCAAGCAGGCGTCCTTCTGTACTTCTCCTTTGTGCTTCTGAACTTGCCATCCTTATTGTAGAAAAAACATCATCTGAATATAGTAACATTCCTATGCCGAGCGCTATAATATAAGCAACAGCAATTTCAATGCTTTTATTCTTATTTCTTACTACAATGATATTTAATAAGACAAAAAACATCACTGCTATATAGGCACTGCGTGAGAACGACAATATAAGCAGTAGCATTATAGAAAATAATAACGATATTCTCTGTTTCCTGTTTATTACGAAACATTCTGTCAATCCCAATAACAGTAGTAGGACTGTATTCCATACGTTGGTATTATATCCTAACGGACGGAAGAGATGTCGAAAGTCCAAAAGATATGTAAAACCTGCCTCTCTTGCTCCTTTTGAAAAAACGAGGAAAGAGGCAAAAACTATACACAAAGCACCAGCACATAGAAACACGAAAAGGATTCTCTGCAGTCGCGGCACTGTATCATTGCTTTGTATTATGTCTTTCTGCACATGATAGACAAGAAATGACATCGTTGACATTTTACACGTTGTTAGCGATGGATATATATTCTCCGAGAACAACGTCGCTATAATATTGTAGAGGAATAAACCTGCTACAGTCCAATCAAACTTATTCCACGAACGAAGGTCTATACTACCACAAGTATAGACTACGGCAAGAAGCAAAAAAACTGTTAATGCACAACGGTCTTCTATATTAAAAAGCGTCACGCAAAACAATAGCATTAGCACTACTGCGTTTATGATATGAAATATGTTATTGCCTTCGCACATACAAAATTGATTTCAAACGGATATACAATGGATATACAACCATAACAATAATAAGCACCATGAACAAAGCCTGTGAAACAATGTTTCGCAGTAGTGAAAATGGCATTGCAACACCAGCCGAGAGATACATAACCATTCTTTCTATGTCGGCAGGGAATGTTTGTATAAAATTGTATATAAACAAAGGAATGACATACAGGAAGAAGTAACCCATAAATGCGGTTGAAAACAAAGTATATATGCAGAAAACTATCATTGTTATTCGCCCCAATCCATACATATAAGGTTTGTCCACCTGTTTATGCATCAGTCTAACGTAAAAGTATGTAACTAACTCATTAGCCCTTTTACGAAGATTTGGTACTCCCAGAATGTCTGATGCCAACCAATATCCGTCAAATTTGAAGAAAGGGTTAAGTACAAAGACGAAACCAACGTTCATCATAAGAAGGATATATTTCAAGAAATGCAAGTCTGTTATGTAAAACATAACTGCAAGCAATATCATTATTATGCTTTGGAAATATACTCCAGCAAAATTAACCACACATCTCTTTCTACGTGGCAATCGCCATGCATTGTTTACATCCGTATAGAGAACTGGGAAGGTTAAATACAGTCCCAATCCTATACCGCCATGTTTAACACCGTAGAAACTACATGCAGACGCATGTCCCAACTCATGAAAGAATGAAGAAACACACATACACACTAACAACCCTAATACTACATACAGGTTCGAACCGTCAGAGTATTGAAATAAGTTTGGCGTAAAATAAAAAAATAGGACATCGGTCATTATAGCGATTGTCACTATAGTACACATTAACGGTCTGTTGAACATGAAGCCGAGGTATTTAGTAATCAATCCTACCGTCTCCGAATTCAAAATTTCTATCTGCCAAAGGAACTTTTTCTTTGAAATATTCGTGGTAGTTTGAAATTTGGGGATTAACTTTTGGTTTACATAATCTATGATTTTATCCTTGGGATACTTGTTGTTCTTATCTGATACATACGTTTCCACTGCTGTCTCCACACTTTCAGCCTTCGCAAGGCAATGCAACAGGTCAACTGTTACCTGGTTTGCTTCAAGATAGATATCTTTATAGCAAACCAGATAGCGGTTGTCTGTTGTAGAACAATGCAAATTGCTTTATTTCGATATTTTCAAACGGAAACATTATTATTTTTCTTTATTCCTCCAATATTGCGCTCTTTACAGTCTCGTCCATATCAACATTTTGGAACTTATGTTTCTTACCATAACTTATGCGATAATTAGCACCGAAGGAGAAGACATTATAGCCTGTATAAGGATTGTATTGTCGTGATGTATTAACGTATCCACCGTAACGATATTCCTTTTCATTCCAAGTCTTATAAAATGGATTCTTTGTATCAAATGTAAAATGCCATTTTCGATATGTGTAGGTCATGGACAAACCAAGAATTACTGGACGTTTGGATAATGTGCCTGCATAAAGACTATGTGATGTTGTATAGAAATCAATGCGCGCCATAAATTTGTTAAGATTACAGGAGAGAGAAGTACCGTAAAGTAGTTTGCTGGATGATGTTATTTGAGACATATTGTCCTTCAAATATATATATTCCAGAGTGTTCATCCAATTCATTTTGCCATCAAACAGGTTGAGCATCAGTGTTACATTACTACGAAGTGATTGCCATTTATTACCATTTTGATATTGTTGTACATACACCTTACGGGTATTATCAGGAATAATTTCCTTGAAGATAGGATTCGTCTGTTGTTCATATTCTGTTTCAAATTCATAACCTCCCCACTTACTGTCATGACCGTAACGAATGGTTCCTCCCTTAACCTTGGGGGTACTTAAATTTGCGTTGCCTCGAAGACGCTGGTAAAAATCTATAGTTTGTTCCGTTTCATTATACTGACTTTCAGTAGGTTGTACTGTCCCCATTGCTAAATGACCGTTCATGTAGTGATTGTTAGGCAAGTTGACTTTGTAAAATAATGATGGAGTAAAGTAAAACTTCGTATCAGAAATCTTACCATTATCTATAGTTTCCATTCTTCCTGCTAACTGAAAAGTCAGGTGGAACTTATTAGGAATAACCTTAAAGTTGTCAACAAGCCATAGATAACCATAGCCGTATTGCTGTCTAACGTCTGTCGTTTGAGCATTATCAATATATTTCGTTCTGACATTGCTATAATCGTATGTCATACTAATAGCAGGAATGTGTTTGACACCGATATTGTGTGCATATGTAAATGACGGTGACACATAGTAAAAATCTTGGTCAGTAGCCGAATTATAGACGATTAGAGAGTTATATTTCCTGTCATGATTTGAATTACTGTAACTGCCGTACAATTTTGCACGCAAAATACTTTTCTTCGTCTTACCTTCATAATACAACTGCAACATAGGAGAAATATTGTCACTATGCTTGTTATTGCTTGATGTGGTATACTCTTCATTATATGTCTCTGTCATTCTGGTGCAGTTAATAGTATGTTCCTTCTTGAGGTACGCCACAACATTAAACATATTGTTTCTATCGTCTTCTTTCCACTGACGTAACAATGACAATCTTGCAGTAACGTTGTTATTACGTTGCGGTGACGCATTTGTTGTTACTTGTTTTAGAATTGTCTCATCAGGAAACGGCATAACCGTTGTCGAATTTTCACCTCGGTCAGGGGTATAACGTACATACTTCCCAGATAATTGGGCATTGAGTTCTGTGTGTCCAATGTACTGTTTCACGTCAACAGTTGCCCCACCTTTACCTATATTAAGATTATGATTAGCCTTGGCAAAAATTTGTCCACCATTGTTGCGATTTTTCATTATGAAATCAATCACAGCCTCAGCTCCTGGATGGTTGGGATCTTGCATTTGATAATAGTCTATTCGTTTTATATCATTTGGATTAAGTGTAGATATTTCATCTGCTTTTACCTCTCTACCATTGATACACAACAAAGTTGAAGAACCATGCGTTGTTACAGACTGATCAAACATATTAACTCGTAGTCCAGGAATATTGACTGACGACAAAACACTATAGCCATCATAAGCATTTTTCTTCGTCTGCTCAGGAAGATAAATCATAAGTTTGTCATCTTTTCTTACCAAACTACGCCCTTTAACGACAACTTCACCTATCATATTGTCTACAGGTTTTAACATAATCTTAAGAGGCTTGTTATTGTCTTTCTTTATAGACATATAACGGTTTTCGTATCCTAACAGTGTCGTTACAATACGTATGTCCTGCGGTTCCATTCCTACGTTAAACGAACCTATGCTATCACTTACGGTAGAAGCAATACATACACTATCGGGATCAAAAATCTTAACAATAGCCCCTTGTAAAGGTTGTCGTTCATTATCTATAATTGTTCCTGTTACAAATGGTAGGTTCGAATTTTGTTGCTGACCATATATGGATAGATGTATAAATAATGAAAGATATATAATTTTTTTTTCTTCATGTGTGTGTTTTTAAGGAATGACAATGAGAATTTAACATTCTACCATTGTCATTCCAGATTCCCTTTTGGTGGTTATACATCTATTCTACAGATAGAGTACCCTTTACAACCGTTGTATTCTTCGCATGTTTCGTATCTCCCACATATATCAGCACCACTCTGTGTCGATGGGTCATACAAACTTACCAATGCACCGACATTCAGTGGATCGGTCTCCAATCTCTGCTCGAGTTCATCAAGGAAGAACTCTGGCAATCCCTCGTTAAGGGACTTAATTACCTTTTTCTCCATAATTAAAATTTTTAAATATTAATACTCCCGTAAGCACGTCTTACGGCATAGTTTATGATATCTCCCATATGTAAGCATCTATGGCTCACTATATTATTTGCATAACATCCACCACCACATAATAAAGCATACTTACATTTACGACAGGATGAATATGACATTACGTTTGTTGAACGCCACTTCTGTCTTTCTTCGTTATGCCTCTCTATTATTCCATTAGTATAGTCACCAATCTGATGTATCGGTTTACCTACGACTTCAAGGCATGGATATACTTTGCCAAATGGGTCAAACACATAACTCCCTGACTGCGAACTGCAGAATGTTGACGAATATGGCAGAGGTTTCTTGTTTTGTATTGCAGCCAATATTCTTGAATGCATATTATAATCATGGCAAGCATATTCAAAATTCAATTGCTCATGCTCTTTTATAAATTCTTCTTGACTAAAGAATTGAGATTTATTTGCTTTATTATCATTGTTCATCAATCTTGCAGAGTCAATTGCAAAATTTTTATTCTTTGTATATCCCAACTCGTCAAAATACTCCTTTAGTTGTACGAGTTGTCCCATATTAGTCCTGTCTGTATTGTATCTGGCAACAACTCTAATACCACGACCTAATGCTAAGCCAATATTGGAAACAATTTTTGAGAATGTCGGTATTCCGTCTTTGTGCACTCTTTTATTGTTGTGCACCATCTCCATCCCATCGATGGTCACCTGTATATCCTTAATCTTGTTTGGAGCAAGTAAATCTGTAAAACCATCAAGATCATATCCATTGGTTATGGCAGAAAAAGTATAGTATCTTTTTACGTTGTAAAAGCATAGTGATTACAGCGTAATCTCTATCAAATTACACGGTAAAAGCATAGTGATTACAGAGTAATTAAGTACCTTTTACGCCATTTCCCAAATTTACCATTTTTTAGGTTTTACGTAGTGCTGCTTTTTACCCTTACACCACCACATAAATATTCGGCAGTAGAGATACTGTATAGTTACCGTAGTCATACTACCACAAGTATAGACTACGGTAAGAAGCAAAAAACTGTAAATGCACAACGGTCTTCTATATTAAACAGTACCACGCAAAACAAGAGTATTAGCACTACTGCTTTTATGATATGAAGTATGTTATTACCTTCGCACATACAAAATTGATTTCAAACGGATATACAACCATAACAATAATAAGCACCATGAACAAAGCCTGTGAAACAATGTTTCGCAGTAGTGAAAATGGCAAAAGCACAACCCTGTTTAGGATTGTGCTCTAATAATAATATAGTTTGCTTTTTATTATTTTCTTCTATTTAAAGTTGCATATCTTAGTGATTTTTTCCAATAAGGTTTAAACTGTTCAGGTAATTTTATTGAGTATGCAGTATAAACAGGATGAGTGTTTTTACTATATGATTTGTATTCTAATTTAAGAAAAGAATATTCTATAGCAATATATCCCAACAACAACCCACCTGCACGTGAAAAGTCATGATTATTTATTTTACTTATTAGTTTTCTATAAAAATAAAATGAACCGACATTACCTAAAAAGGGCACGCTCACAAGATCTGCGGGCGTGCCTTTTTTATATTTACTCTTCTTTCAACAGTTTATCGATGAAGTCGTCTAAATCCTTCTCCATATCATCCATAAAGGTAGAACCGAGGATTACCGTCTCTGAGTCGTCCACTACGAAAAGTTCTGCAATGTGTTCACCTGCCTCATCCTCAAGAATGAACGAATAGGGTTTTACTATGCCAAGGTTCCATTCTTTTTCCGCAAGCAATGACCTCATGACCTCCTCTGCATTATGATAGAACACCTCTGAATCATCTTGATTGTTTATCCACTCATCAACAACGCAACGAGTTATCTCCTTGCCATCATCATCGAATGCCATCACATCCCCTGTATCTTGCGACACATGAATGTGAATATCTGTAATGACAACCGGCTCTTCTACTACTGGAAATTTGTCTGCGACCTTTGAAAGGAATCGGGACACCTGATGCTTCGTTTTGTCTGTCATAACGTTATTCTTTTTAGATATTGGTTCAGTAAGCGAATACTTACCGAACCATACTTAATACTTTCCTTTACTTTTCGAACAAACGACTTTACTTCTTGCCGTGGCAGTTCTTGTACTTCAGACCAGAACCGCATGGGCATGGATCATTTGGACGTGGCTCCTTTTCATTCACGATAGGAGTACGTTGTGGTGCCTGCGTTGGGTCATTGTAACTTGGACGCTCCATTCCGTCAACCAAGTCACCTGCCACACTGCCATCAGCGTTCAACTCTTCCTTGTGAGTCTCATACTGAGGCTGTTGCTGCTGTTTCTTTCTTATCTCCTCTTCTATTGACTCTGCAGCCTCTAAAGGTGCGTTAGCCTTGAAGATACGTATGCGCGAGAGAGTAGAACAAACAGTGTCGTTCATTTGATTAATCATAGCGTCCCACAGTTTAACGCTCTCCAACTTAAAGATAAGCAACGGATCCTTCTGCTCATAACTTGAGTTTTGTACTGAGTGACGAAGATCATCAAGTTGACGAAGATTCTCCTTCCAGTTATCATCGATAGTATGAAGAAGTATCATCTTCTCAAACTCCTGCATTACATTGTTGCAATTGCTTTCATAACACTCCTTCAAGTCGAAAGACATACGATAAACCATGTGCAGGTCTGTCAAAGGAATTATGATACGTTCGTACTCTGAGTCTGGGTTCTCATAAATATCTTTTACTACCGACATTGCCTCCTGGGCAATAGCGTCAACACGTCCTTTGAACAGTGCCATTACCTTTTGGAACGCCATCTCTTCCAACTGCTCACGCTGCTTTGAGAGGAATTCCTCTTCCGTGAACGGGCATTCCATGAAGAAGACTTTTATGAAACGCTCCTTGCAGCCCTCGTAATCGTTATTGTTGAGAATAGACAGTACACGATCCCAAATAACATTCGTGATATCCATACCTATACGCTCACCCATGAGTGCATGGCGACGCTTTTCGTATATTACGGTACGCTGCTTGTTCATCACATCATCGTATTCCAACAGACGCTTACGTATGCCGAAGTTGTTCTCCTCAACCTTCTTCTGCGCACGCTCTATGCTCTTTGATATCAATGGGCTTTCGATACGCTCACCTTCTTCAAAGCCAAGACGATCCATGACCTTAGCGATACGTTCAGAAGCGAAGAGACGCATCAGTTTGTCCTCTAATGAAACGTAGAATACTGATGAACCTGGGTCACCCTGACGTCCTGCACGACCACGCAACTGACGGTCAACACGACGGCTCTCATGACGTTCCGTACCGATGATAGCAAGACCGCCAGCAGCCTTTACTTCTGGTGTCAACTTAATATCGGTACCACGACCTGCCATATTAGTAGCAATGGTTACAGCACCCTTACCGTCAACGCTACGTCCAGCCTCTGCCACGATGAGAGACTCACGTGCATGCTCCTTGGCGTTAAGCACGTTGTGAGGAATGTTGCGCATCTTAAGCATACGTGAGATAAGTTCTGATATCTCAACGGATGTAGTACCTACAAGCACTGGACGACCAGCGTTACGCATCTCCTCTATTTCCTCGATTACTGCCTTATACTTCTCGCGTGCGGTCTTGTACACACGGTCGTCCATGTCCTTACGCAATACTGGGCGGTTGGTAGGTATTTCAACAACATCAAGTTTGTAGATATCCCAAAACTCGCCTGCCTCGGTAGATGCAGTACCTGTCATACCAGACAACTTGTGGTACATACGGAAGTAGTTCTGGAGTGTGATAGTAGCGTAGGTCTGTGTAGCGGCTTCCACTTTTACGTGTTCCTTGGCTTCTACTGCCTGGTGCAGACCATCGCTCCAACGGCGTCCTTCCATGATACGGCCTGTCTGCTCATCGACAATCTTCACCTCGCCGTTCATCACTACATACTCATCATCACGGTTGTAGAGACTGTACGCCTTAAGCAACTGTTGAATAGTATGAACACGCTCTGACTGTACTGAGTAGTGACTCATCAGTTCGTCCTTCTTCTCTACGCGCTGCTCATCAGTCAAACCTGCCTCATTCTCTAATGCTGAGAGTTCTGCTGTTATGTCTGGCAACACGAAGAGTTCCTTGTCATCAACCTGTGAAGAGAGCCATTCTACGCCCTTATCAGTAAGATCGGCAGAGTGCATCTTCTCGTCAACAACGAAGTAAAGTGGTGCTATTGCCTCTGGCATCTTACGGTTGTTATTCTCCATGTAAATCTCTTCCGTAGCGAGCATACCTGACTTGATGCCCTCCTCTGAAAGATATTTTACGAGAGGTGTATTCTTTGGCAATGCTTTATAAGAACGATAGAGTGCGAGGAATCCATCAGCCAGCATTTGCTTGTCATTGGTCTCGTTACCCTTGGCAATGAGTTGCTTTGCCTCTGCCAACAGTTGCGTGGCAAGTTTACGCTGTACTCCAACGATCTTCTCAACGAGTGGCTGGTATTCCTCAAACATCTGCACGTCACCCTGTGGCACAGGACCACTAATAATAAGAGGTGTACGTGCATCGTCAATGAGCACAGAGTCAACCTCATCGACAATGGCGTAATTGTGCTTACGCTGCACGAGGTCTGCTGGCTGCATCGCCATATTGTCACGCAGATAGTCGAAACCAAACTCGTTGTTTGTACCAAACGTGATATCTGCTTGATAAGCCTTACGACGTGCTTCTGAATTTGGACGATGCTTGTCAATACAATCTACCGAAAGTCCATGGAACATATAAAGTGGTCCCATCCACTCAGAGTCACGCTTAGCGAGGTAGTCGTTCACGGTAACGACATGAACACCATTACCTGTCAAGGCATTAAGGAACACAGGACAGGTACCAACGAGTGTCTTACCTTCACCTGTTGCCATTTCGGCAATCTTACCTTGATGAAGAACTGTACCACCGAAGAGTTGCACATCGTAGTGCACCATTTCCCATTTAAGGTCGTTGCCACCCGCAGTCCAGTGATTGTGATAGATGGCTTTGTCACCGTCAATGGTAATAAAGTCATGTGATGGGTCTGACGCCAGTTCACGGTCAAAATCTGTTGCCGTAACAACAGTCTCCTCGTTTTCCGAGAAACGACGTGCAGTGTCTTTAACAATGGCAAACGCTACTGGATAAACTTCATCCAATGCTTTTTCCAAAATATCAAGCGACTCTTTCTCCAGTTTATCTATCTGCGCAAAGATAGGCTCACGCTCATCAATAGGCGTTTTCTCGATTGTAGCCTTCAGATCAGCGATTTGCTTCTTCTGCTCGGTAATAGAGTTCTGTACATACGCCTGTATTTCCTTACTTTTGGCGCGAAGTTCATCGTTTGACAATGCCTGAATACCAGGGTATGCTTCCTTCACTTTTTCGACCAAGGGTTGAATCATTTTTCGGTCACGACTTACCTTGCTGCCGAAAAGTGCGGATAGGATTGAATTGAAATTCATGATATATTTATTGTATTATTTTTATTCGATATATTTAAGTTAGGTGTGCCTACAAAACTAAATAGTTTGCAAATATAGCACTTTTTTTCTTTTCTACCAAACTAATACACAAAAAAACATTACTTTTTACCTACTAAATGGCTGTAACGTTCAAATGCAATGTTTGTCAATACTATCATTAACAATGCCAATGCCATAATGTTCATGCCTTCAGCATATGACTGTATGGCATTGCCTACGAAAAAGAGTACTATGAACAAAAGCATTACGTTCCAACGCCATTTCAAATACTGTCGTGGTACAATGATTAAAAAGTATAACGGATTAAAGATAAGTATTTGAAGATTAAGACTTACCGTTGGATGCTTCGAGAATATCATAGCACCTAATATTACTCCAGGTAAAGCATATAGCAACACCAACAAATAGTTAAGCCACAGTAATCTTCTTTTCAACATCAGCAACTGGAAAAGGCACAATGACAAAATGGCACAAAAAAACAATATTGCCATCGTACGCGGTGACAAAGGAAATTCACTTCCCCCATTCGCCTCATACGGCGTACCTGGAAGCAATACCCATTTTGCCGAGTCCACCAAAACTTTCTCGCTGCCATTCGCCATAATTACCTTAGCACTGTCAAAGTCATTCATCAGTACTTCTGGCAGAAACTGCCGCATGTCGTGGGTCATTTCACAATCAGCCTTGACACCCAACAGTATGTCATTACCAAATGCTGCCCAACGATGAGATGCTGTTTTATAATGAACCAAATCCCTAAACGATCTTCTTCCACGCTGCAGCGAGGTCATTGCGTAATCCACCCTACCACTCATAGCATCAAGCAGTATGTCTCTTGCCCTCGTAGTACAATTATTATAAAGAAAATTATAACGATAAACTACATTTTCGGGCTTTGCATTTTCCTGCAATGCCATAAGGAAGTCGGCCTTCTCCTGACGAGTAAAGTTTATGTGCTGTTGATAAACACCACTGCCATAATAGCGATATTCATCCAAAAAACGCTCAAAGTCACTAACAGCCATCATATAGTCTGTCAGTCCAAACACAAAACGCAAAGCAAAAAACTTTGCCGTAGAATCGAAGACTCCAAAGTTCACAGCAAAATCTCTGTGCGTTAATCTATCGACCACACGTATTGACGTATGACCATAAAGACTATATATCTCGTCATGCGGCTGACAGGTCAATAGATAAACATCCACGCTGTCTAACCTTGCATCATATGGCAGCACCCCTTCATCGCCACCTTGCGCCAATGAGCGAGTAACACATGCCAAAAGCAACAGCATGCATACAAAAAATCTCTTAAAAATACGAATAATTCGTTTCATGTTGCAAAAATAACTTATTTTTCCGAGAGAACATTATGTTATTCCATTTTTTTTCGATAATTTTGCACCAATATAGTAAAAAAGCAATAATACGGCACATTTTCTGCCATACAAGCAACATTAATAATGAAAAAACTCCTACTCTCTACCGCTCTTGGCGCTTTCACACTATCAGCACTGGCGCAAAGTGGCACCAATTCCCCTTATTCACAATTCGGTTATGGCAAACTTGCTGACCAATCACAAGGTTTCAACCGTGGCATGAACGGAGTGGGACTGGCTTTTAGAGAAAGTAATCAGGTTAACTTTTCCAACCCTGCTTCTTATTCATCCCTTGACTCGCTGACTTTCATCTTTGACGTCGGCATGTCTTTGCAAACTACGCATTTTACTGAGAACGGTGTAGGCAAAAACGCCAACAATGCTGACTTTGAGTATGCAGTAGGTGCATTCCGCCTTGTCAAAAATGTCGGTATGAGTTTCGGCTTCCTACCTTATACCAACGTGGGTTATAACTATTCTAACACTACTCCCGTTCAGAACTATAACGTACTACCTTCTACCTCCACCGAGGTAACTAATACACAGACATATGCAGGTAGTGGCGGACTGCGCCAGTTCTACATAGGTGCAGGTTGGCAGACACCCCTCAAAGGGCTCTCCGTCGGTATGAACCTCAGTTATGTATGGGGAACCGTAACCAACGCCCTCACAAGTACATACAGTGACAACAACGTATCGTCATATACAAGACAATACGGTATTACCGCACGCACATACAAACTGGACCTTGGCGCACAATACAGTCTGAACCTCAAGAACAAGGATATAGCCACCGTTGCGCTTACATATAGCCCTGGTCACAGCATAGGGGCAACGCATGAACTGACCATAAATAGTAATACCGTAGTTCCAGCAACCGACAAGGCATCACTGCCCACAACACTCGGAGCGGGTCTTTCACTGCGTCACAATCAAAAGTGGCTCTTCGGACTTGACTATACTATGCAGAAATGGTCCACAGTGAAGTTCCCTGTGTACGAGAATAATGCATACGTTACTCAGACCGATGTCTTTTCTGACCGCCACCGCATCAACGCTGGTATGGAATACTGTCGCAAATCCGACGGACTGAAGTTTGCTGACAAAATAAAATATCGCTTCGGCATGGGTTACACTACCCCATACCTTAAAGTTAATGGTAACGATGGTCCTAAGGAGATTTCTATGAGTGCAGGCATTGGTATACCTATCATCAACTCATGGAACAACCGTTCTACGTTAAATATCGGTGTACAATGGCAGAACATGTCTGGTAACAACCTGCTGACCGAGAACACATTCCTAATCAATATCGGTCTGACATTTAATGAACGTTGGTTCGCAAAATGGAAGTTCGAATAATGAAGCATACACCTTACATATTGCTTCTCTTCGCCACACTAACACTCTTGGCATGCGAGAACCAGAAGGAGCACACAGCCCCTGCTATCCACGCTCGCGACTCGGTATCCATGATGCGTTCCTACGGTATTAACACCCTTATTAGCGACTCTGGCGTGATGAAGTATCGCATAGTGGCAGAACGATGGGAAGTTAACGAAGTGCGCACCCCACCCCGCTGGATATTCAATCGTGGCATTTTCATGGAACAGTTTGATGAACGTTTCCATGCCGAGGCATACGTGCAGGCTGACACCGCATATTATTTTACGACAAAGAAATTGTGGCATCTTATTGGCAACGTAAGGGTAAAAACGGTTGACGGACTGCGTTTTAACAGTGAGGAACTCTTTTGGGACCAGAACCGTCATGAACTCTACTCTTACTGTTTCTCACGCGTTATCACCCCTGAACGCGAATTACAAGGTACATATTTCACCAGCGACGAACGTATGCAACACTACACGGTCTCTAACTCTGTAGGCTCATTCAAGCGAGATGATGCGGACAACAAGAATACGGGTGCGAAGAATGACACTGCGCGAGTTGATTCTGCACCGAAACGCACCCCTATAATGCCGAGAATTAGATAGAAAGAAAAATGGACATAGACCTTATAATATCAATACTCATCACTATGGCTTTCTCCGCCTTTTTCTCGGGCATGGAGATTGCCTACGTATCGAGTAACAGAATGCTTGCCGAGATGACAGGCGATAGCGAAAGCATCAGCCATCGAATAGTCTCATTCTTCTATAGGCGTCCTAACACCTTCGTTAGCACAATGCTTGTGGGTAATAACATTGCCCTCGTAATCTACGGCATACTGATAGCGAAACTCTTCGACAACACAATCTTCAGTGGAATGAGTGAAGCATTCACGGTCACCGCTGATACCATCATCTCGACCATCATCATACTCTTCACGGGTGAGTTTCTGCCTAAGTCTATATTCAAGAATAGCGCAAACACACTACTCAGCGTCTTCGCCATTCCTGCATGGATTTGTTACATCGTTCTCTTCCCAGTATCAAGGCTTTGCACGCTTCTTTCCAAATTAACATTAAGAGTATTGGGCGTAAAGGTCAACAAGGAAGAACCTAGGGAAGAATTCTCCAAGGTTGACCTTGACTTCCTCGTACAACAGAGCATTGACACCGCCAGCGACGAGAAAGATATCCAGGAGGAGGTGCGCATATTCCAGAACGCCCTTGACCTCTCAGATACTAAGGTGCGCGACTGCATGATTCCACGAACAGAAATCAATGCTGTAGAGAAAGAAACACCGCTGGAAGAACTACGCCAAAAGTTCGTTGAGAGTGGACGTTCAAAGATTATTGTTTACGAAAACGACATAGACCATATCATAGGTTACATACACTCATCTGAACTTTTCCGTATTACGGACGAGTGGCACTCCCACATACGCCCCATGCAGTTTGTACCTGAGACTATGGCGGCACGTAAACTGATGCAGAACATGTTAGCGCAGAAAACCAATCTCGCTGTTGTCGTTGACGAATTTGGCGGCACAAGTGGCATCGTTGCCCTTGAAGACATTGTTGAGGAAATAATAGGTGAGATAGAAGATGAACACGACACATCCTCATACGTATGTCGTAAGACTGCTGACGGTGGCTATCTTGTCTCAGCCCGTCTGGAGATTGAGCGTGTAAACGAAACGTTAGGACTTAATCTCCCCGAAAGCGATGACTACAAAACCGTTGGTGGACTGATTCTTGATCGCTATCAGAGTTTCCCGAAACTCAATGAGGTACTTACCATTGACGGATGGCACTGTAAGATTCTTAAGAATACCGAAACAAAGATAGAACTGGTAAAGTTTTACGAAAAAGACAAATAATAAAATAAAGAAACAGACCTTTTATTGTTTTTAACTAAACCACACAATGCAATTAGGGCTTAATCGTACCACGATTAAGCCCTAATTGTTATTTCCCATATTTTAATTGGTTGACTCCAAAGTAAGTATTTTAAATTATTTTCATAAATGAGTAAAATTCTTTCTTATCGTATTATTACGAATAATTTGAACACCTACTTATAGTAGTAAGATTTATAGAACCACACTATATGTATTAAACGAATGTGCTACTGGGGTAACATTCAGGTATTTCTTGCCAATCTTTACCGACAGTGTCACGTTATCGTCTGTAAAGTTTCCTACCGTAACAATGTACCGTCCCGATGCTTTTCTGAATACCACTACTGGTGTCTTGCTCTGTTCGCGACCACCATAGGCTATCATTTCTGTTCCCTCTGTTACGAAATGGCTGAAGTGTTTGTATGCATAATACTCCGCCGTATAGCGCATCTTACGTGTCTTGCCATCTACCTGTATCATGGCGTTCTGTGTCCATCCCCAAGGAGATATACCGTTATCCTTCAAAATAAAGTTCCAGTTATAATATTCGTCGCAACCATTGCCGATGTTATCTGACAGTAGGAAGAAGGTGTGTTCACCTGCATTCCAGTCCATTGAGCCATTGCCGCACTCGCTCTCGCTCACCATGAAGCGGTGGTTAGGATAACGCTGGCGCATGGCAGGAAGGTTATTACGGCACTCCCACTGTGTTCCTATTCCCTTTACGTTGCTCTGCAAGGTCTTGTCGTCAAGTATCTTCTCTACGTAGTCAAGGCGGTTAGTGTTAAACGTACCGATCCATAGTTCCACCTCTGGGTGTTTCTTAGCAAGTGTAGGAGCAAGATACTCATTATTAAAACGTAGCGTTCCTTCCGCAGTCCACGCACAACCAGGATATGGGGTGTATGAGTATGCCTCGTTCTGATACATCACCTTAGTGATATTCAGTCCTTCGTCCTTGTAAAGCTCAATAAAGCGGCAGAACATATCAGCGTAACACTGCAAGTATCTGGGGTCTTGTATGAAGTAATCTTGCGTGGCGAGCCTACGTGGGAACACTCCGTTTCTGTCGCCAAGCAGTTTCATCTCGTCGGCATCAAGATTCTTGCCATCGTCCATATATAGCAAGTAGCCCTGACGTGGATCCATATTGTTAAACTTATTGGGCGACACGGGGTAGTCATGGTTTATCTTCATCCATGTAGGTGGGCTCCATGGGCTCATGAAGAGTTGTAGATTTGGCTGATACTTCTGTGCAGCACGCGCCAAAGGTATAATGTTTCGCTTGTCGTGTTCAATATTAAAGTACTTCAGGGCGAAGTCTCCATCTACCTCATCACAACTGTACCAAGCACGCGAATAGTCATTAGCATTCATTGACACACGGCCGAGCGTAAACTTCAAGTCGCCTGATGGGTCGAAAATGTTATACATTATCTCATCTTGTTCCTTCCTTGTCAGCATATTGAAGGCATCCCAGTCCAACTCATTGAAGGTTGTACCAAAGCCTACAAACGTTGTTCCTTTACTCTGGGCATTGACATCTGCCACTACCTTTCCCTCTGCCTTTGTAGCCAAGACTGTTTTACCCTGTACCCAAGGCTTTGCCTCTGTTGTGGTGAACGTTGTTACCTTCTGCGCCCATGTGCCCAATACGGCAAAGAGGGCGATGGCTGTTAGTGTTGTTTTCTTCATATTAAGTATCTGTTGTTTTGCAGGCAAAGGTACGGCATTATTTTGCTTCGCCCAAGTTTTATCGTCACAAAGTCCGTCTCTTTTTCGCGTAATGCTTGTTTTGATACCTATTGTCACCTCTTTTGTTACATTATTATCCCGTTTTCACATTTTTTGCCTTTCTCTACAACAATGTTACATTTGTGGTGGCAACATGGCTTGTAGTTATCTCTATTGTATTTTTCCATGGGAAGAAATGTAACATATGATGTCTTTTTACAATCAGTCTGTCTCTTTGTGGCAGCAATTTTTGGCACAGCAATACATAAAGAGTAATTTTGTCTTCGAAAGCATTGCTGATACGAAAAAAAGTAATAACTTTGTCAATGATGTTAGATGACAACCAGATTGTCACTAAACCATAAGTTAAAAGATTATGAACAAAAACGCATTTCTCACATCATTGGCATATCGCATGGTATTGTTAGCAGTTCTGCTGACGCTCACCCTTAGTAGTGTTCGCGGTGCTTTCGTGTACCATACTCTCACCACTCAGTCGCTGTTACCTGTCGCCACAGTACACTGTATCTATCAGGACTCAGAGGGATATATGTGGTATGGTACCAGAGGCGGAGGCTTGTGCCGTGACAATGGTTATCAGGTAGAGGTGTTCCGCTCTGACTGGCGATCGCCAAACAGGTTGGCTAATAATAACATCAGCTGCATAGCTGAAGACAGCATTGGCGGTATATGGTTCGGCACCGAGAAGGGACTATACCGACTTGACAAGGATACGTACCAGCTGTCAGAGCGACTTCAAGGCAAGGGCACGGTTGTGTCAGCTCTCTTCCTTGACTCTCACCGCTATATGTGGGTAGGAACCTCAGAAGGGGTGTATC
Organism: Prevotella sp.; assembly: GCA_036844425.1. GTDB lineage: Bacteria > Bacteroidota > Bacteroidia > Bacteroidales > Bacteroidaceae > Prevotella. The sequence continues at coordinate 38,969 of DAIUFT010000012.1, read as the reverse complement.
GCATTAATCCCGCAGACGGAAAGGTATTGCTGCATACCACCGACAACGCTCTACGCAATGTCTGCCAATTTACGGAAGACCATAGGGGGAATGTCTGGGCTGCTACATGGAACGGTGCTCCTTATATATATAAAGAGTCCAACAAACACTTCACTAAAGCACCATGGCAGTCAAGTTGCGGCATCGTGCGTATGTGTGAAGACGTGGCTCAAGGGGGCTTTTGGATTGCTACATGGGGTGACGGCGTGGTTTTCTATGATGCACGAACGGGGCACGTCACCACTCAAGCGCTGATGCCGAAAAACGTTGATGGCAGTCGTTGCATTGACATGCTGATAGACAAGACACAGGGGCTGATATGGGTTACAACACTTGACAACCTGTACCTCTATAAGCGTACAGGACGCCAACTTACTAAGGTAAACACGAAGGAGTTTCTTAGTCCAGGCAGCAAAATACTCGATGGACTGTGTGAAGACAGGTCGGGCAATATATGGGTGGCGGGCTTTACGCCTCATACTTTTATTGTTTCCAATTCCGTGCAATCTGTTGTGCGAGAGTCTGTTGCCCCCATATCCACGAAAACGGGTTTCCCGTTACTGCCCGACAGAATGGTGGCTGACGGTAAAAACTACTGGATATGGCAAGGCAGAGTGGGCTTGATGTTTTACGAACCTACAACGTCGAGGTTAATAGATGCTGGTGGCATGAACGTCTCACGTTCTATAGCGTACGACAAGAACAATGCAGGTATATGGGCTGCTAAGGGTAAACGACTGATACATCTGACCTTTGAGCGAGGCGCTGTGGTAGAGAAGGAAGCGGCGTCATTCTCTTCTGACGTCAGCAGTATCAACACGCAAGGCGATGGCAACATATGGATTGGCACACGAGATGGTGCATACCTCTACTCTACCGTAGGCAATACGGTACGCAAATACTGCTCAAGCACAGCAAAGGTGTTAGGCATTGCTGCCCACTCTGACGGTGGCATACACTTCATTAACGCTGATAAGCAACTGGTGTACTGCCCTTGTAACGGAAAGCCAGAGATACTTGCCAACCCACATAGGGAAGACTTTACGGCATTATCGTTGGCTCCTGACGCTACATTATGGTGCGCCACTCAGCAAGGTTCGGTCTACTGTCTGCCTGAAGGCGAGAAGGAGCCTCAGTACATGAAGAAGATGAGCAATGCTAATGGCGATGCTATCATCGCCATTAAGACTGACAGAACAGGGCACGTATGGCTACTATCTAACCAGTATCTGAGGGAGTATAACCCACGCAACGATGCTTTCCGCACACTGAGGAATACTGATTCTGACATCGCCGTAAGCTACTTCTACTGTCTTGAGGTGGTAGGCGACAATATTATCGCTGCTAACGGGGCTGGAGCATACCTGCAGTTTGAGTCGTCACAGATGTTAGACAAGAGGAATACCCAAGGTGGACAGCCTTACATCACTGCCATACAAATGGGCGACTCCATAATGTTGCTGAACGGGAGAAACCGTGAGCTAGAGGTATCTGGTGGCACTGCGAGCATTATCCTGCGCTGTTCCACTTTCGATCCCGTAAATGCCGCCAAGGTAACGTTTGCTTATAAGGTTGAGGGATGGGACAAAGACTGGGTGTATCTGCCACAAGGTGTTAACTCTATATACCTGTCTAATCTGCCGAAGGGCAAATATCGCCTGCTGTTAAGAGCCACTGACCGCTACGGTTGCTGGTCTAACGGAGAGATGACATATACTGTTCACCGCCTGCCTGAATGGTGGGAGACGTGGTGGGCACACACCATATATCTGCTAATGGCTATCGGGGCGTGTTACGGTGTATGGAAACTGAATAGGCGCATACGTCTGTTACGGATTCTACAGTTAAGACGTAAGAAACTATCTCTTACCGAAGTACACATCGCTCCTGACGAACTCAGCAAGAATTCTGCACTGACGGAAGAGTTTTTAAGGAAAGTTGTAGAGAAGATTGAGGAGCACTTGAGCGACTCTGACTACAACGTGGAACGCCTAAGCAGCGATATGTGCATGAGCCGCATGAACCTGTACAGGAAGATACAGGCTGTTAGCGGACTGTCGCCTAACGAGTTCATTAAGGACATTAAGCTGAAGAAGGCAGCGACTATACTGCAACGCCACCCCGACATCGCTGTAGGCAAACTGGCGGAAAAGGTTGGCTTTGCTACGCCTAAATATTTTTCAAAATGTTTTAAGGCGAAATTTGGCGTGCTGCCGTCGCAGTATGTCAAGAGTAAAGAATAGGGAATGACAAAAGGATGTGTTTTTCCTTCATCATCACCTAATGTTTAGAACGGACAGAATAGTATAATAAAATAATAGTTTACTAATCTAAATATTATAGAATGATGAAAAAAACTACATTCCTTAGTTTGATGCTGATATCTGCCATCGGCATGCAGGCTCAGACGACAGCGTACCAGTTCCGGTCTGTAGACGGTAATTTCTTCAAGATGTCAACCGTTACTCTATTCCTGTTGTTCCCGTAATGCTGTAAAGCATTGATATTTACCCATATAAAAGCAACAAAGGTGAGCCGGTTATAAAACTGACTCACCTTTGTTGCATTCATTACAAAGATGTGATTCCGCGGGGATTCGAACCCCGGACCCACAGCTTAGAAGGCTGTTGCTCTATCCAGCTGAGCTACGGAACCGACACCATTTTCATAATGCGAGTGCAAAATTACTAAAAATAAATGGTATTACCAAATTTTTCCACATTTTTTTTGTATTTACTGACTCTAAGGACTATGCTCCTTTGACCAATACTCCCTCTTGTTTCATACCATCCATCTTTATCGTATAAGGCTCTGGCAGTTGTACATGGCGCACATAATCAGTCTCATACACCGCTGGCAGGCTATCAAGGTAATCTCGCCTTAATATCTCTAATTCGGCTTGTGGATACTCCTCATCTTTCTTCAACGGATTACCATGTCGGTCATGGTTCACGTCTATCGTAAAATAGCCTACGCCAAGAGATGTTAAGTTTTGGAAGAAGTGCGTTCCCTGCGATGGATCGACGAAGTACGACGGTAGTATCTCTTCTACTATCAGTTTCGCACACGATATGTGCGGCCACTTTACTGGTATGCCAAGCCATGAGTCACTTGACCCCCATCGTCCTGGACCTATCAACACGTACGACTCGCCACTCGAGATAAAGGTCCTGTTTACACGTTCTATCTCGTCAGCCACACGAGGGTTGTTGCTGGCAGTAAATCCTTCGCCTACTTTTACATATACCACGTCACGTATTCCCTCTATGATGCCCTGCCCTAGGGAGTTATGCGAACGCAGCAGGCACTGTTCGTCTGGTATGTCAAGAAGGTTCTCGTCAAGAACCTGTTTACTGTCAACAATAGGGCGTATCTGCAAGAGATAGAACTCGCCAGTCTTGTCTGGATGTATGTTGCACGCCATCTCTATTTCTACTGGGCGACGCATCTCGTTCTCGCCAAGTTTTAATGCCATCTGCATCAGTTCTGGCAATGGGAACACTCCTTGTTCGAGTACTCCGTTCATTGAGATTATCTTTCGTCCACCTTCATACAGTCCTGGTCGTATTACCTGGTCATACGTGTCAAAGGTTGAAGCGATGTACAACAGCGCACCATCTTCGTCTGCCTGTTTTACCATTAACTTCTTTATGTTAAATCCATCATCCACAGAGAAGTCAAGCGTATCTGCGGCATCGCCTTCCGGTATCTGTATGGCATAGAACTGCGTCTGCGTCTGTCTCAAGGCTATCTCCATCTCCGACATCTGCAGTACCTGCGCAGGATGATAAGGCGACACTCGCAATGTTTGTCCACCGTCAACGATGTATTTTCCCAAACCGAGCGCAAGACTCGCTATGCCTTCCTCGGGTTTCTCATCGCCCACTGGATAGAAGTTTAGCGAACGCAACACTCCACTTATGTTAGGATAATAGTTATTACCATATTTCTGTCCCACTACCTCCTGTAGTATTACCGCCATTTTCTCTTGGTCTATGACATTTTGCGTTGCCGTCATGTACGCCTTCGAGTCACGGAAATATACTGATGCGTAAACGCTCTTTATGGCCTTGGAAAGGTTTGACAACATACTTTCCCTATTGTCTGAGTATGGTATCATGTACGTGCTATACACCCCTGCGAATGGTTGGTAGTGACTGTCTTCAAGGAGCGAAGAGGAACGTATGGCGAGTGGTGCCTTCGTAGCATCAATAAACGCGCAACAGTCATCGCGCAACCTGTCTGGCAACTGCGCAGCAAGGAAGGCTTGCAATATCTCTTCATCAGGAATGTCCGACAATGCCACCTCCCACAGTTTGTTACTGTCCATGAACTCATCGAAGATGTCCGTACACAGCACAACTGTCTTAGGTATCATTATCTTTGCATTTTCAAACTGATGCAGTTCCTCGTGCTTTTTTATGATATTGTCAAGGAAAGCCAGTCCCCTACCCTTTCCGCCTAACGACCCATCGCCTATGCGTGCGAAATGCGAATAGAAGTCAAACTTATCACGGTTAAACTCTGCCACCACGCCGAGGTTCTTCATGTGTCGATACTTTACTATGGCATCGAATATCATGCGTCGATGAATGTCAACGTCTGGATATTTATGCCACGTAATATTTTTCAAGAACTCTGATACGGGGAAAATGGCACGTGCGGCAAGCCAACGCGAGATATGGTTATGGCTTACATGATACTCCATACTGTCATGCGGTATTTTGAATATCACGTTCTGCAAGCCTTTGAGGTTTTTAACGCGCTGGATGACTTGTTTTGTCTTTGGGTCACGAAACAGGAAGTCTCCGAACCCAAAGTGTTCTGCAAGGATGTTACGCATATCCACGCTCATTTTCTTTGAGTTCTTGTCAATAATTCTTACTCCCTTTATGTCACATTTTACGTTTGGTTCTGCCGTTTCGAGTATCATAGGCAGATACTCGTTGTCCTCACGTATGTTGCTTAGCAACTCTATGCCTGCTATTGGATCTACCTCCCCATTGCGCGGATAACGGCAGTCTGTAATAACGCCAAGCATATCGTCTTTATAGCGTTCATACAGTTGCCACGCCTCTTCATAATTTCTTGCCACGATAACCTTTGGCCTACCGCGCATTCGCAGCATCTCTGCCTGCGAGTTTAGCGCTTCCGTTGCGAAGTTAAGGCTCTGCGTAAGTAGATATTTATACAGGTGTGGCAGTATGCTTGACATAAAGCGTATAGAGTCTTCCACGAACAATATACATTTTACTCCTGCCTCCGTATCATTATCAATATTCATTCTGTCTTCTATCAACTTTATGATGGAGAGAATGAGCTCTGTGTTCCCTAACCAACAAAATACGTAGTCGAAGATGCTGAGGTCCAGGTCTTGCATGCGCCTGCTGATACCGTGCGAGAATGGTGTAAGCACTACGCACGGCATATCTGGAAACTTTTGTTTTACGGAATGGGCTACGTCGAAAGCATCATTATCACGATTGCCCGGCATACAGATTACAAGGTCAAACAACGTACTGTCTATCGCCTCTGATGCTTCATCTATTGTGCACACCTGCGTAAATGACGGTGGGTAACGCAGTCCCAACTGCATATACTCGGTAAATATTTTCTCGTCCACACGTCCGTCGTCCTCCAGCATGAAAGCATCATACGGATTGGCTATGATAAGGACGTTGAAGATACGTCTCTGCATGAGATTAAGAAACGAGACGTCACGTAATATAGGTTCTTGAGACATAGGGGAATCAATAATTCATAATTCACAATTTATAATTCATAATCCTTTCCCTTTGTCGAGCGCAGCATAATTATTAATTATGCATTATGAACTATGAATTACAAAAAGGGGTGGATGCCACACTTCATGCAGCACCCACCTCTATGGATTTGTCTATATTATCTATAGGGAAGTACCGTAAAAAATTACCATCCCTATAAAGATATCGTTAAAAAAGTCCTTGGGCTTATACGATACCCTGAGCCATCATAGCCTTAGCGACCTTCATGAAGCCAGCAACGTTAGCACCCTTTACATAGTTGATGTAACCATCAGGCTCTGTACCATACTTAACACAGTTAGCGTGGATGTCGTTCATGATGTCGTGCAACTTAGCGTCAACCTCCTCTGAAGACCAACGGAGACGCTCTGAGTTCTGAGACATTTCGAGACCAGATACTGATACACCACCAGCGTTAGCAGCCTTACCTGGAGAGTAAAGAATCTTAGCGTCCTGGAATACCTTGATAGCCTCAGGAGTTGTAGGCATGTTGGCACCCTCAGATACTGCGATTACGCCGTTAGCAACGAGTGTCTTAGCAGCCTCTTCGTTGATTTCGTTCTGTGTTGCAGAAGGAAGAGCGATGTCAGCCTTCTCTGCCCATGGCTTAGCACCAGCAACATACTTAACGCCATACTTCTCAGCGTACTCACGGATACGACCACGCTGTACGTTCTTCAGCTCCATTACGTAAGCGAGCTTCTCCTCGTCGATTCCGTCTGGATCATAGATATAACCATCTGAATCAGAGAGTGTCAGCACCTTAGCACCGAGTTGGATACACTTCTGAGTTGTGTACTGTGCTACGTTACCTGAACCTGATACGAGGACAGTCTTACCCTTCAGTTCGATGCCACGTGTAGCGAGCATGTTAACGAGGAAGTAAACGTTACCATAACCTGTTGCCTCAGGACGGATAAGAGATCCACCGAACTCAAGACCCTTACCTGTCAGCATACCTGTGAACTGGTGTGTGAGTTTCTTATACATACCGAAGAGGTAACCTACCTCACGACCACCTACACCGATATCACCTGCAGGAACGTCCTCGTCAGCACCTACGTGACGATAGAGTTCAGTCATGAATGCCTGACAGAAACGCATTACCTCTGCGTCAGACTTACCACGTGGTGAGAAGTCAGAACCACCCTTTGCACCACCCATTGGGAGAGTTGTGAGTGAGTTCTTGAAAGTCTGCTCGAAAGCAAGGAACTTAAGAATGCCAAGGTTTACAGAACGGTGGAAACGGAGACCACCTTTGTAAGGGCCAATCACATTGTTGTGCTGAATGCGGTAACCCATGTTTGTCTGCACGTTACCCTTGTCGTCTACCCATGAAACACGGAACTCGATAACACGATCTGGAATACAAAGGCGCTCAATAAGGTTAGCGCGGTCAAACTCTGGGTGCTTGTTGTACTCCTCCTCGATTGTTGGGAGAACCTGGCTTACTGCCTGGATGTACTCTGGCTCATTAGGGAATCTCATCTTAAGATTCTCAATCACTTTCTGTGCATTCATTTTCTTTTCTTTTATTTGTTGGTTGTTGTATGTCCCGCTTCTTTTTTCTGAAAAATTAGATCTACGGGGTTTGTTGTTAGTTGCGGTTGCAAAGGTAGTCATTTTTTTCTTATTACCAAAGGAAATATAAAAAAATCATTACATTTAGTTATTTTTTTTGCTTTTTTCTTTACATTTTGTCAATTACTTTCGTTTTAAAACATAAATTAGGGGTTTATGAGCATTATGTTAAACAAAATAACAAAATGACTAACGACTAACGACTACATATGTTTTTTTCTTCAATATTTATCGTTCTTTCTTTGTCTTACTCCGAACATTGAAACAATAGCCCCTTTCATTGATTTTTGTTGTGACTTACACCTTTTATTTTTACTTTTGCCAACGAAATAATAATTAATAATGTACAATGTATAATTAATAATGTATAACCAATAACACATAATGACTTAATGACTAATTAATAATTTACCTCCAATAAAAAGGTAGAAATTATTAATTACGAATTATGAATTAATAAAACGCTACAATGAAAAAAATACTAACTCTCTTCTTCGCCATGCTCCTTACTAACGGCATGCGGGCGGAGGACTATCCTTACCTGTCATTTCTTACAAGCGACGGTTCTATTATCTCATTTGCCACACAGTCACTCTCCATGACCATCGCTGACGGCAATCTCGTCATCAAGGGCGAATCTGAAAGTGGCACTATCGCACTTGAGAGAATCAACAAAATGTATTTTTCTAATACGCCCACTGCCATCACCAGTACTACCGCCTATGAGAGCAAGAAGGCTCTACACGCTTACGACCTCAACGGTACCAGTTTCGGCGCGTTCGCAAGTGATGCCGACATTGTGAACACTCTCCCCACTGGCACCTATATTATAAAGGTGGAAGGCAATAACAGTAATACGAAGAAAATAGCAATAAAATGATGAAACGTACTTTTTCTACCATAATACTGCTGTCCGCTTTTGCTGCCGCTACATGCGCGCAGACGCTTAACATTCAGACGGCGGGCGTGACTTACCTTATTCCTGCTGACCAGGCTGGAGACATGGTTTACTCTAACGGTGAGACTCTAACTGTTATGGGCAAAACGCTCAACCTCAGCGATATCACCAAGATGTACGTTGACAACAGCGAGGTTTCTGTCAACACAGTCTCCGTTACTTACAACGGCACGGAAGCCAGCGTCACTATCTCGGGCGACCTTGCGCAGTACGTCTCTGCCTCCGTCTCCGGTGCCCACGTATCGCTTACGCAGAGCGACAACGTCAGCGATGACACCTGTGGCGAGATTACCTATGCTCTCTCTGGTGCCTCTACCGACGGTGCCTTCGCCCTTACAGGCAGTTACAAGGCGAGCGTTGAACTGAACGGTCTATCGCTCACTAACCCCTCTGGTGCTGCCATCGACATTCAGGACGGTAAACGCATCGCCATGAGTGTAAAGAAGGATACGGAGAACACGCTGACCGATGGCACAGGGGGCAGTCAGAAGGGCTGCATCACGTGTAAGGGGCACCTTGAGATGAAGGGTAAGGGCACGCTTAACGTCTATGGCAACACGGGGCACGGCATTTTCTCTAAGGAGTATTTCTCTATGAAGAACTGTACGCTCAATGTTCTTTCTGCCGTGAAGGACGGCATAAACTGCAACCAGTACTTCCTCCTTGAGAGTGGTGCGCTCACCATTACGGGCGTTGGCGATGATGGCATTCAGGCATCTTACAAGGACGATACAGACCGCGAAACTGAAGACACGGGCGCACTCACCATAACGGGCGGCACGGTGAACGTCAGCGTTACAGCGGCTGCCGCCAAGGGCATGAAGGCTGAGGGACTACTCAGCGTTAGTGGTGGCGATATTACGGTGACCACTTCTGGCAACGGCACATGGGATAGCGACGAACAGAAGACAAAGGCGTCTTCTTGTCTCAGTTCCGATGCTGACATTGTTATCAGCGGTGGCACACTCTCGCTCACCAGCACTGGGGCTGGCGGCAAGGGCATCAATGGCGACGGCACACTGACCATTACCGACGGCGACATTACGGTTAAGACATCTGGCGGACTCTACGCTTACGTCAGCGGCAAGGAATACACTAACTACACTGGCAGTACCGACCGTCTGAGCAGCGACTACAAGTCATCGCCTAAGGGCATGAAAATCGACGGCAACGTCACCATCAGCGGTGGCACCATCAATGTCACCACTACTGGCAACGGTGGTGAAGGTATTGAAAGCAAGGCGATACTGACCATCTCTGGCGGCACCATCGTGGGCAATGCTTATGATGACGTCATCAACTCCGGCAGCCACATGTACATCAAGGGGGGCGACATTACCGTGGTGGCAAGTAACAACGACGGTCTCGACGCCAACGGCAACATGTACATTCAGGGTGGCACCATACGCGCCTTTGGCACCTCTGCGCCTGAGTGTGGCATAGACGCTAACGAGGAGGGCGGCTACTCTATCTTCTTCACTGGCGGCACGCTGTTGGCGGTAGGCGGTGGCAACTCCGTGCCGAGCAGCAGTCTCTCCACGCAGCCTTACGTCAGCGGCAACCTCTCCGTCACCTCTGGCGGCACTGTGACGCTCACCAGTGGCAGCACCACGCTGGCATCGTTCACCGTTCCTTCCTCCTACTCTTCTTCTTCCAGCGGCTTTGGTGGTCGTATGGGTGGCTTTGGAGGCCAAGGCGGTCCTGGTGGTAACCAAGGCGGACAGGGCGGTCCTGGCGGCAGTCAGGGTGGCTCATCGGTACTCATCACTTGCGCTGGACTGACCTCTGGCAGCAGTTACACGATGTCGAACGGCTCTTCTTCTACTACCGTTACAGCAAAGAAGTAAACTGGTCGTTTAGTAGATTTGGAAACTGGTAGTTTTGCAGATTGGAGTTCGGAGTAAACAAAACATTTTCTTACCTGTTTATCGCAAGGTAAGGATGCTTTTACTTATCATATATAAATAACTATTCTGTATAATAGTATACACATTTACTATTGACAGAATAGTTATTTTTTTATTACAGGCAAAATGATAAATTTGGGAAATTTAGAAAAGGGGCTTAATCACGATGTAAACACTATGCTTTTACAATGTAATCAGATAGAGATTACACAGTAAAAGCATAGTGATTACAGCGCAAAAAGGCACATATGCAAAAACTACCACTTAATCACCTGATATTAAACGATATACACCGAGATGGTTTATTCCTAACAAAAATGGTAAATTTGGGGAATCAACATTTTTTTATTTTCTAGGCAGATAGGCTGCACAGACGCTATTTACCTTTGCAACAGAAATTAGTTCTAAGGTGGATGATTACTAATAAAAGTACACCACCCTGCACAGCAAAATTAATATTAACCACTTTTAAAAGGAAACTATTATGGCAAAGAAGAAAGAAAACACAATGACTGAACAGCAGATGGCTGAAGAGTTTATCGCTAACCAGAACAAGTTCTACGAACTGTACCCTGACTGTCCTAAGCCAGAGCCTATCCCCTGCCTCAACCTCATACTGAAGCGTGAATATGCTGAGGAGATACTCTGCGGACGTAAGAAGTTTGAGTGGCGCGAATTCTCAGAGTATTATGTAAACCGTCTCTGCGAGATGAAGTTCTACGACTATTGCGATGCACACCAGGACGACGAGGTGTTCAACGACATGATGCAATATGCAACAAGCGTGCGTGACGTTGAGAAGGTGCTCTTCCATGACTATAATGGTGAGTGGTTCCTTGAGGTAGAGGTGCTTGCGGTACACGATGTGTTCGCTACTCTGGACAATGCTAAATACTTTGTTGACACCTTCAACTGTCACGACCTTGATGAGGAGGCTGCTTTCTGCGCCCGTAAGATTGCCAATGGCACCATGGCGGAGGGTGAGGAGACGGAGTTCTTCGCCTTGGAGTTAGGCGATGTGCTTAACACCAACCTCGACGAACTGCCTGAGGACAGAAAGAAGATGAAGCGCAAGAAGTAAGTGGCAAACTGCTCACACCTTACTACAAATAACAAGCGTAAATGTTAAGTGACGGTAAAAATAAACCATACTAATTGTTTTTACCGTCATTTACATATCTAAAAAATATTTTATATGACTATTTCAAAAAAAATCTCGCAAGAATACGAGAAGGCAATAGAGGCTATAACCGACAAGGAGATAGCGGATTACATAGATGACATTTACCCCTTCGAGCTATTGACCGAAGAAGACAAAAGGCAGGCACGCGAAGAAATCTACACATGGAAAAACGGAGGGGGTGTACTTGATGGTATAACCGACGAACTCCGACACCGTTACTTCCGTGATTTGATGGATGGTAAAATACCTTTCCCTCCTGACGACGAATGATTCATTCAGCGGTATATAAAGCTGCAATTAATGAATAGTCTGCTATTTACAAAAAACGTGAGTTTAAGCGAGTTTGAGTCCACCGTTAAGGCAGCCTACTCTTCACTTAAACTCACGTTTTTTATGTGCCACAATAAACACTTTCTAATTACAATTACCGCTTTCCCATCCTCAAAGTGGTGTACAGTTCAAGGATGCCAGCGATGAGTAGCAGTACACCCCAGTTGCCGTGTACGTAATGATAATAGGCATTGTAGCCATCGAGCGTAGTTGCCACAAGGGGCTTAACGATGCCGAAGGTCTGCTCAAACAGCATCAACCCCGACAGTATAAGGGCTACGCAACCTATCACCTGTATGTTACGAAGACGACGCATGGTGAGGTCGCTACCCTCATAAGTCTGCCTAAACTGTACCGCGGCAAAGAGCACAGTGCCAACGGCATAAGCTGCGGCACAGATGCCAACCACCAATGGTGGGAACACGTTGCCTACGCTCATCACGTTGCCCACAACGCCAACGACCATCAGCACGGCACCAAGTGATAAGACAAATGTTTGAGTATTCATTTCTCGTCGCTACTTAAAACGAAAACATCCTCGTTGGGGCGCTTCATAAAGTAACGCTCCCTTGCCACACGCTCCACGCCCTTGGCGTTAGCCTCCAGATTATGCAGTTTTATGGAGTCCTTACGAAACTGCTCCTCATATGAGTCCAGTTCTGACTTTACTTCATTATACCGCATCTGGAGTATCATGTACTTACGGAAACTGTTTTCGTCCACCACACCTACCATGAGGACTCCTATCACTACCGTGATAAAATACTTGTGACGGGCGAGGTATCCCCAGAGGTTGTTTACTTTTCCCATTTATTTTCGTGGTTTGGTTGTTTGGTGGGTTAGTGGTTTGGTTTTTTGGTGGGTTGGTTGTTTGGGAGATTAGTCGTTTGGTCGTTTTGGGAAAGTTACCAACCTCCCCTCAATCTACCAATCTACCAATCTCCCAAACAACTAAACCACAAAACCACTAAACAACTAAACCACCAAACAACTTAATCCCCTACACCAGATACTGTGAAGAGATACTCTCGTTATTTATTACGCGGCGTATTGTCTCTGCGAACATCTCTGCCACGCTGAGCTGCTTAACCTTAGCACAACGCTGAGTGTAAGGAATAGAGTCGGTGAAGACAATCTCTTCCAACGCACTGTTCTGCACACGCTCGCTGGCAGGACCTGACATTACACAGTGGCTGGCAACGGCACGCACGCTATTTGCTCCCGCCTTCATCATAATGTCGGCAGCAGTGGTTATGGTACCTGCGGTATCTACCATATCGTCAACGATGACAACGTCTTTACCCTGTACGTCACCGATAATCTGCATCTCGGCAATGACGTTGGCACGAGCACGGGTCTTGTTGCACAACACGAGTGGGCAATCCAAATACTTAGCGTAACTCTTTGCACGCTTAGCACCGCCCACATCAGGCGAAGCGATGACAAGGTTCTTCAGTTTAAGACTCTGAAGGTAAGGCAGGATAACGCCTGAACCATAGAGGTGATCTACCGGAACATCGAAGAAACCCTGTATCTGGTCGGCATGCAGGTCCATGGTTATAAGACGGTCGATGCCTGCCACGCTGAGGAGGTCGGCTACGAGTTTAGCACCTATGCTGACACGTGGTTTATCCTTACGGTCCTGACGTGCCCAACCGAAGTATGGCACTACGGCATTGATGGTGCGAGCAGAAGCACGCTTAGCGGCATCGGTCATAAGGAGCAACTCCATGAGGTTGTCGGAATTAGGGAAGGTGCTCTGAACGAGGAACACGTCACGACCACGCACGCTCTCCTCGAAACTTACGGCAAACTCGCCATCGCTGAACTTTGTCATTACGAGGTTGCCAAGTGGACATCCGAGGTGGGCGCATATCTTCTCTGCAAGATAGCGTGTAGCCGAACCGGACACTACCAGATATGAATTCTTTTCGTCTGTCATTGTTGTAGTTGGTTATATATTTTTACTAAGTTTTTTTCTGATTCTTTTCTCTTGCTCTGCTGCTTTTACGGATTGTTTTACAAATCACCCTGCCGCCTTGCGCAACTTCTTGAAGTGTTCTATGATGTCATGAAAGTTCACTTCGTGGTGAATACTAAACCTATTCCATAGGTCGCCACATATTACCACTCCACCAAAACCGAGGTCTTTTGCCAATGGTATGCTCTCAAGGCTCATGCCGCCAAGGGCATAGACTTTCTTGTCTATCAGTCCGCGACGACGTGCCTCTTCCATCTGTTCTACCGTCAGCGATGCCCGAACAGAATCGTGGAGAGAGTCGAAGAGAGAATGGAGCATTACGTATTCGCATTTCTTCTTCATTTCCTTTAGGTCGTCTATGTTAGGCGTGCTGCGCGAGATGTGGCGACGAAAGCCGTCGGGCACTGGTTGGCGTGGATCGTCAATGTGTATTCCCCTTAAGTCAAACTCCTCCTTCAGATAGTAATGCTGGTGTACGGAAATATGACTGTAGGTACTCTTGGGGAGCAACGTCAAGAGCCGCTCTGCATAAAGGGGTTCTGACTCGGGCTTGTTGATGTGCAACAGGTCGAGACCTTCCTCAAAGAGAGCGGAAAGTATTTTGTCCTCTTCCACAAAATATGTGGGTTGGGTCATTATTATTAACTTCATAATGCCTTAAACATTATTATTTAGTTGCAAAAGTAAGAAATTTTAGTCAAACAAGCAATTTTCTCGGATATAAAATATAACTTTGCACCGAAAAAACACTAAAAACATCATTGTTCTCTGTATTAAAGATGAATTACTACGATAACATTACACTGCCAACTTACGTACTGGAGGAGGAAAAACTGAGGCGAAACCTGCAACTTATCAGCAACGTGGCACGAGAGGCTGACGTTGAGATTATTCTTGCCTTCAAAGCGTTCGCACTATGGAAGACGTTTCCCATCTTCCGCGAATACATTAACGCCACTACTGCCAGTTCGCTATCTGAGGCAAGACTTGCCTACGAGGAGTTTGGCGCACCTGCGCATACTTACTCTCCGGCCTACACCGAGCACGAGATTGACGATATCGCCCGTATGTCAAGCCACTTGACGTTCAACTCGCTGACGCAATATGAGCGATTCCATACACGTGCGCATAATATTAACAAGGAGTTACAGTTCGGACTGCGCATCAATCCAGAATACTCAGAGGTAGAGACGTTGCTCTATAACCCCTGTGCCCCAGGCACTCGTTTTGGTGTTCGCAACACATTGCTGCCAGAGACATTGCCAACGGACATTACTGGCTTTCACTGCCATTGCCACTGCGAGAGTGGCAGCGACGTCTTTGTGCGTTCGCTGAAACACATTGAGGAGAAGTTCTCAAAATGGTTTCCGCAAATAAAATGGATTAACTTTGGCGGTGGTCACCTCATGACGCGTAAGGACTACGACCTGCCACTACTGATAACGACGCTGAAGGACTTTCACCGTCGTTACCCATGGCTGAAGGTCATCATGGAGCCAGGCAGCGCATTTGCTTGGCAAACGGGGCCTCTCATTGCGCACGTGGTGGACATTGTGGAAGACAGAGAAATACGCACCGCCATTCTTGATGTTTCCTTCACCTGCCACATGCCCGACTGCTTAGAGATGCCTTACTGGCCAAAGGTGCGAGGAGCAGAGTGTACAGAGGGAGAATACAGCGATGCTCCGCACACATACCGACTAGGTGGCAACAGTTGTCTGAGTGGCGACTGGATGCAGTCGTGGCAGTTTGACCATGAGCTGCAGATTGGCGAGACACTCGTCTTTGAGGACATGATTCACTACACCACGGTGAAGACTAACACCTTCAACGGTATCTCCCACCCTGCCATTGCCATACTCCACCTTGACGGCACACTGAAGACGCTACGTTCCTTCACCTACGAGGATTACCGCGCAAGGATGGACTAAAACAATGTCTTTCTCCCCACACTTATCACTCAGACTTTTCTTAACGTTAATCTCCATTAACCTTACATTAATCACTCGCTAATATTTCTCTAACGATTTTTTATTAGAAAGAAATAAAAGTATTAACAAAAAGATTAATGATAGATTAACGGGGATTAATGTTAGACTAACAAAAAGTATTAACAAAAAGATTAATGATAGATTAACAAGGATTAATATTAAAACCCTGTACGAAACACAACGACTATTTTCGTAGGACAATCTGTCAGAGAAAGCAAAAGTTGCAAAAACGTATCATATATACCATTACAACGACATTATTTTTCTGTTTATAACGTATTTTTGCGTTTATATGCAAAAAAAAACGCCAAAACATTTTGCTGATTCAAAAAAAAGCACTACCTTTGCACTCGCAAATGAGAAACACATACTTCTCAAGAAGTTATCCTTCTCTTTGCCACCATATCTATGGTGCCCATAGTTCAGTTGGTTAGAGCGTCAGATTGTGGTTCTGAATGTCGTGGGTTCGAGTCCCACTGGGCACCCTGTTTAAAGCGCTAAGTAGTTAACAACAGACTACTTAGCGTTTTCTTTTTGTAAAACTTTCTACTGTTTTTTCCACTTTTTACGCCTGAATTACAAAAACACAGCGTAAATAGCCACCGCCACGCAACACAAAACACTGATATAGGCTATCTACATATAGCAGTTCCGCCTTTGCCTCCTCGTCCGTGTAACGGTCATATATGGTGACCAATCGCCCATAGGAAATTTCCAATGCGCATGCTGCTTAAGCCGCAGATAGCAGTCCGTCATATACGCATTTTTGTAGTTTATTGGCCAGCCAGTCATACATAAGGCAAAAGCATTATAACTTGTTTCACTGTTCGTCTGATCTATTAGTGGGTGCTCATCTTTAGCAATACCCTCACCAGTAGAAATATTCTTGTCGCCCTCCACCCAATCATAGTACCAGTTAGCAAAATCTGAGTCTGTATTACGCTTCCACTCCTTCTTAAGACCCTCAATGTTCACCGCATACTCCGTCATGTATTTCTGCATAGCATCGTATGGGCTTGTAAGGCTTTCCGAGTCCAAGGGGTTCTCTACTACGTTCTCCTGCGCCTCCGTGACTACCGTCAACAACAGTTGGTTATATACCTCGCCTTATCCTTTCGTCCTCATAGTCACCGTTCGTCAGTATGTGCAACACTACCGTTACACCCCTCTTGTTTACAAATTCACCGTGTATATACATATCATTAACGTTTCAAATGTCCTTGCCAAACGACCAAACCACTAAACGACTAAACCACCAATCCTCTAAACGACTAAACCACCAATCTCCTAAACGACTAAACGACCAATCCTCTAAACGACTAAAGGCTCCTTGTGCATCGACGTTTCTGCGCCGATGTTCCCACCTAAACGACTAAACGACCAATCTCCTAAACGACTAACTCCAGCGTCTGCCGCTCTTGCTTGCGTACGCCTTCACGTCCTTGTCTAACTCGGTGAGGAAATTACGCATACCGCCTGCCGCCTTGATTGCCGCTGCATCGAACTCTATGCCCATCTGCTGCGCCATCTTGGTAGCCTCGCTTGAAGGCTTCACCAAAGCGGTAAAGATAGCGGCTAACTGCGTAGATACCTCTGCCGTGTTTCCACTAACGCCTGTAAGCGTCGCAAAGGTCGCCATCAATTCGTCTATGCTCACACCCAAAGTGGCGGCGTTACTCGTCACTCTCGGCAATGCCTGTGCCAGTTGCTCAAACGATGTTACACCGTTCTTGGCGGTCAACTGTATTTTGTCCTGCACATCGCCTGCCTTGTCCCATGACAAACCATAGTTCTTGATGATGGTAGAGGTCACCTTTACCGTCTCGCCTAAATCTGCGATACCGCCCACCGATGCCTTGGCGGACTTCTGCAGATACTCTATCCAGTTGTCTTCTGGCACGCCATTACTGATTACCTGGTACAAACCGTTAGCCAGTTCGTCACGTGCTACAGGAATAGTCTTCGATAACTCCGCCACACTGCCTTTTAGTTTGGCAAAGTCATCGCCACTCTTTCCTGCCATCGTGTTTGCGGCGTTCATGGCTGCGCTGAAAGTACGGCTTTCCTCGGTCACACTGTTAAACACATCGGCAATTTGCTTGATGCCGTTAGAAAGATTCTGCAATCTCTCTACACTCTGATTTAATGAGATTAACTTATCTCGAAATTGATCAGCAGCGGGCTTAACGGCTTCCAACTGTTCCTTTATCGCTTTTATCGAAGTACTAGCGGTAACCAACTGCTCTTCGCCGTCAACAACCAACTTAACGTTAAATTTTATCTCTTTTGCCATTTTTTCAGCGTGTAAGTAACTAAGTAATCAAAAATTATTTGTACCTTTGAGGCGTAAACTAATCAGATTTAACGCTATGGAGAAAGATTATAAAAACACTACCGACATCGTAGAAAATACAAACAGCAATAAAACAGAAAAGCCTGAGCACGAAATCAAGGTTGAGTTTAGCATCGAAGTAACGGGTGAAGATGAACCCACAAAATACGACAAACGCCGTGAACGTTGGGCGGTCGTTGCCTTATGGGCTTTGGTCGCCTCAATTCTTTCGGGGCTGTTCTTCATATTTACGGATATGAATGTGTATTCTTTTTATGCACTTATTATAAGTACAGCGATATGTATTTTTTCATTCATCAATGCATCGGATATTTACCCCGATGAACCTACTGGCTCTATGCCTTGGTGGTACGGTGGTCTTTAACCCTTGCCCACCATCTTCAGCGCTTCTTCAAACCCCTTCAAAGCCTCTTCCTTGCTGACGTGGTCCCCGTCCCAGGGGAACCGCAAAAGTTTCTGTGGCGTCATGCCCTTCTTTGCGTATGGTTGTATCGTGATTGCCGCCAGCATGCGCGTGCGCTCCCAGTTGTCTCTATACTGCGCCTCACGGTCTTTACTGTAGGCCCTGTATATGTATGAAAACTCTTCGGGTGTTAGGCTGCAAAAATCATCGTAGCGGAGGCCCATGCCGCCCACCGCCACGCCTGAACCATTTTAAGGAAAAAACGCCTACTTTGTTCATGGCAAAAACAAAGCAGACGTTAAGGAAAGGCGAAAGCAGAATGATTCGAACCTTTGGAACCTTACAGTTCGACACGTTTCGAGCATGCCAGTATAGACCACTCACCAATATTTCCTGAAACAATATTTTCGTTACGCAAAGTTACGACAAAAATGCTCTTCTCCATTTTTTGCCGTAAAAAATTATTATTTATTTTACATTCACCACTGCTCTCGCCAATATGAATGGCACCGCACCTTTCTTACACTCATAAATTTTGTTACCACCATGCCTTGTATAAACGTCATCGGTCATCGCAACTCGACAACCGGCACTGACAACAAAACTTACATGTGTTAACGGCTTCCATCTGAAGGCTACTTGCGGTGTAAAGAGAGCCCGATTGACCATACTGACAGTTCCGTCATTCTCCATCCAATATCGCTGACTACTCATAGCATAACCGCCTGAGAGCCTCACCTTACTGTTAAAATCATAATTAAGAGATGCTAAATAGGTCAGAAAATTAAAACTCCAATGAGCATCAAAAGTCTTATTAAAAAAGTAAATGGGCACACACGGCACACCAGAGGGATTGTGGAGTAATGCTACAATGCCCACTCCCTGTTGTTGTGTTCTCGTCATCTGGTACATATAAGCTCCCATAATGTGTCCATCAAAATATTCCACGCCATGATTGGACGCCTCACCATAAATATTGGCATTGACTATTATAGGACGACCATTAGACATCTTGAAACTCTTGTTTCCTTTTGCTGCAAGCCGAAAATAATGTAGATTACTATTGTTATACTCGTATCTACCCTCTAAACCCAATTTTTGTTCGTTAGAATAAAGAAAGTTGTGTGAGGCGTACAGGTGCGCATATATATTACCATCTACAGCGTCGTCTACATTTTTTGTACCACGATATTCAGCTTCTGCCTCTATCTGCGTCTTGCCATCTGGGGCTGAAACTATCTGTGCTTTAACATACACACCGTACAATAGGCTGCATAACAAAAGGGGTATTATTTTCTTTTTCATTTTCAAATGTCAGTATTTGTATTTCGTTTTACATACAAAGTTAACATTTTTTCTTCAAAACCAGTTTATCTTTTTATCATTTTAAACTTTTTTACAACCCCACCACAAAAACAGCGAGGCACTCACATAATTATGCACTTAGCAAGATAATTGTTTACACTTTTTCTTAAATTCTCTTGCAAAATATTTATTTTATTATTATCTTTGCCATTAATAATAATCGTGAAACACGAAACTTGGAATGATAAGAGAAAAACTTGCTACAAGCCTATAATTTATTTACCAATAAAATAATAACGCGTATGAAAAAGAAATCTATGTTTACCGCCATGCTATTATCTCTCGCCTTGTCAGCCTCTGCACAGGTTGAGTTTCTCTACACCGACTTCGGACGTAACGTCATCTGCCGTGAGAAGAAACTCTTTTGGATGGACGGAGATGATGACCCTTGCTTCAACATTACTAATTATAAGAAGACTGGTAATAAGGAGACGTTTAATCTTGCTGGTAAAGACCCCAGCGACGGGAAATACAGTGTCACGATAACACTGAACGGTGACAAAGCCTCACACATTGTAATGAAAGGCTCTATCACATACTCTTCTTCCGTTAACGTTAAGACAGAAAAGGAGGCTGACCGAGACCTTGTTACTTATTTCAGAAAACAAGCAGGCTACGCTGACGCGCCTGGTGTATCTGGTGGCGGTGTGCCAAGCAAGGAAAATATAAAAAATGGTGGCAGTAAGGACGTTACTGAGCAAGTAGGTGATGCTGCAAAGCAGACCTTCAACAAAGTGAAGGGACTGTTTAAGAAGAAAAAATAACGCCCTACTTATTGCGGTGGTATTTTTTTCCAACATAAAAGACCGTTAATCTGACGTTAGATTAACGGTCTTTTCCTTAAGTTTCTTTTACCCTCTTTAGAAATGTATTTTACTTCAAATACTGCACTAAAGGTGACTTTATAGCCTTGAGTCCTTTCTTCAGACTCTGGGCATTATTGCGTGCACCAAGTAATGAGGTATGAGTGTGGTCGTGGTTAAAATACTCCATTGCCTTAGCTTTGCTGCCGCACTTCTTGTCGAGATAGTCGGCAGAGATGTTGTGAATGTCAACGAACTCTACTCCATTCTCTTCCGCTACCTGCTTACACCACTGTGGAATGTAGTTATCGTTGCGACGCTCTATGTAGTTCTTACCATTCTTCTCCTTTACAGGATAGAACGTGCCGCAAACGTCTCCCCTACCCTCATGCCACTCATTGCGCGGAGTGAAGGATAGGATTACGGGGATTGCTCCTTTCTCCTTACAATCTACTATCATCTTGTGCAGATACCAACCGTAAGAATATACCACAAGGTTCTTGCCGTTGCTCTTTAGATGGTACACATGACTGGTGTCTTGTGCGCAGGCTATTACGCCACGTTCCTTGTCCTTGTCAATGCCACCGATATCGTTGTGACCAAACTGTATCAGTACGTAGTCGCCTGGGCGCAGGGTGCGATAGACTTCTTCCCAACGGTCTTCAAGAAGATAGGTGCGAGTGGAGCGACCTGCCTTGGCTGCATTGATAAAGGTACACTTTGACTCATCAAACACCGTGTATGCCTGTGAGCCCCAGCCCCACATTCCGTCAGGCTTTTTGTCTTCATTCTTGCCTGTAGAGTCACCACAGAGGAAGATGCGTACCTTCTGCTTTTTCTCTTCGGCAGTCTTAGTCTTTGGCACTACGTTGCCTTTTCTGTCGTAGTTGTTAGGTTCCCACGCAAGGAGTTTCTCCTCATAGTTAGGGAACACCTTTTCTGTTATGAGATACGACTTGAGTTCTGCTAGGCGTGGGTCATTGCAGCGTGAAAGTCCCTCAGCAGCAGACTCTGCATTCATTCTTGCGCCGAAGGCTGAAGAGTGAATCTTGTCATGATAGAAGTGGTAATCGGTCTTCCACTTACCGTATTTCTCTAACTTCAGGGCAGAAATATCGTTGAGGTCTATTACTGGTACATTCATCTCCTTGCCTATAGCAAAGATGGCAGGAGTGAAGTCGGTAAGTTTGCGCTGTATTTTATTAGTGTCGTTAGCCTCATACGCATTGCGTGGTGTAAGTGTGAAGAGTACGGGGGTTGCTCCTTTCGCTCTCACCTCGTTAATGAAACGACGTGTGTAGCCACCGAAGGTGTAAACGGTGTCTTGACATTGCTTCACCTTGTTATATATTATAATAGAGTCATTGCCTATGTCGAGTTTGCCGTGCGGACGGTAACTGGAGCGTGCGCGTATCTCATCTATCGGACCATTATCATTATGTCCGAGTTCGAGGAATACGTAATCGCCTTTCCTTACGCCGCTAAGGGTGCGTGCCCACAGTTCTGGCGACTTATAGAAGGTACGTGGCGAGGTGCCGCCAAGGGCGTGGTTCTCTACTGTTATCTTGTTATCGTTGAAGTATTCGTGCATATAGAATCCCCAACCCCACTGTCCATTGTCGCCATTGCCACGTGTTCCTGTACGCATGGTTGAGTTTCCCACAAGGAATAACACGGGGTTATTGCCTTTTCGTGATGAGCCAGGAACAGGACGCGCCTGATTAGCAATGTCGATAGAGTCAGCGGTGAGGTCACGTACACCGTTGATGTCAAGCCAGATGTCTCCCTGCTCTTTCTTACTCTGAGCATCAGCGTTCTGTGCGCAGAGTGCGAGGGTAAGCATCAGGGGGGCGATTAGTAAGTTTCTTTTGTTCATTAGTTAGTTATATTTTAACATTTGGATTTTCTATTTTTTAGCAATCAACCTCATTTTCATAACGTTCACGAGATGCTGATTTTTACTTTACGAAAAATGTGTTCCACACTGTCATCATTGAAGTTTTACTACCATAAAGCACCTCTGCCTTACGGGTAAAAGCACGATAAGCATTACGTTCCTCCTTTGAACCAAGGTGTTTCAGAATATTTCCTTCCGTAACCTCAAACGTCTCATCATTATAGAGCATGTAAAACTTGTTCACCATTGGCAATGGTTCTTTATCTACATTACGCATGCCTTCATTATCGGCAACGCCAGAAGCAATATTTTCCATACCTGCAATAACACCAGTCATAAGCATATCACTCTGGCGGTTTATCCTTACGCTTTCTTCAAAACGTGGTCTATCCAACACTTCTGCAACGTACAAACGACTCACTTTGCCATTGATAACATCTTCACTCAAAACATGACACATACGGCCAAGTACATTATAATATGTTGTCTGTGTACTATCGGCAAAGACAACCTTTTCTACAACATCAGACTTTGCTTGCAACCGCTTACCAAAACTTTCATACCACAGTGTACTGGTACCTACGTGTATGTTTGCCATTGCCTTAAGACTTTGTTTGTCTGTATAAATCAAGGCACTTTGGAATTTCTCGTACGCAAAAGGCCAACTGGCTGTTGGTTGCCACTGTGGCTCCTCCGCCATAGTCATTAAAGACACAAGCAGCAAGAGTAATGTAGATAACGTTTTTCTCATATTGTTTAGTCTGTTAGATATTTGATCTTCTTATTATTTTACTGACTTTCTCAGTGTTATCAGTACAACCTCTCTCGGCATACAGAAACGGAAAGGAAAATTTCCGCCAATACCTGTTGATACATTCAGCAGACTGCCCAATGAGCTTCGCCCAGCATCATCTTTATTTACATCATAATACTCCCCACCCCACTCTTTGTATATCATTGAGGCAGGACTCCAGCCAAACAATGAGAACTGCGTACCATGGGTGTGTCCTGACAACGTAATATCTGGCCGGAATACTGGAAGTATATGCTCTCTCCATGCCGTTGGGTCATGTGAGAGCATCACGGTAAAAATTGGATTACCGTCGGTTGTCACCACTTTTTTATTTTTTACAGTCAAGCCATGCAATGCCTTACTTACATCTCCATACTGTGGAAACGGTGGTCGCCCCCAGTTTTCCTCTCCAACCACAACGATCTCGCTCGTGTCAACCTTTTCGCCATCCGATATCGTTTGTTTTATCGAAACATTACTATTGGAAAGCATCGTCCACCCAAAAGAACGTTGCAAATTGCGAGTACGCTCAATCATTGCCACACGCTCCTTAGGAGAAACACTTACATAAGACGAATAATCGTGGTTTCCCATTATCGTCAACACACCATGTTTGGCATGCAAGGAAGACAAAGCCTCACTATGTGGTACAAGTTCATCGGGACTAAAATTCTCGATATCTCCTACAAAACATATCAGGTCAGGATGTAAAGCATTTATTGTGTCAACACTTTCCTTCAGCAAATGACGGTAGACACCACGAAACGTTCCCACATGAGCATCAGAAAACTGCACTATCTTAAAACCATCGAAAGCAGCTGGCAATGATGCACTCTCGTAAACGACACGCCGAACACGCAATTGGCAGAAACCAACAGTTATTCCCCATAATATAATGAATACTATACACGCAGCACCAACGAGTCCCAACCATGTTCCTACCTTGGGTATGACAGAAAGAAGTGCAAACACAAACTTGGTGATACAAAATAATCCCACAAGCAGCAAGAAAATATTCACGCTATTATATTCTGCCATCATACCCTTACCAAAGAATACGAAATAGAATACAAAACCGAATATCGCTACCGTGGGAAGCCACCAAATCCATCGCCACACAGTGTTTAAACCTATGTAACGATGGAATATATATACATCACTCATTACCCCTATGGCAATGAGTATTATAGGAATAAAGAGTTTTACCATATATATTTACGTAGAATTTTTTCCACGGCAAAACTCACATTAAGAGTTTGCTTTTTTAATTACCTTGCGCTGGAGCAGCAGCATTGTTATTTGTGTTAGCAGGAGTTGCAGGGGTAGCGCCCTTCTGCTCTGTTGCACCAAAGCCCTGAACATTGTTAGGGTTCGTTGTAGCCTGTTCTGTAGCAGCCTTCTCTATTACAGAAGCGTCTTCTGAAGCTACAGGAGCTACGTATGCACAAATAATGCTAATAATTACCATGGCTGCAGCAAGAGTCCATGTTGCCTTCTCAATAAACTTTGTAGTGTTACGAACACCTGCAACTGCATTTGCTGAAGAAAAGCCTGATGCAAGACCACCGCCTTTTGATTCCTGGATAAGTACGATACCTATCATCAGCAGTGCAACCACTACAATTAGAATTACGAATAATGTGTACATTGTCTTTTTATATTTTTTAGTTATTTATTTTCTTTTGCTTTTACAGACATAAGGTATAAACACCATACCTTGCATCTGAGTACTACTCTGCGTTTTACACCTAGCGGACAGTTCAAATTACCTTGCTTTCTGGTTTGCAATTAACTTCGCCAGGAAACGTTTTTGGTCATCAAAGTAAAGGCTTTGTTTCTCTGCCTTTTCGTTTATGCGGTTTATTATATCAAGGGCTTTCTGATACCTTCCCTGCTTTATATATATACCCGCAAGTGTTTCCGTAAGATACTCGTCTTCCGGTTCTTTCTCGCTATTGTCTGCTATCGGTACCTCAGGAAAGTATTCTGGTTCATCCTGCAGCGTTATCTTACCTTTTTCTTTGTTAATGAAGGCATCTATCAAATCACCTCCATTCATTTCGGTCGTTGCCAGCGATACTGTTTCATCAGATGTGTCAGCCTTATCACTAAGTTCTTCAAAATCCGTTGCGAGAAGATATGCCACATAATCTACTGTGGCATCCGCTGCTGTAGGTTTTCTCTTTCTTGATACTGAAGTCTGTTTCTTTTCCTCTTTCTTCCCCTTACTATCTTCTCCCTCTGGTATAGTACTAAGGAAAGAATCAATAAGAGAAACCGTTCTTGATTCTCCCGCTTCCTTCGGTTGCTCGGGGCGTCTATCTGTAACGGCAGAGGAACCACGACTGGTGGTCTTATGTTTCAAGCGATAATGTTCAGCCTCTACAAGATTGAAAAGAATTCTTCTATCAGTAAAGTATATCGCTGCTCTCCGCAACTCCTCGTCAAACGAAGGGTCATGTAACAGATACAGATTTTTTATCATCAAAAGTCTCGCAGGCTGATAATACGGATAAGACGCTACCATCCGCCTCAACTCGAACAGAGTTTCACGGTTGAGAAGTTCTGGATGCTTTGTCAGTTCTTGAATATTCACGTTATTATCTTAATCTTATTGCCTGTTAAACTTATTTTTCTCTATTCTATAATATCTCTTGCAAACCTGTCCTTCTACCAGTTAGCGACTGTCGCGTTGAATATCTGATCACATATATCCTTACACATCTGCGTTACCAGTTCTTCCTGTACCGATGCAAGGCTTTGCGTTGTCTCATAAGAGGCAGTAGCTGTAAACGATTTTTCAAAGTCATCACTATGCTTCGCATTGTTAGTAAACCTGACATTCACGGTCATTGACAGTTCCGTCTGTGCCGAATATCCGTCTGCTGATACCGATTTGTTGCGCTGTTGATACTGCGTTATTTCGCCTTCCACCTTCAAATCGCCACCACGTTTCACTTGGATCAATCGTGTTTGAGACGCATAGACATCTTTCAATCTGTTATTGAACATAGCCTGCATTGGTCCCCAAACATATGTTGCTCTTATAGGAAAATCGTTAATCTGTATAGTTTTCGTTGTAGCGTAGTCAATACTCGCGCCATTAAACTTATACGACACGGAACATGCGACCACTGTTGTCAGCACACTTGCCGCACAGATCAACATTGTTATAAATTGTCGCTTTCTCATTTTATTCCGAATTGTTTTAACCTTCTATAAAGCGTCCTGTCGGAGATTCCAAGATCCTGTGCAGCCTTCTTCCTGTTGCCATCGTTTCTTTCCAACGCTTTCTCAAGGACAACCTTACTAAGGTCTGTAAGATTCAAATTCTCTGGCTCTGATATTTCCTGTGCATATCCATCCACTGTTCTATGTTCATGATAGTCCTGTGGTTGATAAGCCTGTATTGGCAGTGGCGTATTCGTTCCGTCTTCTATCTGCTTTCGCAACGAGTTCACTTCCTTTCTTAGTTCCGCCACATTACCTCGCATCTCGAACAGAATCTTAAAGAGCATCTCGCGCTCACTCTCATAAGAACCTGAGCCTCCTCCTTGCGGTGTGATAGTAGCAAGTTGAGTACTCTCTTCGTTCATCGGTATAAACTGTAAGAGTTCGTCAACATCTATCTCACGATTTCTGCAAAGCACAGACATCTGTTCTGTTATATTCTTCAACTGTCTAACATTGCCTGGCCACTTATATTTCATTAACACCTGCTTGGCATTATCTGTCAACGCAATCTTAGGCAATCTGTACTTCTCCGCTGTCTGCATAGCAAAAAGGCGGAATAACAACACGATATCTTCCCCTCTATCACGGAGCGGTGGCATCTGTATTGGAATAGTATTCAAGCGATAGTAAAGGTCCTCACGAAAACGGCCTTCGCTTATTGCCTTACGCATATTCACGTTGGTAGCAGCAACTATCCTTACATCCGTCTTACGTATTTCCTGACCACCCACCCGGATATATTCTCCGGTCTCAAGGACTCGCAACAGGCGCGCTTGTGTTGCCATAGGCAGTTCACCTACTTCATCAAGGAACAAAGTTCCCTTATTGGCTGCACCGAAGTATCCTTCGCTCTCACCTATTGCACCTGTAAAGGATCCTTTTTCATGACCAAAAAGTTCCGAATCTATAGTACCTTCAGGTATAGAGCCACAGTTTATGGCAAAATACTTCTCACGTCTTCGTGGCGAACAATCATGTATCACACGTGGTATTACCTCTTTACCTACACCACTTTCTCCGACTATCAGTACTGCCAAATCTGTACGAGCCACTTGTAATGCAATATCAAGAGCACGATTCAAAGCATCGCAGTTTCCTACGATGTTATAACGTTGCTTGATATTTTGTAGTTCCTTTAAGTCCATACCGATTTGCAAAGTTACTATTTTTTTTCAACATATCATAGTGTTTTGCTGAAATTTAACACTATTCTTGTGCTACCTCTCTTGGTTTTGCCTTGGGTGTCGTTGTATAATTAACATTTTCCCTACGGTGTTCCGCAGGATTAAATCCTTTTTTCTTTATAGCGAAGCGTGCTTTATCTCCATCCTCTCTGCGTTCCTTATATAGTTTCTGCAATGGATTAGCAAAAGGTGCATCATACTCTTTTCTGTTTCTTGCTATATCTGTAGTTAGGAATAGCGCTCGTAATACGCCTTCATAGTCAGATAACACCACTGGAACATCAACGCCAGCGAGTAGAGTTAGTTCTGGCGTACCGTCAGATACTTCATCAAACTTATCTATACACTGAGCATCGCACACTGTTACGAAAGCATCATAGGCTTGATATTCCACATTATCAAAGTAAGCATTCACATCAACGGGACCAAATGCCTGTATTCCCTCCTTTTCCAGTTCTGAGATTGCGATTGTGATAATATCCTTCTGTTGCTCTTCGTCTATTGCAGCATCCTTTGCCGCAGCAACTGCAATGCGTGGATTTAAAACAAAGAAATCACGTTTCAAGGTTTTGAAGACTTTCCTTACATGCTTCATCAGAGCATCTTTGGTAAGTCGCATCTCCGCCTCATCAAGATCCATATCACCCATAACCGACGTCATGCGCATTGCACTATTTATATACATACAATATGCATTCTGTACATCATCTACCTCTGAGTCTTTCAGTACATCCATCGCTGCTCCACTAAAAGGCAGACACACCACACCATCAACCTTGCCATCACGCCAGTCTTCTATGGCATCATGCAGGGCTTCATCCTCTGGTTCTCCATCCGCACCATACAACAATATGCTGCACAGTTCCGACAATTCTTCTTCTGACAACATAGCATTCAACATGGCACATTTCTCTTGCGGTGCATTTCCCGCGATGACTATATTTGGTAATTTAATGCTCATAGTTTACTATTAAGGGTGGTTCTTTCTTCTTCTATTTTCTTCGCTGTTGACAACAGTCCACACGCAGCAAAGATATCCTGTCCTCTTGAAGCCCGGATAGTTGTAAACAAACCGTGACTTGTAAGATAATCACGCAACACCTCCATCTTCTTCTCGTCACTTGTCTTGAGTTCTACGCCCGGAATACTATGGAAGCGTATAAGATTGATACGACAATCTAACCCATCCAACAACTTTACTATTTCCCTTGCATGAGTCATTGTATCGTTCAATCCATCAAAAACGATATATTCGAATGACAATCTACGCTGTCTGGATGTCTCTTCATGCCACTGTTCTACATTATGGTTTTGCTTTCTGAAAGCTGGATATGTCTTCAACAGTTCTACTGTCTCGGCTATCGGCATTGCTTTCTCTGCTGGCATTAGCTTCATACGTTGCTCGTGTAACGGAGAATGAAGTGATATTGCCACATGACAATTACTCTCGTCAAGGAATCTCTTCAACTTACCACGAACACCAACAGAACTTACCGTTATACGCTTAGGACTCCATGCATACCCCCAATCAGCCGTCAACACCTCTGTTGCCCTCAACACATTGTCAAGATTATCCATCGGTTCTCCCTGTCCCATGAAAACTATATTGGTAAGTTTCTCTCGCTCAGGCAGTGAATATATCTGGTTCAATATATCCGTTACCGTCAGCGAGCCTTCATAACCTTGCTTTCCTGTTTGACAGAAGAGGCAGTTCATCTTACACCCCACCTGACACGACACACACAATGTCGCCCTGTCATGGTCTGGGATATACACCGTCTCTACGAATTTACCCGCTGCTGTAGGAAACAGATACTTTATCGTTCCATCAACCGAATGTTGAGCATCTATAGGCGCCATCGCACCTATCGCGTATTCTTCCGCCAAGCGCTCCCTGTTTCGTTTTGACACGTTTGTCATCTCATCGATTGACACAACATGACTATTATACATCCAATGGGCTATTTGCTTTGCCGTAAAAGCAGGCATTCCCATATGCACAACAACCTCCTTGAGCTCACTAACAGAAAGCCCAAGGAGGTTTTTACGCTCCATATTTTGAAATTCGTTATTCTGCAATATTCTATACTTTCATTTAGCGAGCACTCTTGTAACATTAAGCACTCACTTATTTACCATTACTTATTAATATAGACCTTGCCGTTCTTCACTACAACGCCTTTATAACTCTTACTTACACGCTGTCCTGCCACATTATATATATTATTATCACGTGGCGTTGCGCCTGCTACTTTCACATTCTTTACAGATGTTGGCTTTACACAGTTCAATGTTATCGTCATAACGATCTGCTTACCACCAGGTGTGAATGTAAATGTGCCTGATGCATTATTTGCAGGAATTGTATTTGATGCCACTACATATTCCGTAGAACTTTTCTTCATTGGGAACACATATTGCGTCTCACTAAATTTAGTACCGTTCAACTCGCTGATATAAGCATCTGTTTCTGTATAGTTGTCATAGCCCTTCATCGTCACCTCCTTCAGCACAAATCCATCAGGTATGCTGACAGTATATTGTGTACCAGACGAATACTTCACACCGTCTTCCTTCGCAGCTGCATACCCTTTGCCCTTTGAGTTAGACACTGTTACAGTATATCCGTTATCTTCAAAAGTATAAACAGAAGATGTTGACGCAGTATTGGTTGATGCTGCCAGAGTTATTGATACTTCCTGACCTTCTACTGGCTTATTCTCCACCACTTTCAGTTCTGGCCAATACTCCTCATAGTTAGCATCACCGTCAGCGCAACCTGCCTTCATTATATCTTCCACAAGACTATTGGCATACATCTCAAGGTTTGTGTACTGACCGTTAGCATCCATAGTGTACTTCTTTGCATCCGAAGCATCATTTGGATTAAGTCCCCACTTCTCTTCCCATTCATCAGGTATGCCATCACCGTCTGAATCAAAGTTTGCCGGACGCGAACTACTCTCAAACGTTTCTTCCGTGTATCCATTTACATCGGCAACAACATCGATAATGCCAGGCTTGTTCGTTACAGAGCCTTTATACTTTGCAGTACCTGTGAGTGCCTCTTCTGCATAACGAGCATCCACATCATCACGAACGTATGACGCTCCTGCATAGTCAAGTACTTTATTGAAAGCGACCTCCGCCGTATGGGTAGTAACATTACCTGTAGGAGCTGCCTCGTCCATTTTTATCTGTACATACTTTGTACCGTTAACGTCAATAGATGGAGCATCATCACCATATAGATTATTAGCGTCCTTGCAGTATTTATACCCATTCCTCGTAAGAACGCCACTATCATATCCAACGCCATCCCAGTCTCTGTTTTCTTTCTTGACGCCAGCAGTTGTCAGTGTTGTGTTGCCTGAGATATAATAACGACTTGTCATGCCATAATATTCAGGATGGTCAGAGTCAGAGTTACCTGCTTCTGAGACCGTCACAAGTGTCACGCGCTCTTGATTTCCCCCTCCACAAGGTCCTGCCTTATAGAAGTTATTGACGATATTTATCTGTCCGCCACCAGGACCTCCATAACAGGTTCCCTGCGCATTATACATCACACAGTTACGAAAATCTACATTCTCTGCCTGTGTTGGCGTAGCCCACTTATATGTAGCGTAGTCATAGTTTGATGTATAACCCGTCCAGCCATAACGTGCTCCATTGAAGCGAGGACCTCGGTTTGCTACATGAGCCACCAGGTTATGATGGAAACTTGCGAGTTTACCACCCCATATACCTCCATATCCGTGAGCACCCTTGTCATGTCCGGCGTTTGTCAGACTCTCCGCAACGGTACACCACTGCATGGTGAAATTATTATTGTCATAGAAAGACGCCACCTCATCTATACTCCATGAGAAAGAACAGTGGTCAAAGATAATGCCGGTCTTATGTCTCTGTGTCGAAGCATCAGCACCATCGTTTACATCCTTTTCCTGTCCGCGGCGTATTCTCAAGAAACGAATAATATTATTTGAACCAGGGTTAACAGTATAATAACGAACAGTTATGCCATTTCCTGGTGCTGTCTGTCCAAGTATCGTCGTGTTGTCACCTATTGTCAAGTTAGATGCTAATGCCACTACGCCACCAACATCAAACACTACTATTTTCTTCGAATTTCCTTTCACAGCCTCTCGCAATGAACCTGTACCTTTATCGTTCAAGTTCGTCACATGACGTATCTCTCCACCTCGTCCGCCTGTTACGTAACGTCCATGTCCCTCTGCGCCAGGGAAAGCAGGTGTCTGCGCCATCGTTACCGTTGAGGCTGTCGCTACGCCAAGCAGCATGGTTAGTATTCTCTTATCCATTTCGGTTCTTTTTGATAGTTAGTCAGTTCAGTTGTTTTTACTTTAGTAAATTTATTTTTGCAAAGTTACAACTTTTTCCTTTATAATGCAAACATTACTCAAAAAAACTTTGTAACTTTGCAGAACAGATTTTTTCCTTCTTTGGAAGAATATGTCATAACGATTATTATTGAAGTAACACTATAATGATAAGCAAACCAGAGAACAGAAAATGGAAAGTTCTTGAGAGTAAGAAACTCCTTAGCAAAGGCACTTGGATGAACTTAAGGGAGGAGAAGGTACAACTTCCCTCTGGTGCCATTGTGCC
Source organism: Prevotella sp. (assembly GCA_036844425.1). GTDB lineage: Bacteria > Bacteroidota > Bacteroidia > Bacteroidales > Bacteroidaceae > Prevotella. The sequence goes on along the minus strand of DAIUFT010000012.1, from coordinate 6,552 downwards.
AGAATGGTTTATTCTTGAATTTCCTGATTGGGTAAATGTCATTGCCATTACGAAGGATGGCAATTTTGTTATGGAAGACCAATACCGCCACGGCATTGGGGAGACACACTACGAACTCGTTGCTGGCGTGATAGACGCTGGTGAAACACCCCTTGAGGCAGCCCAAAGGGAACTTAGTGAAGAGACTGGATATGGCGGAGGCAAATGGGAACTGTTCATGACACTCTCGCCTAACCCTACTAATCACACTAACCGCAGTTACACCTTCCTTGCCACTGGTGTAGAGAAACTTAGCGAACAGCATCAAGAAAAGACCGAGGATATTCATGTTGACATCTTTTCACGTGATGAGGTAAAACAAATCCTTGAGTCTGGCGAGATTATACAGGCACTCCACGCTGCACCGCTATGGAAGTATTTTGCTAAGTAAGTGTTCAAAATTATTTAAATATTTAATATAGGCTATTTGGGAACAGATGTTTTCACTGTTTGATGGAACAATGTGAACATTGTGACTGAAAACAGGGGCAACAGATGCCCCAAAGAGACTGTATTAAATATTATAAATAATCGAGAAATGACGCTTACTCATTATATAAAAATAATTTTGAATACTTACTTAATGATAAATAGAAACAATACAATATGAATAACGAAGCACCAACCACTCCAATCCTCAACGACCACAACAAAGAGGAATATCGTCCCGCCCATACTGCCGAGCACTTGCTCAATCAGGTTATGGTAAGAAAATTTGGATGTGAACGTTCAAAGAACGCACATATAGAACGTAAGAAATCCAAGATCAACTATACGCTGGCGCAATGCCCTACTCCCAAACAGATTCAGGAGATTGAAGAGAGAATGAACGACCTCATTGCTCAAGACCTACCTGTGACGTACGAGTTTGTTACGCGTGACAATATTCCTGAAGGCGTAAAACTCGACAAATTGCCAGAAGACGCTTCCGATACTCTGCGCATCGTTCGCATCGGTGAGTACGACATCTGTCCTTGCATCGGGCAGCACGTCAACTCTACAGGCGAGATTGGTTTCTTTCATATAACATCTACAAGTTACAATAACGGTTCGTTCAGAATTGTATTCAAGGTTAAAGTGTAAGTCCCCTCTCCTAACCTTCCTTAGGAGGGAGGAGAAGGAAAATACCCACTGACAGGTTCGCTAACCGGCAACCAACCAATCAACTAAACAACTAAACGACCACCCCCCAAAAAAACACCAAACAACCAAACCACCAAACCACCAAACCACCAAACGACCAAACAACCAAACAACCAAACAACCAAACAACCAAACAACTAAAAATGGCATACGGAAAATGGATTGGCGCAGCCATCGGCGCTTTTAGCGGTGGCGTTCTCGGAGCATTGGCAGGATATGCTATCGGCAGTCTGTTCGACAAGGCTATCGAAACAGGACAACAAGACTTTAACGCTGACAACACCAATAACACATCTAATGCTTTCAGCGCAAATGAACGTCAGCGCAGAGAGGAAGAGGCACGCAACGGCTTCTTGTTCTCACTAATGGTACTGTCCGCTCATATCATTCAAGCCGACGGCAAGATTATGCACTCTGAGATGGAGACTGTGCGACGCTTCCTTCGCAACAGTTTCGGCAGTGCGGCAGAGCAACAGGGCAACGACATTCTCCTTCGACTGTTCGACTACCGCAAGCAGTACGGTGAGGCATTATGGAACAGACAAATCAGAGAGGCTTGCCTGCAAATGCGTAGCATTATGCCCGATGAGCACCGACTGCAACTGCTTGCTTTCCTTGCTGAGATAGCAAAAGCGGATGGGACGATACATCCAAATGAAATAAATGCGATGCACAACATTGCTTCATTGTTAGGTTTTAATGCCAACATTATCAACCAATTACTATCACTTGGCGGTTCTAACATCAACGATGCCTACAAGGTGTTAGGCGTTTCTCCTGACGCTACAGACGAGGAGGTGCGCAAGGCTTACCGTAACCTTGTACGTCAACATCACCCAGACCGCGTCGCCACTCTTGGCGAAGACATTAAGGAGGCTGCAAAGCGAAAGATGCAGGAGATTAACGAGGCGAAAGAGATTATTTTCAAGGAAAGAGGTTTGTAATTTTTTTACCATTATCCTATACAAATACAGCGTTCAACTGAGAGCAAATCTACTGTAGAACGCTGCATTTGTATTTTTATAGCAGAATCCAACACAATGTGGGCAGCAAACGGCATTGTCACCGTATGCTGCCCACACTTGTTTTATAGTGATTAACAATTTATGGAACCACCCATTATTGTCTCACGACAATCCGTTATTCCGGATCCAAACAAACTTCTCCACTGAAACCTATTTCGTCATATAGGTCCCCTCTTTTGTCACGGTCTGACGATGCTGATTCTGTAAGAGATCCAGCCTGCATGGTTGCTGGAAGCATCTGGAAAACCTTCATCTCTGGTTTTTGATATTCTTTCTTTCTCATATTGATAATCATTTAATGTATTTTTTACCATTCATAATATACATGCCACGAACTGGCGCCTTGCCCAATTTACGTCCCTGTAAGTCGTAGATGCCTTGCACGCTGTCTGACGCCTTTTCTGTGTTCACATAGATTTCATCTATGCCTGTGGCATCGCTGTTGCCAATAACACGAATGGAGATAGATCTTGCTTTCTGCAACTCTACGATGGATGAGTTGCGGTCGGCAACTGAAAGATACCAACGCTGTGGCTTCAGCGTTGTTTGTTCGCTTGCCATGAACAGCTCTCCCTTGTTCAGCACATAATCTTTACTTTCATCAAATCCTGTCTTGCCACCAAGTGTTCCTGTGAACTCATAGTAGCGAGTGACGCTTGAACAGTTGATGCTCTTGTCTTCAGCAGGAGAGAACGCTACATTAGAGAAGGTGAAAGTCTCGGTCTTTGTCTCGCTTGGTGCTTTCTTCTGTCTGATAAGGCATGGAGTGAGAGCAGGGATATTCGTGCTCTTTGTCACTCTTTTCACCTCAAGCACTACATTATACGTTCCGTCTGTCAGTTCGTATTCATGGAAGTTATTGATGACTGCCAACTCATATTCATCAGAAAGATCGCTACTGTTGAAACCGAACGGTACATACATGGATTGCCATTTATCATTGCTGAATGTGCGGTTGTAGTTACATGCAGTTGCTGTGAATTTCGCTTTGCTGTCATAGAGAGTTGCATCGTCCAGTTTCATGTCCGTTACGACAAACTCTGTACCTTCTAACTCTGCCTCAATCGTTCCGGCTGCATCGGCTACATACTTATGCAGAGGGCAGTTCTCGGTACGGCAACCAATGTAATAGATGTGCTTGTCGGCGTCAAATGTTGGAGTGGTTAACGTCAAAGAATATTTATGCACCTGCTCACCTTCCGAAGCACTATTGCTATATGTGGTTGTCGTTCCATCGCAGTAAGCGAAGTTCCCTTTATACACCGTGTTACCCTCTGCCGCTGTCAATATAGGATAGGCGTCCGTGCCGAGTTTCTGATACCAAGCCATTGTGCCCTCTGACGTTTCTCCATTGAGCAGGTATGCCACCTCGCCACTCTGCAGTTGCTCTGCGGTGAATGGCTTTATTACGTCTGCCTCCGTCTTGCCATCAGAAAATGTCATCGTGCCATCCCCGAAAGCCTTTACGTCATTACCTGTCTGCATCGTACCTGCAATGGTAACAGTTGCACTATTGTTGTATGCCAAGATACCTTTAGCAGTGCTGGAAAAATCGTCAACATACCCTACAAGCATGCCTATTCTGTCTGTGTGAGTTTCAGTTTCGGAAATATTACCTGTTCCAAGCACGTTGTTAAGGTTGCATATATCCGCAAAACCTATCAAATTACCAACATTATATTCTCCCTGGATATTGCCATAGTTGGCACTGTTCTGAATGGTTCCACTATCAAAATAGCCTACTATACCACCAACAGAAGCTTCAGTGCCTGTCACCGTCCCGTAATTAGCGCACGAGGTGATGGAACAGGCAAGGTTTTCATAGCGACCGGCAATACCTCCGACAGATCTACTACCATTCACTGTAGCGCGATTTTCGCAATTGACGATGTCACATTTTGCACTTCTTCCTGCTATACCGCCAGTATATACTTCTCCCTTTACAGAGCAGGTCTCAGTGGTCTTGATGCCTTGGATTGTACACAATGTATTTCCCACTAATATTCCGGTATTAGAGGCAGTGCTTGTTACATTCGCATTGTCGAAAGTGATGTTCTTAAGGCAACCATCAGTTGTAGCATAACCAAAGAAACCAGTATTTTCTGAGGTCAAACTGATATAGAGGTTCTTGATGGTCTTGCCATTGCCGTCGAAGGTGCCTTGGTATTGAACCTTTGTATTACCTATTGGCGTCCAACTGAGTTCTTCTACATTCTCAGCGTCGTTTGCCTGATGACAGACACTGCTCATGTCAATCTCTTCCACATCATCGGAAATCTTTGCGCAGGCACCTGCATGAAGATCATTCACATAGTCACGGAACCAGCCCAAATGCTCTACGGTCTTCAGCACGAAAGGCTCTGCCTCGGTTCCTTTACCTGTCATGTCTTCTGGCAATTCGCAATCAATGCCATTCAGTTTTACATTGAGCTTAACACTGCCTTCTATGGCTTTGCCATCATGTTGTCTTACACCGATATAATACGTGGAGTCTTTCGTTACGGTGTGTATAATCTTGAAGTTCCAGACATTACCACCGTCATCATTAAGAGCCAAATATTTCTCAGCAGAGCGACTCGCCCACAGGGTGCCATAGGTATCTGCATCACAGATAGTCATCACCTCCAAAGTTCCATCTTCTGTGGCTGTGTATTTATAAAGGCTGTAACCGCTGATTTCATCTCTGCTGCCAGTCGTCTCTTCGATTGTTATCGTATTATTGCCTAATATCACAAAAGGGATCTCTTGCTGACACTTCGTACACTTGTCGTTCTCGTCATAGTTGTGTTCTGTCGCTGGAACAGCAATACTTGCCGCGTCAGCAATCTCTGTCGTAGCATCTTGATCATTGAAAAGCTTGTTGCACACAGCACACTGCCAATACTCTATATAGCCAGCACTTGTACATGTGGCAACCACCTTTTCATGATGCATGAGAGCATGAGGGGCAAGAGCTGGGTTGGTTACCTTCTCTACGATTCCTTCACACAACGAGCATTTGTGCGTTGTGTATGCAGGTTTGGTGCATGTTGCGGCAACGGTACTTATTGTTTCGCCAAGGGCAGAAGTGCCATCTGGATTCAGGTGAGAGCACGTCATAAGTTTGAGTGCAAACTCGCCTACCTGCAAGGTAGGGGACGACTGAGTTGCACTAATCTCCCATTTGAAATAGAGATATGACGTAGCACCTGTACAGGTGAAGTCGTACGACGTATAGTTCTTATCCTCAAGTATCTGATCATCTGTTACCTCAGCGATAAGTGTCCACGCACCATCCTTACCCTCATTGTTTCCATAGAGTTTCCACGACTTGGGGTTGCGGCCATTCTCTGGATTGTTGTCATTGCCTGTGGTGATCGTATAACCTACTGGCACCCCTGTCTTACTTGCTTTAAAGATAACATAGGCAGGATCTGACGTAGGAAGACTGCAGCACCATTTAGAGAAGTCATTTTCAGTCTTCTTACCATCGAAGAGATTGTCGTACTTTTCACCATCATAGCCTTCAGGATTTCCGTCTAAGGCTTCAAACGTTACGGATTTGTCGTAATCTGTTTGCGCCAATGCCCCGATGGGCACAAGGATAGTCATCACGAGCAATAGCATCGTGATGAGCTGATTGTGTTTGATTTTTTTCATTTGCTGCATTTTGTTATTTATTTTTTGGGTGGTTCTATAAATTACCTTTGTTATATTTCGAGGTTATTTTCGAGGTCAAAGTGTAAGTAAATGAAGGAGTGTAGCGTGCTACTCGACTGAATGCACTTCAGGCTTGAACCGAAAAGAACCCGAAAGATGACAAAACGTCATTACTTTAATTTCGTTTTACATAACGGTGGTAATTTATAGAACCACCCTTTTAATAGTTTGAATACATTGGGGCACTTTCATTGTCCAATCGCCAACATACTTACAACTACTGCCTGTACCAGTACGTATGCTATTCCGAGCAAAAGATAGATGTAGCTTCTTTCTCTTTTTATGAAATTCCATAAGTTGAATCGAACCTTGTTATGGTCTTCGAGATAATTCTTGTACTCACGCGACATCACATAAATCATAACACAGGCTACTACTGTAAGAAGCAGACCTATGTCAAGGAGTAAAGACTCGTATTCTTTTGACAGTTCGACAAAGTGATGGTAAAAAAATAAAATTTTCATGGTGCAAAAATAGTTTTTTTTCCTGAAAATAACGCCTAAAAAAGCAAGAAATAGCAGAATGATGCTTTTATTTTGAGTTTCAAGTGGTTGTGGCAGTCGTTGGCTTTAAGTGGCATAGACGAGGAAAAGCGAAAAACGCAGATTGGAGAAATAGAAACGCTTTCAAATCATTACCTCGCAGA
>DAIUFT010000011.1:4420-63248 GCA_036844425.1 Prevotella sp. | reverse complement strand
CAGATGCCCCAAAGAGACTGTATTAAATATTCTCAATAATCGAGAGATGACGCTTTCTCATTATATAAAATAATTTTGAATACTTACTTATCTTAACCACTAACCAACAAAAATAGTAATACTATGTTAGAAGAAAAAGACCTTTTACAGTTGTCACAGAAAGGCATCAGCAAGGAGCAGATTGATAATCAACTCCAGCAGTTTGCCACTGGTTTCCCTTTCCTTAAACTGGAGGCTGCAGCCGCTGTTGGCAAGGGCATCATCGCACCTTCTGCTGAGGAGGCAGACTCTTACGTAAAAGAATGGGAGGCATACAAGGCTGAAGGTAAGAAAATCGTGAAGTTCGTACCTGCCTCTGGTGCTGCAAGCCGCATGTTCAAGGATATGTTCGCTTTTGTTGACGCTACATACAACGAGCCTACTACCGACTTCGAAAAGAAATATTTCGCCAACATCAAGAAGTTCGCCTTTTACGAAACGCTTAACGAGGCATGCCTGAAGAACGAGGGTAAGGATATCGACACACTCATTGCCGAAGGCAACTACAAAGCCGTGGCTGCCAACATGCTAAAGGCTGAGGGGCTGAATTATGGGCAACTGCCTAAAGGCATGCTGCTCTTCCATAAGTATGAGGACGGTGCACGCACTCCTATGGAGGAACACTTGGTCGAGGGTGCACTCTATGCCGCATCAAACGGAGAGGCTAACGTTCACTTCACCGTGAGCCATGAGCACGTGCCTTTCTTCAAACAGAAGGTTGCTGACAAGAAGGATAAGTACGAGAAACAGTTCGGAGTGAAGTATAACATTTCTTTCTCTGAACAGAAGCCTTCTACCGACACCATCGCCGTTAATCCTGACAACACACTGTTCCGCAACAGCGACGGCTCTCTGTTGTTCCGCCCAGGTGGTCACGGTGCGCTCATCGAGAACCTTAACGAAATTGACGCTGACGTTATCTTTATCAAGAACATTGACAACGTGGTACCCGACCGACTCAAGCCCGAGACGGTTCACTGGAAACAGGTCATTGCCGGCGTATTGGTAAGCCTGCAAAAGAAAGCATTTGAATACCTTAAAGTTATAGAAAGCGGAGTGTATGACCACGCTAAACTGGAGGAGATAATACGCTTCGTACAGCACAACCTGTGCTGCCGCAAGGCTGACATTAAGGAACTGGAGGATGCCGAACTCGTTATCTACCTTAAGAAGAAACTCAACCGCCCTATGCGCGTATGTGGAGTAGTGAAGAACGTTGGCGAGCCTGGAGGTGGTCCTTTCCTTACTTACAACCAGGATGGCACCGTATCACTACAGATTCTTGAGTCAAGCCAGATAGACAAGAGCAACGAGGACTACATGAAGATGTTTACCAACGGCACTCACTTCAACCCTGTTGACCTCGTATGCGCCGTAAAGGACTTCAACGGTAAGCCTTTCAACCTGCCTGACTACGTTGACAAGACTACTGGTTTCATCTCTTCAAAGAGTAAAAACGGTAAGGACCTGCGCGCACTCGAATTGCCTGGACTGTGGAATGGCGCCATGAGCGACTGGTCCACTGTATTCGTTGAGGTACCTCTCGGCACGTTTAACCCTGTCAAGACGGTCAACGACTTGTTGAGAGAGCAGCATCAGTAAAAACAAGTATCACATACATAAACATAAAAGCAATCCCTGCCAACGGTCTTCTACCATTGACAGGGATTGTTTTTGGGGTGGTTCTATAAATTACCTTTGTTATCTTTCGGGTTTATTCTTCTACGGCAGAGAATTGGTCCTTACCTACCGAGCACAGTGGGCATTCGAAGTCATCTGGCAAATCCTCGAAAGCGGTTCCTGCTGGTATACCTGCCTCTGGCACCCCTACTGCTGGGTCGTACTCCCAACCACATACGTCACATACATACTTTTTCATAATGTTCTTGTATTTTAATGGTTAATAATCTTGTTTGTTTTTCTCTGTTGCAAAGGTACGACTAATAACGCATCTTTCCAAAAACATTTTGGAAAAGAAATGGTAAATTTCTCCCTTTCTCTCTTTTTCGCAACAAATGTTACATTTATCGAAACAATTTCCCATTACCCTACATTAACACTAAAACTTACATTTTCCTCAACTGGCAAAAATGGTAAATTTCGGAAATCATGTAAAAGGGGCTTTATTGCATTGTAATCACTATGCTTTTACCATGTAAAAAGATAGTGATTACACTGTAAAAGCATAGTGATTACAACGCAAAAAGGCATATATTACAATACATCACCCCAACCTATTGATATACAGACATATACACTAAGACTACATATTATTGGTAAAAATGGTAAATTTGGGAAATGTTAATTTATTTAAGCATTACAGTTGCTACTCTGCTACATTAAGAATACTTCCACCGCACACACCACCTTGTACACCATTTATTTATAGCGTGGTATATCATAAAAAAATTAGCCCCCACACGTAAGACCAAACTGGTGTTTACATGGGGGGCGAATATATTTATATATGTACCTTATTATTTAGTCCTTCTCAAGATATTTATTTACGATAGCATTTGCATCACTAACGGTTATCTCGCCGTCCTCGTTCATGTCGGCAGCCTCTTCGTCTATTACGTCATCGCTCGTACCCAAGAAATGGTTTACTACGGCATTGGCATCGGCAACAGTAACCGCTCCGTCACCATTGACATCGCCCATAATAAGTGTTCCACCCATAAACTTGAACGTTATATCGCCATTGTCATTGCGAACAATGTTGGTAATGGGCTTATCCATTTCGCCACGATATGCCTTATAATCCGTCAGACTGTTAACCACGGTTTCTCCATTACTGTATGGGAATGGGTCGCCCTTCAAGTCTGCATTGAGTTGCTTTTGGGTCATATAGTTGGGATTACCAGCCGATAAGGAAGACCTGTAACCACTATATAAACATCCATCGGCTGGCAATATCGTTACTCGCGGATGACCAAGAACGTTGTTAGGACAAGTGAGATTGCTGAAATATCGCTTGTCGTAATCTACGTGGGTTACTATCATACCGCTTTTCGGCACACTGCGATACCACCCGTATTGTTTTCCTGCTGGCACATTTTCCAATATCCACGACTCGCTGTTGGCGTAATCATTATCGTTTACTATGCGGACGCCATTACCACCATCTACAAGTGGTTTCTGTTCTACATCACAACGACTGTCAAGTACTGGCATCTTCTCTGTCCACCCCATCACTTCACGTTCCCATGCGGTGTAAGGTATTGGGTCGAAACCGTTGTTTAGGTTACCGCCATTGTCCATGAGGTCCCACATCTCCATTGACTGATTATCGTATTTTTCTACGTCGTACTCGCCATTTTTGTCTAACCATGTCAGTGTAGGATAAAAGTCGGGCAAACCGAGACAGTGACTGAACTCATGAACCATAACGCCAATACCTGCCTGTGGCACATAGTCCAAACCCAACTGCTTATCTACGCCTGGAAATGCAAACAACTCCTGATTGAAGCCGAAGCGATAAAGTTTTTTCCCATTATATGTTACTGACAAGCCACTGTTGTAACCTGCCTTTGGCCAGAAGAAATCATCGCTACCACCCCAGTTAGCACCATAACCGGCATAATACACATAAACTAAATCTACGTATCCATCGCCATCGCTATCATATTCACTAAAATCTACTCCATCAGCAGCAGCGGCCTTACAAGCGTCAAGCAACAGTTCTGTTGTATTATCGTCACCCTTACCATAATATGTTGCGTTCTTGTCAAGGGAATATGGACCTACCAAACTGAACACTGGACGGAAAGCACCGTTACTGGAATCATCAAAATACTGAGCTACTGAACCATAACTGGTAAATCTTCCCGTAGTGTTATATTCTGTAGAATTGAACACCTGGTCTATCTGTTCCTTGCTATATGTAAACTTATAGTCGGGAAATTCTACAAGAATGGTCAACACACGCGGAGTTCCTGTATGCGGAAAAGGCCTACGGTCATATATGCCTTCTTCATCTATAGACTGCACATTGTCGAGTTTTGACAGTCTTGCCTTGCTTTCTGCTACCAAGAGGTCTGACTTCGCCTTGATATTCTCCTGTTCGAAAGTCGTTGCGTAACGATACTGGTCGCCTTCCTGCACCACCACCTTACCGTCCTCTGCAACAAGGAAATGCAGTTTCTCATCGCCAACAAGTTTTACTGTTACCTGTTTGCCACCTTGAAGCGTCACCGTGCGCGGAAGGCTTATGGCTCTTGATGCTGCTGCATTTGTAGAAATAGCCGCTACAAGGAGTAATAAGAGAGATTTTAGATTATTCATATTTTCTAATATTTTAGAGAGAGAAAAACAAAAGACGGTTATCCATCTCCTATCCTCACGAGCATAAGAAACAGACAACCGTCTTACTTTATTTTTTTAATATCCTGCTTTATATCCGTCACGCTCCATCTCGAGTGATGCCCAGATGAATGGTCCTACACCCTTTGCATCATTGTCACGGATAGGTTCTGACATGTAATACTCGAAAGAACCATCGCGGTTAGGACTCTTCTGTGGACCAAGACCGCTCACTGCACAACAGCGAGTGAGTGAAATGGTCTTGTCATCATTAACCTTTATGAAGTTTTTGATGATGCCATTATATGCCTTTACACCCTCAGCCTTGAAGTCTATCTTGTCTGCTCCAGCGGCTTTTGCTGCCTCACAGAGTGGATATTGCTTTACACCTGCTGCCCAGTTGTCTTTTGTTGGAAGATAGCCAAGGCGTGCTCCCTTCAATAGGCAGTAGGCAAACATGCTTGACGCTGTTGCCTCGAGGTAATTGCGGTCGTCTTTTACGTCCATAACGTCATACCATAGGCCCGTCTTCTTGTCCTGATATTTTACGACTGCGGTCATTGCCTGTTGCAACATCTCTATCACTTCGCCACGGCGAGCGTAGTTCTCTGGCAGTGCATCAAGTATCTCCACCATTGCCATGGTGAACCATCCCATAGCTCTTGCCCATGTATGCTGTGAGAGACCTGTCTCCTTGTCAGCCCAGAACATGGTGTGTGTCTCGTCCCAAGCATGCTTCCACAGTCCGGTCTTGGCGTCATAGGTACGCTTAAACGTTTTACCTATCTGATCTACGGCATCGTCATAGTACTTTGTTGCTTTCTTTGCTCCACGAAGTTCTTCTGCTCCGAGAGTGTAGAAAGGCAGTCCCATGAAGATACCGTCAAGCCATACCTGGTTAGCATATATAGCCTTGTGCCACCATACGCCCTCTTTAGTGCGAGGTTGGTTTTCCAACTGCTTGAAAAGTGTCTGTAAGGCAATCTCTGAGCCCTTATGTGGGAAGAGACGATTACTGCGAAGTATGAAACGTGCGGTGCGCACATTGTCAAGGTTGAAGTCCTCGTACTTATAGCCAGTGATAGCACCCTGCTCGGTTATCATCTTCTCTGGATATGATGTTACATAGTCCTTGAAGATTGGATTGAGATATGCCTGGTAAGCATCCATGATGCCTTCAAGCTCTATGCCCATAACATAACTCCACTTACCGTTAGGTCTTTTCTTCGGGTCTGTAAAGTCAAGATAGTATGATTGAGGCACTCTCTGCATTTCACTCCAAGCCATCCACTCGGAGTAATGCTCAAAAGGGGGCTGAGAAAGCACCAATTCCCCATTGATGCGAAGTCCATCAAAGTTTATATTGTGGCTCTTACCAGTGCGACGAACCTTCTCGTCTGTTACGCCATTGAAGGTACAGTTCTTGATATTGATGTCATAGATATTATCAGCATCATCAAGTCCGTTGAGAAGCACGCCATACTTAGACTTCTGACAGGTTACGTTCTCCATATATACATTGTGCACTGTTGGTATGAAACCTCGCTTTGCACGTTCCTTCGGCTCGTAAACAAGGTTGATACGCAGTACTGCCTCGCGACACTGACCAACCTCTACATTACGCATGCAGATATTCTCTGTCACGCCACCACGGCATGTATTTGTCTTAATACGCAGCACACGGTCAAGGTTTGGAGAGTCCATCTTACAGTCATGAGCAAAGACATTCTTTACGCCTGCACTTATCTCCGAACCTATAACCACACCACCGTGACCGTCAGCCATGGTACATCCGCGAACGATAATGTTCTGAGAAGGTGCTGGTGTACGACGACCATCAGCATTACGTCCACTCTTTATGGCGATGCAGTCATCACCGGTCTTGAAGTAACAGTTCTCGATGAGTACGTCCTCACATGACTCTGGGTCACAACCATCACCGTTAGGGCCATCGTTTATTATCTTAACCCTACGGACAGTAATATTCTTTGAGAGGGTTGGGTGTATTACCCAGAATGGCGAACGCAACATTGTTACGTCTTCAATGAGCACATTCTTACACTCGTAGAAGTTCACAAGTTGTGGACGCATGCCGTGTCCTTTACCGAACACGCGCTCTTCTGTGGGCACGCCATTGTCTGACATCTGCAACAGTGTGTTACGGTTTGAAAGCACATTGCCCTGCTCGTCCTTACCAAAACGGTCGTCGCCGAACCAAGGCATTGACTGTGCCTGAGGTGTTTTACCTTCCTCGAAGCCATACTTCTTGGCTCCGCACCACTGCCACCATGTATCATTTTCACCTGCACCGTCAAGTGTTCCCTCACCGCTGATAGCGATGTTCTCTGCCTGGTAAGCATAAACACATGGTGAATAGTTCATTATATCGAGACCTTCCCAACGGGTTTTAACCAGTGGATAGAGGTCTGGATTATAAGCAAAGAGCACCACTGCTCCTTTCTCCAAGCGGAGATTAACGTTTGACTGCATACGGATTGCTCCAGTGTTCCATGTTCCCGCAGGAACAACCACCGTACCACCACCGTTCTTTGAACATGCGGCTATAGCAGCATTTATGGCCTTCTGATTCTTGGCTGCATTATTCTTAACCGATGCGCCATACTTTGTAATAGGGTAATTCTTCGCCTTAAAGGTCGGTGCTACAATACGGCTTTCTATCTGCTTGTACAGAGCTTCATCCCACCCCTGTGCATGAACAGACATTACCGCCATCAATGCGAACAACAGTCCAATAATTTTCTTCATAGAGATAATAGATAGTTAGTTGGTAATTATGTAATTTCGGGAATAATTATTATTTCCTAAGTAAATGTTCGGCAAACGAAAAACCCCATCATCTGCATGCTATTAGCATGCTGACGATGGGGTTGCGTTTCTTTATTTTTATTCTTCTGCAGGTTTCATGTTTGTATAAACAGTCTGCACATCGTCAAACTCCTCAAGTTTCTCTACCATCTTGTCGATTGTAGCACGCTGCTCGTCGTCAACATCCTTGAGGTCGTTAGGTATGTAAGTAAATTCTCCACCTATTTCCTCGAAGCCCTTGTCCTCAAGGAAGTGCTGTATCTGTGCGTATGACTTTGGATCGCCATATATAGAGATTGTTGTCTCGTCCTTCTCCTCGTCATAGTTCTCGTCGAACTCATCATCCACGTTAAGGTCAATAAGTTCAAGGATGAGGTCGTCCATGTCGATATCATCTTTCTTCTTGAATGTGAACACACACTTATGGTCAAAGAGGAAAGAGAGAGAGCCTGTTGTTCCGAGGTTACCAGAGAACTTATTAAACACCGAACGAACGTCAGCCACAGTACGTGTGGTATTGTCGGTAAGAGTATCAACAAATACTGCGATACCGTGAGGGCCATATCCCTCGTATGTTACTTCCTTGTAATCAGACTGGTCCTTACCAAGTGCGTTCTTAATAGCACGCTCAATGTTATCCTTTGGCATGTTCTCACGCTTACATGTAGCGATGATTGAACGCAGTGTAGGGTTCGTTTCGGGCTCTGGACCGCCAGCCTTTACGGCAATGGCAATCTGCTTGCCAAGGCGTGTAAATGTCTTTGCCATGTGGCCCCAACGCTTCAGTTTGGTGGCTTTACGATATTCAAATGCTCTACCCATTGGTTTATTGTATTTTTATATTTGTATATTGTTATTTGTTTTGTTATATCTTCTCCCGACTATTTCATTGGGAGAAGATTTTCTATTAACGATTCTATCGCAATTCTGCGTTAAGTTGCTTCTTGAGGTTTGCTATGAGCTTGTTCATAATTGCATCAATCTGCTTGTCGCCCATAGTCTTCTCTGCATCCTGCAGTATAAAGTTGACAGCGTAGGATTTCTTTCCCTCTGGCAGTTTGTCGCCTTCATACACATCAAAGAGTTCTACCTTCTTCAGGTGTTTCTTCTCTGTCTGGCGCGCTATGCGCTCTATCTCAGCGAACTCTACGTTCTTATCGAGCAGAAGTGCAAGGTCACGACTTACTGCAGGATACTTTGGCACCTCTGTAAAGCTTACCGAAGCCTTCTTAACTGCGTTTGTTACCTGAGTCCAGTTAACGTCTGCAAAGAACACTTCATGGTCTATATCTGCCTGCTTTTGTATCTTTTTGCTAACGATACCCATCTCTACGAACACCTTACCGCCACGATTCTTCAACGTAATTCCTGTAGCAAAGATATCATTCTGCGACTTCTCTGCAACGAGCATGCCTTGTGGCATTCCTATACGACGAAGGATGTTATCTACATGCGCACGCAATTCATAGAATGTTGTATCCTCATCAGCATGTATCCACGAGCCTTCTACACGCTTGCCTGTAAGCCACAGTCCGAGATGTCCTTCTTCTGTATATGCCTTCATTGGGTTCTCATCGTCACGCTTGGCGTTATCATGATGATAACAATTACCAAACTCGAAGAAGCGAAGGTTTGCCATGCGACGGTTTGCATTACGCATAATGCTCTCAAGACCACCGAAAAGCAATGTCTGACGCATTACATTAAGGTCGGAAGACAACGGATTTACTATCGTAACGAGTTTATCCGCTGGGTAAGACGCCAAATCCTTGTAGTATGCTCCCTTGGTAAGAGAGTTGTTAAGTATCTCATTGAAACCCGCGCCAACAAGTTGTTCTGCCACAAGATTCATGAGTTTATGACGCTGATCTTCAAATCCCTTCACCACGAGTGATGACTTCAACTGCGTAGGTATCTCTACATTGTTGTAGCCGTAAATGCGAAGTATATCCTCTACAACGTCACATGGACGCTGAACATCAACGCGATACGCTGGTACTGTAATGTTAAGTCCATTCTCGTCCTCTGCGTTTATGACGATTTCGAGTGACTTCAGAATGCTCTTTATTGTGTCGTTACCTATCTTCTTGCCTATGAGTCTGTCAACATACTCATAATCCAGGCGCATGGTTGGGTTCTCAATAGGATTAGGATATACATCCTTTATCTCCATACTAACCTTTGCCCCTGCCAATTCTTTACAGAGAATGGCTGCCTGCTTCAGTGCATATATTGTTCCGTTAGGGTCTATGCCACGCTCAAAACGGAATGAAGCATCGGTAGAAAGGCCGTGACGGCGTGCTGACTTACGAATCCATGTTGGGTGGAAGTATGCTGATTCAAGCACTACGTTCTTTGTATTCTCGTAGGTTCCAGAACCTTTTCCGCCGAATACACCTGCGATACACATTGGCTCTTCTGTGTTGCAGATAGCAAGGTCGTGCTCACCGAGTATATGTTCCTCACCATCAAGCGTAACGAACTTCTTGCCTTCGTTTTGGTCTTTTACTATTATCTTATGACCTGTTATCATGTCGGCATCGAAACAATGCAGTGGCTGTCCGTAAGCCATCATGATATAGTTCGTTATATCAACGATATTGTTGATAGGACGCAGACCTATGATATTTAGTTTATTCTTCAACCATTCTGGAGATTCTTTCACTTCGCAGTCTGTTACACTTACACAAGCATAGCGACGGCAAGCCTCTGTATTCTCTATCTCGACATCTACAGGAAGGTCGTTGTTATCTACTGCGAATGCATCGCATGACGGACGGTGCAGACTTGTCTTGTAACCGTTCTGTACAAGCCATGCGTAAAGGTCACGAGCAACGCCATAGTGCGACAGTGCGTCAGCACGATTGGCTGTAATATCTATCTCTATGAGCCAGTCACTCTCTATGTTGTAGTATTCCGCAGCAGGTGTTCCTACCACAGCATCATCAGGAAGGACTATAATTCCAGCGTGGTCATTGCCTATTCCTATTTCGTCTTCTGCACAAATCATGCCGTTAGACTGCACGCCACGAAGTTTTGATTTCTTAATAACAAACTCTTTGTCGCCATCATAAAGAACACACCCGAGATCAGCCACAATAACTTTCTGCCCTGCTGCAACGTTAGGCGCGCCACAAACTATTTGTGATGGTTCTTCCTTTCCTAAATCCACCGTGCATACATGCATGTGGTCAGAGTCTGGATGTGGTTCGCATGTAAGTACCTTACCTACATAAAGGCCTTTCAGACCACCCTTTATGGCCTGCACTTCTTCAAGAGCATCAACCTCAAGACCTGTGCTTGTAAGTGCTGCGCACACTTCCTCTGCAGTCAAGTCGAAGTCAACATACTCCTTGAGCCATTTGTATGAAATATTCATCTGTATATGTTTGTTTATAGATTTTCCTTTGTATGCCGTACACATTATATAATAACGCAGGCATATAACGGTTGCAAAGTTAATAAATTTTAGTTGATTGAGCAAGAATATGTTACCTTTTTTTCATTACACTACGCCAATACAATTACTCTATTACACGAAAAACACACAACTGCACAATCATCTCCATAACACAAAGATACCAAAAACTTTATTCACCGGCACCTTCATTACACGTCATCCCTCAAACCTAAACTGCATGCTACAGGCATATAAAAAAAACGAAACTCTCACATTTCACAATGTAAGAGTTTCAATCTCAATAGGTATTAGCTTTCCTTAAGGTAAAAAGATTGTATTCAGGATAACGGTTGCAAAGTTACAACTTTTTGTTGATTGATGCAAACATTTTATCAACTATTTTTAAGAATTACTCATTTTTCTTTTCTTTTTTAATTGATTTACGTCATTTCTTGATGTAATTGTGCTTTGCATCATCTTTGCGGTTGTTTTATTTTAAGGTAGTTCTATAAATTACCTTTCTTTTTACCTCTATATTTTTTCACGAAGAAGTATATGGCAACGATTACCAATATTAAAAGTATTACATACTTAATGTATGCCGAATACTCTTCTACCTTGGCATTTAGTTGGTCGTATGGCACCACGGAATGCAGATAATATCCTATGGCTGCCAATATACTGTTCCACACTCCTGCACCTATTGTGGTGTACAGCAGGAAGTGCCAGAAGTTCATTTTCGCCAGTCCTGCTGGCACTGAGATAAGTTGGCGTATTACGGGCACAAGACGACCTGTTAGCGTTGCTACTGCGCCATGATCGTCAAAGTACCTCTCTGCCTTCTCTATTTTCTCTTGATTAAGTAGGCACAACTTTCCCCAACGGCTATTGGCAAAACTATATATTATTGGTCTTCCAAGATAGTAAGCCGCTGCATAGTTGATTACTGCTCCACAGTCTGCGCCAAGTGTGGCTATAAGTATCACCATCCATATATTTAGCACTCCCGCGGCTGCCTGGTATGCTGCTGGCGGCACGAAGATTTCTGACGGCACTGGTATAACGGTACTCTCCAGAAGCATGCCCCAGAACACCGTGTTATAGCCAAAATTAGATAATAATTCTTCTAACATTATTTTGCTTTTATTGTCTTATTATTTTTTTCTATTCTCTGTTTGTTTTGTTTGTTATTCGCTTTGCCCGCTCTCCCCCATCCTCTTCTTTTCTATTTCCAGGTACTGACTGGGTTCGGTACCAAGTGGGAAGTAGTCGCCAAGGACGCTCGATGCCTCTAATGGCATTATCTTCACTGCATATTCAAGGTAATGCAGGTACTCTTCACGTTTGCTTAATACACGGCATGCGCCTGCAAGGAAGGCCAGCGAACGTGGCGGTACGTTTTCATAGTCGTTTTCTTCCTCTATATCTACCACTTCCTTTAGCAAATGGTAAGCGTATGGCACAGACCCTGTCTCATAACATATTATGCCTATACGCGCCACTACTTTAGAGTCATAATCTGTTTGTGTCAGTGCTTTATTGAAGTGGGCGACGGCTCTTTGCAGGTCCATCACCTCCATGCATATAGACCCTTTCATTATCTCTATTTCCTCTTCAGGCAGTCCAAGTTTCTGCATGTATTCGCAACACTGGTCCGCCAGTCCCATATCTGCTACCTTTGCCGCTATGGTTGCACACGTACGCAATGCTTCTGCCTGCTGGAATGGTGGGAAACGGTCTATGTTTTGATAGACTTTCTTGGCATGTGCATACGCCCCATCGTTGTCTTTACGACAGAATTTTGTGGTTGCGAGCAACAAGTCTGCCCCTACCTCCTCTGGTGCAAGTTCCGCATAGCGTTCAAAGCATTGCTCTGCCTCCTCCAGTCTGTTCATCGCATAAAGGCTATTTCCACGTGTGAGGTAAGGATATGCGTCCTTAGGTGCAATGGCCATGGCATATTCTGCACTCTGCAACGCATCTTGATAACGAGCCAACTGATACTGTATGTCGCTAAGCATTAGCCACACACTGACATTAAATGAATCAATATCTATCTGTTTGTTCAGTGTGTCTATTGCCTCTTCTAACCTTCCACTGGCTATCAGTATCCTTGACCACGTATCATAATACTCAAAGGCTAAGTCATCTTCGGGCACACGTGCTTTCTTCAACCAGCGTTCTGACAATTCAAAGTAGAAATGATCACAGTACATCATGGCTATATCGAGTGCAAAGTCGGGGGCGTCTTCAGCGTTTTCTTCCTCTTCTTCGTCATCGTTCATGCCGCCTGTGTTGTTTCTACTATCCGAGAACTGTGCGTATTTCTCTTGCAAATACTCCTCGGTAGCGTGAGCATCACCCTCGGTTAGCATTATCTCTGCCTTTACATACACGCTGTCTATGCTTTCTTCTTCCTCACGCAGGTCTGCCATGATAGCCTTCGCTTTCTCCACGTCTTGATGGTCTATCAACGCCATCCTTGCGCGGAACAATAGCGGAGCGGCCTCTTCAGGGTAGAGTTTACGGCAATATAGCGCAGCGTTTTCTGCTTTTTCTAACTCTCCGTTCTTATGATAATACTCGGCGATATCTATAAGGTCGTCACATTCAAAATACACCAACCCACCAGAGTTGGCACTACTTTCGTAGTTTTCAAGAAGTTCCTTGAACTCTGGTGAATTGGTGTACTTATCAAAATTGTTTGATGCCATAAGCGTCTTTTATTTTTTCCAGTTATCTTTCAAGCCTACGGTACGGTTGTAAACTGGCTTCTCTGGTGTTGTGTCAGGGTCTGGCATAAAGTAACCTATACGTTGGAACTGCAGGTAGTCGCCTGGTTTCTTGTCTGCTGCCCACTCTTCTATGTAACAGTTCTTGAGCACTTTCAGCGAGTCTGGGTTCATCATGCGCTTCATTGCCTCAAGGTCAGACAAGCCTTCTTCCTTTACCAAGCGTGCTTTTTCATCGCGTGGGTTCTCTACCATCCACAGTCTGTCATAGAGACGTACTTCACACTGGCGACAGTGGTTTACGCTTACCCAGTGCAGTGTTTTACCCTTTATCTTACGGTCTGCCCCTGGCATTCCGCTTCTTGTCTCTGGATCATACTCTGCATATACCTCAACGATGTTACCCTCGGCATCTTTCTTGCAGAAGTTCTCTTCTGGACACTTGATGATATAGCCGTTCTTTAGGCGCACTTCCTTACCAGGACCAAGGCGGAAGAACTTCTTTGGAGCGTCTTCCATGAAGTCATCACGCTCTATCCACAGTTCGCGTGAGAATATTATCTCGTGCGTTCCGCTGTTAGGGTCTTCTGGATTATTGATGGCAGTCATCTGCTCTGTCTTGCCCTCTGGATAGTTTGTTATGACGAGTTTCAGTGGGTTGAGCACTGCTGCCACGCGGTCTGCCCTTGTGTTAAGGTCTTCGCGTACCGAACTCTCGAGCAGGGCTATCTCGTTAAGCGCATCGAAAGTGGTATAGCCTATCTTCTTTATGAAGTTGTTTATTGACTCTGGTGAATAGCCATGACGACGGAATCCGCATATTGTTGGCATGCGTGGGTCGTCCCATCCGCTTACGAGACCTTCCTTTACGAGCAACAGCAGGTTACGCTTTGACATCAATGTGTAAGAGAGGTTCAACTTATTGAACTCTGTCTGGCGTGGACGGTTATCGTCCATATTGTCTGCCTCGCCCTTTGTTTCCTTCAACCAGTCGATGAAGAGATCGTACAATGGACGGTGAACAACGAACTCCAAGGTGCAGAGTGAGTGTGTTACACCCTCGAAATAGTCTGACTGTCCGTGTGTGAAATCATACATTGGGTATGCGTTCCACTTGTCTCCCGTACGGTAATGAGGTATGTTCATCACACGATACATGATAGGGTCGCGGAAGTGCATGTTTGGGTTAGCCATGTCTATCTTGGCTCTCAGCACCATTTTTCCTGGTTCCATGCGTCCTGAGTTCATCTCTTCAAAGAGTCGAAGGTTCTCTTCTACCGGTCTGTCACGGTAAGGTGAGTTTTGTCCTGGCGTTGTTGGCGTACCCTTTTGTTCCGCTATCTGCTCTGCTGTCTGCTCGTCCACGTATGCCTTGCCCTGCTTGATGAGAGCCACGGCAAAGTCCCACAACTGCTGGAAATAGTCTGAGGCATAGCATATTTTGCCCCATTTGTAGCCCAGCCACTGTATGTCTTTCTTTATTGCCTCAACGTATTCGTCGTCTTCTTTCTGCGGATTGGTATCATCAAAACGCAGGTTACATACGCCACCGTACTTTTGCGCTACTCCGAAGTCCATCGCTATTGCCTTAGCATGACCTATGTGCAGATAGCCGTTTGGCTCTGGTGGGAAACGTGTCTGTACACGTCCACCGTTCTTGCCTGCCGCAAGGTCTGCCTCTATTTTCTGTTCTATGAAGTTCAGTGACTTCTTTTCCTCTGTGGGTGTAGTCAGTTCTGTTTTCTGCATATTATTTTCTTTTATTTGTTTTCTGATTACAAAGTTAGTACTTTTTTCCGAAATAAGCCCAAATAGATAAACAATATTTTGTACCACCCACATATTTATATTTTTTTTTTGACATTTCTTAGTGTCATCAATAGTTTTTTACTACCTTTGCAGGGTGATGATGAACAAAAAACTTATAGTACTATATTTACTGGCGATATTATGCCTTTTGGGCATTTTATTTTTCAGTTTACGCTCATGCACAAACTCTTCTGACGCTCAACGGCAGGACACGGTGCGCATTGACACTATTCCCGTTATGCTAACGCAGATGCAGAGTTGTTCACGGTTGCACACCGCTGAGGTTAAGGTTCATAAGATTATCACGCACGATGATGTTATGAAACTTTCTGGCACAGTGCTTGGCAAACAAATCTCGCTTAACGTTCCTGCCGGAAAACGAAAGGTTGCCATCCCGCTTTATGCCACCATAAAGGCGAGTATTGACCTTACAAGGCTCTCCACCGATGCCATTCAGCGATATGGTGACAAGATTGAGGTATTCCTGCCTCAACCCGACATCGTAATAACGGAGACACACATAGACCATGATGGCATTAAGCAATACGTGGCACTTACACGCAGCCGCTTCTCGGACGAGGAACTACAGTCTTACGAGAAGCAGGGACGCGCAGCGATAGAGCGTGACATTCCGAAAATGAACCTCATCGCATTGTCGAGGGAAAGTGCTGCGCGTCAACTCATTCCTATCATTGAGGCTATGGGATTTAAGGAACAAGACATTACTATTTCATTCAGAGACGATGGCAAACATAATACGATTATTAGAAAGACTGAATAACGGCATGAATCGCTTCACCATCACCGCGGTGGGCATTATCATCATTGCTATTGCTGGTGCCATCGCATGGGGAATACACTCCGCTAAAGACGACACTATAATCTTGGGGACTGACGACACCATCGACAGTACACCTACCATCATTGAGCACGTTAAGGCTATCGGACAATGGGAGTTTCTCGCCATTAATGACGAGGAGATTATCGACACCATGCGCACGGGTTTCTTCTCTGACGACGAGTTGGTACGCATATACTACGGCACTCTGCGCATCGGCATTGACTTCCGCGACTGTTCCGCAGATTGGATTAAAACTGAGGGCGACACCATCTACATGACCCTCCCCGACGTAAAGTTGCTTGACTACAACTTTATTGACGAGGCACGTACGCGATCTTTCTTCGAGACGGGCAAATGGAGCAACGCTGATCGCAAGGCTATGTACGAGAAGGCACGACGCACTATGCTCAAGCGTTGCCTTACAGACGAGACACTCAACAACGCTCGTCGAAACGCTAAGGAACAGGTTGAACGGACGCTGCAACCCATAGCGAAACCGAAGACCATCATTATAAGAAATGATTACAATCTGTAAGCAAAACACCCCTTTTTACTTACAGTTTTTCGTCGCATACTCTTACGCTGTAATCACTATGCTTTTACCGTGTAATCACTACCTAATTACACTGTAATCACTATCTAATTACAAGGTAATCTCTATGCTTTCAAATTGTAAGTTGGTGCACTTTAAACGAAATTACTAAACTATCAATAAATCACCCCACATCTCTCCTCCCCCATGGGGGAGGTAAGGGAGGGGGGCTTCAACCATTATGAAACATTTTTTTCTTACTCTTACCCTTCTTTTTTCTGTCGCCATAACTTACGCTGGCGAAAAAAATTCCCAACTACGCATATCAATTCTTGGCGACAGTTACTCTACATACGAAGGGTATCTTACGCCAGACACTAACGCTATTTGGTATTACCGTCCTGACAACAAAGAACTGCACAAAGGGAACAACGTGCGCACCGTGGAACAAACATGGTGGCACCAGGTAATAAAGAATATGAACGGCACTCTGGAGCGCAACAACTCCTTCTCGGGTTCCACCATTTGTTACACTGGGTATAAGGACAAAAACGGTGTACACAAGGACTATACTGACCGCGCCTTCATAACTCGCAGCAACAAACTTGGTGAGCCTGACGTCATCCTCGTATGTGGAGCAACTAACGACAGTTGGGCTGGCGCGCCTGTAGGCGAATATATCTATGGTAATTGGAATAAGCAGGAACTTTACTCCTTCCGCCCTGCAATGGCTAAACTACTTTATGACCTGAAGGCTAACTATCCCACCGCACACATCATATTCATTCTTAACAGCGAACTGAGACAGGACATTAACGAGTCTGTACACACTATCTGCAAACACTACAACGTACCTTGCCTCGACCTTAAGGATATCAACAAACAGCAGGGACATCCTTCCATAGCAGGCATGAAGGCATTTGCGGAACAGGTAACGAAATTTCTGAAAGAGCAATAATATTAATAACAACACACGATTACCCTAAATTAACTGAACTAATGCAAACAAAAACATTTTTACTCTCACTTCTGTGCGCTGCTGCATCTCTCTGCGCATCGGCTGCTAAGCAGAAGGAGCCACAGTACGTGGAACACAACGTAACAGCACCGTTCCAGATGGAAGCCATCAAGGAATATGTTTTTCCTGCCAAATCGTTCTCTATCACTAAATATGGAGCAAAGGTTGGCGGTGAGTACAATAACACGAGGGCTATAGAAAAAGCCATAAAGGCTTGCAACAAGGCTGGTGGCGGCACAGTGGTGGTGCCTAAGGGCGAATGGCTCACCGGACCTATTCACTTCATGAGCAACGTGAACCTGCACCTTGAAGAGGGAGCGGTACTCGTTTTCTCTGATAATTACAAGGACTACCTGCCTGCCGTGCAAACGTCATGGGAAGGTATGGAGTGTTTCAACTACTCACCTCTGGTTTATGCTTACAACTGTGAGAACATTGCCATTACGGGTAAAGGTAAGTTGCAGCCTCGCATCAAGGGCTGGTCACCATGGTTCAAAAGACCTAAGGAGCACCTTGCGGCTTCTAAACAACTGTACACCTGGGCTTCAACGGACGTGCCGGTGGAACAAAGACAGATGGCTGTAGGACAGAACAATATGCGTCCACACCTTATACACTTTAACAGATGTCGCAACGTATTGCTCGACAACTTCAGCATCAACGGCTCTCCTTTCTGGACTATCCACCTTTTCCTATGCGATGGCGGCATAGCACGCAACCTGAAGGTGTATGCTCACAACCATAATAACGATGGCATTGACCTTGAGATGACTAAGAATGTACTGATAGAGAACTGTCAGTTCGACCAGGGAGATGACGCTATCGTTATCAAGTCGGGACGAAACCGCGATGCATGGCGCATTAACCAACCTACAGAGAACGTGGTGGTACGCAACTGTAAGGTCGTTAAAGGACACTGCTTCCTTGGTATCGGCAGCGAGATGAGTGGTGGCGTGCGCAACATTTACATGGAGAATTGTGAGGCTACGGACAGCGTTTTCCGTATGATGTATCTGAAGACGAACCACCGCCGCGGTGGTTTTATACACCATGTTTACATGAAGAACTGTAAGGGAACATGCGCAGGACGTATGTTTGAGATTGATACCGACGTGCTATACCAATGGAAAACACTCGTGCCTACATACGAGACTCGCCTCACGGACATTCATGACATATACATGGAGGACTGTGAACTGCAGCGTACCGACGCCATCTATGAGATTAAGGGTGATGCACGCTTGCCAATACATGACATCTTCTTGAATAACCTTAAGGTGGGACTTGTATATAAATTCATTAACAAGAGTAGCAACTGCTTTAACGTTAGGAGCAAGAACATAACATACGACCACACCGCCTTCTAAGCATAAGGCACATAAACAGATAACGCCCAGACCTCCAACGAAGTCTGGGCGTTACTTTTCTTGTGTCTATTTCCTTCTTTATGAAAATACTTATCTTGCAAAAAGTGTCTATTTCCTTCTTTATGGCAATACCTGTCTTGCTAAAATATCCTTTAGTTCCATCTCATACTGCTTGGCATCCTTAAACCAAATGCCATGCATGCCGTATGCCCTTGCTGCCTCTACGTTCTCTATCTTGTCATCAGCGAAGACACATTCCTCTGCCTTCAGGCTAAACTTGCTACAGATACGTTCGTAGATAGCAGCTTCAGGCTTAACAAGGTGTTCCTCCGAGGATATTAATCTGCCGTCGAGTAACTGGAATATAGGGTACTGCTTCATTGTGAGGTGCACCTTACTGCACCAGTTTGTCAATCCATATAGCTTATATCCCTGTTCCTTTAGACTTGTCAGTAAATGGTACATTCCTTTCATTTCGCCAAGAACGAAATCCGTATAACGGTCACCAAAGCCTTGTATCTCTTTCTCATACTGTGGCATTGCCTGCTGCATATTACGGATAATATGTTCAAAAGGTTGCTCTTCTCGGTCGAGACGCTCATTCCAACCGTCATCCATCAGATGACGATAGAAATCCTCCGCCTGCTCATGTGAGGCAAAGAGTTCATCAAGGACTACGAAATAATCATAGTCCACGAGCACCTTTCCGAAGTCGTATATCAAGTTCTTTATCATCAATTGTTATCCTTTTATATTGAAGGGTGATTCTATCTTATGGTGCTAAGATATAGACCCCCCATTAATACTTATCTCTTCTTTGCTCCGTCAGGCACCAATCGGTCGTCTATCATACGTGTCATATAACTCTGTATGATACCTTTCAACTGGGTTTCCATGCTCTGGAACTGCGGCTTTAACGCTGGATTATTCTTCAAATTCTTCAGCATAAACCAGTCATCCTTATAGTTAAACGCACCTGTTACGTATCTGCCATCAAACTGTATCACGTAGTCGCCTTTCACAAACTGGTATATTCCGTTGCTATAGTTTACCGCCCAAGTATCAGCATCATTAGCCGTAAGAAGATCTACGCCAAAAGACAAATAAGGATTGCTATAACCTAAATAACTGAGCACTGTTGGCATGATGTCCGTTTGCTGTGCTACGCAATGCCTGCGCCCTGGCTCTATGTCGCCCATTGGGTCATAAATGAGTATCGGAGCACCAAAGAGTCCGAGGTCAGTGCCATACTCTTGGTGATCATAGATATTGGTATGATCAGACGTTATCACAAATATAGTGTTCTTATACCAAGGTTGTTTCTTCGCCGTTTCGAAGAATTTACGCAGCGCCATGTCCGTATATCTTATGCATTTGTGTATCGGATTGTCACGCTCCCACAGTATATCGAACTTCTTGCTGTACTTCTCTGGTATTACATACGGATGGTGACTGGAGGCAGTAAAGACGGCTGTAACGAACGGTTGCTTCATCTCTGTCATCTTCTTTGCATAGAACTGCAGGAATGGCTCGTCCCATATAGCCCACGTTCCGTCAAAGTCCTTATCGCCTCCGAAGCGTTTGTCGTCATTATACTCCGTGCGACCGTAATACTTTTGGAATCCTGTTGTCTTGGCAAAGGCTTCAAAGCCCATGCTACCATTCTCCGCTCCGTGGAAGAAGGCAGATGAATAGCCACACTTTCCTAACTCGCCAGCCAGTCCGCTGACAGTATTCAACGATGCTGGTGTTAGGAAGAAGGGTTCAAGGAAGTGTGGTATTCCTGAGAGAATTGATGGCATTCCGTCTATACTCTTTCTGCCATTAGCGAAGGTATAGTCGAAGGTCAGTGATTTCCTGACCATAGAATCCATGAACGGAGCATAGCCTTTATAATTATCAGCCTTATAAAGATCATTATACTCGGCTATGTATTCCCTGCCAAAACTTTCTACTATCAGCACCACCACATTGCGTTTCACCGCCACTTGATTAGTAAAAGGGTTTCCTGCATTGTGTATTGGGGAATAAATCTTATCAAGTTGTTTTTCTGTAAAATAGTTCGGATTATAGAATACGTTCTTACCTGTTGACCTAATGAGTGAGAATGGCGTGTTGAGTACTATTGCCGCCTCTGTTGGACGGTTTACGTATTGGTTGGCATTGCTAAGCGTTATGGGGCGTACTGCTGTGGTAAAACCTCCTCTCATACCTGCAACACAACAGGGAATACAAGCAAAGAAACACAATACTTGCATCCCATAATACCTTACCAAAGACTTCCTGTCACGCTCTACCCTAAACGATGCGGGGGTAACATAAAAAAAGATAAGACCGAAAATCAGTATTACACCTGTTAAAACAAGATACCAATAGTTGATAATTGAGATGCCTATGATAGACAATAGGTTTGTCTCGTTGGAAAATTCATATAATATTGTCGATGTAGTTCGGCGTCCTGTATAAGTAAAATATACTGCATCAACGAGGTTTATCACTACCGCTAAGGAGTTTACCACATAGAATAACCACCGCGTTACCTTCTGCCATTTCACCGTTTCCTTTAGATGTAGAGGCAGAAACATTAGCACTATGTAAAGTGAATTGGTATAAACAATGGCAGAAGTATCAAACAGAAGACTGCCTTTCAGCAACTCCCACAACGAAAGGTTACCGAAGTCCCCCCCGAAAGTATTCCAATTGGCTACGACATAGAATATGCGGCATATAAAATACACCACATATACCAACACTAAATTATACAAAGCAGCCAATACCACGGACACCCTTGAAGGGTTATTGTCCGGTCTTTTATCAAGTAACCTCATTTCCTATTATCCTTTTTAATCCTATATAATGTGACAATCTCAATGTCACCATCCGTAAAAACAATGGCAAAATTACATATTATTTATGAAATAAACAAATTTTCTCCATCATATTAACTCTTTTATGAACTGCATATTGATTCTTTTATGAATTGAATAAATCGTATCCCCTACTCTTTTACTATCCAATTGACTGCACACAAAAAAGCACTACTACCTTTTTACAGCGGAACTTACTGCACACCAAAAAGCACTGCTACCTTTTTACAGCGACACTTACTGTACACAAAAAAAGCACTGCTACCTTTTTACGTCATAACCTACTGCACACAAAAAAGCACTGCTACCTTTTTACATCATAACTTACTGTACACAAAAAAAGCACTGCGACCTTTTTACGTCACAACCTACTGCACACCAAAAAAGCACTGCTACCTTTTTACGTCATAACTTACTGTACACAAAAAAAGCACTGCTACTCTTCACGAGCGGCAGTGCTTTTAAAAGTATGTTTAACTATGTTTCGTTTTCGATCAAAGAAAAGCCTCACGGTCTTTCTATGTCATCCATACTGTTAAACAATCTTTTCTAACCTAATAACTAAAACCTAAATCTATTATTTCTACTAACCTAAACAATATTCTGTCATGAACTTTGACCGTCTGCAGGGGAGGAACGGGTTAAACCGTTTACCTTATCCCTTCGACATTGTCAAACTTTTGTGTTATCCTTTTAATCAATCTTTTTTACCTGCGACTCACGCCGCGAAAGCATTTCTTTATACCTATCTTCACTAAGATTTACTAACCTAAACTATCTTCACAATCTTTTTGATATCCTATCTCGCAATCTTTTTTGATAACTCTTTTTGTGTCTTAAGGACCTTTGTTCCTTTTGACATTGCAAAGGTACTACGTTTTTCCTGTGTGCGTAAACAATTTCAAATAAATCTTCATCTTTTTGTAATATAATTGACTTATATCAACGTTTGTTTGCGCACACACATATAAAAACACGCTTTTCTGACATTTTTGCCTTCATTAAATACATAGAGTGCCATCCCCAACCTGTGGAGATGGCACTCTAAACATATTTCTTTTGTTTTACTTACGTTACCTTACCAGTTTCTTACCTGTTTCGGTTATGATGACTCCTTTGGCGTCATTGTTTACTCTTTGACCTGAAAGATTATAGTTCTTGGTACTCTTGCTACTTACATCTGCTCTTACCATGTTTACGCCTGTTGGTTTGGCAAGACCTGATGTAGGCAACATCATACCACTCCAGTCTGCTGGAAGTACCGGAACATTTGATACCTTATATATGTAAGCCGAGTTAGACTCTATAGGGAAACGTTCTGTTACCACCGTCCATTTATCGTTTTGGAGCACAAGTGACCCCAATTGGTACTTGATTGTTGAAACGAATGTACCACGAAGTCCATTCTGATTGGTATTTGGAGCGATAACCGAATTGCCCGATTGTATAAAGGTTATCTTCTTATCGCCATCCTTACGGTACAGATAAGGGATACCCGCAACTGGTTCTCCTGTTACTTCCTCTATTCCTATGTTAAGAGAATCAGCACTAATTCCAACGACGCTGTAGAGTTTTACGCCACTTGGAATGGTGAAAGTTGTTGGCAAACATATTGTTCCCCACTCACTTTCTGTTGGGTTCTTTGACACTGCTGGGATATAACGTAATGCGAAGTCCGTTGCACACCACCAGCCTTCACGGTTGTCACCTGTGCTGCTTGGCGAGCCATACTTCATCCATTGCTTGTCTATCGCACCATTCTTTGAACCCTTAAAACCTATTGTTAGACTTCCATTATTGTCTATATATGTATAAGGAGTGGTAACTGTATTCCACTGTTCTGCTTCACTAAAGTTTGGAAGATCAAGTAATCCATACTGCAATGGCTGCGAGAAAATACTGTCAGCACCAATAACGAGGAAAGCGCGCTGGTCGTTTTCACACAGGTGTTGTGTGCCTGCCTTGCACTCAAGGGCATAGAATCCTGCCGAGAGTCTTGTCAATGCTTGGTTTACTTCCATCGTCTTGTCGGCATTTCCTGTAGCACTTATGCTCCACCATGCGTTCCAACAAGTCTTGCCTGATACGGTATTTGTGCGTTGGTCACCATCGGTGTACGTACCAGCCTTTACATTCCAGTTTGCTGTTGCTGCAAAACTTGGGTTCTGCACTTTATCTGTTACAAGTGTAGCTGGTAAAGCCTCTGCAACCATTGTCTTGAGAGCAGCCAGGTCTTCGAGGTAAGTATTAACGTCTGCGTAAGCAAAGTCCTTCAACGCTGCATACTTTTCACTGATAACATCGGCATTCGTCAGATTGTTATCTACGACAAGTTTCACGTCAGCTGCAAGCGAATCTACGACGTTTCTGGTTGCAATACACTTCAAGCCGCTCTGTATCATGCTCTCCATATCCCTTGCATTCACGCCTGCCTCATCCATGTATGCCTGCATAAGTTCGTTAAGTTTCGGCAATGTCGTATTAAATGCTTTGAAAGCAGCAAAGCGTTTTGTCTCCCACTGCTTCGCATCTGCGAGTGCGTCTTCCTTTGTATCGAAGAGGCGTGACACGATAACATTGTCTAACATCGCGGTGCCACCCAGTTTCAGCATCTGAATGTACAGCACATTATCTGTATTTGTAGTGAACGAGGCACCTACGCTTCCCCACTCCGCAACACTTGGCAATGCGACACGCTGTGTGAGAGCGAAACTTTCTGTTCCTGTTAGTATGCGCTGATTGTCCGCATTCGTGTTACAACCAGACGCTGCCACGTAGTAACTTGCATTTTCTTCCAAAGCCATCTTTCTGACAATAGATTGCTCTGAAGTCTTAGAATCGCTACTTCCGTAACACTGCAGATAGTTACCACCGTCAACTCCGCCTTTCTTTACAACCTGATAATACGGTGCAGCGAGCGGTGTGCCAGCAGCGTTTGTCCAATCTGCCATTCCGAAGTCGAACGAACCATTCACCAACATATTACCGCCAAGATACTTTGTTTTTGCTGTTCCGCTCTCAACGATTGTCACTCCGTCACCGAAATTAAGGTTTTCGTTTACGGCTGTCGCTTCGTTTGTAAGGCGATCCTTGCCTGTTAAGTCCTTTATACGTATGCGATACTTGTTACCATCCAGGCCCTCTATCTTAACATTATAGTCCGCAGCATTCTCCAACTGGTCCACTGTCTTTACGGTTTTCCATATTGACGACCCTACCGCCTTACACTGAATGTCCATCGACTGGTTATACTCACCGTTATAATCGTGCCATGATAGCGACACGGTATTGTCCTCTGCACTATATTCTATAGCCAACGCTGATGGGTTTTTCTGTGGAGGTAGTGCCGGAATCTTCTCATAATTACGGTTATATGCCAATCCTGGTTCTACACTTGCATAATACTCTCCGGCAATAGACAATTTGCCATCCTTGATAATCTTTGAGCAGTCTGCCTCACTATTCCAGTATGCGTAACGCTCTACATATGGCGAAGCGTTCATCCAAGGTATTATCTTCTTCAACTCATCAGCGTTCTTCTGCTGGTTAGCCGTTGAGTATGTGCGGTCTGTTGCGAATATACCATTATTGTTCCATGATGCTCCCCAAACCCATTCTGATATCCAGATAGGTCGCTGTCCGAAACGGTCATACCAGTATTTCCAGTTATTGAAGTTACTACTTGGCCAATAACAGTGCAGGTCAACGAGGTCACAACGCCAGCCACGTGCGTCTATTGAGTCTATAAACGCTTTCAAATGGTTCAAGCTTCCGTCGTGCGAACTCTCTGAACACAGGCGCAGTCCGGTACGCATAAGGTTCTCCCAGTTGGCGAGTACGGTCTCTACCGACTGTGGATGGTCATCTGAACTATTGCCTGGCTCATTGTTTGTCTTCATGTGGCAAGCGTAAGTAACGCTACCGCAGGCTGCTGATGATGGCCAATCCTCATAGATATGGTTTGGCACGCACTCTGTGTCTGGCAGACGGTTAACGCCTGTTCCCCAGTCGTAGCACCACGAAGAATTGATGAGTCCATTCTCCGTCTCTCGCGTATCGCTGGCAAGACCCTTCTTCTGAGCGTCATACCACTGGAACACACGGTATGATGTTATGCGCTGGTCGAGCACTGTTGGCAGCGTTGCTATCTCCAGATCTTCCTTGTCGGCTATAAAACAACGGCTGTAACCTCTACCTCCTGCACGTGTAGAGAATGTTACCATGTAACCTCTCTTCAACTTAAAACTGCGTATTTTGTTGTTAAGTTTCGCGTCAGTAAGGGTATTCATGTAGCCACCGTCATTCTCCAGACCGAAATCATTGACTGATGTTCCACCGAAGTTCTGCTCTGAATACACGGTGAGCGGCTTGATATTGCTGGCATAAGGCATGATGATTGCGCCCTGCGCATACATTTTTACCTGACAGTTATAATTATTTACTGCTTGCTTTCCATCGATGAGCACATGTCCCTTCAGCCATTTGCTGATAACAACACTCGGACGTACATTCTGTATTATCACTACTGCATGCTCCGTGTTGGTAATATTCACTTTTCCTGCATCGGCAAATGGCGACGCGTTGGTAATGACGTAATCTACGTCATCGCTCACAGTCACCTCTCCTGTTACCTGTTCTGAGGTCACTGTGGTATTGGCATATGCCGTCAGCGACGCTGCAAGCACTGCCATGGTACCAAGTAAACGTTTCTTTTTCATATTTTAAGTAAGTATAAGTAAGTATTCAAAATTATTTTATATAATGAGTAAGCGTCATTTCTCGAATTATTGAGAATATTTAATACAGTCTCTTTGAGGCACCTGTTTCCCCTGTTTTCAGTCACAATGTTCACATTGTTCCATCAAACAGTGAAAACATCTGCTCTCAAATAGCCTATATTAAATATTAAAATAATTTTGAACACTTACTTATTAGTATATTGAGAGATTAGTATATTAGCATATTGGGAGATTGGTATATTGGGAGATCGGTTCCCCAAAAATACAGGGGCGTTTCATGTATGACGCTCATATAACAAACCTATTGATTAAACTTGCTATATATAATACGTCCTGCATGAAACGCCTACTTATTTACTTAACCCTTTTTCACTATTAGTGTTTTACAATCTTTTTGTTGTTCTGGATATATATGCCTGCCGGTAGTTCCTGCAAGGTCTTGCCTGTAGCCCTACCGTCAATGGTATATACGGCTGTTGACTGTGGTTCCTTGTTTGCCTCAACAACTACTGGGGTCGCTGTTATGTCGTCAAGAGTCGCTGCTCCGAGATAATACAGACGGAAGTTGTCAAAACACGTCCAGTATGAAGCATCGCCATTGGCACCGCGAAGGTTAATGGTCACGTTACCATCCGTAGGTATATAGACTGTAAGTTCGTTATCATAATCTCCCTTTGCGAAGTGGGCTGCGGCTGATGCCATATTGTTTGGGATGTAGGTTCCGTCTGTCATTGCCTTATCACCACCGTTATATGATGTCTTGCTTCTCTCTGCCATTATGTTTTTCAACAGTGTACTGCCATACGATTTTTCGTTAACATAAAGGTTTACAGCCACTTTGTCTGTACCGTTTGCGTAGTCGCTATAAACGTCAGTGTATGATCCTGGGCGCTGGAAGCCCTGCACCTTCACCTTATACGTACCTTTTGGCATAGACTTCACTATCTGGTATGCTACGACTACTTTCTGATAGAATTCTATCTCTCCGTAGTTATGCGTACCGCCTGTGCCGATAAACCAACCTGTGGTAGCCCCTTCGAAGGATGGGTTCTTCATCAGCGGAGTGAGATCGAAGAGTTGGTCCTTGTCTGCTATCTGCACCTGACTGAGGTATGTCTTACCCGACGTCAACAACTCTGTGGCATAACCCTGTACATCTGAAGGTGTTGTTGATGCGTTGCACTTGCTGCTTAAATCAGACAAGGTTGCATTCATTGTCGCATCGGCACCTGCCACGACTTCTTTGTGAGGTGTGTTCATCCACGACTCTATAAGCGACTTGTTCTTATTGAACTCATCTTTCGCCACTATAAGGGCACTATTGTCGAGCCTAGATGCCTCTTCTTTTGTCAGAATGAGCCAGCGCTGCGCCTGCTTATTATCGCTCAAGTCAAGTTTCTGTGTTGTTACGGAACCGCCACTGTATCCTGCCAGGCATGGAGGGGTCTGCGTACCGTTGTCGGGATGTATCACCCAATAGCCGCGCTGCGGTGTTACTACTGTTCCCGAACTTGTCTTTATGTCGATGCGCGAACGCATAAGCTGGAAGTTTTCTGCATCTGTAGGCGTCGTACGACTAACGGTCTTTATACCGTTTACGCCCGTTGCAGAATATGTTATGTAGTAGCCCGTTGCCGCATTGCGCAACTGGTAATACTGGTTGTCTGGCGTAAAGGTAACGTACCATGCTGCAGCGTCATTCTTCTCTGCCTCGGCTGACGTCATGGTTTTCCACTTAAGGTTGTGGTTGGCATCCTCTACGAGGAACGAATTGTAAAGTCCGTATGTCTCGCTTTCGCTCTTTATGTAGTA
Source organism: Prevotella sp. (assembly GCA_036844425.1). Lineage (GTDB taxonomy): Bacteria > Bacteroidota > Bacteroidia > Bacteroidales > Bacteroidaceae > Prevotella. The sequence continues at coordinate 34,964 of DAIUFT010000011.1, read as the reverse complement.
CTTTACGTTGTCTTCCTGGTCAAAGGAATAGTATGGTGTTCCGAAAGAGTGCGCACCTGTTGCCGGCAGACCGTCCTCGCCCACCGCCTGTGCCAAGAGACTTGTTATGGTATAAAGGACCTCTGTGCCGTTATCTTCATGCGCGCCATTGATGCCGTAGGGCCAGATGTGGGTCTGGTCTCCATTGACGATGGTTGTATTGTTGTCGTCCCAGAAGTGTATGAGGTCTGTTGCACGGTCACCAAGCCACTGCCCTGTTCCGTTACCTCCGCGCAAAGGTGTGCCACTTCCGTTCCATACGGTGTGTGTACCTACACCTATGGCATGGAGTGCCTCGTGCATTATGGTTCCTGTACGCTGATAGGACGAGTTCGGACCTACACGCATCCAGCCTCCATAGGAGCAGTCGGCAGTTGGTGTATCGGCACCGTAATGTACGTTGAGGTTCAGCCCTGTAATACTGGTATGATTATTCCAGTAGTCAACGCATGAACCTACGGCAGCGTTTATTCTCTCATTGGCAGCGGCATCGCCTCCGTTGTCATACTGCCACGTTATAGTGCCCTTTGGCAGTGTCACTATCTTTATCACGTTACCATAGCCCACACTACCGTCAGCTGCCACGGCATAGGCACGAGCATAATATTTTGTTGCTGGCTGAAGGTCGGTCATGCAGAATATCTGGCCGTTGTTTGTCAGTATCTTCTTGCTAACGTTGTCGTCAATTGTTGGCTCTTTACTGTCAGCACTCCAGCAGAAGCCTCGTTTCGTTATTGGCGAACCGTTATACTTAAACGTCGCTCTGCCATAGGCTACCGTTGCACCTCGGGCGAAACGGGTGTCGGTAGTAACCGTTGGTGCTTGCGCCATTGCCTGTGCTGCGAGTGCCGTGACGAGGCATGTCATAAATATCTGTTTCATGTCTTCGTTTTGTTTAGTTTTTCAATACTTTTTACTTAGTTTTTCAATATGTACCTACTTACAATCTGAAAGCTGCCTTTTTACCTTGTAATCACATAGCTTTTACACGGTAATCACATAGCTTTTACACGGTAAAAGCTATGTGATTGCGACGCGTTTTATTCGTCATAAAAATTGTAAGTAAAATAGGTATTTTTCCTTACAATCCGTTACTTTTACATGTATAGAGGTTCTATCATCAGTAAGTGTTCAAAATCTTTCCACCGGCACGGCTACAAATCGCACCTACTAAGGTTTGCGACCGTACAGGTAGGAATGTTACTTCACGACTTTATGTCCGTTCTCTATATATATGCCACCTGCATGTGAGTTCTTGTTCACCTTCTGTCCGGCAAGGTTATAGAGCGAACTTTCCTTCATGTCTTTCGACTTTTCTACATGTGACACTCCCGTAGGGTCATCACCATTCATCACGTTCTTAACCTCTGTAGCATTAAGCGCTGCACTGTATATGCGAACATCTCCTATGCTTCCCTTCCACAATGGATCTACGGCATACTGGCTTCTGCCTATATAGTTACGAACTGGCATGAAGTCGGAAGGACGTAGTGTGATACTATTGCTCTCTGCCACTGCCTCACCATCTTGATAAAGTGTCACGGCGTCTGCCGACAGCGTTACAGCGAAATGATGCCAACCGGCTGAAGGCTTCGGAGCGGAGAGTATCTGCTCTGATCCACCGTTCTTCATTACCACCCTCATCTCTGAACCGTTGTTCGTGGTGAGGAAGAAGTACTGCTCTGTACTGTTGCCGAAGTCGAAGAGGCGTTGCCATGCCATAGTGCTCTCTCCTACCTTTGCCCACATGCTTACGGTCATCTCTGCACGGTGTGACACTGTAGGTGGCAACATCAGGTATGACGTTCCGTCAAGTGCTACGGAATTTACGTTGTCTTTCACCCCACCTGCGGTGTAGGTCACGTTGCCTTCTGCCACGGCATCGTTTACATTCTCTGTCGCGTCTTGTGTGTTTTCTTCGAATGCATATCGCGCTACGAGTGTTTTCTCTGCTGTCTTTGACGGTACTGATGCCTTTACCACTGACGATGCCTGCGACTGGTTGCGACTCTTATCTACAGCTTTTATCTTGTAAACATACTCCTTGCCTGCCTCTGCCGTGTTGTCCACAAAGGTGGTGGTGGTTACCATACGTCCTATTACGTCCCACGAAGCAGCGTTGTTGGCATCTGCTGTGGCAAGTGCGCGGAGCACCATGTAGCCTGCCAGGTCGGTCTCGCTGTTTGCTGTCCACGTTAACTTTACCGATGCAGTTTGCACTGTGGCTGTTGGTTGGGCTGGTGCTGCTGGTGCTGTCTGCTCCAACTTAGCGTTATACGGAATGAAACGCCACTGCTGGTTAGCATTGCCTGTGTACTCCGCCTGCTGCAAATAACCGTTCTTGTACTTTGAGGAGTTTCTTATCTCAAGGTAGAGTCCGCTATGGCGTGAACGCAGATACCAGTTGCCGTTGCCTGCATACTCGGCAAACCATTGCTCGTTTGAACCCAGGTCGCCTGTGTAACCTATGACTTCACCACCTGCCGAGGTGCTCCAATCCTTTATGTCCATAACCTGTGTGTTGTCACGCACGTTGCGCAGCACGAAGTAACTGTAGTCGCCTCCCACGGTATTCTTTATGGGTTCTACCGTCCAGCGCTGATGGGTAGCCGCTGTAGAAGAGGAGTATGCCATCTGGGTTATGTTTAGTGCATTGCCCTTCGCGCCATTATAGAAACCGAGACACATTGACGAATTGACGTTCATTATGGCAAAGGTTCCTCCAAGGAGATTGTCCAATGGTACGTCTTCGCCACTCGTTATCTGTATCATGCGCTCTGCATTGGTCTGCCCTTTCTGGTAGCCTGTGCCTCCCGGGATGGTCATGGTGTAATTGTACACTGGTCCGTAGCCGTCAAAGTACAACGGTCTGTCGGTCGATACGAAGTCATAGGAGGATGTTGCCGCCTGGCGTTCTGACGAACCTATAAAGGCATCTACCCTGCCATTGTTACGCTTATAGACCGTAGCGGCAGTCCATGCGCTGCGATTTTCGGCATAGGCTATTTCCTTACCTGTGTATGCCGCCTTGCAGTACTCGCCACGCGCTGCACCGTCCCAGCCCCACCATACTCCGCTCTGCATTCCATAGTGCGCACCTATGAAGGCTTCGCCCACGTTGTGCAACTCGTCGGCTGTGGCGTAATTGCCATCTGCACGCACCTTGGTCCAGAAGTTAGCGTAACTGTCAAAGGAACCTGCAAGTTGATGCGTATTGCCTTCTGTTACGTATGGCTTCATATAGTTGTACCATGTCAAAGCCTGGTCGCAGTTCAAGGTATTGCCGGCTGATATGCGGATGCCTTTGAAATAGTCGTCCTCACTGATGAGTTTGCTGATGTTACGGAAGTCTGCCATGCTGCCTTCGCCCCATGATGAGTAGTCTGGCTCGTTGAATGGGGAAATAGTCAGTACGGTAAAACCTTTGGCACGGATATACTTTACTGTTGCCTTTATTACGTTATACCATTCCTGCGGCTTGCCGTAATAGTTTGTTTTATTAAGGGCTTCGTGATCGCAGTTTAGGATAACGCGGCGCACTCCACTTATGGCTATGTGGTTAAGGCGTGACTGTAACGCTGCCTGTTGCGCCGCTGAAAGGTTACCATTAGCATCAACAAGGTCACTGGGTTGAAATGACACTCTGCCTACGGACATGACGTCCTTGGTTATATAGTTTGTGCCACGGGTTACGTTATCTTCGCTGTCCCACGCCGTATCCATGCCCCAGAGGATTGGGGCTCCAGGGATGGTGCACTGGTTGATGTCCGTAGCCACACTGAAAGGCACTGGCACTGCATTATATACTCCGCACAACATCATACGAGTGGCACTGGGCACACTCTGGGCAAACAAAAAACTCCCTTCATTCTCCCCCATTACGGGGAGAACAAAGAGAGTTGTTAGTATGAATGTTTTATTCATATCTTTCTATAAAAAATCCTTACTTTAAGAATGTACCTATCTGACCATTCCACTTCATATACCAGTTATTGGTATCTTCCAGTTTTGCTTTTAACGCTGCATCAACGACACCGCTGCGTGAAGCAACCTTGTCTGCAAGCAATGATGGGTTGTTATGTCTGAGTGCATAACGCATAAGGTCGTAGAAACGATACCCCTCGAATGATAGTTCGAGTGCCTGCTCGTCTATTATCATCTTCTCTACCTGCTCTTGCTGCCACTTTATCTGGTCCTGAGTGTCCTTACCATCTTCACTTGCAAAGGCTGCATTGAATGGCATGCGGTCAATGTTGGTGTCACCATTCCAGTCATAATAACCACAACCACGTGAATGGATGCCGAAGGTGTTGGCATTTGAATATGGGTTGTCGGCCTTGTAGAGTACGTAACGTGCTGATGGGAATGGGAACTCTGTTGCAAGCATCAATGAGTCAGCCTCTGGAAGGTAATGACCTATGCTGTCTGAAACGATCTCCTTGTTCACACCTGTACGCAGGATGTGGTATGCGTAACGTGGATAACCTGCACAGTTGAGGGCTTCGGCAAGACGAAGGTAAACTGTTGAACGGCGATAGAGACGAACGTTTCTTGTACGATACTTGTTTATGGTTTGGCTTGTATAACGATTGCCGTTACCATCTACGCTATTATCATCTGTTCTCCAATAAGTATAGAGACGCAAGTCACCATTCATTGTTTCTTCTGACATACTCTTAGGGGCTGACATATATTTATTGTTAGTCCTGTCATAATAAGTATATGTCTGGTCTGCCGAGAGACGCTTCAATGATGTTGATGGTACGAGACTTGCCTTATTATTGTTATCGTCTGTTGTATTGAAGATGTTACGTAACTGGCTGTAATAACCTTCAGAAGGTATTGAGTCCATAGGTATTATGGTTATTACCTCTGATTGTGGATTATTAGACTCTGTAAAATCATATGCAATAGAAAGAGCCAACCAGTTTTCGTTCCCCCAGAATGTACCGTAAGAGGAATTAAATGGATATGCACTGTTATTACCATTACGCTGGTCTATGTAACCATAGTAATACTTTGCTGCATCAAGATAACGACCACCCCACAGACTTAAATCGCCAAGGATTAAGCGCATCGGGATAAAGAACAGAGGGGAAGGGAGACTCTTGATATCACCATAGTTAGGATACTCCTGGTTTACCATTGACTGTAAACCATCTTCGTTTAAGAAGTAATCGCATACACCTTGGATATCCTTTGTTGGATATGTTTGCTCTGCTTGCTCCTTTGTGAGGATTGGAGTTGTAACGAATGGTACCTTGCCATAGTTGAGCACCAACTGAAGGTATGTCCATGCACGGATGGCTTTTACCGCAGCGTACTCTTTCTTGAATACATTCTCGTTACGATTGTTCTTCATCGCTGTATCTACTTTTGCTATGAAGTAGTTACAATTGTTGATGACGGCATAGTAATCGCTCGGCACATTATACTGGTTGTCATCACCAATATTGAAATTTGCCAAGTTACGCAAATCATTGGAAGTGGCATCGGTTACATTAACCAAATCACCACGTGCCTCGCCTAACAGAATGGTACGATCAGCAATGGCCTGCAACTTGTTCAATATGCCTACAACGGAATATATTGTATCTGTAGCATTGTTAAGGTGGTCCTGGTCCGCATTGATGACATAGTCTGAATCCTCATTGAAAAAGTCAGAGCAAGAGGAAATAGACAACATCGCACAGATTGCTACTGCTATTATATATATACGTTTCATATTATTATAGTTGTTTGTCGTTTAGAGGTTTATCTTTACACCAGCAATAACGCTGCGACTCTGACCAAGACGACCGAGGTCTATGCCTTGACCAATGACACTTGATGTGCTTGAGAACTCAGGATCGGTGCCGAGGTATTTGGTTACTGTGAAGAGGTTGTTACCTTGTACCCAGAACTCAAGTCCCTGAAGGAATGTTGAATTCATTGGCAACTTGTAACTGAGTGTTACGCTCTTCAACTTAAGATATGAGCCATCTTCTATCCAACGGTCACTGAAACGTGAGTTACCCATTGGATCATCGAAAGAAGCCTTTGGCATGTTGGTTACCTGACCCTCTGCCATCCAACGCTGAGTCATTGCTGTGGTCTGGTTCATAAAACGACTGCCACCCTCTAACTGCTGACGCATGTAGTTGTAAACGTCATTACCTACGCAGTAGTTGAAGTTTACATCAAGACGGAAGCGCTTATAACCGAACGTTGTGAAGATATTACCATAGACGTCTGGGTTAGGATCACCTATTACTACCATATCCTTCTCGTTGATTTCCTTGTTACCATCTACGTCCTGGAAGATTACGTCACCTGCACCAAACTGGTTGTGGGTTACACCGTTCTCGTCAAGTACATAAAGTCCTGCAGCGTCTGCCTCTTCTGTTGTAGAGAACACACCCTTGGTCTTATAACCGAGGAACAGGTTTGCTGCACTGCCAGTCTTTGTCAGGATGTTAGCACCGTAATACTTTGCAACGATTGCCTCATCATTGTTTGGCAACTCGGTAACCTTGTTCTTGTATGTACCCATGCTTACTCCCATTGACCATGTGAAGTCCTTACCTGCGATTATCTTGCCAGCAAGGCTCAGGTCCATACCGGTGTTGGTCATCTTACCAGAGTTAGCCCAGTTGGTCTGAAGTCCTGAGAGGAAACCAAGGTTCTGCAAAGATAGGAGGTCTGACGTTGTACTGTGGAAGAAGTTTACGCCAAGAGTCAGACGATTGTCTATGAAGCGTGCCTCAAGGCCTGCATTGAAACGCTTTGTTGTCTCCCACTTAATCTGTGTATTACCAATGCCTGTGAATGAGAGACCTGAGATGGTGTTTAGATAAAGTGATGCGGCAAAGTAACTCTGCGCTGCATTGATATCTATGTTGTCATTACCACTAACGTCATAACCTGCGGTCAACTTAAGGTAATTGAGTCCTGGTACGTTTGCCATCCAAGGTTCGTTGGTTACAACCCAACCTAACTGTACTGATGGGAAAATACCCCAACGTGTGCCGAATGCTTTCACACCGCCATCAGCGTCTTTACCAAAACGTGAAGAACCTGTTGCGGTGAGGTTCAACTGTGCATAGTAGCGACCAAGGTAGTTATAGTTACCCTGTACGTACCAGTCGAGTGTGCGCCATGAACGCTCATAACCTGTACCCATAGCGTTAAGGAGTGAAGAACTCATGAAAGGTGTCTTGTCACTACCTGTGTTATAACCTAACTGTGAACTGTGGCTGAACGACTCGAAGTTCAAACGTGCTCCACCAAAGACTGAGACATCGTGTGCATTGTAACGCTCATTCCAACTAAGACGAGTGTCACTCTGAACGGAGTTCTGCTTTGACGCAAGTGAGCGCACCTCATTATCACGCGTAGCTGAAACACTTGCTACATAGTAAGACGGCAAACCATTAATTGAAAGATAATACTTCTCATTGGTGTTTACCAAGTTGTAACTGAAGTGTTCGCTGAGCACGAGGTTGTCACGGAACGAGTACTTAGGCGTTACTGAGATATTAAGCAATGAGTTCTCGAAACGGTTCTTGTTGTCGGCATCCGCATACTCGTTGAGGGCTGCTGGGTTACCAAGCTGATAGTTATAACCACTCTTGTTGGCAAGCGCCTCGTCAAGGTATGACTCATCTGCTACATCAAACGTTGTTTCACTGAGTTTCCCGTTACCATAAGAGTATGGGCTGAGGAATGGCGCCTTTACGTACGCAAGGAATGATGGGGCTGTTGGTGTGCCCTCATCGTAACCTGCTGGTGCACCGTCATCACGAATGTTGCGCGTCTGGTTGCTGAATGATGCGTCAAAGCGTACATCGAACTTCTGGGTCAAAGCGATGTCGGTATTGAAACGCACATTAAGACGATCCATGTCATTATACTTCAGTGTGCTTTGGTTTGAGATATAGCCTACAGAGAGATTGTACTTTGCTACTTCATCACCACCTTCTACATTGATACCGTAGTTCTGGGTCATCGCTGTACGGTAAACATAGTCTTTCCAATCGGTATTGTTATGATACTGATTGTAGTAATAATATGTAGGATCAGTATTAAGGAACTTGAATGAAGTAATGTTAGTACCTGTGCCTTTCAACAGTTCTGAAGCATAGCCACGATACTGCTCTGCATTCATCATGCTATAATACTTTGGCTCAAACGATACTCCTGCAGAAACGCTTGCTGTAATACGTGTTGCCATGCTGTGTGAACGGCGTGTTGTAATCTCTATCACACCATTTGCACCGCGTGCGCCATAGAGGGCTGTTCCATTACGAAGTATCTTTACGTCTGCTATATCAGCGGTATTGATAGATGTAAGGATGTCATTGTAGAAACCGTCATGCAACAGTTGATTGTCGTACTGCTGATCTACTACAACTCCATCTATGACTACCAATGGTTGTGCATTGACATTAATAGAGTTGAGACCCTGAATGAATGTCACTGCGCCAACACCTGGCATACCACTACGCGATGTTGTATAGGCGTATGCACCAAGCTGCTTCTGTACTTCTTCCTTAATGTTAGTGGCACTACTATAATGGAAATCATTAGCAGACTTGTCAACCGTAACATTTGCATCTTCTGAATAATCTGCAGCAAAGACTGTGCTGTAAAGTTTTACTGTCTTTTGGTCATCACCTTTGGCAAGACCTAATGACGCTGCATTATAATCAGGATAGGTAATATATACGGAAGAAGAAAATACTGGAACATTCAATGTGTACTGACCTTGGTCATTTGTCAATGCACTGTATCCCTGCACACCTGCAGCTTTTACGATAGCACCACTTACGGGAGCACCTGTAGCAGCGTCAAGCACATAACCTTTTACGGTACGGGTCTTATATTTCTTCCCCTGCGCCTTGACAACCTTACGTGGGGTGGCTACTTGCTCTTCATCCATCTCGTCCTGCGCGGATACATAGAGTGGGAAAGCCATAAGCAATGCCATTCCTGTTAATATATGTCGTTTCATATAGTATTTTTTATTAATGGGTTAGTATAAGGTTATTCTTGATCTACAGGTTTGAAGACGATACAGTCCAAACGGAATGTCTTGGTATGCGTTCCGTTTCTGACTTGGGTCGAGGTGGTTGCAACTTCTAACAACATCTTTACCTGTGCATCATTAACATTATATGAACATGTAGGGAACGTGAAACGACCTACATAAACGGAGTCCACACTCACACCGTCCCTCTGTGATAGATTCTGTACGAAACAGTTATTTCTTATCTGTATAAACTTCGTAGCATTACTGCTCGGATAGTCATCGACAGCATACGATGTACTGAATGTTCCATTCTTTAACATGTAGTATTCTTTACCATTTTCTCCATGGCATTGGAAAGCCACACGGAAGACAGCAGGAACTCTCTCTGCTGCAGAAGCAAGAGTGTCTCCCGCCTCTGCTGGTGCCATCACTACATACACGTCGTACTTTACATTTGATAATACATTGCGTATATCAAACAATGCATTTGTTATGTTACTTGTACCTGATGGAGTAAGTTCCAAATATCCATTACCTGATACTTGATTATAGAACTTGTTCGTGGATGCTACACTGTAGTACTTTGGTGTTGACGTGTTACCTCTTGGATTGCTCGTACTCTTAAGATTAAGACTATCAATCGTATTACTACTTTCACCCTCCATGACTATGTCGTAAAGGAATGTCTGATTACGCTTGATTGGCCAATTAGATGACTTCTTAACCATACCGTTACTAAGCGTTATGTCCTGCGCACCAGAGAATATACCGTTGGAAGAGAATGGTCTCATATAGGTATAGATACGTTTGTCGTATGAACCATAAAGCATCTGGCGGAACAGATAACCATAAGCCGTTGTTGCTATAACGGAGTCCATAGCAGCTTCCTGCTTCATGAGATTACGGTTCTCATTAGCACTAAAGAACGAACCACGAATAATATTCATACGTGGGAAGAGGTATTCAAAGGAATCCTTCTCGGCTACTTGTTTGTCGTAAACAAACATCTGCTTGTTTCTCTGCAACTGCTTGTCCCATTCCTCGTTGGTAGGCGCAAGGAACATGTAGGTACTGTCCTCATCATTGATTTCTGCATACAGACCGTTGCTAAATCTTGAAAGTAGATCGTTCTTGGTTACTGTTACAGAGTCAAGATACTGTATCTTACCATCGATAATCTCACCTGGCACACTCAAGGCAGCCATGAACTTATCTTCATTATATTTATAGATAAAGTTCTTTACACTGTCAAGGTCTGCATCTTTGTCAAGATACTCAAAGATGTTTGGATTGTATTTTGCCTGACCGGCAATGGTGAAAAGAACACCATTGCCTGTCTGAACATTTGACTTTACGATACTCTGCCCTTCAAATGCTGACGCGTTAAGGCTTACACGCTTACCGTTCATCATTGTTATGGCAGTATCTTGGGCTGTCTTTGAAAGCGAGTAGTTATAAAGAGCGATATGGTTCTGTATGAACTCCTTTATAGCAAGGTTCTTCGCATCCTTTATTCCCTGCGCCTTGTACTGATTGTACTGTGCGATGACGGCATCCCTATCTGCCTCTGTAAACTTATCGTTTGTTGGCGCAAAGACAGTAAACACCTGACTGCCATCCAGAGCAGCATCATATCCAGTAGCCTGCAATACTTCCTTGAAATTGCTAAGGTTAGGGTCATTGCTGATAGCCTGCATTAGCGAGCCTTCACCATAGACCTTCTCTGCATAGTGATCATCCCAGGTATCAGTACATGCTGTAGCCGCACCAAGGAGCATCAACGCTGCTGCTATTTTTATATTTTTCAGTTTCATATTGATTTTCTTAAAAAGGTTATACTGTTGTTGTACAACGTTTATAATCTATTAGAGGTCATCCTCGGCATTTGCACCATCGGTAACACCGTAAACACTCTTTGGCACGAGTTCCAGATAGTCAAGCATTGCCTCTTTCTCCTTAGCACGGAACGTTGACACGTTACGAATACGAAGTTTATGGTCTTCGCCTGGCTTGATGTGTACAGTACAAAGCACCTTACGCACTGTTGAAGCCTGCATAGCAAAACGCTCACCTGTGTTTACATTATTATTGGCATCGTGGTATATTGAATAAGGGCCACGGTAGTAACCTTTGTTCTTCAATATCTTGAAGTCCTCGGCACGTTTCTCGGCATCATCCCTTATGTTAAGGTAATCTGGGAATGATGTGGCACCATATACAGAAGATGCACTGATACGTTCATCCATATTAAGTGGAATACCTTGCGCCTTACCATCAAAGTATATTTGGAAGATACCACGTGATGCACCTTGCGAAGCATCCATAGGAGCAAAGCCAAGACGTATCTGCCAGTCACTCTCAAATGGTACTGGTGGAAGAACGAAGGTAAGGTCGAACACACCGTTGGCAATCATCTCATCACCATGCATTGAGTAATAGTTACTACGTGGACGACGATATACAAAGTGACCGTTAGTATTGTTATCATTGAACTCTACGTTCTTCAGATATCCCTGTGGGAAGTAATAGTTCTTTCCGTACTTATATGTATCGTCATAAATACTTTGATTATCATACTTCAGGTAGTCACCATTCATACGTATGTTGTTTGACATAATCTCTGGGAATATAGTAGAGAAGTCCATACGTATACGTGTATTCTGTACTTTATCACGTACATCTGAATCATACTTCAGTATGTCATCAATATAGAAATAAACACCGTTGTTACCGTCGGTTATATAGTCACCATCAACTGAAGGCTGTACATGAACACCCTTTATAAAGTTGTTGTCATCATAACGACGGTTAATGTAGCGGTCACCCTGCACATCTCCGTAACCCATCCATTTTGCTACGTTAAGACGCTCTACCTTTATCATAGAGTGAGGCAACATTGTAGTGTACCAGTCTGTGGTATTAGCGATAGACTTATCCACACCTACATCATCACGTACTGTGAGATAGTTGTAACCCTGAACGTTACGGTCAAGAAGGTGATATGCCATGAAACGATACAGTGGGTTCTTTGGATCTGAGAGATGGTCAAAAGCATGCGACTCACTGTCCTTGTCTTCTGGATATACCTCATCATAGATGCTGCAAGCCAAATCATACAACTGCTGCAAAGTCTCTACATGATATGCGTTCTTCATCATATCATTCTTGAAGACGAATGCTGTAAAGCCATAGAGTTTCTGGTCTGGCAGACACGCAACCTCCTTAATGTTACCACCAGTGGTATATTGGATGGTACCGTTTGAAGCATTACTACCTGTTATTCCATAATAGTTCTTTGGGTCATAGTCATTGTCCTTGTATGGCTCAAGTGCTTCATCCAGTTTAGTTGCTTTCAATGCTTCGTAGAACAGTGATATCTCTGGGTTCTTTGCAAGAAGTGAAGAGACAGAGAGTGTTGAGTTCTCAATCACCGCACTTACTGGCTGCATGATACCATTTTCTACAGAGTCATCTTGATGTTCAAAGAACACAACGGAATTGCCATTAATGACAACAACGGAGCGACCATCCTCATCTGTGCTATGTGTAACCTGCAGGTTACGGTGCATTAAGTTCTGAGTTGGCAACACGCTGGTGCTGCTCTCACCGCCCATCTCAGAGACAGAATAAATTACGTTCACAAGGTGTGTACGTGCAAGGGTATCACAATCTTCCTTGGTCAGTGTCTCCATGGTCTTGCCTTCTTTTGCCAGATACGCATTGATCGCATCATTGGTTGGCACGAAACAGGTATAATGACCGTAAGCGGACAACTGATCCATAAGTCCTGCCTTTGTCACGATACTGGCAAATTGGCTGTACTGCGGATTCTCCGTGAGATATTCGCTCATCATCTGACCAGTGAAACTATAGAAGTTTGCCTCATCAGGGTCATCATTACATGACTGCAATGATGGAATTGCAAAAGCGAAGATACCCAGTAAAAGCAATATATTTAATGATAATTTCTTCATTGTCGTATCCTGTTTTTATTTGTTTGTTTCATAACTGCTATTCTCACCTGTTCCGAACGCAGGGTTCTGCTTTAGGTTCTTGTTAGCCTTACACTCATTAAGGTTATAAGGCCAGTATATAGCATCCATCTTAGACAGTTTACTCATGATTGTTGACTTCAAATCAACACTCTTGTTTGCAACCTGCTCACAAAGATAATCGGTATTTCCATCACGCTGTGAACGGCGAACGAGGTCATAGAACCTTTTACCTTCGAACATCAATTCTCTGTTACGCTCCTCATAAACCAGGTTTGTAATAGTAGCCTTTGTAGGATAATCATCTCTTACCAACGTATCCTTTGGCTCTTGCTGCATCAAAGAGCGTTTGTTAACCGCATTTATAAGGTTGAACGCTTCATCACGATACTGAAGGTCAGTTCCTGCAAGTGTCTCGGAATTGTCTGACATCATCTGGGTCAGTGCCTCAGCCTTCATCAGCATGATGTCCGAAAGACGATACACAATCCAATTGCACTTATTACGAGAGTCTTTGTTACTTCCTTCTACCGGGTACTGTGAAGGATACTGCGCCTTCTTCCATGGCTCATCACCAGACTCCAAACTCATTCTTGTGCCTCCATTACATGTCAACTTGTTTACATACGTTCCATTGAGGTTCATGTTTTCGTATGCACGAGCATCAAGTCCTTTGTTTGCCTTATCAAATACTTTATAGGTACCGTTCTTCTCGTCATCACCAACCCATGTTGTGTAAACCACCCAAGGTTCGCGACCTTCGCCACCATAGAAGTTACCTGCTGCCACGTTAGACTTGAGACTACTACCACTGCCCTGAACGAAAGCAATCTCGAAGATACTTTCCGTTAACCAACCAGTATTTGATTTCAAGAAGATTGAATTGAAGGCATTTCCATATGAATTTGACATTCCAGAGTTTCTATCAGATACCAATGGATATCCATTAGTATTTCTAAACTCACTTTCCGAAATTCTAAAGTCCTTTATTGCTTGATTCTTCTTGTAGTCGATTATCATATCCGCATACTTTACGCAGTTCTGATAATCCTTCTTCCAAAGATACATCTCGCAAAGCATTGCCCATACTCCTGGACGTGTAATACGATAATAATCATACACAGATACCCAAGAGTCGCTTGTACTCTCAAGCGGATACTTGCTTATGATATCTCCTTGAATACTCTCCAGAGAGTTAATCAACTTGTCAAGGATTTCGTTGAACGATGTTGCTGGCAAGTCTAACTCCTGGTTATCATCAAGGTATGCAGTTTCATAATATGGTACGTCACGGAAAGTACGTATCAAATAGAAATAACACAGTGAGCGTATTGCAGTAGCCTCAGCAAGGTCCGCTTTCAACAGACTCTGTGTATAAGAAGGATCCTTCTCTGCTACCTTAGGAGCGTACTCCATAATGGTATTACAGTCATTGATAACCTTATAGTAATCTGTCCAGTCTGTATATGAGTTGTTAGCCATGATGTTTTCTTTCAAAATACGCTCAAGGCTGACATCACTGTTAATAGGTCCATTATTGATAACATTCTCAGAACGGAACTCGCCCCAAATCATAGCCCTACTAAGGAAACCATAGTCAGACATTTTAGAATAGCAGCCAGCGATGACATTCTCAACGTCATTGGCATCATTCCAGAACTGATCCAAGGTAATGACATTCTGTGGCTCTACCTCCAAGAAATCACTACAACTTGACATCATTCCCGCCCCTATCGGAGCAACGGCTGCCACCATTGCCAATGTCTTAACCTTATTATATAGTTTGTTGTATTTCATTGTATTCAGTTTTTATCGTTACTCAGTCAAATACCAATACATTGTTTAGAAGTCCACTGTCATACCAAAAGTATAAGACTTTGCACGTGGTGTCTGACCATTATCTATGGCTGGTGATGTGCCACCTGCACTTACGTCTGGGTCAACGCCTGTGTACTTCGTTATGATAAGTGGGTTATTGGCACTTACATAGAAACTTACCTTATTAAGGCCTACACCCAGATTCTTCAGAATCTTCTTACTGAGAGAATATGACAACTGTGCGTATGTCATACGAAGATAGTCACCATCCTCTACGAAGCGGTCACTGATAAGGGTGTTGTAGTTTGTTGTAGCACCATACATAGCACGTGGGATAGACGTTACGTCACCCTCCTTACGCCAACGGTAGTTTACAGCCTGGCTCTGGTTATCATTGTTTATCATAGCCTCAGCAGTCAAACGAGAACGGTTGATAATCTTAAAGCCAAGACGATAAGAGAACTGTGTGCTCAAACGCCATGCTCCATAGTTAAATGAGAAACCGAAACCACCAACGAGTTTTGGAAGTGAAGAACCGAGATAAACGATATCAAGTGCATTAATCTGACCATCATTGTTTACATCCTCGTAGATAGCATCACCACCATAGAACTTGTAACCAGCACCACTGTTAACACCTGAACCATCGTTTGAATAACCGAACATCATGCGGATTGGGTCACCGTTACCATCACGGATAATCTTTCCGTCAGCAGTAAGTGCTACTGGAGCAGTCTTTCCATCAGCAATAAACTTCTCTTGGTCCTCCTGAGATAGAGCCTTGAACGTATCATACTGATACTGGTAAACGCCCTTATAGCGGAAGCCATAGATAGAGTTGTTAGGGTTCATCAACTGAACACGCTCCATTATCTGGTTGTTCTCGAAGTTAAACGTAGAATTCTTGTTCTTCAACAGCGTCTCATCCATTTCCAGGATGCGGCTCTTACTGTTAGAGAAGTTGGCATTCATATCCATTGTGAACTTACCAGCCTTCACCAGTTTATTGGTATTGATATGGAACTCCCAACCTGTGTTACGCATCTTACCATCGTTACGGTATGCTACAGAAGCATAACCCGTGCTTGAAGGTATGCGGAAATTAGGCATCAAGATGTCTGAGACAGTCTCATTATACATCTCGAAGGTAAGGTTAATCTTATCATTCCAGAAACCGAAGTCGAAACCAAGGTTATACTTTGTAGATTTCTGCCACTTGAGGTTCAGCAACTTCAAGTTGATAGGTGTCATTGCAGACATGTTGTAATACCTTGATGCAGAACCATACTTTGAAGTATAGAGGTAATCCTGATTTGGTGCGACACCCATATACGCCCAGCTTGGACGGATAGAGAACATAGAGAGCCATGAACGGAGAGGTTCCATAAATGGTTCGTCGATTACGTTCCAACGCAGAGAGAGTGATGGGAAATAACCCCATCTGTTATCAGGACCAAACTTTGTCGTACCATCAGCACGCAATGTTACGTCTGCCATATAACGGCTCTTGTAAGCATAGTGAGCAGAGAGTGTGAAGAAGAGTGATCTTCCTTCTGAATACCAAGAACTCAATCCGTTGTTCACACCACCAGCGTATGCACTCTCGATGCCACCTGAAGGTAAGCCCTGCACACTTGTATTCTGTCCGTTACCGCTCCATGTTGACAACTCCATACGTGCCATGGCCAGTACTGAATGATCCTTATTCTTGAAAGCAGGAATATAGGTCAGGGTATGCTTTGTCGTGAGCGATACGTCCTTTTTGCTTTCATTGAATGCAGTATTCACGCCAGCGTAACCTGCTGTTGAAACAAGAGACTTTGGATAGAACTTATCCGCATAGCGGTTAGAGATACGCATGTAAACCTGTCCCTTCCATGTCAAGCGGTCATGATCATCATCAAGACCAAGAAGTTCATAGTTTAACACGAGTTCTGGGTTAAGGTCATAGTTCGTAGCGACGTTCTTAGCAAGATATGCACTTGCGACAGGGTTTACGTACTTACGCTGATCGTCCTTGAACACCTCACTACCCATATAGATACCGCTCTGCAACATATTATAATATGTCTCGGTATCATTGCCATACTGATCCTCCTCATAGATACTCATGTTAGGCATCTTCTTATAAGCAATTGCGAGAAGGTTATCAGAGTTCATATCGTTCTTCGTGTAAGTCATAGCGAAGTTCGTCTGTACACGGATACGCTCACTGACATTATAGTCAAGGTTCACACGTGTAGAGAAACGATTCATCTTCTGTGCAATGACCGAACCAGTCTCATGGTCGAAACCTCCCGAGATACGGAAGAGTGCTTTCTCACCACCACCAGAGATTGTGATGTAGTGGTTCTGCAGGAAACCTACCTGTGTTACAGCGTCACGCCAGTCAGTATTATCATCATACTGGTTAGCCTCTTTCCAGTTGCCGATACCGAGATAGTTGATTTCAGGAATGCTACCAGCTGCATCGTTCTGCTGTGGGTTGAAGTAAGACTCCTTCAACAGCATGGTATAGTCATCACCATTAAGCAGGTCAATGCCCTTTGGCTGATACTTACCAGTGAGTTTGAAAGTGTAAGAGAGTTTTGGTTTACCCTTGGCACCACGCTTTGTAACGATTTCGATAACACCGTTACCACCCTGTGAACCATAGATAGCAGCACCAGCACCGTCCTTGATAACGTTGATAGAAGCGATATCCTCAGTATTTACATTAAGCAACTCTGAGAATTTCTCTTCATTGGCAGAAGATACATCAAAGTTTGACATATCAAGGTCATCACGCACGTTACCATCGACAACAATCAACGGTTGCTCGTTTGTCAGACCTGAGAGTGAAGAAGAGTTACGCAGTTTCATGGTTGAACCTGCACCGAGGTTACCAGAGTTAGCCACGATATCAAGACCTGCGATACGTCCCTGCAAGGCCTCATCAACTGAAGTGATACCAAGTCCTTCGAACTCCTTTGCATCAATAGACTGACGTGCGAAAGACACCTCACGCTCCGGAATAGGCAGTGAGTTACCCTGCATACGTCTCTTTGACTTTACTGTTACCTCCTGCAATGTTGTTGCAGATTCCATCTTTACGTCGAAAGTTGACTTATCAAACTTAAACGTCTGCGTCTTCAATCCAACGAAAGATATACGCAATCTATCCTTTGCGTTCTTTACCTTCATGGTAAAGTTACCGTTCATATCGGTAACTGTTGATTCTATGATACGTCCGCTACCGTCTATTTCACATACCGCAGCACCCATAAGTGGACCGAAGTCATCACTAACAGTACCATGTACGGACGTAATCTGTGCCATTGCAGCAACGCTGCACAGAAGCATAGCGCATACCAATAGCGCAGCCCGGCACTGATGACATACCTTATATATTATATTCTTTTCCATGTCATTATATTTTGGGGTTGTTATTACTTCCATCTGGACAGTCTCTCATAGAGCAACACACCATCAATCATGTGTACTACAGCATTTGATGAAGACTCAAGAGTTGCAGCGCTGTTACCTGTTACCTGACCTAATGTTCCTTTTATCCAGTACTCACGACATATCTTGTTATAGAACTCGTTATTTGACTCGTTCTTCAATACATGACGCACATTACCGAGTTGGTCTGTCACAGTATAATTGTTATTATCTGCAGTTACTCTGAATGAATAGTAACGATTGTTAACAGGGTTAAGTTTAGCAGATTCAAAGTTCTCGTTTGTAAACTTTTCACCTCCGATACATACCGCCCTATCTTGTATGTGATAACGCACGAAATCATGTATTCTTTCAGCAATCTTTTCTTTTACCGTCTCATCGCTTGTTGCTGCATAATCGTCCCATGTTGGCAATAGTCCATCGCTAATAAGTTCTTGTATCTTATCATCTGTAGGAACATACACGGTATAATTATAGTTATCAAAGATTGAAACATTATAGTTAGCCGTATTGTTAGCACACTTGTAACTACCGTCCTGCCTTGTCAGCAAACTGTTTGTTGATTCATCATCAGCGAGCAGTTTATAGAACAATTTACACTTGCTGCCTTCCTTCTCGCTTTCTTCTTTCAAAGTCTGATATACCGACTTAGTTGCAGTAAGTGGCATGTCGATAACATTGTCACTTTCGCCTGACGCTCCGAAGTATGTTACACCGTTACCGTTAGAAGCCGTCATGTCATAAGTATTTTCTGTGCTTATGCTGACTGTCTGACCATAGTCCATCTGGTAACCTCCCTCAAAGTTTGTCGCACCGTTATGTTTGTAAACCTTCACGATGCTTCCTGCCTTCGTATTATAATAGAGGCGGTCATCAGAAATCTTTGTTTCGCCCTTCTCTGTGTCATGCACAATGATATTGTTATCAATCAAGTCATAAAGACGATTCTTGATAACCGCCGGTGTAAGGTTCGTAGGATTTCCTGCAGCCAAAGTTATCACACCATTCTCATCAATAGTACACTTATACGAAACACCCTTTATCACATTGTTTGAGAATGAGAACTCGAACAGATTCTGCTGTGCCAGTCCATAAGAGCATGGGTCTATGTAGCGCACCACCTTTGATGCTTGTGCAGTTGTTGTGGTACCAAAAGATTCCTGACCGAGCAATGGTAATACAATTGTAAAACGAGAATCCATTGCATTGAGATATGGAGTATAGTCCAAAGTATTATCAACCGTCATTGCAGTAGCAGAAGTAGGATAGTTACCCGTCAGCATACTGTAACCTAACGCTGTAACCGTAGAACTCTGGTGCAATGCTGGAGCCATAACAGAGCGGTACATTACTGGCGCAAATACTTTATTAACAAGATATACCACGCCGTTGCTTCCCATGTAGCTCTTTACTATGTTTGAAGCATCTATGCCGAGTGCGTTCTGCTTACCATCATCAAGCACTGCATTAAACTTTGAAGGAACCGACTCAATGAATGACTCCTGCATGTTCACGTTGACAAGTTTAGCGAGTGTACCGATAGGTACATTCTCCCATGTACCGTACTGTTCACGCAGTCCTCTACCCTCATCACCGTTCCACCAGTTACTGAGTGCTTCATTGGTAGGCACGAACATTGCGCCACCATCATAGTGGTAGTCCTTACCTTGCGTATTCTGATAGATATATCTGTTCCAACCTGGGTCAAAAGCAAGTACATCTGTCTCAAGCAGCGACATATCTGAGTTAGGAATATCAACGAGTTTATGTCCACCGTCTGCATTAAAGTAACGTAGGTTATAAACTGTATCCTGTGTATTAAAAAGACTCTGATATTCTCTCAGGTTATTTCCTGTAATTGCTACTGGGCAGCTCCATCTCTTTAAGAAACTTGCCCACATTGACATGTCAGGTTCACTGTTTACGATCTCAGCCATGTTCTTGTTGCCTTCCATCACACCGTTGACAACATAAACATAACCGTTCTTACATGTCTGCTCAGCACTGATTACCTGTTTACCGTTAATCCATGACTCTTGCGTATTAGCGGCGGCGCCATTTGTAATGACAGAAAGGTCATTGTCGGTAATACGGCTTTTCGACATGAACTGTGGCAAGAAGTGCATCATGGTAGAAGATGTAGCATCCTTAAACATTCTTACGTCCTGTCCCTTTGAGCGCAGGTGTGCCCATGCGTCTTTTTCCTCATCAGCCAATGGGTTCACTGGCATATCGGCAAGGCGATAAACAGGGATAGAATCATAAATTGTTGCTGCCGTTTCTCTACGTACGCAGAGTCCTTCCTGTGGTGGATTACCGCTTACGCTTGACATAAGTTCCAGCAGATAAGCATTGTTAATCATGGCACCATTGAAGAGCGCCTTCTTCTGTGCAGTTGTCAGTTGGTCGTAAGTAAGGTTGTTGTCCTTAAACCACTGGTCATACACATCGTCTGGCGTAGCGAACAATGTCTTTGAACCCGTCTTTGACAGTGTGGTGGTGTAACCAAGGTCGTCAATAAGGCGCAGCATAGTTGTGAACGACTTCGTAGAACCGTCATTCACCGTAATGCCCTCCTGCAGACGCTCATAAATAGAGTTACCCAACCACTCTGGCTGTCCAGTAAGATTATCCTTATCACAGGACTGCATCATACCAGCACCCAAGAGGAGTCCACAAGCAGCAAGCACCTGCATGGATTTTGACTTTCCCCATGCACTAAGCACTTTACTTTCCTTAGCATGTTTTTTTCTCATAGTAGGTTAGTATTATGTTTTTATGTTTTATTATTGTAAGAATAAGTAGTATATATTGTCGTCGCATCAGTTGCGACTGGATATTTTCGATAGTATTAAATATGCGCCTAAACATGTCTGGCACAATATGTATTTGACAGCAATAAAATCTGTCTTTTAATGTGGAAAAACCGGGGCAGACTCTTTTTTCTTAAGAGCCTACTCCAGTTTTAGTTATCATTCATTATGAGTCATCGACACATAACCGATTGTCTTTTCATTATAAAATAATACGATTGTTCAAGTCTTTCTACTTACTTGATAACAGTCTTTGTTGTAACGTTACCGTCCTTGCCTGTGATAACAAGGATGTTAACACCCTTCTGCATAGCGTTGAGCTTCATGCCGTTTACTGAGTAAACCTCAACCTTAGCAACCTCTGGAGCGATTTCGATAGCGTCAACCTCTGTGAAGCCACCCTCTTCCTTCTTACTGTCAGTACCGAAGTAAGTAAGTTTGAAGTCGTCCATGATTACCCATGAGCCAGAAACCTTGTCTGCCTGACGGATACCAATACGGAGTTTACCATCAGTTACCTTGATAGTTACACCGTTGTAGTATCTACCCTGCTCGAAGTAAGCAACAGAAGAAACCATGTCGTTAGGTACATAATAAGTGTTACCGTCAGTACCTGTGAACTGAGTCTCTGCACCCTGACCGAGTTTCTCTGAAGAAGCACCGAAGTTCTCTACTGTAGCGATGTGCTCGATAGGCTTTGTTACCTCGTTCTCACCAGACTTAGCATAGAGCAGAGCCTTAGAAGGTGTACCTGCTGCAACGGCTGCTGCATCAGCATCAGTGTTACCAGCACGGTTGAACGCCATAGCAGTCAACTGATAAGTACCGTTAGGCACTTCTACATCCTGATACAGATCGAAGTTCTTATCATAGAACTCAAGGGCGAGAGCTGCCTTCTGGGTATCATTGTTACCGAAGTTGTAGCCTGTGGTATTCTGCCATCCGTCGATAGAGTTAGCACCATCTTTCTCGAAGCTTGGAGAAGCGAGCATACCTGTCATATCAACTGGAGCATCGTCTGTAGCATTCTCCCATCCTACTGGCAGAGAGAGCTGATGTCTATACTCAGCGATCTTAGCAATAGCGGCATTAGCCTCAGCATTTGTCATGTTAGTAAGATCAAGAGACTCTACATAAGTATTAGCCTCATCCCTGAGTTCGTCATAGCCTTCTACAGTCTGCAGGAAGTCAGCAAAATCAGTAGCAGAAGTCTCCAGAGAGGTAAAGAGGCTTACAGACTCATCCATCTTGTTAATAGCCTGAAGGAGATCATTGAGTTTCTCAAGCATTTCAGAACCGTCAGAACCATTAGCAGCCTCCTGAGCAGCAGTGAGAGCGGCCGTCAACTCAGCCTTCACCTCTGTACCCATTGTCTGCTCCAAGTTCACGCCATCAATCGTCTTTTCTATCGAAGTTCTAAGAACGTCAGCGTCATAACCCATGTATGTCATCTTGAAGCGAGTAAAGATAGCCCAAGAGTCACCTTCCTGAGTGGTATTACCCTTCATACCGATGCGGAGAGCATCACCCTTCTTTGCTACAAGACCTGTTGTCTCGATTTGATATTTTCCTTGGTCAAATGCGAGACCCGCATCAGCCATATTGTTTGGATAGCAATAGCCATCTTCACTTGTATAGAAGTTTCCTTTATAATAATTCTCGTCCTTTGCTACCTTATATTCAAAGACATGCATAAGAGGAGTCTTCATATCGTTACAGTAAACGTATGCTGGTGCCTCAATTACGTCATCACGCTTTGTTCCATCAGCATTAAAGTACAACTTCCAAGCATCATCTCCACGACCACGACGATAGAAGCCCTGAACAGAGATCTTATATGCGCCTACAGGAGCTCCCTCAATAGTCTGATAGATATCGAAGTCAGAGTTGTTCCAACCCTCGGCACACTTTGCACCTGCATCAAATGCCACGTTACCGCCAGAAGCAGCCTTCTTTGTCCAGCCCTTACCGCCCTGAGAGAAGTCTGGGTCAGAAATATAGTCAACTTCAGTGCCTGGCAACATAGAACCCTTTGCAGCGTCAACCATCTCTACGAGTTTTGCAGTTTCAGCCTTAACTTCCTCTGTTGTCAACGCCTTTGCGCCTACGATGTCATAATATGTTACCTCACAATATTCTGCAAGGTTTTCAGCTGCCTCACCTTCATAACCACCACTGGTTACAATAGTCTGGGCAAGTTGATACTGCTCATTATATGCATCCCATGCAGCCTTATTCTCCTCGATGGCCTTCTCAGCATCCTTCAATGCGGCAATGTTTGCCATTACCTCTTCATAGGTAGTACCATTTGCGGCATTAGTCTTAACACTGTTATAAGCCTCGAGTACGCTAACGGTAATAAGGTCCTCCTCGCCATACTCCTTAGCCTGCTTCATGAGGTCTGCGTTCCACAACTTATACGCGTCCGCACCGTTACCATAGTACTTAATCTTGAAGTTATCGAAGATAGACCAGTCGGTACTGCCTACTTTTGTACTCTTCTTCACGCCAATCTTCGCAGAACCCTCTGTTACAGGGAACATCACTGAATTATTATAATAGCCAGCATTGAAATAATCAACTGCCTGCTTCATATTGTTAGGCAGATAGAAATTCTCGCCTTCAGTATTTGTATATAACAGGGCACCCTCGGTAACGGTATTCTCCTCTGCCTGGATACCATCAAAGAGGTTCTTTACAGGAGCAGTGAGTGTATCATTCTTTGCGTCTTCGCCAGACTTAAGGTTAGCAGCATAGATTTGAGCATACTGGTTTGTACCATTCTTGAATGCAGTGTAAGCATCCTCTGTAGAACCTGGACGATAGTAACCCTGAACAGTGAGCGCATAGACACCGTTAGGCAGATTATCTATCTGCTGCCATGTATCATAGTTCATATTATATCGCTCTGCACAGGTACTTGTTGTACCACCAGCACCGAATGAACTACCACTCCAACCTGTAAAGTCGCCAATTGTATCGAATGTACCGTTAACAATATTATTAGAAGACATGTCAACAGGATTCTCTGCTGTAGCCTGAGCAGCGAGATAATCATTTATCAATTTCTTAACACCAACAACAGCCTCGTTCAGTTCCTCGACAGTAGCCTCTTCATTTGCATAAACAGCCTCAAACTGCTCAAGACCTGTTACGCCCAGTTCATCAGCCTCCTTCAAGATAGCGAGAAGGGGTATAGCAGCATTAAACTTCTCTATCTGAGGTCCACGCTTATCCATTAATTCATGATACTCTTTAGGCGAAACAGCATACCAGTCAAGGCATGCGCCCTCTTCTGTTTCCTTATAGAGATACAAACGGGTATCATCACCGTTCTTAGCACCGAGATACAGTGCATCGCCTAGTTCTCCATCAACTATTGCGGTATTAGTAATACGGAAAGAACCATCTGCATTAGGTACAATCTGCCATGCATTAGCATTATCACCATTACTATTATCGACCCAAATACTTGATGTTCCATTAGTGAACATTTTCTTCCATGCACTCTGCGTTGCAACAGAGTCTGTAAGAGAAACAAGATTGTTGTCGGCATCTTCTATCGCAACTCTCCACTTATAACCATTAGCGGTACTTACCGACGCTCTGGTAGAATACTCATTTGCACCGAGTGCAAAACTCTTTGTTCCAGGATTGTAGAGATAAACATGTGACTGTGCATCTGTAGGAAGTGTTGTTTGACCTGGGTCAGTAAGTACCAACTGACGCTCCACAACATTCAACGCTGCATTGGCTGATGTAGCCGCAACTGCACCTCCAGAAAGAAGAAGTAATGTTTTTAGTTTCATAATGTTGTAATTAAGTTAGTGAATAATATACTTTATAGTATTTTGCTAATGATTTGGTTTTTCATTGCAAATTTACATTTTTTTTTTATTATTACGCATAAATCTCTATATAATACGTGTATCATTAACTTTTTTTAAACATTACATTTCGTTAGGTGATAACATTAGGCAGAACGTCATACCGTGCTTCGCACTGTTTATTTTAACATTAATCCCCATCCGTCATTAATCTATCATTAATACTTTTCTTTTACCTTGTAAATTTTCAACGGTATTTTTAGGGGAATTGGATTACGTGCAATGGCTCCATAACACAGGCTCATTTCGCCAGTCTGTTTGCACCTTCAAAAATGGTAAATTTGGGAAATCAAGTAAAAGGGGCTTAATTACATTGCAATCAGTGCCCTTTTACCGTGTAAAAAGGGCCTGATTACAATGTAAAAGCATAGTGATTACAGCGCAAAAAGGTACATATCACAAAATCATATTGTAACACATTGATATAAAGGTATATACATCAAAGGCATCGTCATTCAGCAAAAATGGTAAATTTGGGAAATCGTGATTTTTCAACTTCAGTTTGCCCTGATGAGGAAACTTGACGTAAGTAGAGTCTTTAGTTTACGCAAGCATCGACACAAAGTAACACAGTTTCCGATAATAATATTTTGGAATTACAATTATTTTGTTTACTTTTGCATCACATTATTATAATAATACAAAGGTAAGCAGGAATTATGGAGAATATTAAAAGAATACCATACGGTGTATCAGATTTCATTGACGTAATAGAGCGAAAC
The DNA here is from genome assembly GCA_036844425.1 of Prevotella sp. Lineage (GTDB taxonomy): Bacteria > Bacteroidota > Bacteroidia > Bacteroidales > Bacteroidaceae > Prevotella. Next base: position 9,239 of record DAIUFT010000011.1, on the reverse strand, counting down.
CAATATTACGTTGACAAAACCATGTATATACCGAAATTGGAGGACGAGGCTGATTGTCTTTTCTTCATACGCCCACGTCGTTTTGGGAAAAGTATTTTCCTTAATATGCTCCATGCTTATTATGATTGCCATACGAAAGAAAAATTTCAGGAATGGTTTGGCAATCTTTGGATAGGTCAACATCCTACACCGCAACAAGGAAAATTTCTTATACTTCATCTTGACTTCTCTCAAGTAGGTGGAACAATAGAGTCTTTGGCAGAAAACTTCAACTCTTATCTCGGAATAGAGTTAAACGAGTTTATGGATGTCTATGAGGAATACTTTCCTGAAACAACGAGAGAAGCGGTACGCACCACTCAACAGGCAACAGATAAACTAAGGATTATCCAAGCAAAAGCAAGGACATTACGTTTGCCTCTGTTTCTTATCATAGACGAATACGACAACTTTACCAATACTGTTCTCAATGAACAAGGTGAAAAAGTTTACCGAGCCATTACTCATGCGGAAGGCTTCTATCGTGATATTTTCAAAAAATTCAAAGGTACATTTAACCGTATCTTTATCACTGGCGTAAGCCCCGTTACCCTTGACGACGTAACAAGCGGATTCAACATTGGCTGGAACCTTACGACGAAGTTAGAATTTAATCAGATGTTAGGTTTCTCTACTGAAGACGTACGGAATATGCTCACGTACTATAAGTCAAAAGGGAAAATAAGGAAAGAATGCGACATAGAGAAAATCATAGAAGATATAAAGCCTTGGTATGACAACTACTGTTTCTCTGCAGATGCCTTAAAATCACCAAGCAAGGTATTTAATTGTGATATGGTGCTCTACTACCTACGCAACCTGATAGAGAAAGGGTCTGCACCAGAAGAAATGATAGACCCTAACACTAAGACAGACTATAACAAAATGAAGAAACTACTTCAACTTGATAAGTTGGATGGTGACCGTAAGGGGATTATACGCACGATAACGGAAGAGGGAGATATTACGGCATCTCTGTTGGAGTCTTTTCCTGCAAGTTCCATAACCAAAAGCGAAGTGTTTCCAAGTCTATTATTCTTTTATGGTATGCTAACCATCAAGGATGTTCTGGGAGACCAATTAGTGCTTAGTATTCCTAACAATAATGTTCGCAAACAATATTATGAGTTTCTGTTAGAGCAATATCAAGACGAGAAGTATATCAACCTGAATAAACTAAAGACTCTTTTCACTCATATGGCTTATGACGGCAAGTGGCAAGAGGCTTTGAAGTATATGGCCGATGCCTATGCTAACACCTCTTCACTACGTGACAACATTGAAGGTGAAAGAAACATACAAGGTTTCTTCATGGCTTATCTCAGTCTTAACAGTTACTACATTACTGCTCCCGAATTGGAACTAAATCATGGTTTCTGTGACTTTTTCCTTTTACCTGATTTGACACATTATGCTTCCAAGCACTGCTATATTATAGAGTTGAAGGTTTTACCCAAGAAAACTAAAGCGACTAAGCAACACGCCAATGATGCCATAGCCGAAAGCCAGTGGCAAGAGGCTATAGCCCAAATCCAGCATTATGCTACGGCACCAAGGGTTGAAGCACTACGCCAAGAAACAACACTGCACAAAATCATCATGCAGTTTGACGGATGGAGGTTACACCGAATGGAAGAAGTGCTGTAATATGCCTTTACCTTATATATATTATAACGAGGAACGTGAGGCACCATGCCACTACTATTAGTTGCGTGAAACGGTCATGAAGCATCACCTTCGTAGGGTCTCCGCTTTTCTCATCTACCACAGCGAGTTGTATGTAACGCAACAGACCGAGGATGACGTAACCACTGGTTAGATAAAGGTATTGTGTACCGAAACTGGCTACGACGTCGGGCGACACGGTGTACATGATATAACAGACCAAGGTGACGCCTCCCGTAATGGTGATAGCCTGATTGATGAAGGTGAGGTTATAGCGCGAGGTATTCTGGCGCGGTGCCTCGCCTGTCTTCATCATACGCAAGACGTCATCACGTCGTTTGGCAAACGAGAGGAACAGCGTTAGCAGGAAGGTCATCATCACAAGCCAGTGGCTGGGCACGATGTCGGTAGCGGAACCTCCTGCGAGTATGCGCAAAACAAAGCCGAAGGCTATGATGCACACGTCGATAATGGCATAACGCTTCAGTCGCCAACAATACGCCATATTTAGGAACCAGTAACCGAGTATCACACCGACAGTCTGCATTATGTTACGACCAAGCAACGACAGTATGCCCATACTCATTACTATCATAACGAACATCATGGCATACGCCATACGCTCGCTAACCGCTCCGCACGCCACAGGGCGTTTGCTTTTTACAGGATGGCGACGGTCAGCTTCCACATCTATTACGTCGTTGAAGCAATAGATGCTTGACGCGGCAAGTGAGAAGCCGAAGAATACTATTATTGTGTTTATCAACAGGTCCGTCTGCAACAGACTGCGACCGAAGAAGAGTGGCAGGAACACGAAGGTGTTCTTTACCCACTGATGGGGACGGATAACTTTTAAATAAGAATTCATTTTAAATGAAGAATGAAGAATGAGATAATGCCTTATTAGCCTGGAAGGCTGTACGCTCGGGGTGGGCGGAACCTTATTAGCCAGAAAGGGATGCTCGGGGTGGGCGGAGCCTTATTAGCCAGAAAGGGATGCTCGGGGTGGGCGGAGCCTTATTAGCCTGAAAGGGATGCTCGGGGTGGGCGGAGCCTTATTAGCCTGAAAGGCTGTACTTTTAGTAACCGTGGGCACAGCCCACGGATTGGTATAGTACAGTTACATCTGCCTGGAAGGCAGTACACCGATAAAAGGTTATCACCAAATGTTAATCTTTAAAAAACATATCCTCCCGAGGATCAAGCCCCATGTCCTTTAACCACCCATCATACTCTTCACGAAAAGACTTATGACGATGATGTTCCTTCTGAGTCCTTATATACTCTATCACATTGGGACGTTCTTGCGCTGAGTAGGTAAAACAAGCATAACCATTCCCCCACCCTTCAAAGATTGGGAAATAGCTTTTATTTTCTCTCATCCATTTTGAAGTTTCTTGCTTTACTATTTTCACGAACTCACTTACTGCTGTCATAGGATGTATCGCAACACACATGTGCACATGGTCTGGCATGGAATTAACACGGTACAAATGGCACTTTTTCTCTGTACATATACCTAATATATATTTATACAGTTCACGCTCATACCTCTCACTGATTGTACTACGACTGGATTTTGTCCGCCATACTATATGATAGGTTAAATTGATATGTGACATTATTTATTGTTTTTATTCTACAATTGTATATTTGCTATGTACTGCCTTCCAGGCAGTCTCTTCACTACCCACTCAAATCCGCAGACTGCGTCCACGGTTACTAAAAGTATTGGCTTCCAGCCAAAACCTAACGGCTACATACCCCAAGTACTGAATGGACGATGTACTGCCTTCCAGGCTGATTAGGCGTTACGGAATTGCTCTAAACATGGCATTCTTGGTTGATTGGGCACCACGATGGTCACGTCACTTAAGTCCACACTTACGTACACGTTTTCCCATCATGGCAAGCCTAAGTAAAAAAACTTCGGCTTCACATTAAGGTCAAGACTTTGAATTTAAGACTTTCCTAAACAGCATTGCAAGGACCACGGTAGTGACAACGTAGAGCACGAGCCCATCCATTATATCCCCTCCTCTACTTATTGGGATAAATATCTTGCGAGTGATAGGATGGCAGACGAAAATGGCTGACGACAGAACGCCGAGCCAATTGAAGAGTCCTAACAGGACGTTTGGCAACATTTTTACTACTGCCACATGCAGCACTATTATGAAGGCTGGCACCCATAACCACGCTTGAAAGCCTAAGGAGAACACAACGATTAACAGCAATGACACCAAGCAGGCAACTATACTACGAGATAATGTCAACTCTGGTATCTTCTTCAAGCGAGCGAGCAGTATGCCCATAGCGAACGGCAAGACTCCACCTATGAAGTTATACCTTATTCTATTAATAGCATCGCCTTCTGGGTCCGTCCAACACAACGCTTGTATTGCCCAACAGAGTGCAACTAACACATAGAGCACCCTGTTGTCACGACCATAGATGGCGACACGATAGAGCAGATATAGTTGCATCATCAGTCCGAAGAACCAGTATGGCCCCGGCCATATTATCTTGTCAGGGTCTGGCAGGAGGTTGATGGTCATCGTTAGTTGGGCTATGATGTCCGTCCACGCCCAGTGGTGGCGCATGGGGGTCATCCAATCTACCATAGCGAAGACTGTAAAGCCAAGGAGCATCATGGGGAATAGTTTCATGAAGTGTTTCTTCACAAACTCCCACGTGCTTATTGTTGTCGCTCCCTCTCTCTCATATTTCATCACGAGTCCATATCCGCTAAGGAAGAGGAATACGGGCACACCGTAATGTCCGAAGAAGGAGAACAACTGTAGTGGCAGGTCAGCAGACGGCGATACGAGCATGGCAATGAGACGATCTACATTGTCTTGATGATACTGGTATTCGTTTTCCTTCACCATTGGCGAGAGCCAATGGAGAAAATTGTGCATGAAGATGCCTAATATGGCAATGCCACGGAGGGCTGAGCATTCTGTTCTTGTAAGTTCCATTGAGAATTATAATTTTCCAAACAACTAATCTACTAAACAACTAAACCACCAAACGACCAAACGACCAATCTACCAAACGACTAATCTACCAATCTACCAAACGACCAAACGACTAATCTACCAAACCACCAAAC
>DAIUFT010000011.1:0-4320 GCA_036844425.1 Prevotella sp. | reverse complement strand
ACTAATCTACCAATCTACCAAACGACCAAACGACTAATCTACCAAACCACCAAACGACTAATCTACCAATCTACCAAACGACTAAACGACTAATCTACCAAACCACCAAACCACCAAACGACCAATCTACAATCCATCATAGTCCGTGGTATGCTTCAAGATTCTCTTTCGCGAAGCGTCGTACTGCGGAGACAGCAGGTCGTAACGAGGGTTATAATATGGGCAATGTATGCCAGCAAGTCCGAGGAGCAGATGCGACACGGCATCACTCATATACGGCATTTTGCTTGCACGGCGTATGGCAGTCTTTACATCAGGGTGCTTTTGGGCATACTTTGGTGTGCAGTATATCCACATCGGTATGCGAAACTCCTCGTCTGCCAGGCGTTTTGTGATGTCCGCATTGTGCATACGTCCAAAGAAATGACGTGCACCTTTGTCGAACACTTCCTCACCATGATCTGAAAGATAGATGATGATTGCCTCGTCGTTCTTGAAACGCTCTACGATGAGGTTTACTACCGAGTCGTTGTACCACACGGCATTATCATAATCTGCCATCACCTTACGGTGCTTCTCTGGCATATCCATATCGTTAGGATAATCATCTGCATTCCACTTCTTCTTCGATTGCGGACAGCGTATGCGGTAGTTTACGTGTTGTCCCATAAGATGGAATATGGTTAACTGTGGTTTCTCGGCATGTGCTCTTGCAGAGTCGGGCAGTTCGTGGTCAAAATCTACAAGGAGGTCTTGGTCAAAGACATGCAGGCGCGTGTTGCGAACGTCGAACTGCACCTTGCTTAGTTCGGGATCGTTGATAAAGAATCCTCCACTGAAGTCATACACAGCTTCCTTTGCCTGAGGCAGGAACTGGTTGGTAAAGAAGTTCACTTGATAGCCCGCTTTGCGAAATATCTGACAGAAGAGTGGATAGTCACACCAGTCTCGACTGTCACCGACACAGTAGGTCGTCATGAGGTGTTTGAAGACAAAACTGGTAAGGTTCCATGGTGACACGACGTCGGCAAGCGGTGTCAGCAATCCCTGCTTCATCATGCGCATTTGGTTAGGCATGTTTGGTTTGTCATAGCCATACAACTGCGCATGACGCTTATTGAAACTCTCACCTATAATGAGTACTATATTGGGGCTTTTTACCTCGCAGGAGTCAACTACCACATGTTTCGTAGTCTCACGCAGACGCACCAATTGGCGCGAGATAAGTTCATTACTATAAATAGAGAATACCAGTCGCATGGCCGGCTGATACAATTCTACATGCGGACGGAATGCAAGGTCGTGTTCCACCTCGCCTATCGTCTCACGCGTCATGGTATGATGGAACAGCATCTTATTCTCGTAGCTCTCCGCCACGCTCCACGCCAATAACGCAACAATGGGCAGCGACACAACCACATGATACAAAGCCTTGATTTTCTTATCAAGCGTAACGCTTGGCATAAACGCATATACCTTCACCTTGTACTTCTTCCACAACACGGCACACACTACATGTAACAGTGGTATCAGCAGGAACAGTCCTACGGAACTGAACAGCACATCGGCAGTAACATAACTGGAGAAGAACTCACTCGCCTCATTACTGTTGGTCTCCCCAAGAAGGAGGAGCATGGAGGGATTGAGCGTAGAACCGAACTTCACCCAGCAGAAAGTATCTATAATATATAATGGATATGTAACGGCATACACTATGCCTTTCGCTACGGCACGAAGTGGACAACGTTTGTTATATATATTAAGGTGTTTCGGTACAAGGCACAACAACGCACTCACCACATATACATCGAGAAACAACTCGAGCGGTGCGTTGGAATACATGTGGGCATCTTTCCACTCTGGCACGGTGACGATACTGCTCACTATGCCAAGTAGATATAGGAACACGAAGGTTCTATTGAATATAGGTCTTAAAAGTAACGGCATCTCTTTTTCTCTTATCCCTTGATTATGCTGTGCAACAGTGCACTACAGCCCTCCGTGCAGTCACGATATGTGGCATCAAAGTCATCGGTGTACCATGGGTCTGCCACATCGCCGGGACGATCAGTATAGTCAAGGAGCATGTGTATCTTATTCTCTTCATCGCCTCCGCAGATGCGTCGCATATTACGGATATTATAACTATCCATACCAATGAGCAGGTCATACTCAGCATAGTCGCGACGAGTCAGTTGGCGAGCAGTCTTTCCCTTGCATGATATACCGTGCTCTGCAAGTTTCTGGCGTGCAGGAGGGTAAACACTATTACCAATCTCCTCGGTACTGGTAGCGGCGGAAGCAATATAAAACTGGTTAGAAAGATGAACATCATCCACCATTTTCTTCATAATAAATTCTGCCATAGGACTACGGCATATATTGCCGTGGCACACAAAGAGTATCTTTTTCATGCCTGCAAAGTTACAAAGATAATTCTGATTTAGAGAAAAAGAAAGGTAAAAATTTGGTCGTTACACCATTTTTATGTACTTTTGCACATATGGACTTATCCAAGATTTCACGATACAGAGGAGAACTGATGGGCTTTGCCATCATCATCGTCATGCTGTTTCATGTCAGCACGCCACGTAGCGACATGTTCTATGGGCTGCGGCGCATGGGCAACCTTGGCGTAGATATATTCTTCTTCCTCTCAGGTATAGGACTGTGGTATTCATGGACCAAACGGCAGGACTGGCTGAGGTTCTATAAAAACCGCCTGCTGCGCATATACCCTGCGTGGCTGATTATCGTGGGATGGTTCTACATCAGTCGCTTCAACCCCACCCGACCCTCATACGCCCTACCTTTCGGGGGGACTGGAAACGCTACGGTGGACAGTTGGATAGACCTCTTTGGCGATGTTCTTTTCAACTGGGACTTCTGGTTGCACGATGAACTGACCTTCTGGTACGTGCCCGCAACGATGATGATGTATCTCTTCGCACCGTTCTACATGGAACTGATACGACGTCACCCCATATATCGTTGGCTGGTGGTAATGCCACTGATGTGGTGCATCATTGTGCAGTATGTGTTGCCGATACACCACGCCTTAGGCCACATCGAGATATTTTGGAGCAGGGTACCAATATTCATGCTCGGCATAAACATCGCAGAGTCGGTGCGCCAAAAGATGGTAATAGACCGTCAGGCATGGTGGATGGTACTTCTATTCTTCGCTGCAAGCCTTGCCTCATGCATATGGCTGGAACAGATGCGCCACGGCAGATTTCCACTCTACGTTGAAAGGATGCTCTACATAGTGCTCGCCATTAGTACGACAATGATAATGTCTGAGGCTTTTGACAGGATGAAGGCATGGGGGAAAGGTCGTTTCTCCATAAACAAAGCGTTCACCTGGATAGGCGGAATATCACTTGAGATGTACCTTATCCATGTAGAATACATCTTAAAACCACTTGAGCACCAGCACCTTGGCTATTGGCCAACATTTTGGCTTACACTCATTGCCACCCTACCGTTGGCATGGATAGTGAGCAAGATATGCGGATACATAATACATCGCATAAAATAGTGACACGTAAGGGAATACAACATTAATCATCGTTAATAGAGATTTAACCGTCACAATAAGCAACACACAAGGCGATCAATCTCACGAACGACTAATCTCCCAAACGACAAAACGACCAAACCACTAAACGACAAAACGACCAAACCACAAAACAACTAAACAACTAATAACCCATGCAAAGAATAGGATTTGGATACGACGTTCACCAACTGGTAGAGGGAAGAACCCTCTGGTTGGGTGGCATTAAGATAGAACACACTCATGGCCTTCTTGGACACAGTGATGCAGACGTGCTGATACACGCTATATGTGACGCACTACTCGGTGCGGCAAACATGCGCGATATAGGCTACCACTTCCCCGACACGGCAGCGGAGACTGACGGCATTGACTCGAAGATACTGTTGCGCAAAACCATGGAACTGATAGCCACAAAAGGATACACACTCGGCAACATTGACTGCACCATTTGCGCGGAACAGCCAAAACTGAACCCACACATAGAGGAAATGCGCCAATGCCTTGCCACCATAATGCAGACCGACCCCGACAACGTGTCTATAAAAGCCACAACAACGGAGAAACTGGGCTTCACAGGGCGTAAAGAGGGTATATCGGCATATGCTGTAGTGCTGATAGAGCGAGGTTAAATTAAAAATTAAAAATTAAAAATTATGATTACGGGACATTGCTAAGCAAATGAGACGATTTACAGCAAACAGCAGTAATCATAATTTTTAATTTTTAATTATTAACTTTTAATTTACAAAGTAATCATA
>DAIUFT010000010.1:0-63965 GCA_036844425.1 Prevotella sp. | reverse complement strand
GACCTCGAAAATAACCTCGAAATATAACAAAGGTAATTTATAGAACCACCCTATATTGTTTTCGGTAAAAGATAAGAAACTATCAGAGAAACCTCAAGAAAGGAAAGATACTCCTAAAATTCGCTTGTGAAGTGGAACTTTATTTTTTCGAAATCCTGTTGCGCCATAGAGAGAACGTAGCCAGAGTCAGCAAGGAAGACATCACGACCATCCTTATCTTTAGCCATGTACTGGTACTTGCGTTTCTTGAAGTTGTCCAGTTCTGCGGCATCATCACTTTCTATCCAACATGCCTTATGCAGATGAACGGGTTCCCAACGGCACTTGGCGTTATACTCGTTCTCTAAGCGATACTGTATAACTTCAAATTGCAGTTGACCAACCGTTCCGACAATCTTTCTTCCATTAAACTGATTTACGAACAACTGCGCAACGCCTTCGTTCATTAACTGTTCCAAACCTTTCTGGAACTGCTTGGTCTTCATTGGGTCATCGTTCTCTATGTATTTAAACATTTCAGGTGAGAATGATGGCAGACCACGGAAGTGCAGTTTCTCACCTTCCGTCAGTGTGTCACCGATCTTAAATATACCATTGTCAGGCAGACCAACGATGTCACCAGCCCATGCCTCGTCGATGGTAGACTTACGCTGCGCCATGAATTGCGTAGGAGAGGAGAAGCGAACAGTCTTACCCATGCCTACATGCAAGTAAGGTTGGTTACGCTGGAACTTTCCTGAGCAAACCTTACAGAATGCAATACAAGAACGGTGGTTCGGGTCAATGTTAGCGGTAATCTTAAAGATGAAGCCTGTAAATTTCTGTTCGTCAGGCTGTACCATTCTCTCCTCCGCCTTTGTAGGCTTAGGTGATGGAGCAATCTCTACGAAGCAGTCAAGCAATTCCTGTACGCCAAAATTATTGAGTGCACTACCAAAGAATACAGGTGCGACTTCAGCAGAACGATATGTATCAACGTTAAATTCTGGGTACACACCGTCTACGAGTTCAAGGTCTTCCCTTAATTGTGCAGCATCATCTTCTCCTACCTGTGCATCAAGTTCGTCAGAGTTGATGTCGATAGCCACCTTCTCCGTTACTCGCTGTTTGTCAGGGGTAAAGAGGTTAAGTTGCTTCTCGTAGATGTTATAGACACCTTTAAACTTTACGCCCTGATTGATAGGCCATGACAAAGGACGAACCTTAATCTGCAGTTCCTCTTCTAATTCGTCAAGGAGTTGGAAAGGATCTTGACCTTCACGATCCATCTTGTTGATGAAGATTATTACAGGTGTATTCCTCATTCTACAAACTTCCATCAACTTACGAGTCTGTGCCTCGACACCCTTAGCGCTGTCAACCACGATGATGGCAGAATCTACGGCAGTAAGTGTACGGTAAGTGTCCTCACAGAAGTCCTGGTGACCAGGTGTGTCAAGAATATTTACCTTGTATGGCGCGGTGGAAGCGTCAGCCGTTGGTGGCAGGTAGTCAAATTCCATTACGGATGTAGATACCGAAATACCACGTTGTTTTTCAATGTCCATCCAGTCGGACGTGGCGGTCTTGCGTATCTTGTTGCTTTTTACGGCACCTGCTACTTGTATCTGTCCACCGAAGAGAAGGAATTTCTCTGTCAGTGTTGTCTTACCAGCATCAGGGTGCGATATTATCGCAAATGTTCTTCTTCTTTCTATTTCTGGGTTCATGATGTGCTTTATTTAATCGTCTTCAAATTTTAGTCCCTCTTCCTTATCCTTTTTATAATAGTCAGATAGCATACCGAGGAAAGTGGTAATCTCTTTAACAGCATTTTCTGTACTTTGGCTGATTTCTTTTTTCTGTATTCTCAGCAGCATTACCCCATAGAGAGCGTTAAGACATGTTTCGATCTCTCCGACTTCTTTATCTCCCTTGCTTCTCAGTTCAACGATGAATGGTAATACCTTATAATATTCAGAACTGTAGAAAGGAAATTTTGGTGACTGTAGTAACATTTCGTGTAGTTCAGTCATCTGTTGCACAACGATTTTGTTAATCTGTATGTGTCCTCCTGTGGTTTTACCCTCTTCACGTATCATACGGATAAGGTTACCATACCAGTCGGTCATGTCTTCCTTCTGTTCCTCATTAAGCTCGAAACGTGAGATATACTCTTTCCTTATTCTTGTGAGGTCACAGTTGTAGGCGCGTATAATGTCTTCTACCTGCCACATGTACAGAATGTATTCTGCAATGTTCGTCTTGCGTAGTTTCTGCGAAATAAACATATATTTTATTAGTATATAGAATACAGATTAAACGTTGTTCCTATAAAGATAGCGAAGGAGAAAACCATCACTATTGTTCCTATTATCCTGTTGATAATAACTATTGCGTTCAGTGTGAAATAAGCCCTTATAAGGTCAATCAGCCATGTCAGTCCGTACCACCATAACAACGCTCCAGCAGCGATACTTAGGTATCCTAATGACATTTCCACGGGATGCTCTGGAATGATAAAAGCGAATTGTGCAAATGTGGCAAGAAATAGAAAAATAATGAGGGGGTTGGAGAACGTAACGATGAATGCGGTGATGAAGTTATGTATTAGTGTGTCCTTGTTCTTCTTCTTACCCTGATGTATTTTTTTTCTTGGATCAGAGCGGTAACAATATATTCCAAACAAGAATAGAATAATGCTACCTAATATCTGTAAGAAAAATTTGTTTTGCGGATTATCTATCAGTTCCATGACAAAACTCATGCCGAAGCCTGTCAGTAGAGCATATATGATGTCGCTAAGAGTTGCCCCGACACCGGTTACAAAACCGTACCATCGTCCTTTGTTCAGCGTACGCTGAACAGCAAGCACTCCCACGGGACCCATAGGGGCCGAACAGATAATGCCCACGATCATTCCTTTAACGATGATGTCGAGGAAGTTGAATGTAAGATTGAAAGTCATATATGGCAAATTTTATGCAAAATTACAGAATAAAATCGAATTTTACAAGCATTTGACCTAAATTGTTTTATTTTACCAAGTTATTCTTTACCATTACTTACTCTGAAGTTCCATATGCAGGTGTAATAGACCTTCCATCATGAAAGGTTCTGATGTAGCTTTGAATCCAAATTTTTCGTAAAAATGTTGTTTGGTAAGTTGAGCTTCTATTTCTATCTTGTCGAATGTTTTTATGTATTCCCTTGTTGCGTCTAAAGCTGCTTGGAATATTTTTGCTCCGTACCCTTTACCTCGTTCGGTGCTGATAACTCTTCCTATGCTAAGTTTTTTTAGTTTTGTTCCTGCAGGGCAGATGCGGCACATTGACACAATTTTATCTCCACAGGTCAGCCAAAGGTGTATTGCCGTTTGGTCGTTATAGTCTATGTCTTGATAAATGCAGTTTTGCTCTACAATGAATACCTCGGAACGAACGTGAAGAAGAGCATACAGTTCTTCTGTGGTAAGTTGGTCGAATGTCTTTATGTAGAGAGTGCAACCATTGTCCTGTTGTTTCTTTTCAGATATTGTCATGGTGTAAATTGATTTCGTTTAGGAATGTTTTTCAATCATATTGCTTCGGTATATGATAGAGATTACCTCAGTACTTGGTAGAGATTACTGCAGTACTTGCACCAAGTACTGCAGTAGTATTAAAACAAAAGAAGTCTCCACGAGAGGAACATCCTTCAGCATGAAGACTTCTTTTTTTTGTTGTAAGTTTATTATGATCTATTAGTAACTTCTCGCGATAAGTACACGGCACTTTGAAGGTTTGCCTGATACCATGTCGGTGCCTGGCGTCTGTTCAAAAGCAAATGGCACACAACGTATGGTGGCTTGTGTCTCCTCTTTAATCTTTGCCTCAGTCTCGGCTGTGCCGTCCCAGTGACAAAGGAAGAAACCACCGTCCTTAACCTTTGATTTGAATTCTTCGTAATCGTCACACTCGTAAATGTGAGCGTCGCGGAAAGCTTTAGCCTTCTTGAAGATGTTTGCCTGAATGTCCTCAAGCAACTGCTCTACGTGCTCTGCAAGACCTTCGAAGCCTACAGTCTCTTTTTCAAGAGTATCACGGCGCATAATCTCTACGGTGCCGTTCTCAAGGTCGCGTCCGCCCATAACAAGACGTACAGGAACACCTTTCAACTCATAGTCGGCAAACTTAAAGCCAGGTCGCTTGTTATCAGCGTCATCATATTTCACGCTGATGCCCTTAGCCTTGAGAGCCTCAATGACAGGTTGGAATTTCTCTGCTATCTGTGTCTGCTGCTCACCCTTGCCTATAGGAATGATAACAACCTGCAGTGGAGCAAGACGTGGAGGCAGAACAAGACCGTTATCGTCAGAGTGGGTCATTATGAGTGCACCGATAAGACGTGTGGAAACACCCCATGATGTAGCCCATACGTATTCAGGCTTGTTCTCCTTAGTGAGGTATGTAACGTCGAATGCCTTAGCGAAGTTCTGACCAAGGAAATGTGACGTACCAGATTGTAGAGCCTTGCCGTCCTGCATCATTGCCTCGATGGTATAAGTGTCGAGTGCTCCAGCAAAGCGCTCTGTCTCACTCTTTACGCCTTGCATTACAGGTACTGCCATCCATTCTTCTGCGAATGAAGCGTAAACCTTCAGCATCTTCTGTGCCTCAGCCTCAGCCTCCTCACGAGTGGCATGGGCGGTATGTCCCTCCTGCCAAAGGAATTCTGACGTACGAAGGAAAGGACGTGTGCGCATTTCCCAACGCATAACGTTACACCACTGGTTGCACATCAGTGGCAGATCACGCCATGAGTGAATCCAGTTTTTGTATGTGTTCCAAATAATGGTTTCAGATGTTGGTCGTACAATGAGTTCTTCCTCCAACTTAGCGGCTGGATCTACGACAACGCCATCACCGCTATCGTTTGTTTTAAGACGATAGTGGGTTACTACTGCGCATTCCTTGGCGAAGCCTTCAACGTGCTCTGCTTCGCGTGAGAGGAAAGACTTCGGTATCAAAAGTGGGAAGTAAGCATTCTGTGCACCAGTTTCCTTAAACATTTTGTCCAATTGCTGTTGCATCTTCTCCCAAATAGCATATCCGTAAGGCTTGATAACCATACAGCCACGAACGGCAGACTGCTCTGCTAGGTCTGCCTTTACAACGAGGTCATTGTACCACTGACTATAGTTGTCAGCGCGTTTTGTTAGTTCTTTAAGTTCTTTTGCCATTATTGAGTTATTAAAATTATCATCTATATGAGTGCAAAATTAGTAAAAATAAATGATAAAATACATAAATCATCTGTAATTATAATGAAAAAAGCACTTTTTTGACCTAATCTCTTTTGTGTTATGTTTTTTTTGATTACCTTTGAACATTGGATTTACCATATTTCATAATTTCAACTTTAAATCTAAAGATTATGGCAAGCAAAAGAAACCTGAAACGTGAGATTAACTATATATGCAGTGAAATGTTCGCAGAGTGTGTAGCATGGTCGCTTTATAACATGAAGGCGAATGATAATAGTGTTGACTCTTTATTGAAGTCTATTATGGCGGTTCATTCTGATTATATTATGAGAGTGTCTCATCCAGAGCCAGGTATGAAACCACGTGAATATTACAAGGCTTTAGTGAATAGTTTTAATAAGGATGCTAATAGCGTAGTGGATCAAATCTGTAGCCTGTACTAATATATAGAAAGCATGGGTCGTATTTGTTCATGGCTATTGTATAAGCTGCTTGGTTGGAAGAAGGAAGTAACTGTTGACCATCCTGCTAAGTATGTGCTGTGTCTTGCACCACATACCAGTAATTGGGATTTTGTTATAGGACAGTTGTTTAGTAGGGCAGAAGGAATAAAATCTAACTACCTCATGAAGAAGGAATGGTTCTTCTGGCCGTTAGGAGCAATATTTCGTAAGACAGGAGGAATACCAGTGTACAGGGATAAGAAAACCAGCATGACGGAAACACTGGCTGAAACTGCGAGGAACGAAAAGGAATTTCGACTTACAATAACTCCAGAGGGTACGCGAAGTTATAATCCTAATTGGAAAAAGGGATTTTACTATATTGCGGCAGGTGCAGGAATTCCAATATTGTTGTATGCTCTGGATTATGAAAAGAAACTCATTAAATGCACGGAGAGTTTCGTTCCTACGGGTAACATTGACGAGGATCTTCCAAAAATAAAGGCATATTATGCTGGCGTTATAGGAAAGTATCCGGAAAAATTCGGAATGTAGTAAAAGTGAGAATAATAAAGACTATATTAATAATAGCGTTGGGGGTAGCGTGTAGTGGAATGATGCCGCTGCGTGCAGCTTCGTATGAGAAGCACCTGCAAAGGATGCAGGTAGATGAGAATACGAAAACGGTCTTTCTATATATGGATGACAGTTTCGCAGAACAGAAGCTTACTCCTAAAACAATAAAGAAAATATATAAAAACGCAACGAAAGACGTGCGTAAGGCGTTGCCTAAGGAATATCGTGACTGTAATGTCCGTATCTATACAAAGGGAGTATTAATAGAAAATTTAGTACAGGACAAGAATACTGTTAATGCCTCAACTGAAAATAGCAAGAAGCGCAAGAAGCGTGGTTGGTGGGGCAATATTGCTTGGGAAGGAAAACCGTGGGTTTCTAATGTGTCTCAGGTACATACGGTGACACAAGGATTGCAAGGCAAGCACATTGCTTTGTGGGCGAGTCACGGCAGTTTCTATGACGGGAGTAAGGATAGATGGCGATGGCAGAGACCTAATATGTTCTGCACGACAGAAGACCTATTTACGCAAACAATAGTGGTGCCTTATCTTATACCTATGTTAGAACGTGCAGGTGCCAATGTCTTTACTCCAAGAGAACGCGACTGGCAAAAGAATGAGGTAATCGTAGATAACGATGATAATGATGCGTTTGCCTATAAGGAGTTGGCATCGCGCGGTCGTTGGAAAAATGTAGATGTAAAGGGCTTTGCCAATCCCCACGGCACGATAGAGGATGAGTATAATCCTTTCGAGTGTGGTACGGTCAGAATGACTAACGCCACGAGTGACGCTGACGCAAGTAGTGTGGTCTATCAGCCATACATCCCCGAAGCAGGTCGTTATGCAGTGTACGTTAGTTATGCTACCATGCCGAATAGCGTGGACGATGCAAAATACATGGTCTATCATCAGGGACAACTGACGGAGTTTCGTGTCAATCAGCAGATGGGAGGCGGAACGTGGGTTTACCTCGGTACATTCGAATTTGACAAGGGAAGCAACGAAAATAATAGGGTAGTCCTCTCCGCACAGTCAAAGACGAAGGGAGTGGTGACGACAGACGCGGTACGTTTTGGTGGCGGAATGGGTAATATTTCACGTGGAGGAAGTGTTAGTGGTCTGCCCCGATGTCTTGAAGGTGCAAGATATTATGCGCAATGGGCGGGTGTACCTTATTCTATCTATTCGTTGTATAATGGACAGGATGACTATAAGGATGATATAAACAGTCGTTCATTGATGACAAACTGGCTAGCGGGTGGTTCTCCTTATGTTCCGAACAAGGAAGGTAAGAAAGTGCCGATAGACCTTTGTCTGGCGGTTCATTCAGATGCAGGCTTTAACTCGGATATGCAATCAATATACGGTTCTCTTGCAATCTGTACAACCGATTTTAATGATGGAAAACTCGATGCAGGCGTGTCGCGCAGTCATTCTAAGGACTTGGCGGAGATGTTGCTTGAACAGTCGAAGAAGGATATATCGTCACGTTACGGAGAATGGACGTGGCGTGACCTTTATGACCGTAACTATTCCGAGACGAGGTTGCCGGCAATGCCTTCTGCCATATTTGAAACGTTGTCCCATCAAAGTTTCCCAGATATGAAGTTGGGGCATGATCCCGATTTCAAGTTTACTTTAGCGCGTTCTATTTACAAGACCCTACTGAGGTATGAGGCGAAGGCGCATGGAGAAAAAGTTGTGGTGTCGCCGTTGAGTCCTGTTAATTTCAAGGTGACACTAGATGAACAGGGAAATGCTCTTCTTGCCTGGGTGCCACAGAAGGATAAGGAAGAATCAACAGCTAATGCACAGTCATATAATGTGTATATGGCCATGGGAAGTCTTGGCTATGATAATGGAAGTAATATAGATAAGACACACTATGTACGCCATCTTGAGCGAGACGTACTGTATCGTTTCAAAATTACGGCAGTAAACGAGGGAGGTGAGAGTTTCCCTACAGAAGAACTTTGTGTTGTGTGGCATGGTGCGGGAGCCAAGACGGTGATGATTATCAATGGCTTCCAGCGTTTGTCTGGACCTACGGTGATAGATGGATGGTCAGAGAAAGGCTTTGACATTACCGATGACCCAGGCTTACAGTACGGCATTACTGCCGGATGGAGTGGTAGGCAACAGGTGTTCTCTACCGCTACGGCAGGAAAGGAAGGTGTAGGTACGTTTGCTTATTCTGGAAATGAGATGGCGGGGCAGTTTGTTGCAGGCAACAGTTTCAACTACGTAGCAGAGCATGCCAAGGCTATACTTTCCGCACACAAATATAATGTAGTAAGTTGTACGAAGAGTGTAGCAGAGTGGGAGGATGTAGACCTTGCTGACTATGATGTCGTTGACCTTATACTAGGCAATGAGAAGTATGTAGAAACATCAAAGAATGTCTATCGTTCGTTTACTAAGCAGATACAGAAGCAACTCCTTGACTATCAAAGATGTGGAAAGGGAGCATTGCTCGTAAGTGGCTCATACATAGGTAGTGACATGCGTTCGGCGGATGAGCAAGAGTTCTTGAGACAATTGCTTCATGTGAATCATACGGGAACAGTACGAGAGTACAACTCTACTGTAACAGGTTTGCAACAAACGGTGAAGTTGATAAACACGCTGAATGAGCGTCATTATGCAACAATACAGAGTGACGTAATTCAACCCCAAGATACTGCTTTCGTTGCAATGCAGTATGCAGATAAGCAGACTGCAGCGGTGGCTTATCGTGGAATAGTGAACACTTTCGCTATGGGTTTCCCATTTGAATGTATAGAGAATGACACTCAGAAAGCCACTGTAATGAGAGGAATACTCGAATTTTTAACGAGGTAAGGGACAATTAAATAATTATCCCATCAAACAATCAATCATAAAACAACAAAAATACAAAAGAAATATGTACAAAATCGTTTCAAACGCTTCAGGAACACGAAGCATAGACATTACAGAGGAGAATCTGAAGACAATTGAAAAATACTCATTGTTCCGTAATTTGGTAGATAGTAACGGTATTGTTGATGATGCAGTATTAGAGAAATTGCGCCTTAACGTAAGGGATTTAGTGCAATCAACAGGTGCAGCCGACAAGGAACTGATGGATTTGTGCTTTAATGTTATTTATCATCCTAACATGAAAGCGATAGCATTGCATAATCTTATCGTGCTGTATGGGGAACATCAGCCAGCAGAAGAGCAGGAAGATACAAAAGAGAACGAGAATGCTGACTGATTTTCTGCCTACAACCAAGAAGGAATGTGAACTGAGAGGTTGGGATCAACTGGATATAATCCTTTTCTCTGGTGATGCCTACGTTGATCATCCCTCTTTCGGCGTTGCAGTAATAGGACGTACTCTAGAGGCGGCAGGCTATAAGGTAGCCATAGTTCCACAGCCAGACTGGCACGGTGACTTTCGTGACTTTAAGAAGTTAGGAAGACCGCGTCTGTACTTCGGTATTTCTCCTGGTAGTATGGACTCTATGGTCAACAAATACACTGCTAACAAGCGATTGCGTTCAGAGGACGCTTACTCTCCGGATGGCAGACATGACTGTCGCCCGGAGTACCCTTCTATTGTCTATACGAAGATATTAAAGTCGCTTTACCCCGACGTACCTGTGGTGTTGGGTGGAATAGAGGCTTCGTTAAGACGCCTTACGCATTACGACTATTGGGAAGACCGATTGAGAAAATGCATACTGTGCGATTCTGGGGCCGACATGATAACATACGGTATGGGCGAAAAGATTACTGTGGCTTTAGCTGATGGGCTTGCTCAAGGAAAAAACTTGAAGGACCTTTGGCAATTGCCGCAAATAGTCTTTAAATGTGATGAAACAGAAATCCCTGGAGGTATAACAAAGGAGGATATAGTGTTGCACTCGCACGAGGAATGCCTTGTAAACAAGAAAGCGCAAGCGGAAAACTTCAGGCACATAGAAGAAGAGTCGAACAAAATGCACGCCCAGCGTCTGTTGCAAGCTGTAGACGGACAGTACGTGGTGGTAAATCCGCCTTATCCTCCAATGACAACAGAGGAAGTAGACCGTTCCTTCGACTTGCCTTACCAGCGTGTGCCACACCCCAAATACAAGGGCAAACGTATTCCTGCCTACGAGATGATAAAATTCTCAGTTAACCTTCACAGAGGTTGCTTTGGTGGATGTGCCTTTTGTACTATCTCTGCGCACCAGGGGAAGTTTATCGCAAGTCGTTCAAAGGAGAGCATACTTAAAGAAGTGCGAGAAGTGGTTAAATTGCCAAACTTCAAAGGTTACTTGTCAGACCTTGGAGGACCTTCTGCCAACATGTATAAAATGCAAGGAAGGAATCTTAAGGCATGCGAAGTATGTAAGAAACCATCATGTCTACACCCACAAGTGTGTCCCAACCTTAATACAGACCATACACCACTGCTTGAAATATATCATGCCGTTGATGCTTTGCCTGAAATAAAAAAGAGTTTCATTGGGTCAGGCGTTAGATACGATCTCCTGCTCCACAAGTCGAAAGACGAGAAAAGTAATGAAGCTGCACGACAGTATACGCGAGAATTAATCTGCAAACATGTCAGCGGTAGACTGAAGGTTGCACCAGAGCATACGTCGGACACGGTGTTGCACTACATGCGAAAGCCATCGTTTAAACTCTTCGGAGAGTTCAAAAGAATTTTCGACAAAATAAACGCTGAGGAGGGTTTACGTCAACAACTCATCCCTTACTTTATCTCTTCACACCCAGGTTGCAGGGAGAAAGACATGGCTCAGCTTGCCGACCTTACAAAGAGAATGGGTTACAAACTGGAACAGGTGCAAGACTTTACACCGACACCAATGACAGTCTCAACAGAGACATGGTATTCAGGTTATGACCCATACACGCTTGAACCAGTTTTTAGTGCAAAAACACAAAAGGAGAAACTGGCGCAAAGACAGTATTTCTTCTGGTACAAGGAAGGTGGCGAAGAACAGAACCAACGACCTGAAGGAAAATACCAGCGAAAATACCAGCAAAAAGGCAGTCAGCGTAAAGACCAACAAGGAGTCAGTCAGCGTAAGGACCAACAAGGCAAGCGGCAGAAGTCGTATAATCCAAACTTTACGTCAAACAATAAACTCAAATGGTCTTCTGTAAACAAAAAGAAAAGATAAATAAGAACAAATGCCACCATTAGCGGAAAGATTACGTCCTAACAGTTTGGACGAATACATAGGTCAGAAGCACCTCGTAGGAAAAGGAGCCGTATTGAGAAATATGATTGACTCAGGACATATCTCCTCCTTCATCCTGTGGGGACCTCCAGGAGTAGGCAAGACAACTTTGGCTCATATTATCTCTAAAAAACTTAATACACCTTTTTATACCCTTTCTGCCGTTACAAGCGGTGTGAAGGATGTAAGAGATGTTATTGATAAGGCAAAGAATAATCGCTTTTTCTCCCAGGCGTCGCCAATACTCTTTATTGACGAAATACATCGTTTCTCAAAGTCACAGCAAGATTCTCTTTTGGGGGCGGTAGAGCGTGGTATAGTGACTTTGATAGGAGCCACAACCGAAAATCCATCCTTTGAGGTTATACGTCCGTTGCTGTCCAGGTGTCAACTATACGTTCTTAAACCATTGGAAAAGGATGATTTGGAAGAGCTGCTTCACCGAGCTTTAACCACAGACGTAGAACTGAAGAAACGTGATATAAGGCTAAAAGAAACAGGCGCACTTTTAAGATTTAGTGGAGGTGACGCACGCAAACTGCTTAACATCCTGCAACTCGTTGTGGAGTCAGAGTCTACCGAGACCGTAGAAATTACTGATGAGCTCGTAGTAAGCCGATTACAGCAAAACCCTTTAGCCTATGACAAGCAGGGCGAGATGCACTACGACATTATCTCCGCATTCATAAAAAGTATTCGTGGTAGCGACCCCGACGCCGCAATCTACTGGATGGCACGCATGATAGAGGGTGGGGAAGATCCACAGTTTATTGCTCGTCGCCTTGTTATAAGCGCATCAGAAGATATAGGACTTGCAAATCCCAACGCCCTGTTGCTTGCCAATGCCGCTTTTGATACCGTTATGAAAATAGGTTGGCCAGAGGCTCGCATAGCCCTTGCCGAAGCTTGCATCTATCTTGCCTGCTCGCCTAAGAGTAACTCTGCCTACAATGCGATAAACTCAGCATTGCAGTTAGTGAAGAGTACAGGTAATCAGCCAGTACCATTACACATACGCAATGCACCAACGAAACTGATGGAACAGTTAGGGTATCACGATGGTTACAAGTATCCACATGATTACCCTGGTAACTTCGTTCCACAACAGTATCTGCCTGATGCTTTGGCGACAGACCGACTGTGGCATGCTCAGCATACGCCTTCCGAAGAAAAACTCTACCAGAATATGTTACGCAACTGGGGAGAGAGATTTAAGGATAATTGATAACTGAGCATATGTTTTAAAAAGAGCCAAACTACTTGATAATTTACTAAGCAACTAACTATAAAATGAAACATAAGATGCTTCTTGCACTTATATGTGTAACAATGAGTGCATGGTCGCAGAATAAGAAGACAGGAGACTACATTGAGTCTTTTTCGAATAATGTGCCGACAGGAATGATACCACGAGTTGTGCAGTATTTCCCTGAGGGGGATGCCTTCTCCTGTGTAAATGGAAAGAATCGTTATACGAGGGCACTCTATGGATCAAATACAGATTATAGAATAGAAACCTCCGACGTGCCAATCTTTGCTCTCTATAAACAGAAGGTTTACCGCAATGTGCGTTTTGTCGTAGGAGGGGTACAGTTGGAAACTGCACAATATTGTAAGGCGCAGTATGGAAAAGGAAGACGACACTATGTCGTAAGAGATGATAGATGGGGCAAGAACGCTGTGCTTTCCATCGAGTGTGTTATGATGCCTACGGAGGAGGGAGGCTACTGGAAGTTTGATGCAAAAGGTTTTGATAGCAAAACAGTTAACATTAAAGTGTTAATGTGTAACATTGCCAACCCCAAGTTGCGTCGAAATGGTGATATGGGAGCCGATAAAGCAGGCAGTTTTGATCCATCGCCAGTAGATGAAGGACTAACAGTAACAGAAGCAACGTTCAGCGGCACTGCTATTGTTCAGACGAAATACAGTGGATCAAAAGAAGAAGGTCACCTCTTGAATGTCGTTACTCATAACAAGAAAGAGTTTGCGCAGACAGAAAAGGCTTTCGCTGAGGCACGCTCATATTTCGAGGAAATGTCGGAGCGAATAAAATTTATTACTCCTGACCCATATATAAACACTATTGGCTCTGCCATGACACTTGCTGCCGACGGTGCGTGGGATGGAGAGACATGGTTACATGGTGCAATAGGTTGGCGCATGCCACTTGCAGGTTGGCGTGCTGGATACCTTGGTGACGTCTTGGGTTGGAATGACAGAGCCGTAAAACATTTTAATGCTTATGCCAATTCGCAAGTAACAGACGTTGAGCCAACAATAGATTCTCCTACGCAGGACAAGGCAAATAACCTGGCGAGGGCGGAGAAAAAGTGGGGCACACAGATGTATAGCAACGGTTATATCTGTAGGAATCCTAATAAGAAGAATATCATGCACCACTACGACATGAATCTCAACTACATAGATGAACTGTTGTGGCATTTTCAATATGATGCTGACACTACCTACATGAAGAAAATGTGGCCAGTGTTAAAGTCACACCTTGCGTGGGAGAAGCGTAATTTTGATAAGGATAATGATGGTCTCTATGATGCCTATTGTTGCATCTGGGCAAGTGATGCCTTGTATTATAATGGTGGTGGTGTGACGCATTCCTCAGCCTACAACTATCGCGGTAATGCACTTGCGGCAAAAATAGCGACGCTAATAGGCGAAGACCCCCAACCATACCAAGACGAAGCTGCACGAATACTTAAGGCCATGAACAAAAACTTGTGGGTATCAGCAAGTGAAACTGGAAGATATGTCGTTGATGGTGTTGCAGGCTATTCGGGGCATTGGGCAGAATATAAGGATGTTATGGGATTGAGACGTGTTCACCCTGACGCTGCCCTATGGAGCATTTACACTCCGATAGACTGTGGGGTTGGAACACCACGACAGATGTATTCATGTACCGAGTACGTGAACCGTTTTATTCCCCATATCAAAGTGGAATCATCCACGGCAGGCATAGAAACAGGAGACATTATCTCAACCACAGATTGGCTGCCTTATTCTTGGTCTATCAATAATGTGGCATCTGCCGAAATAATGCATACAGCCCTTGCTTTCTTTGAATCGGGCAGGGCAGACAAAGGTTACGAATTGCTTCGAGCCAACATGATGGATCAGATGTACCTTGGAGCCTCGCCTGCCAACTTCGGACAGATAAGTTATTACGATGCTGCGCGAGGCGAGTCATATCGTGATTTTGGCGACAACATAGGTATTTCTGCACGCGCATATCTGCAGGGACTCTTCGGTATCGTGCCGCAAGCCCTTGATGGAAAGTGTATGATAAGACCTGGCTTCCCATTAGAGTGGGATAGTGTAGAAGTTAGGACACCTTACCTTTCCTATAAATACAAACGTAATGGCGATAAGGGAATGATGGAGATAAAACAGTCGTTCAGTCATCCACTCCAGATAATGGTACGTATAAATGGTGAGGAGGGTGACTACAAGGACTATGTAGGTAATGCAGATGAGTGTCAGACCGTGACCTTTGATTGTCCTACGGTGTTTAAAGAAAAGAAAAAAACTGTAGTTCTAGACACGGCATGGGCAAGAGAAATAATTCTCTCTAATGAGATTGTTAGTTCGGAGAAGCAATGTCCTATTGATATGAGTAAGGCGAAGGCTTTCAATGCTAATGTAACCGATATATTCCGCAATGAATACGTCTCACCACGCCCTCAGTCTACCTCGCTCGAAATACCAGTACAAGGCATAGGCGAGTGGTGTCATCCTAAGTTTACAGTAGAAATCAATGACTCGGCATTTCGTGCACAAGCAGTAAACAATACCGTAACAATAAATGGCGTAACATTCTTTACACCGCAGAAAGGTAATAACATAGCCTTTGCCTCTCTATGGGACAATTATCCAGATTCTGTTGTTATTAATGTACAAAAACCGCGAAAGGCACAGACAGCGTCGATATTATTGGCTGGTAGCACCAACCACATGCAGGTGCACATAGATAATGCTTTGATAATAGCAGAGTATGCTGACGGGAGCGAAGATACGTTAAGACTATATCCGCCTTATAATTATTGTCCTATTGAACAGGATTATTATGTTGATAATAAAGCGTTCAAGGCAGGTGCTTTAAAGCCTTTACGGGTTAGCCTCTCTACGGGTAAGGCTTCGCGTGAGCTTGGCACAGAGATGGGCATACCATCGACAGAGGTCTATGGTCGAGAATTGCGTGGCGGTGCTGCTCAGGTACTGACGATGCGCCTTGATGGAACTAAGAAAGTTAAGAGGTTCAAACTGAAATGTCTATCTAACGACATCGTCGTGGGAATAATGGGTATAACACTGGGGTAGGTTAGGGTACACAGCTATGCTGGTGTACCACCTCCCCCGTTTAATAGTAAAACTCATGATAAGTGCTCAATCATGTTAAACAACATATGGCACTCCTCCGTTTTTACTATGTTTTTTTTGTCAGTCTCATTTTTTCTTGCTAACTTTGCAAGCGAAATGCGCAAACAAATTACCATCATAA
This sequence comes from Prevotella sp., assembly GCA_036844425.1. GTDB lineage: Bacteria > Bacteroidota > Bacteroidia > Bacteroidales > Bacteroidaceae > Prevotella. The sequence continues at coordinate 47,979 of DAIUFT010000010.1, read as the reverse complement.
TACTTATGCTTGCCGTAATCGTTGTTACGGCAAGCAATGTCATGCAGGTAGCAATAGCCTCAGGAACGCAGGATAACATAAAGGAAAAGGATAGCGTAAGCATAAAAGCCGCTGATTCTGTGATGGATACCTCGGCGTACTTGAATGATAGCGTGATAATAGATACACTATCAAAAGATACTCTTGACTCGCTACAACTCGCTATCATAGCACGCAACAAGGCTATTGACGATTCTATAAAAGCAGACTCCGCCAACCGTAGAAGAAAGAACGGTATTGATGCTCCTGTGACGTATTCATCGAAAGACTCACTAGTTTATTTTGGTGATACAAAGAAGGCTTTCCTTTTCGGCAACGCAAACGTAAAGTACACAGATATGGATCTGACGGCTGAGAAGATAAATATGCAGTTGGATAGCAGTTTAGTTCATGCCACTGGTGCTATGGATACGGCAACTAAAACACAATTTGGATTACCAGTGTTTATTACAGGCTCTGACAAGTATGAGACTGATACTATGGCATTTAATTTTAAAACGAAAAAGGGCATAATACAGAATGCATATACAGCGCAGCAGGACGGATTCCTGGTGTCAGAACGCTCAAAGCGAGATAGTCTTGGAAACTTCTATGTGAAACATGGCAAATATACAACGTGTGATGACCCTGAACCAGACTTCTATCTCGCAATTTCAAGAGCAAAGTTTCGTCCAGGAAAGGATGTCGTATTTGGGCCCGCATATCTCGTTGTGCAGGACGTACCGTTGCCATTCGCTATACCGTACGGATTCTTCCCATTCACGAAAAGTTACTCAAGTGGTTTTATTATGCCAACTTATGGTGACGAATCTGACCGAGGCTTTTATCTTCGAGACGGAGGATATTATTTTGCTATAAATGACAACGTAGATTTAAAGTTGCTCGGAGAAATCTATACCAAAGGATCGTGGGGAATATCAGCAGCATCAAACTACAATAGACGCTATAAATATTCGGGACAGTTCTATTTCTCTTATCTCGATACAAGAACAGGTGATGAGGGATTTCCTGATTTTACTAAGACAACGAGTTATAAAATACAATGGTCTCACCGACAGGACAGTAAGGCAAATCCATACAGCACCCTCTCGGCAAGTGTGAACTTTGCATCAACAAGTTACGAAAACAGTAACCTCGGCTCGCTCTACAATCCTACGGCAAGAACACAGTCAACGAGAACATCATCCGTATCATGGAGTACAAACTTCTCGAGCATAGGCATGAGTCTAAGTGCAACCGCCAATGTAGCACAAAACATGAGAGACTCTACCATAGCGATGACGTTGCCTGACCTTAATATGTCAATATCAAGATTCTACCCTTTCCGTCGTAAACACATGGTTGGTAAGGAACGGTGGTACGAGAAGATAGCGATGAGTTACACAGGCCACATCTCTAACTCCATCTCAACGAAGGAAGACAAACTGATGAAGTCGAACTTAATTAAGGATTGGCGTAACGGTATGCAGCACAATATTCCTATTAGCGGGTCATTTACAGTGTTGAAATATCTTAATGTTACACCGTCAATAAACTTCACAGACCGTATGTACACCAATAAGGTGGAACGCTCATGGAACGAGACCACGCAGCGCGAAGTGCAGGACACTATTTATGGCTTTTACAATGTCTATAACTGGAATTCGTCCGTATCCATGAACACTAAGGTATATGGTATGTTCGTGCCGAGCAAGAAAATATTCGGTGACAAGATAGTAGCCATACGTCACACCTTCAGTCCATCTATATCGTTTACATATGCCCCTGACTTTGGAGCCTCACGATATGGTTATTATTCATCTTACGTAAGGAGAGATGCAAATGGAAAAGAATCAGTAGTGGATTATTCTCCATACAGTAGTAGTCTGTTCGGAGTGCCAGGACGAGGAAAGACGGGAAGTATCAGCTTTAGTTTTGATAATAACATAGAGATGAAGATACGTACCGACAAAGACACCACAGGCGTAAAGAAAATAAGTATCATAGACCAACTTGGAGCAAGTTTCTCTTACAATATGGCGGCAGAGAAACGACCATGGAGTGACCTTTCTACCAATATACGATTAAAATGGTGGAAAAACTATACCTTCTCCATGAACGCAGTCTTTGCAACATACGCTTACGAGTTAGATGCTAATGGTAATCCCTATGTAGGAACAAGAACGGAATATAGCAAGGGACGCTTCGGACGCTTCCAGGGAATGTCGCAGAACGTGTCATATACGCTGACGCCAGACAAACTGAAAAAACTCTTCACACGTTCTAGTAAGAAAGAAGAAACGGAAGATGTAAAAACTGACGATACAGGCGTAGAGAGCAACATAGATCCTAACTTAGAGAACGGTAAGCATGGTGCGACAAAGAAGGACGCAGGAATGGCGGAGACAGACGATAATGGATACTTGAAATTCTCTCTGCCTTGGAGTCTTACATTCAGTTACGGCGTAACAATGCGAGAAAATACTAGTGGAAACTTTAATAAGGAAACTATGCGTTACCCTTATAAGTTTACGCAGAACCTGAACTTCTCTGGCAACCTGAGAATATCAGATGGCTGGAATATCTCATTCACGTCGGGCTACGACTTTGACTACAAAAAATTAAGTATGACAACTGCCTCATTAGCTCGTGACCTGCATTGCTTCAATATGTCGTGCTCAGTGGTGATAACTCCATATACTTCATATAATTTCTCCTTCCGTTGTAATGCTGCAACACTGACAGACGCTCTGAAGTATGATAAGAGGTCAAGTTACAGCAATAGCATAAAATGGTATTAAATAGAGAAGCAAAATATTAAAGAATACTAAAAAATAAGAATATGTAGTGCTTAATTAATGCTTGTTCAAATAAAAGTATTAATTTTGCACTACATTTTTTATTATTACACAGTTTTTCCTTCCTGTGATTTTTGTTTTTAACACGATTGGAGAAACATATAATCTATACTGAAGAATATGACAAATGAAGATACTCTGTTTCCTACAGAAGAATCTGCGGAACCACAGAAGAAAAAACGTACACGCATAACGAAGAAGGAGTCTCCAGATCATGTATATAGTGTAAGTGGGCTGGAAGGTGAGAATCTGGATAAGCCAAAGAGGAAAAGAGGTAGGCCAAGCAAGGCCGAGAAAGAGGCTATGCTATTGGCTCAGCAGGCTCAAGAACAGGCACAGGTACAGGAGACTGCCTCTAATGATGCAGAAGAAGTAGTTAATAATGACATTGATGCATCAGCAGAAATACCAGCGGAAAATAATAAAGCAGAGGAAAGAATAGAAAATAACGAAGCGCCTGTGCAGGAAGAAACCCCAGTACAGGAAGAAGCACCTGTGCAGGAAGAGACTACGAAAAAGAGAAGGCCAAGAAAAACAAAAGAAGAAATTATAGCGGAAGCAGAGGCCAGAGCGGAGTTGTTGGCACAGACAAACCAGATAAAGGCCATATCTTCTATAGAAAATAATATACCAGTTCAAGGTAATGCGCAGGTAAACGATGATATGGATGTGCCAGAAGCAATTTATTCTGACGCTCACGTTGTAGACAGAAGTGAGGACATAAACCATAAAAACCTGCTCGAACAGTTCCAAAACAAGGTAAATCAAAGAAACGATGAAGGTATAGATAATGATACTGTGTGGGCTGGTGACCCAGGTGATGGCACAGACTTTATAATAGTAAACGACTTACCTATAGAGGACAACTCGGCTATCCCATATTACGACATGTTTGATAATCCACAGAGAAACATGGAACCAATTGTGGATTACGAAGATGAAGAAGAAAACTCAACAGAGCCACAGTATGAGTTTGCTGATATAGTAACAGCTAACGGACTATTGGAAATAATGCCAGATGGCTACGGATTCCTGCGCTCAAGTGATTATAACTACTTGTCATCGCCAGACGATGTTCACCTGACAATGCAGCAGATAAAGCAGTACTCTCTGAAAATGGGTGATGTCGTAGAATGTAAGGTGCGCCCTCCTCGTCCAGGAGAGAAGTATTTCACCATGAGCACCATAGAGAAGGTAAACGGTAGAAACCCTGAAGATATAAGAGACAGAATATCTTTCGAAAACCTAACACCACTTTTCCCTGATGAGAAATTCAATCTGTGTGGTACACCTTCAGCAACGAACATCTCCACTCGTATCGTAGATTTGTTCGCACCGATAGGTAAAGGACAGAGATCGCTCATAGTAGCCCAGCCGAAGACAGGCAAAACAATCCTTATGAAGGATATTGCCAACGCTATAGCGGCAAACCACCCAGAGGCTTATATCATGATGCTACTCATAGATGAACGTCCAGAGGAAGTAACAGACATGGCACGCACGGTGAACGCGGAAGTGATAGCTTCTACATTCGATGAACCGGCCGACCGACATGTAAAGATAGCAGGATTAGTGTTAGAAAAGGCAAAGCGACTTGTTGAATGTGGTCATGATGTTGTAATTTTCCTTGATTCTATAACACGTCTAGCACGAGCATATAATACCGTAGCACCTGCAAGTGGTAAAGTGTTGACAGGTGGTGTTGATGCAAATGCACTACAAAAACCTAAGCGCTTCTTTGGTGCCGCACGTAATATAGAAGGAGGAGGTTCACTGACCATCATAGCAACAGCACTAACGGATACGGGTTCAAAGATGGATGAAGTGATATTCGAGGAGTTTAAGGGTACAGGTAACTCAGAATTACAACTTGACAGACAACTTGCAAACAAGCGAATCTTCCCTGCTGTTAATCTTGTAGCGTCAAGCACGCGCCGTGATGATCTTCTGCTCGATGAGACTACTATCAAGAGAATGTGGATACTAAGAAAGCATATTGCAGATATGAATGCCATGGAGGCTATGAATGAAATACATAACCTTTTGGCACATACAAGGGACAATGATGAATTCTTGATGGCAATGAACGGTTAGTATCATTCTTGCACACTTTATAAAAATATATGCAGGAATTAGTCTGCATATACTTAAATAATGCAAAAAGACATTCATTTAGTTTTGTCTTCTCATCTTTATTGACTATCTTTGCACATGGTAATGAGAGTGTGCTATAATATAGTAGCATTCGAAATGTCAGTACCATGTAACAAGATGTCAGTAACAAAAACAAGACAAATATTAATCGATGTAGCGCGGCAATTATTTGCTAAGAAGGGTATAGAGCGCACAACAATGAATGATATTGCGTTGGCCTCAGGCAAAGGTCGTCGTACGTTATATACCTATTTTAGTAGAAAGGAAGAAATATACGCGGCTGTCATAGAATCCGAATTAGAGCGACTGTCGGACAGGCTTGATGAAGTTGCGTCAATGAAGATGCGTCCACAGGAAAAAATCATAGAGTTAATCTACACGCATTTAAGTCAAATCCGAGAGACGGTAGTACGTAATGGCAATCTTCGTGCGGAGTTCTTCAGAAACATCTGGACTGTAGAAAAAGTTCGTAAACAGTTTGATGCAGATGAAATAGCACTGTTCAGAAAAGTATATGCAGAAGGTAAAGCAGAAGGAGAGTTCGACATTGAGAACATCGAGATGGTGGCAGACATTACCTATTACTGCATAAAAGGCCTTGAAGTTCCTTACATATATGGCAGATTGGGCAGAGGAATGACGGAAGATAAAAGCAGACCGTTGGTAGCAAAGGTCGTTTACGGTGCCTTGCGTAAGTCTGGGTTGTAGAAGATAAAAAACTCTATATAAGTAGCAATTTCCCCTTTATTGATGATTAAGTATCATTAATAAAGGGGAAATTATATATGGTGATTTATTTTTATAGAACCACCCTCATGCTAATCAGTCAATATCAATTAACTTGAAATGCTTATTGAAGGTTAAATCCAATCCGTTTGTTAGTTCTACTTCATATTCGTTCTTGCTTATTTCTAACTTTTTTACGGATTGCCCTGCATAATTATCCTTCAAGTAGTTCTTAATGGCTTGTGGAATCAACTTGGCTGGCACAGTATCCTGTTTGCAGTCAATCTCTGTTAGATTTCCCTTTTTGTCGAACTCCAGTTTTGTGCCATTCTGCAGAACAACATCATAACTTCTGTTGATAACGCCAGACTCAATCGTGGCAAGCATCACCTTCTGATTACTGAAATGGTTACTTATCAAGGTCTGAGCCTTTGCTGGAAGTGCGTTAACAGAGATCGGTTTGTCGTTGTCTGCATTCGCCACCATATTGTATGAAATCATGCAGCAAATTGCAATCATCAAAATTTGCAAAAATCTTTTCATAAGCCACAAATTAAAATTTTACATAAGTTTTTATTTTAATGCCTTACCGTCAGAGAAAGCATTACCTACTTCGTCGCCCAACTGAATATAGCCATGGTGAATAGGGTCAAATACAATAAGTTCCATTTTCTTCATGTCAGGATTTCCATCTTCAGCCAGATACTTCTCATCCACAAGGATATTTACTATTTCGGCAACGAGATAATAACCTGTCTCGCTTTCATCATACTTCTCCTTGATACGGCACTCCAGAGTCATTGGGAAATCGGTAAACACGGGGCGTTGACCATAGTCGCCTTCTCTACATTCCATCCCGTCTTCTCCATCTTCTTGGGGTCATTCTTAGCAGAAACAATGCCCACGAAATCAGAAGCCACCATGGTCTTCTTGGTAGCGAAGGCAACGGTAAACTCACCGCCAAGTTTCAGGTTGTCTGTGGTTGCATGCTTTCCCATCGAGATCATAATCTCCTTCATGTCCCACTGTCCAGCCCAAGCAGCATTCATAGCGTTGGCAACTCCATCTTTATTGTACGTGCCTATAATCAGCACAGGTTGTGGTACTACCCACGGTTTTGGTGCAAAACTTTTCATAATTTTATTTTATTTAAGATTTATGCGTAAATACGCCATCAGCGCAATGTGTATCAGTAGAATGAAGGGAATGCCATATTTAAATTTCTTGTGCATCGTCTTATGGTGCCATACTCGCATTCCTATCCATGCTCCGATGCTTCCTCCAAGGACAGCCAACATTAAGAGCGTAAATTCTGAAATACGCCACTTATCCCTCTTCGCCTTGTATTTATCAATTCCGTACACTATGAATGTAACGGTGTTGATGGCAAGAAAATAGTAGGCGAGGCAGCAATATAAGATATTCATGCTAATTCCTTTCTTGAAAACCTAGTAATCTTTTCCTGGCAAGTGGTGCATACCATGTTTTCTCCTCCTGCTCAGTAGGCGTATGCCCCCCAGGGAAGCAGAAGGCTTTAGCTTTGTATTCATGCTCACCGATGCGGTTCTTAAGAAACTCCGTCATCATGAAATATGGATTACCGAGTAGGGCATGGATGCCCACCACGGGAGCCAGCATCTGGGCAAGGAATGAGCCGCAACTATTGCCCAGAAGCAAGTCTGGCTGCTCTCTGTCGATGACGGAGCGAATCTGCTTCAACGCTTCCTTAGGATGGAGTGGCAAGTCAGGAGTCAGCACTTCTGCCGTCCCCTCAAACGCCTCTTTCGGCGCTTTCGCCATTGGGCTACTGCCTGTAGCGAAGAATCCGTGTAGGAATAGTATCTTCTTCATGTCCTAATTTTTAATATCTTTCGGATTTCCCATTGTGCCTTATTTGTTATAAGGTGGTATTCCAAAATGGATTATATCATTCAATATGCAAAAATAAGCATTTTTCTTTAAAAACAGGCATATTCTTATAAAGAATATAATTGAAGTAAAATTATTTGTTCTTTTGATTTCTGCTAAATGGACTTAAATCAAACAGAAGTTGTTTCGGTACAGCCGACAAACCCTGTAGGCAGTCGTGTATCGTTTAGCAACAGTTTGGGTTAGCGTCCGTACAGCTTCCCCACAGGATTTGTCGGCTGCGCCAAAATAGCTAATATATTGAATGCAACAAAGGAACAACAAAATAACGACAAAACGGGTGTAATTATTGCAAAATAACCAAACTTTTTTCATAAATCACAAATCATTGATTTATAAAGGCTTGTTTCTCAATAGTTACACCCGTTTTATACTTGACTTGATTTGTTAAAATCAAAACTTACTTTCCGATGCAGAAGTTTTGGAAAATATTGCCAAGAACTTCATGCGGAGTTATCTGTTGCTGGCCTGTTATTTGGGATAGGTCAGATAGTACCATTCTGAGGTCTTCTGCTATCAGGTCGCCCGATAACTGTAGGTCAAAACCTTGTAGGACACGTTCTATGTTGCGCTCAGCAGAAAGAAGGTAGTTGTATTGGCGAAGACTCGTTACGATAACATCAGAATCTTTTATTTCGGGGATTTGCGCAGCGTCATAAATCATCTTCTCTAATGCTTCTATGTTTGTGCCTTGTTTGGCGCTAATAGAAATATTATGAAAATGAGAAAGATGTTTGGGAATGTCCGTATGTTGCAGATCAGACTTGTTGAGAATTATGAGAAGTTGTTTGCCTTTGCAACGCTCTTTCATCTCCTTCGTTTCTTCTTCTGTAGGTGTGCTGTCTAACAACCATAGTACTATGCGGGCTTTCTCAATGGTCTGGTAAGTCCTTTCTATTCCTATCTGTTCTACGGTGTCGTCTGTTTTGCGTATTCCTGCTGTGTCAACGAATCGGAACTGTACGCCTTTTATGTTCATGACATCCTCAACCGTGTCTCTTGTCGTTCCGTGAATATCAGAGACTATTGCTCGCTCTTCTTTCAGCAGTTTGTTAAGAAGAGTAGATTTTCCTACATTTGTTTTCCCGACGATGGCTACTGTTATTCCATTCTTCAGTGCCTGCCCTGTCTTGAAACTATCAGCCAACCGAGTGATGCGTTGCAGAATGTGTTGAGTTAGTGTTAAAAGTTCTCCGCGGTCAGCAAACTCAAGTTCTTCGTGCTCCGAGAAATCCAGTTCCAGTTCAAGTAGGGAGGTGAGTTTTAGTAGTTTATCTCGCAGTTGGGTTAACTCATTTGAAATACCACCGCGCAGTTGGCTCATTGCCATAAGGTGTGTGGAGCGGTTTGTGGCGGCAATAACATCTGCTACTGCTTCCGCCTGCGATAGGTCAAGCTTGCCATTCAGATAAGCACGTTGCGTATATTCACCAGGTTGTGCCATACGACAGCCAGCCTTAACAAGAAGTTCAAGAATACGATTCGCTATATATTCACTTCCATGGCAGGATATCTCCGCGCTGTCTTCGCCAGTATAGGAGTGGGGGGCACGGAACACACTAACAAGTACCTCGTCTACGATTTCATTATCATCATCCTTAATATGACCGTAGACGATGGTGTTAGCGGTAGCGGCAGTTAAGTCTTTTGTAAATAAACGTGAAAGAATCTCCAAAGATTTTTCTCCAGAGATTCTTATTATTCCTAAAGCCCCACCAAGTTTTGTGGCAAGGGCACAGATAGTTTCATTGTGCATTATATCCTTTCAAGAACTATTTTTATTAAATCCTCTATGTTATTCTTGTATTCTGTGTTCATTTCCTTGGCATAGCGGTTGGCTATTACCATACAACATGTCATGGCACGATGTCCTAAGAGTGCAGAGAGTCCTGCAACGGCAGACGATTCCATTTCGAAATTGCAAACCTTCAACTCTTCACCTTTCTTGCAGGCAACAGTTGTTTCTGGGACAATGTATCTGAACGATTCTACTTTCTCGTTTTGCTCTGGGTCTTGGATTGGTATGCGTATCTGCCTACCTTGAGGGCCGTAAAAACCACCACAGGCAATGGTGATGCCACGCACCATATCTTTTCCTGCTATCTGGTTTATTAAAGAGGGATCAGCGTTTGCCACGTATGGCGCACCCTTTAATGGTGACCAATTCATGTGTTTCTTAAATGCTTCTTCCAGTTGCAGGTCACAAACATTGTTACGCCCTGCATAATAGTTTAACAGTCCGTCAAACCCAATGGACTTTACTGATGCTATGAAACTTCCAAGGGGAGTCTCTGGTTGCAGTCCCCCACAAGTGCCTACACGTACTATTGTAAGTCGGTGGTGAACAGGTTTGTCTGTTCTTGTTGTAAAATCAATATTGGCAAGAGCATCAAGTTCGGTCATTACAATATCGATGTTGTCACAACCAATGCCTGTGCTTTGTACTGTTATACGTTTACCTTTATAAATACCCGTAATCGTATGAAATTCACGTGATTTGACCTCGTTCTCTATAGTATCAAAGTAAGATGCTACGGTGCTTACTCTATCAGGGTCTCCGACAAGTATTACTTTGTCGGCAAGGTGTTCCGGCTTAACGTGCAGGTGAAATGCACTGCCGTCAGGGTTTATTATCAACTCTGATTCTGCATAGTGTTTCATAAATCACAGGTTTTAAATGATAGAATACTTTCTTATTTCATAAAGACAAGGTAAACAGCCGCTACAAGCATAACAAAAGCCAATGCGTGGTTCCAATGAAGCGACTCTCCCTGAAACATTATGGTTGATATTACGGCAAAGACTATAAGGCTTATACATTCTTGTATCACCTTTAACTGTACCAAACTGTATGGTCCACCATTGTCTATAAAACCTATTCTGTTTGCAGGTACTTGGCAACAGTATTCGAAAAAGGCAATAGCCCACGAGAATATAATAACTCCGATTAAAGGCCAGTTGGAAGATACGCCTGTCTGCTGTAACTTAAGATGCCCATACCAAGCAAATGTCATGAAGACATTGCTTAGTATGAGCAACAATATGGTATATAAACCATTCATATTCATGTTCCTTTTCTCGCCATGTCAGAAAACAAGTAAACTTAGTTCTGCACATTTGGCTTAACGAAAACGTTTATATTACTTCTTGGACAACTGTTCGTGCATATTGGCAGCAGCGCGACGTCCGTCACCCATGGCGAGGATAACGGTTGCTCCGCCTCTAACGATATCGCCACCAGCATATAGCATCTTTCGGCTTGATTGCATGTCATCGCCAACCGCAATGGTGTTCTTGCGTCCCAGTTCAAGGCCACTTATAGACTTCGGTACGAGTGGGTTAGGGGATACACCTACTGCTACGATAACCTGATCTACGTCAAGTGTTATCTTTTCGCCTGTTGGCTTTGGAGAACGTCTGCCTGATGCATCAGGCTCACCGAGTTCCATAACCTCAAGTACTGCCTTTGAAACAGCACCGTTCTCATCGCCAATGTATTCAGCTGGGTTGTGCAGAGTCATGAAGTTGATGCCTTCTTCCTTAGCGTGCTTAACTTCCTCGAGACGTGCAGGCATTTCTGCTTCGGAACGTCTGTAAACGAGTGTAACGTTAGCACCGAGACGCTTTGCAGTACGGCAAGAGTCCATTGCAGTGTTACCACCACCTACAACGAGAACGTTCTTTCCAAGGTTCATTGGTGTATCAGTCTTAGGATTAGCAGCATCCATAAGGTTGACACGAGTAAGGTACTCGTTTGAAGACATGATATTGATAAGGTTCTCGCCTGGTATATTCATGAAGTTAGGTAGTCCTGCACCTGATGCAACGAAGATACCCTTAAAGCCTTGAGCTTCCAATTCGTCAACGGTTATTGACTTACCTACGATAACATCCGTCTGGAAGTGAACACCCATCTTGCGAAGGTTCTCTATCTCGACATCAACGATAGCGTTAGGCAGACGGAACTCTGGGATACCATACTTCAATACACCGCCAATCTCGTGGAGGGCTTCGAAGACATAGACATCATATCCCTTCTTAATCATGTCGCCAGCGAACGACAGACCTGCAGGACCAGAACCAACAACGGCAATCTTGATATTGTTTGATGGGGCAATCTCTGGTAGAGAGATGTTACCAGACTGACGCTCGTAATCGGCAGCAAAACGCTCTAGATAACCAATAGCAACTGCGGGCTCGTTCATCTTTAGGTGAATACACTTGCTCTCACACTGCTTCTCCTGTGGGCATACACGACCGCATACTGCTGGAAGAGCGGAAGTGTTCTTCAACACCTTTGCTGCTGCAAGGAACTGTCCGCGCTCAATATTCTTGATGAATGATGGAATGTTGATGTTTACAGGACATCCCTCTACGCAACTTGGTTTTGCACAGTCAAGGCAACGCTTTGCTTCTGTAAGTGCCATCTCTTTGGTCAGGCCCTTGTTTACTTCCTCAAGGCGTGTAGTAGCACGATAAACAGGATCAAGTTCTGGCATTACGACACGCTTGATAGCTGTACGCTCCTTTGGCTTCATTGACTTGCGGAGCTCTTCGCGCCATGGAGCCTTACGATCTGTCAGTACCTCTATTGAGTCATTGGTTGGGTCAGAGTCCATGGTAACGTCTGTACTTTCCTTGCTACCACCTTCTGTATCAGCGTAGCAATGTTCCGCATAGTGTTCCATTTCTTCGCGCTCAACGTTCTTGAAAGTGCCCATGCGCTTGAACATCTCGTCCCAGTCAACCAAAGCACCATCAAACTCTGGACCGTCGATGCAGACGAATTTTGTCTTGCCACCAATAGAAAGACGACATGCACCGCACATACCAGTACCATCCACCATAATGGTGTTAAGAGAAACATCTGTAGAGATACCGTACTTCTGTGTGGTAAGGCATGAGAACTTCATCATAATCGGAGGACCAATGGCAAATGCCTTGTCTATGTGCTCCTGCTGGCAGAACTTCTCTATGCCAACGGTAACAACACCTTTCTCGCCCTTTGAACCATCATCGGTCATCACGATGAGTTCATCTGAAGAAGCACGAAGTTCGTCTTCAAGTATAACGAGTTCTGCTGTTCTTCCTGCAACGACTGTCAGCACACGGTTGCCAGCAGCCTTAAGGCCACGTACGATAGGCAACATAGGCGCTGCACCTACACCACCACAGGCACATACAACGGTACCAAACTTCTCAATGTGGGTAGGGTTACCAAGTGGTCCAACGATGTCGGCTACGGAGTCACCTTCATTCTTCTGGCACAGTTTTGTAGAAGAAAGACCAACTTCCTGAATTACGAGTGTGATGGTTCCACGCTCAATGTCAGCATCAGCAATGGTCAGTGGCATACGCTCACCGTGTTTGTCTACACGTACAATTACGAAGTTTCCTGGCTTGCGGCTTTTCGCAATGAGGGGAGCCTCTATTTCAAACAGAAAGACCTTTTCGGAAAACTGTTTCTTGGTGACAATTTTATACATAAATCCTTTTTTGTTAGTTATTCAAGTTTGCGGTGAAATGATACACAAAATCATTTTTACTACATAAGTAAGTATTCAAAAAAAGTTTTTTTGAATACTTACTTACCTTTTTGTTGCGTAACAAGATGATTTTGAATATCTTGAATGTTATATTTTACTTTAGTCAATTATCTCGCATCCCATATATGGAACGAGTGCCTTTGGTACAACGATACCCTCTGGTGTTTGATTGTCCTCAAGTATTGCAGCAACGATGCGAGGGAGTGCAAGTGCAGAACCGTTCAGGGTATGGCAGAGTTCTGTCTTCTTAGTCTCGGCATTACGATAACGGCACTTCAAGCGGTTAGCCTGATATGTGTCGAAGTTAGAAACTGATGATACCTCAAGCCAACGTCCCTGTGCTTCTGAATAAACCTCAAAGTCGTAGCATATAGAAGACGTGAAAGACTGATCACCACCACAGAGAAGGAGTATGCGGTATGGCAATTCCAACTTCTTCAAAAGGCCTTCAACGTGAGCGAGCATCTCCTTGTGTGACTCCTTAGAATGTTCTGGTTTGTCAATGCGTACGATCTCAATCTTAGAGAATTCATGCAGACGGTTAAGGCCACGTACGTCCTTACCATAACTACCAGCCTCACGACGGAAGCACTGGGTGTATGCGCAGTTCTTTATAGGAAGATCTTTCTCGTCAAGAATAACATCGCGGTAGATGTTTGTAACAGGAACCTCAGCTGTAGGTATAAGGTAAAGGTCATCTACCTCGCAGTGGTACATCTGTCCCTCCTTATCAGGCAACTGACCTGTTCCGTAACCTGAAGCCTGGTTAACTACTGTAGGAGGCATAATCTCTGTATAGCCAGCAGCACGTGCTTCGTCAAGGAAGAAGTTTATGAGGGCACGCTGAAGTCTTGCACCCTTACCTATATATACAGGGAAGCCTGCACCTGTTATCTTTACACCAAGGTCGAAGTCTATGAGATTGTATTTTTTAGCAAGTTCCCAGTGTGGCAATTTCGCCTTAGCGTTCTCTGGGTTTACTGTCCATGAACCTACAGTGTCACTTCCGTCGCATTCCTTTAAGTTGCTCTTTACTACGTGGTTGTCCTCAGCGCATGAACCTTCTGGTACCTCATCGTATGGTATATTAGGAATCTGGCAGAGAAGTGTGTTTACTTCCTGCTGTGCACCGTTCATGGTATTCTCGAGTTCCTTACTCTTTTCTTTCAACGCAGCAACTGCTACTTTCGCTTTTTCGGCAGCCTCTTTGTCGCCAGCTTTCATAAGTTTACCTATTTCTGCTGCCGCCTTCTTCTGCTCAGCGAGACAAGCATCAAGTTGCTGCTGTGCCTCACGGCGTTTTTTGTCAAGGGCAAGGACGTTATCTATTGCTTCTTCTGCATTCTTGAAGCATTTTTTCTGAAGTCCTTTAATAACTCTTTCTTTCTCTTCTGTAATGAGTTTGAGTGTAAGCATTTTATTTTGACTTTAAGTTTTTTGTTTCAGAATTGTCTGTATCTATGATACTACAAATTGTTATATCGTGGCAAAATTACTAAAAAAAAACAAAATGAGCAAATAAATCATAGCCAATCATCCATTTTTATTGACTTTAGCGCATTTCTTGTTTCATTGTGATAGCGTTGGTTAATGTCTGCAAAGCGTGTGATGGCATTCCATGCACTGTGTTTTAGGGCTACGTTCTCGCTTTTTAATGCGGTAACGGCATGTTTTAGAAAATTGCTTGTGTCGTCTGATGTGACTTTTGAGTCGTTTTGCGAAATAACTCTTGCGAAAATGTTGTAGCCATGAATTTGTTTTATATCTTCCTCGCAACCGATTAGGGATAATGCCATGTCGTAGGCGTATGGCAAGTATTGATAAAGGTTCATGGTGGCGATTTCTGCTATCTCCTGCGTATGGGTTTGGTTAATCCATTGCATAGCAAGTTCCTTGCCAAATTGGTCGCGAGGCATCAGCATGGTAGCGATTATTTTACACTCACGTACATTATCTTTCCATAATGTAATGGCCAGTTCCTTATCTGGTTTATATTCTGCTGCCATCTCCCTTAGGTGAAGCAATGAAGCACCCCAATTGATGCGGTAATCTACTCCCTTTTCTC
The DNA here is from genome assembly GCA_036844425.1 of Prevotella sp. GTDB lineage: Bacteria > Bacteroidota > Bacteroidia > Bacteroidales > Bacteroidaceae > Prevotella. The sequence continues at coordinate 32,683 of DAIUFT010000010.1, read as the reverse complement.
GCATAGACTGTGATGTTACACCGTTCATGAGTAGTCGGAATGACTGTCTGATTTCCTTGGCGGTCTCTATATAGTTGTTGTCTTTGTTATCGTTCATTTTCTTGCTGTCAGGTTGTATGAGCACATATTCACTCTATACATCTAAAACTTATAATATGTAAGGGAAAAGTGTTGTTTTACTTATAGTTTTAATGAGGATTTCTGAATATTGCAATTAGGGCGTGATTACCTTGTAATTAGATAGAGATTACACTGTAAACCCTATCTAATTACAAGGTAATTTGATTGCTTTCAGATTGTAAGTTGGTACATATTGTCTGCGGATAACCTTTTCGTGTTTTTAAGCAAAGTGATATGGTACGCATTTTATTAACGCGTGTTTACCATTATTTAGCGTTGTAGCGAAGAGATAATCAGTACCTCCTTCTTTCAATTTAAGACGTTTGCGTAGGTCGGCTACTGATGTCGGGAAATTGCGTATGGTGAGGTTGGCCTTCTTAAGGTTGCCGGTCAGTCGTTTTATAGAACTCTTAGAGAAATCCCCAGCATCCATAATCATGAATGAACGTGCAGGAATACGCTTCATAAGCTCTATTGCCTGTCTCTTTACGTCTTCTGGTTTGCATACGAAAATATTTGTCTGAGGATGTAATTTTTGTAGATTATAGACTCTTGCAAACTCTTCCTGCATACCTGCCTTCAGTATGCTGGCGTTAGGTTCAAATAGTAATAAGCCCGATAATGAATCGGGGGTGGCATCTATAATCTGTGTGTTTGTAAGCGCATTAAATCTGCCTACTAATGGAGCCTCTTGTGTTCCTAAATTCTGACAATAAACCTCTATCGACTGATTCTCCTGGTTGGCAGATGTGTCCTGTACGAATAAGAGTTCCTTACATTCGCCTTTGACGCTTATTACGTGAATCTCTGAAACCCTTTTCAGGGTGCGCAGTGCCTGCTTAATGTCAAGCATTGGCGAGAGTTTTATAATTGTATGTTGCGCCTTGGAGAATATTAAGTCTTGTATCTTGCTAAGGTCTGGGGTACAATCAGATATTGCTACAGTTTTCTTTCCAGCATCATTTCTACGTGCAGGGTCAATGTAAATGATGTCAGTCTTTTTTATTGAATTGAGAATATTGATGCTGTCATCTTGCTCTATAATGGCTTGTGAAAGACCGAATAAGGGGAAGTTGTGTCGCGCAACATCGCATAGCACTTCTTGTTGTTCTACGTATATGGCTGCACCGAAATTCTTTGCCATATATGTGAAGTCTACACCAAATCCTCCTGTAAGGTCTATCAATGTCGCATTTTTGACGTCAGGAGTTAGTCTTTCTGCTACAAGCCGTTTGTAACCAGCCGTTAACTCGCTGGAGCATTGCTCCATGGAGAGTCTTGGGGGATACCATACATTCTCTATTTGCGACCATGCTGGTAATTTCCTTTTTGCAATCTGGTAGCCTTCTATCTGTTTTAGACACCATGAAACATCTACGCCCTCTGGCGCACTTTTTAGTGCCAGAGGGCGGATGTCTGTTTCGCGATATTTTGCTATGTATTCCTCGTTAGTCATATAGTTGGGTAGTTCTATAAATTACCACCCCAGTTTAGAATGGGCCTTGTACAAGGCAACTGTCCAGTTCGCGTGTGATAAGTTCCTTGTCAAGTTTTTGTCCTATGAAAACAATTTTCTCCATACGGTCTCCGTACGTGTCATCCCAATCACGATTAACACCAGGATTCTCTATACGGAACTGTTTTAGTTCTGCTTCTGGCATAGTGGCGTACCACTGTCCAGCGTTTTGCAGTTTTACTTGTTTTCCTGCTTGTTCGAAGATGTAACATAACTGTGGCTGGTCCTCAAACCAACACAGTCCCTTAGCACGTATAACGTTCTTCGGCCAACGGCGTGCAACGAAATCATCAAACTTATTTATGTCGAAAGGCTTACGTGCATAGTAAACGAATGTTCCTATACCGTATTCCTCTGCCTCTCCTTCGTCATGGTGATGATGGTGACCGCATGTGCATTCACCTCCTTTATGGTGGTGACAATGTTCATCATGCTCATCATCATTGTCATCGTCATCATCATGGTGGTGATGCTCGTGTTTGTGGTGATGATGCTCCTCATGTTCTTCCTCTTCATCGCCGTGGTGCTGTTCTATCTCGGATATCCATGCGGCAGATGTCGCTACGGAGTCAAAGTCGAACATACCTGTACCGAGAATGCGATCGAAATCTACATTGCCATAGTCACATTCAATAATCTCAGCCTTTGGTTGTAGAGTGTGTACCACTTCGCGCACATACTGAAGTTCTTCAGGCTTCACCTCAGAGGCCTTGTTAAGAAGTATGATATTGCAGAACTCAATCTGCTGTATTACCAGGTTCTCTATATCTTCTTCGTCTATTTTGCTTCCTATGAGGTTTTTGCCGCATGCAAACTCGTCCTTCATGCGCAGTGCATCGACCACGGTAACGATGCAGTCCAGTTTAGGAGTAGCGCCCATGTTGTACTCCTTGCCCATACTTGGTATGGAACAAATGGTTTGTGCTATAGGTGCTGGTTCACATATTCCGCTGGCTTCTATTACGATATAGTCAAAACGCTGTAGGCGTGTGATGTCACATATCTGTTGTACGAGGTCCATCTTTAGTGTACAACAAATACAACCATTCTGTAGGGCTACGAGAGAATCGTCTTTCTGTCCCACAACGCCACCTTGTTCTATAAGGTTAGCGTCGATGTTTACTTCGCCAATGTCGTTAACAATGACAGCAAACTTGATGCCTTTCTCGTTGTTGAGGATACGGTTAAGAAGTGTTGTCTTACCACTGCCCAGATAGCCGGTGAGCAGAAGGACCGGAATTTCTTGTTGTGTCATTATTTATATGTTAAAAGTTTTACGTTCTGTAGTTTTACATCGCATGTACTGTCTATATCTGTTGCGGTCTGGGTGTAGAATATAGTTGAATTCTTGATACTTATGTCGTGCACCATTCCTTCTGCGCCCTTGGCTTTAATGCCAGTCTTGGCGCCGTTACATGTAATGTTGTAAATATTTATACCCTGAAACTCTGGTACCCACTTTGTTCCTTTGGCAGGACCTGTGGTTCCAGATACCGCTTTGTCTGCATAGGTAGTCTCGAAGACAATGGCTTCACCGTTGATATCCGTCATATTGATGTTGTAACAATATATGTCTCCAGTCTTACCTCCGCGACCTACTGCACTCTTGAATCTAAGTCCAGTGTCTGTGCCCGAGAACGTATTGTCACATACAACGATACGATACATGCCTGCACTAAATTCTGAACCTATGACGAAACCTCCGTGTGCATGGTATACTGTATTGTTTTTGATAAGTATATCCTCACATGGTTTATGGTTAAGGGACTCATCGCCAGTTGCTCCTTTCATGCATATGCCATCATCACCACAGTCAATGGTGTTGTTGGTTATCAACACGCGTTGTGAAGTTCCTATGTCTATGGCATCTCCGTTTTGAGCATTCCATGGACAGCGTACTGTAACTCCATCAATGATAACGTCTTGACAGTCATTCGGCGTTAAATGGAACTTTGGAGAGTTTTGTAATGTTACCCCTTGCACCATGATACGTTGGCAGTTGTTGAAGCGTACCATGTTAGATCGCATCTTCTCCTGCTGCTCCATGGTCTGTGCCACGTTGTTTTGATGTTTAAGGTTGAAAGGGTACCACAAGTCACCTTTCTCGTTTACTGTCCCTCCGAGCGAAAGGTAGTTCTTCCATTCTACATCGCTATTCTTTCCACGTTTTACTGCACGCCAAAATTCTCCATTACCGTCAATAAACCCTTTGCCAGTGATGGAGATGTCGTGGGCATTTGTGGCGTATATGCAACATTCCGCACGCTTGTTGTTGGGCTTAACATGAAGATTGCGTTCTTCTGTGAATTGTATAATGGCGTTCTGGGCAAGATGGAGGTCTATTCCAGACTTAAGACGTAGTGGGGCAGTAAGCCAGATTCCTGCTGGGAAGTCTATGTGGCCTCCTCCCTTTGCAGCAAGTTCGTCGATGGCTTTTTGTATGCTTTCTGTGCACATTGTCTGTCCGTCGCCTTTTGCACCATAATCCGTTATGTTTATTCGTACATCCTTTATTGTGGGAGCTGCTGGCTGTTGCAATTGTATGGGTAACCCATCGTAGAGTGAAGCATAATCAACTGCCATTATGTTTAATGACAGTGCCAAGAACAACAATATTACAATTTTTGTTTTCATAGTTACTCTTATTAATTGTTTTGTTAACGCAAAATTACGCTAAAAAGTTAAGACAGGCAAATTTTTTATTCATAATTAAGAAAAAACTATCTTTCAAGGTCTTCCCAACGTGGTGGTGTTACCCCAAGAAGGTTTCGTACGAAGAAGTCATATCGCTTGTGCTCTCCGAATGTTTCGCCCATGGTGTGGCGCGCTCCTGGTATTACTACGAGTTCAAAGTCTTTGTTCGCTTTTATTAGTGCGTTGGCTACCTGCATTGTGGAGGCAGGATCAACATTGTCGTCCATTTCACCAACGACCAACATTAGGGGACGTTTCAGTAAATGTGCGTTCTCTACATTAGAACTCTCCTTGTAGTGTTCGTCAACAGGATAACCCATCCATTGCTCGTTCCACCATATTTTGTCCATGCGGTTATCGTGGCATCCGCATGCGCTATAGGCACATTTGTAGAAGTCGGGAAAGTGGAGTAGGGCAGAGAGGCTCTCCTGTCCGCCTGCAGAACAACCGTAAATGCCAACTCTGTCTAAGTCCATATAAGGATATTTCTGTGCTGCGGCTTTTATCCATGCTATGTGGTCAGGAATGCCAGCATCGCCAAGGTTCTGGTAGCAGAAGTTTTCAAAGGAACGACTGCGATAAGAGGTGCCCATTCCGTCAACCATAACGACGATAAATCCCAATTCTGATAGCGATGTCATCCACCAGTCGTATGAGGCAAATGATTTTCGAACATATTGGTCGCCAGGTCCTTGGTATATGTATTCTATAACAGGATATTTCTTTGTCGGGTCAAAGTTCGTCGGTCTTTGTATTAATCCATACATCATGGTCTTTCCGTCACGTCCTGGTGCAGCGAACTGTTCTGGCGCTTGCCACCCCTCTGCTGTTATTTTGCTGATGTCGGCCTTGTCGAGCACCATTAAGATACTGCCGTCTGCAGAACTACGAAGTACTGTCGTAGGGGCTTTGTTGACCATTGAATATTGGTCTACGAGGTACTTCATGTCAGGCGAAAACCATGCTTTATGTGTTCCTTCTTCTGGAGTAAGGCATACCATGTTACTTCCGTCGAAGTTTATGCGGTAGTAATGTATAAGGTATGGATCTTCCTTCTTGTTCACGCCGTTGGCAGAGAAATATATCTGCTTAGCATCTTCATCAACCTTGACCACTTGGCGCACATACCATTCGCCACGTGTAATTTGTTTTGCTATCTTGCCGTCTTTGCGGTTTATTAGGTATAGATGATTATAGTTGTCGCGCTCGCTACTCCATATTATCTGTTTGCCGTCTCTTAGATAGTGACGAAAGATGCGTCCGTAACAAATGTACTTATCGCTTTTCTCCTCTATTAGCGGTCTTACACTTCCGTCCTCTGCGCTCATCTCCAATACTCTATAAATCTTGTGTCCGCGCTGGTTGTATTCAAAAGTAATACCTTTACTGTCAGCATTCCATTGTGGCGTGTATAGGTCGTACTGATGAGCGAACAACTTGGTGTCGGGTATAAGTCTCTTCTTGCCGTCAATACTGAATATGCATGGCACCTTGAAGCGAAGTTCGTCTCCTGGTTTAGCATATTCTTGCTTATGAAGTCGAGGCTGCAACTGGTCTTTTGGCGACGACTCTACGTAGTACACATAATGCTTTTCTGCAGGGCGTATTCTGCAACTTGTAACGTACTGTCCGTCAGGAGACCAATGAATGTAACTGCTATAATAATTGCCGAATGTTCCGTCCTGTGACAATTGGCGTTCTGTTTTGCCATCTTTCGAACGTACATAAACATTATCGTTTTTAATAAAAGCAACCCATTGACCGTCTGGAGATGTTACGGGGGCATAACCTTTCTCATCGTCCACCTCCATCCAGTGTCTGCCGCTTGGCTTAGGTTGGCGTTCGCGTTCTTCCCTCAGTTTTTCTTCCAGTTTTGTCTTGTCTGTTGCTGTGCTAAGGGTCTTGTCTGCTACATTTACTGTCGCTAACAGGTCTCCTTCTGGAGTGTTTTTTACGTACCAAAAGGACTTTGACTCCTCTTGCCATCGTGGGTCAGCATTTGTATAATAGCAATTTCGGCTACTGTATTTCTTTTGTAGAGCATATGCCCTTTTATAGTCGTCTAATGTTCCTTGTGCTGCTAACGGAGTGAGTACATTTAGCAAAAGGATAGAAAGTATAAGTCCTTGTATCTTCATGATTTTCTCAATATACACAGAAAAAGACTTGTATCATGCTTTGCAGCCATTTTGGTTTATGACGTAGCAAATGTTCATGATACAAGTCAATAAGATTATGTTATCCTTACGGAGTGTTTATTCTGTTACAGTTTTTTTCGTGCTTGGTTTTCTTGCTGCAGGCTTCTTGGTTGCCTCATACTTTGCAAGTTTTGCTTGCAGACGCTGTATTTCCTTGTCCTTAGCCTCTATCTCCTTACCTTGGTTGGTGATGGTTGTAAGCATTTGCTCCAACTCTTCGTTCTCTATACCGCCATAAAGTGTACGTACACGGCTAATGAAATCACCAAGTATGTTCATGTAGTTAGTGAAGGCGTCAAATGGTCCGTCATATATTCCGCGGTCAATGTTCCAGTTGCTTGGTTTGGTCGTCATGAAGCGGAAGTTGTTAGAAGCCTGCAGATAGTCCCAGTCCTGCAACAGTCGTGGGTCTTTCGCTATAAGCAGTCGGTCTGCAACACTATATAGTTTGTTGAATGCCTCACGTTGCATCTGGTTGCCAAGCCAGACGGAGCAGTCTCTCTCTTCGTCAACCCACGACAAGGTGTCAGGTACATCAATGGCACCCACACTAGGGTATTTGTCCACGACCTCGCCTGGAGTAAGGAATTCGAGTCCTGCGTTCTTTGCGCATACGGGTAACGCCTTAAGGAATTCAAGAATGTTGCTTGACAGTGGTTGCGCGATGCCAAGAGCGGACAGTTCCATAAATATATTGACAACCTGCTCACTATCAGGACATGATGCAAGATTGTTAATGTAATTATCTGCGAACAGTGGGTAGCCATCCCAAGAAGTATTGCTGAAACGCAGAGAGATGTCATCAGATGCGTTCACGTCACGTAACAAAAGTTTAAGTCCCGGAGCCATATTGCAGTTGTAAACAAAGTGTGGCGACTTCCAACCGAGTACTTGTTTCGCGCCTTCTGTCAGCATACCCTTATATCCTAATGCAGCCACCTGAGCACCTATTTCATCAGTATAGATAAGAGACGAGTTACGCATTACGGTAGGACGCTTGCCGAAGTATTCTTCAATCTTGTCCGACATCTTCTCTATGTCTCGCTTGAAACTTTCCTCATTAGCAAGACCTGCCAAGCCATGTGAGTATGGTTCCGTAAGGAATTCTATACATCCAGTTTCGTTAAGTTCCTGTAGTTTCTCTAACACCTGTGGTGCGTGAGTCTCCAATTGCTCCATGCCGACGCCTGAGAGCGAAAAGGCAACGCGGAAGTAGTCGCCATGCTCCTTTATCATCTCCTGAATAGTGTTTAGGGCAGGCATATAAGAATGCTCCGTTATGTAGTTGATGCTACGTTCGTTTTCGTAATCATCATAGTAATAATGGTCTGTACCTATATCGAAGAAACGATAACGCTTGAGGTGAATTATCTGATGGATTTCAAAATATAAGCATATAGTCTTCATAATCAACTCCTTCAGTCCTTAATGTGTTCAAGGTTTTAACCCGCGAAGGATTTCGGGCTTTTAAAAATATTTTAGATTATGTGGCTTTACTATTTTTCCACTTTTGGTTTATGGTTAGTTCTGTAAATTACCACCCTTATTTGATATAATTGGCAAGGTAATCCTCGTTGTTGAAATATCCTCTTCCCAGTAGTTGGTCGTAACACTGTCTTATGCGCAGTCCTACTTTCTCCCAAGTGATATTGTCAACCTCCTTCATGCCTTCCTCTGCCAGGTAGTCGTGTAGCGACTGATTGGTGCAAACGGAATATATTGCGTCTGCCATGGCTTGAATGTCCCAATAATCAACCTTTAGTACGTTGGTAAGAATTTCTCCGCAACCAGATTGTTTTGAAATGATAGAAGGGCATCCGCATTGCATAGCCTCCAATGGTGCTATACCGAATGGCTCTGAAACGGAAGGCATTACGAAGACATCTGAATTCTTGTAGCATTCATACACTTGCTTTCCTCTTTGAAATCCAGGGAAGTGGCATCTGTCAGCAATACCATAGGTTGCCGCCAATTCTATCATTGACTCCATCATGTCACCAGAGCCGGCAAAGCAGAATCTAACGTTATGCGTGCGCTGAAGAACAAGCTTGGCTGCTTCAATGAAGTACTCTGGACCTTTCTGCATTGTGATACGTCCGAGGTATGTTACAACCTTTTCGTTTGGTATCTTGTGTGGCACAATATTGCGATATTCTTCTGATAAAGGATACACGGCATTGTGCATGGCTACACACTTGCGTGGGTCTTGATGGTATTGGTTAATAACAGTTTGTCTTGTCAGTTCTGATACACACATGATACAGTCCGCATAGTCCATACCGTTCTTTTCTATAGAATAAACGGTTGGGTTCACCTTTCCGCGTGAGCGGTCAAAGTCTGTTGCATGTACGTGTATGCACAGGGGCTTTCCACTTACCATTTTAGCATGTACACCCGCAGGATACGTTAGCCAGTCGTGTGCATGAATTATATCAAACTGCTCAGAGCGTGCCAATACACCTGCGATGATTGAGAAATTATTTATTTCGTCATGTAGATTTCCCGGATAGCCTCCTGCGAAGCCAATACATCCAAGATCGTCAAGACCTTGCATATAGTTGAAGTCAGCGTAGATATGGTCACGGAAACGGTAGTAATCTTCTGCGGTATGACCAACGAACCTGTCTTTTATATTATCGTAGTTTACGTCACGCCATGCAATAGGCACCTGACTCATATTTATTATCTTGAGGAATTTCTCCTCTTGACCCACAGGTCGTGGCATACAGAAAGTAGTCTCAACATCGCCCTGTACGGACAGACCCTTTGTGATGCCGTATGATGCTACTGCGAGACCACCGTATATTTTAGGTGGAAATTCCCACCCGAACATTAATACTTTCATCGTTAGGTTTCGTTTTTTAGTTAATAGCCAAGTTTTACTTTAACTTTTCTTCTTGTAAAGAACTTGTTAGGTTGTGTGTGGTTATTAATCTTTATATTGATCTATCAATTTCATGGTTCTCAGCACTTCTGCCACGTTCATGGCGAAAGCCATTGCTCCTCTTCCATGGAAAGGTGGATTGCCGTCGAATAATTCTGATATCGTGCCTGTAGCGTGATACATCATCTCGTCTTCATATCCTACCATCTGTCTCTGAACAAAACTTAGTCTTGTACGTTTGAAGATCTTCAGACAGGCTTCCATGTAGAAACCTCCGAGCCATGGCCATGCTGTGCCGTTGTGGTAAGCGTAGTCGCGCTTTGTCTGTGGACCTATATACATAGGGTTGTAGCCACCGCTTTTTGGTGATAGCGTGCGCAGACCTTTAGGAGTTAGTAGTTCTCGTGTACAGAAGTCCAGTACTGCCTTCTGCTGTGGTGTGTCAAGGGGTGAGTGGTCCAGTGCGACAGCAAAAATCATGTTAGGTCTAACGTTTAGGTCTGTAATGCCTTCTTCTACGTAGTCTAACAGGTATCCCGCTTCTGTTTCAAATGTCTTGACGAACGAGTCCTTTGTTATTTCCGCCTTTCTATTAATATCCTCCGCAGTCTTATTGTCGCCAGTGGTGGCAACCATTTCTGCATAGAATTTCTGGGCGTTATACCAAAGGGCGTTAAACTCCACGATGTATCCTGTACGTGGCACTACGGGCTTTCCGTTTGCCGTACTGTTCATCCATGTCATAGGTTTTGATTGCCCATCAGTATACAACAGACCGTTGTCGTGCAAAGTAAGGTTTATATGTTTATCGCTTTCTATGTATTCGATAATGTCCTTAACAACAGTACCATAGTCTTTATATGCGGCCTCTAAACCAACTTTCTTAGCGTACTGCTGAATGGCCCATATAGCCCATAGCATAACGTCAGGTTGTTCTATCTCATGTATGGCAACGGTTAATGGCTTACCCAACATGAATTCGTATAGAGCCGTTGTGGCAGTCTTCATAACCGCATGAAAGTATTCAGTCTCGTCTATAGCCAACGTCAATCCTGGTAGAGAGATGAACGTGTCACGTGCACGCACTTTAAACCATGGATAGCCAGCAAGTAAATAGCGTTGTCCATCCTTCTTAAAATGGAATTGGTGTGCAGCGGCTACAAGTGTGTTATAGAAATTGTCGCGTGGCTTGCGCACTTCTACTTCGTCAGCAAATGTTTTCTTTAGTGTACTTGGCTTTATTTCTTCCAACGAGGCAGCGAATACTATCTCATCGCCTTTCTTGCATTGTATCTCAAAATATCCAGGGACATATAAATCTTCTACGCAATCATAACCTCTGTCTGCCTCCTTATAATACTCCAGACCCTTATACCAGTTAGGTTCAAAGATGAATTCATTTTTCTTTGATAGTTGCATGAAGAGTTTAGGGTAGTTCTCATACATTGTTGTGCTGATACCACCACTTACCTTCTTATAATCGCGCAATGCCTGATAGTTCTCGTGTGTTAGGCAGTCAGCACGCCTAAAGGCGAGGAACGGTCTTAACTTCAGCGTTACGGGTGAGTGTGCATCATCAATAGTATATCTAATCATTACGCGGTCATTGTAAGTTTGGAATATTATCTCCTTCCTTAGCAATACGCCGCCAACACGATAAATGGTTGTTGGCACTTTGTCGCAACTGTATTCGCGTATGTATTTATGGCCATTAGGACTGCATACTCCACCCTGATAAAGGTGCAGACCGAGGTTAAACTCTGCGCCATGCTGTACTACAGTAGCGTCAAGTGAAGACAGTAATACGTGATTTTCATCATCTATGTCAGGAATAGGTACAACTAACAGACCGTGGTATTTTCGTGTGTTACAATCTACCACTGTGCTGGCACTGTATGCACCTGAGCGACTCGTACGCAAGACTTCTTTCCTTAAAGATTCCTGCAAGTTTGTCATCAGGGCTTTTTCAAATTTCAGATATGTCATAGATATATATTTAAGGTTTACTATTTAGCACTAAGTATTTTTCTCCTGACGCAAAAATATTGATAAAAATCAATTTTCTTCGTCATGTGCAAAGGTAATGATTAGTTTTTTAATAACAAAATTTTTTTTATGCTTTTTTCTTCCTGTTACAGTTTTTTTGTATGATTAGTGACGGTGAAAGAATAAATTGGTATAATTTATGTCGTAGATTTTTGAGATAGTTTGGAGACATGAAGAAGGTTGCCCTCCCCCGTTTGTCGTTGGAGAGCAACCTTCACTCACTTACACTTTGATCACAAAAATAACCTCGAAATATAACAAAGGTAATTTATATAACCACCCTTAAGGGATATTACGTACAAAGTATAGAATAGATAGGATTAGCCTATAGGCTACACCCACCGTCACTAAAAGTATTGGCTTCCAGCCCAATCTGTCTGACATTACTTTGACTCACCGTCTTTCTCCGTTGTAGCTTTTCGTCGTTGTGGCTTTCGCCTTGTGTGGGGCTTATTCCTTTGATCGTTTACGGAAGTATTTTGCGATTCTGCAGGGGCGGGGATTTCCACATTCTGCGGTACATGAAGCGGTTGTTCCGCTGGTGGCGTTTGATGTTGTTGTTCTGTTTTCTGCGTTTTCGCGTTTTTACTCTCGGACAGTTTAGGGGTTGTCTTACTGTTCTGTGGCTTAGCTTGCTGTTGCTTCTTCTGTAGTTGCACCTGTTGTGCCTTTTGTTGTGTCTGTTGCACTTCCTGTTCGCTGAAGAGATTGTCACTACGGTGTTTATCGCCAGGGCGGAATGCGTCTGTTGACAGTTCGAGTGGTGCAGGGCGGTTGCGTGTCATAGTCTTCTCTATGTCTGCCATCCATGGAACGCCTGCTGCCATTTGTATGTAGTGGTATTGCCTGGTGTAGAAGTCCAGTTGCTTCAGGTCGTCAAAGGTGAACACCATAGGGCGCAGTGGAGCGTAGAGTTTGTCCCAGTCTTCGTCTGAAATGTTGTTGTGGCGTTGCAGGTCGTCGCATATGCCCATGGCACGTATGGCAACGGAGGCATCGTTCGTCATAAGCAACACTTTTTTGCCCGAAGCGAAGAGTTCAGCCACCTTGCGTATGATGGCGGGATCAGCGAATGCTGCATGGTGTGACTCGGCTCCTATGCCGCATATTCGTAGGCGATTTTCGCGTTGCTGAGCGAGGATAAGACGTTTAGCAAGTCGGGCAGCGGTGTTCAGGCACACGATATTGTCGGTGAAGTCTGCGTCACGGTGGTCTGTAGGGTCAAGCATGGTGGCAAAACGGTCTATTTCCTCGTATGTCTCACCAAGGATAATGAAGCGCCCACCACGATAAAGTGTGAGTTTTGATATGAACTCCAGTTGTCTTTCAAACTGTAAACGGGCATTATAGCGTGGGTCTGAATGACTTGAGGTATAACCTATAAGCAGTTCCAGCCAGATGTTGGTGTCACTTATAACGACATCATAGTCAAGGACTCTAGCCAGGGTTTCTTCCAGGAAACGGTGCCTACGTTGTATCTCCTCAAGCGTAAGTTGCTGTATTTGCTGATCAGTCAGTACAATACTGCGTGTTGGTGCTTGTAGCAAGTCAACGATGTTATTGATCGTAATGTTTGGCAACGAGGGTATGGACGGCTTTTGCTTTTCTGTAATAGCAAGGTCAGCCGTTTCGGTTGGGTGTTCCTGAGTGGTGTTCTCTGTGACTTCGGTTGCTGTTGCGAGCGTATTGTCAGTATTAGCGGAAGACTCCTCTACTTGTATGGATGTTTCCTTTGTATCAGCCTTGGCAGTATTTCTGTTGTTACGTGGCGTGCGCGGTTTCTTGGCAACAGTTTTTTTCTTCTCCTCTGTTGTCTCCTTGGTATCAGTTTTCTTTCTTATGTTTCGTTTTGTAGTCTTTGGTTTATTAACTTTCGTTTCTTGGATCTCTGTATTGAGAGATTCATTATTGTACTGTTCGTTATTTTCCATTTAAAAAAGTGGTGTTTGTGAATGTGTATCACCATTGTGCTTAGTGATGGTGATTTTCTTTCCCGTCACTTACATCGCCAGGTTATATATCTCCTCGCTGACATCAGGTGTAATAGGGTAGAAGAGTCCAAACTTCTCTCCTTTGTTCTGGTGTAGGTGTTTTACCAGTTCCTTAATATCAGGGTGCTCTATGCCGAGCTGGCTGAAGGTTACGGGGAGAGCAAGGGTGTTATGAAGGAAATCCTTGAACCGGTGTATGCCCTCCATGGCTGTTTCGTATTCGTTGCCGAAATCTTCGCTGACGTTCATTACTCGGATAGCGAATTGGCAGATACGTTTTGGGTGATGCTTTGCCATGAACGTCATGTAGGCAGGCGTAATAACTGCGAGTCCAGCACCGTGTGTCACATCGTAAAGGGCACTAACTTCGTGCTCCATCTGGTGGCTGCTCCAGTCTTCTATGCAACCTACGCCACATGTTCCGTTATGCGCCACCATTCCGCTCCACATGATGTTGGCGCGTGCATCGTAGTCGTTAGGGTTAGCCATAACCTTCTTTGCCTCGTTGATGATTGCAATGAGCACTCCTTCGCACATGCGGTCTCCTATCTCGGTATTCTCGGTGTTTGTAAAGTAACGTTCAAGGATATGTATCATCATGTCGCATATACCGGATGCTGTCTGCCATGCAGGGAGGGTCATGGTTAGTTCGGGGTTCATTATTGCGAAGCGAGGACGCAGCGTCATAGGCTGTTTTATGCCTAACTTCTGCTTTGTAGAGACTTTTGTTATGACGGCATTGCCCGAGCCCTCTGAACCTGCCGCGGGAATGGTGAGCACCACGCCCACTGGCAAGGCTTCGTTGACCTTGGCTTTGCCTATAAAGAAATCCCAAAAGTCTCCGTCGTATTTTGCTCCGCAGGCTATGGACTTGGCTGTATCTATTACGGAGCCTCCGCCTACAGCGAGAATAAAGTCTATGTTGTATCTCCTTACCAGTTCTATGCCCTCGTAAACTTTGTCGTCTGTAGGGTTAGGTCTTACACCACCCATTGTGGTAACATTTATCCCCTCAGACTGTAATGATGTGGTAACGCGATTAAGGAGTCCGCTTTTTACTGCGCTACCGCCACCGTACACTACGAGTGCCTTGCTGGCGTTATACTGTTTTGATAGTTGTCCTGCTTTATTTTCTGTGTTCCTGCCGAATACGAATTCGGTTGGTGAGTAAAATGTAAAGTCTATCATAGTTGTTTGGTCGTTGTTTACTGTTTATTTTTTGTGTGGGTGGTTCTCTGTCTCTTCCTCTTCTTCAAAAATTCTTTCTACATCTCTAAGGATGCGCTGGTATGGCTCTGATGTGATGAAGCCCATGTTTTTCTTTAGCATGGAGGGGATGTCGCTTTGTGACTTTGTGTAAGCGGACAATTCGTTCTGTAGTTGCATTACGTGTAGGGCTTTCTGCCTGATGTCACGTTCGCATTCTTTTCGCAATTCATCACATACGGTTTGCAGAGTAGGCGCTACGATATTATTAAAAAGGTGGTGACCCTGTACGTAGAGGTATGTTGTCTCGGGTGTTACGCCTAACCTTATCAGGTCGCCTTTCGTCTTGAGGTATTCTTCTTTGCGTCCAGGGTATGCTCTGCGCAGTTCGTTGACTTTTACTTTGGCTTTATGGCGCACTTTCTCTACGTTACTCATGATGTCTTGAATGCGTGAGTGGCGTATGGTTACGACCTTGTTAAAGTCGGTTATGCAGAATTTGCTATACTCTCGCTTACGGTAGAGCATTATGCTCCACACAAATAGGGGGAAGATGGCTTTGCTATATTCTGCGAGATATGTCTCGAAATCGAATATGGCATGGTCGTTGAGGGTTGCCATTACACATACGTTGTGTAGCGAGGGAGCGTAACATTGGTAGTTCTCTATGGCATAAACGTATGTGTGAATAACATATTTGTTGCTTAGCATGAATTGTGACTGGAAGGTCATCTTCTGTATAAGATAGTCATAATCCGCATCCACACATGCTAACATGTTGTTGCCTGCCCCTTGTCGCATGATGGAGAGCAAGGCTTGCTTCTTGCCCTTATTGAGCGATGTACGACTGGGCAACATGACCTCGAAGTAACGCTTCTCGTTCTCAAAGCGACTAAGCACCATGCGCCAGAAGAGAATGTCGTCATAACTCTCTACGTAGGCAACAATGCGTCTGCGTGCTTTCTTGCCTTGTAGTTTGTTGGCAGCGTTCACATAATCGCTTGATATGTAGTCTGTAAGAGCCATATGATGTTTATTTAACTTCTATTTCACTTACTTCTGTTACCTTGTCGGTCCAACCATCCATTATTACGGCAGGGGAGTGCGTGGTTAATATCATCTGCACGTTAGGGTTTATCTCCATGATAGTGCTAATGAGTTGCTTTTGCCATTCTATGTGAAGGCTAACCTCGGGCTCGTCCATAAAGAGCACGTAAGGCTTCTTGTCTTCTACCAACACCGTGAGGAGTATTACGAGCATTTGTTTCTCTCCGCTTGACAGCATATAGGGCTGTATTACCTCGCCCAGTTGCATGAATTTTATCTCGTTCTCGGTTCTGATAATACTCTTCTTTGTGTCGCCAAACAGACGGTCAACTATGTCGTGGAACTTCTTCTTGCTTTCTGACAGTTGCTGAGCAAGCGTTGCTGCGTCAGGGCTTCCACTTTGCAGGACGTTTATTATTCTGTTAGCGAGATTTACTTGGTAGTCAAGATATTTTCGTTGCAACATGAAAAGTTGCAGGTCGAGTTCTGTACCTATTTTAAAGTCAAGGCGTGAGGCGATCTCTGAGTTTATCAGCGGGCGGTCAAATGACCGTATGATGTCGAAATGAAGTGCCTCTGCATCTGGTTCATGTAGTTGCAGGCGTACGCCATCGTAATGGTTAATCCTGCCATTTTCTCGCATTAGGGGGGCTACGACTTTATTGAGAATAGTACTTTTGCCTACTCCGTTTACGCCACTTAGAATGTTTACGTGGCGGTCCAATTGCCATATTATGTGCTTTCTGCCATTCCACAGAGAGTCTATTTCTATTTGTTCTATGTACTCTGCGTATTTCATACTGACTTGATTGTTGGGTTAACGAGATATTACAGGTCAAACAGTACTACACTAACAAAGTTATACTGTCTATTCTGCAAAGTTAAATAAAAAAACTACATTGCCCAAATTATTTTTTATATTTTAACTAAGCGAAAATCTCATGCCATTTACGAAACACTTTGATGCCATCGGCTCCAAACTTTTGTAATGACTTTTCTGCATGCTCAAAAGTCTTGCATCTGTCTAATTTCGTCTTTGAGAAGAATTTATCAGCATAGCATATTATCTGTTCTTCTATGGTTTCTGGTGTTAAATCCTCTTCTGGCAATGGCAGTTTCTGTTCGCGTATTGTCTTTGCCGTAAGTCCGGTACCAGTATGTCGTGCACAGACTCTTGCGTATGGCGTTATGTCGGTGTCGGACATAAACTTTTCCGCATATTCTTTTAGCATTTGTGCACCGATAAGTCCATGGCGTATGTATGGTTCGCTACCATAACAATGTATTCCTTCAGCATCACATCGCAAGATGCCAATGTCATGGAGCATGGCAGCCTCATAAACGAAGGTGCTGTCGGCTTTTAGTTCAGGATGTCTCTTGCAAATATCTTTTGCTGTCTCTGCCACACTACGGCTGTGGGTGATGAGAATATTGCGTAGTTCGGGGTTATTTTCTTTCGGAAAGTAATAGTTTATAATGTCTTGGTAATTCATTGTAATATAGTGTTTTATGATGTTTATTTTAAGAAGATGCTTTTAATGACTGTTGCTGAAGCTCCAGTGCTGCCTGTATGCTGCAGATGAAACCCTCCGTATGTATTAGGGTGGGGCATGGTGCTGTTGATGGTTTGAACGAAACTGGGGACGTTAGTGTTTTGGATTGCAGCGTGGAGAGTGTCCTTATTGGCTGTTAGTGTTATGCTACATCCACGTCTGAAAATGTCGCATCGTTGTGGTTCGCTGATGCGTGTAACCTCCCCCTTGCTATATTCTATGAGGTATGTCTCTACGGCATGGTCGTATTCAGGAGTTCTTATAAAACGTATACCATAGCCTGTCAATGTGCGTGTATTGAACTTAATACAAATATCGAGGTACTGACCGGTTGCAGAGCCAAAACCTTGTCCCGGTGCTTTGCATGGATCCATGGTGACGGTACATGTTTGCGAAGTAACGCTTTCGTTCTCGTTAAGTGGAGTGAACATAAGTCGTGCTCCTTTCTGTAGTTGTATCATTCCCCATGAACCCTCTGCACCGTCCGTTCCCTCTGCGTATCCCCATGCGTTGTGTGTGGTATCAGTCTGCCAGTCGTAGGCTGCGGTGTCCTTCGGCTTGTAACAGTCTATAGTCCATTTTCCAGGAATAATTCGTGGCTGATTTTGTATTGCAAAAGGTGGTAGCAAGACGGGCAAAGGTTCAGTAGGCTGGGGGACGTTCAGAATTTTGCCGTTGAGCGTGCATCCCTGCATTATGCACCTATGACGCGGGTCAGGACGTTTGTTCCATTCTATTCTAAGGTCGGAGTCATCACTCGTCCATCGGCAGTCTATCATGGTGACGGGCCCGCTGACTTTTGTAAGATATTGTGTTCCGCGTGTTTTGCTGTGGATGTCGCAGTTTATGAATGTAGCGCCTATCGTATTGTCGGTTGTGTAGAAAGGCTTACTGCTGTAAAAGGTAAAAGCGCAGTTGCGATAGACACCTGTGCCACAGAGAGCATCGTCTGTACACTCGAAGTAACAGTATTCGAACAGGGTGTGTTTGGCTCCCACAAAAGGACATAGGTTTAAACGCGAGATGAAGCGACAGTTACGGAGTGTGTAGTTATCTCCATCACATATAGCAAGTTGCGCCTGAACTATTGCAGTTTTTCTTTTTGTGCGATTTTTACTTTTGTCTTTGGGATAAAGAAGGTCAACGTTGCAGTAATTTCCGAATGTTATGTTTTCTGCCGAGATGTCATCACCAATGAAGTGGAACATGGTGAAGTTACCGTCAGCCCCTTGTGTCTGACCTCGGTTGCATGCTAATACAGTCTCGTCTGGAGTGTTTCCAAGTCCGATGAGTTTTAGCCTGTTCATATTGATAGTCATGGCGAATGGGATGGTTGAGCCGGGTAGGGGCTTGCGCACCGTTTTATCGTCGGGGTTATCTATCCAATATACTGAGGGAGCAATGTAAATCTCTGTATAGAGAGTGTCGTCACCTTTATTATGCTCTGCAAAGTTAAGGGCTTCGTTTACGGTGCAAAATGTATAGTTACGTTCAATGGTACGTTTGTCGTTAACGTATAATCGCTTACTGTTTGTACGCAAGATTTTCCCTTGATATTTGAATGGGGTCTGCGCAGTGGCAACTGTAGCAACAAAAAGTAATACAATATGTAATATGGTAAATCGTTTCATGATGAATGGTATTAATCTACTGCGCAAAGTTAGTTAAAAAATATCAGAAAATGAAGTTTGATAGTAAAAAAAATAAAACAACGTATGAAGGTAAGATAAAATTTTATACATTTGCATCATAGTATAAAAAGTAAAGAATGTATGCTTATGAATAACAGGACTTTGATAGTGTCATTATTGGTAGTGTTGGGATCAATACTACTATCGTCATGTGATTCCAACAAAATACGACCTGCCAGAGCGCATTATAGTGACGATGATGTTGCTGCAGATGTAAAGCGTCCGCTGAGCATGAAAGAAGCAAAGTATGACAAAGAGAACAGGTTCAGTAAAGTACAAATTAACATTGAATATCCTACAGACGATGATGCAGTGTCATCGAACATACGCAGTTCTCTGTTGGAATATTTACACAAAGCAGTACTTGTAGATGAGGAGAATAAAGTTATAAAGACTTACGGAGGAGAGAATAGTGACGTCCCAGAGGCTGTAGAATATTATGGAGAAAAGATGAGTGAAGCATTAAAGCAACGTTCATCTGCAGACCATAAGGTGCGCCAAGAAACGATAAAAGAAATGGCAGCCGAGAATGGTGAGAAGTATGATGCTCCTGATGTTATGCAGTATTACTATGATATAGAAATAGAAAAGGAATGGGAGACAGAGAATTATTGCACGTTTGATATAGAGGTAGAGAGTTTCCTGGGTGGTGCGCACGGATCAAGCGTAAACCTGGGCGGCTTGACAATTAGTAAGAAGGATGGCAAACTGTTTAAGGCGTTCCTAAAACCATCTTCAGCGAAGGCATTACAACCGTTGTTGCGTAAGGGCTTGATTGCATATTTTGTAAAGGACGGAATGGTTGTGGATGATGATGGTTTAAACGACATATTACAGATAGAAGGTAATATTATACCATTACCACAGGAGACGCCGTATCCGACAGAGGAAGGCTTGGTCTTTCGTTACGGACAGTATGAGATTGCTCCTTATGCTGCAGGGAAGCCAAAAGTTTGCGTGCCATATAAAGAAATAAAACCATTCCTAACAGCAGAGGCTATCGCACTATTGGGATTGTAATGAAGACTTACTATGTGCAGGCATCGTAAGTATTGGCAAAAAGTTAAATTCCCAAATTTACCATTTTTGCCGGCAATATGTGATATTGGTGTATGTATTTGTATTTCAGATGGTTATGATGCGGTGTTGTGTTATATACCTTTTTATACTGTAATCACTATGCTTTTACAATGTAATCTCTATCTTTTTACAGTTTAAAGGCATAGTGATTACAGAGTAATTAAGCCCCTTTTACATGATTTCCCAAATTTACCATTTTGACCAGTATAAATAACTGACGTAATGTGTCTGTGTAGTCATAGAAAAGTTACGTGTTATACTATAATCTATAATATTTGTTAAAAACATCCATTTAGTTACTTATAACTTTGGCCGAAAAGAAAAAGCGACGTAAATTTGCAGTTAATTTGGAGTTGATTTGCAAATACTGCGACCGCGTATGGGGTGTCAGAAAGGTAACTAATATATATAATAGGTACATGGAATATTTAGACACTATTAAGAATAGAACAATAGAGTTCATTAAATTCAAGGGGATTGCATAGAAAATCTTCGGGCAAAGTCGTGGTTTATCCACAAGTTATGAAATTATTAATTATCAAACATAAAAGATAAAATGGGATTATTAACAGGTAAGACTGCGCTTATAACAGGTGCAGCACGTGGCATTGGCAAGGCTGTAGCCATGAAGTTCGCAAGCGAAGGGGCTAACATCGCATTTACAGATTTGGTTCTTAACGATGAAATGGCTGCAGGACTTGAGGCTACACGCAAAGAGATAGAGGCACTTGGAGTAAAGTGTAATGCATATGCAGGTAATGCAGCTGACTTTGAAGAGACAGATGCAGTAGTAAAGAAGATTAAGGAAGACTTTGGATCTATCGATGTATTGGTGAACAATGCTGGTATTACCAAGGACGGACTAATGCTTAGAATGTCAGAAGCACAGTGGGATGCCGTGTTAAATGTAAATCTGAAGTCTGCGTTTAACTTTATACATGCTTGTGCGCCTATCATGCTTCGCCAGCGTGGTGGATCAATTATAAATATGTCAAGTGTCGTTGGCGTGCATGGTAATGCTGGTCAGTGCAACTACTCAGCTTCAAAGGCAGGTATGATAGGTCTTGCAAAGTCTATCGCTCAGGAACTCGGTCCAAAGGGAGTACGTGCAAATGCTGTCGCTCCTGGTTTTATTGAGACTGCGATGACTGCACAGTTGCCAGAGGAAATTCGTAAGGACTGGATGAAAAAGATACCACTCCGTCGCGGCGGACAGGTAGAGGATATCGCCAACGTATGTCTGTTCTTGGCTTCTGATATGTCAAGTTATGTATCAGGACAGGTAATACAGATTGATGGTGGTATGAATATGTAATCGTTATTTATATGACCGTATTATATGAAGATAACCACATAATCGTGGTGAATAAAGAAAGCGGGGAAATCGTACAGGGAGACAAAACTGGCGATGTCCCCCTTTCTGATATTGTAAAGGACTGGATTAAGAAAAAGTATAATAAACCCGGAAATGTTTTTCTCGGAGTTGTACATAGACTTGATAGACCAGTACAGGGGGTTGTTGTGTTTGCAAAAACATCTAAAGCACTTAGTCGGTTAAATGAGATGTTTAAAACATCTGATGTACACAAAACTTATTGGGCAATCACGGCAAACAGACCAGATGTAGAGGAAGCTACATTGACGCATTGGATTGTAAGAAACGAAAAGCAAAATAAGTCATATGCCTATGATGTAGAAAAGCCAAATTCAAAAAAGGCGATGCTACATTATAAACTGATAGGAGCAAGCGAGAGGTATAATCTGATAGAGGTAAAACTGATGACGGGAAGACATCACCAAATACGCTGTCAGTTGTCAAAGATAGGTTGCCCTATAAAGGGAGACCTTAAGTATGGAGCGAAAAGAAGTAATGCTGATGGAAGTATCTCGTTGTTAGCGAGGAAAGTTGAGTTTGTGCATCCAGTATCTAAACAACCTATAAGCGTACAGGCACCATTACCCAAAGATAATCTATGGAACACCTTTGGAATATAGATGTCGTAAAGTTAAAATATGTTTTCAAATAGAAAAAACTTAAAAAATCTTATAATTTTGTAATCTCTGCTTTGCAATTTGAGAAATAATGATTACCTTTGCCTTGAAAAAAAAATACCCATGGAAGAATTCTATCGAACACATAGATATGTAGTAGGGCAATCCAATGCTCCTGTGAGACGTGCGCTCATGGATGAAATAGATTGGAGTGCGCGTATGATAGGAATTAAGGGTACACGCGGAATTGGTAAGACAACCTTTTTGTTACAATATATTAAGGAGAACTTTGATATAAACGACAAAAGGTGTCTTTACATCAGCATGAACAACTTCTATTTTCAGGGGCGTGGAATTGCTGATTTCGCAGGAGATTTCTATAAGCAAGGAGGTAGAGTTTTGCTCATAGATCAAGTGTATAAGCAGTTTGACTGGAGTAGGGAGTTAAGGCGTTGTTATGACCTGTATCCTAAGTTGAAAATCATATTTTCAGGGTCAAGCGTTATGCGTCTTAAAAGAGAGAACCCAGAATTAGGGGATATCGTGAAGAGTTATAACCTTAGAGGTTTTTCCTTTCGTGAATTCCTTAATCTTAAAACCAAAAGAAATTTTCCAATAGTAACGTTGGAGGAAATACTACGTCATAAAGAACTGATTGTTACAGATGTTCTATCAAGTGTCAATCCTCTTGATTACTTTACGGAATATATAAATCACGGTTTCTATCCGTTATTTCGCGAGAAGGATGATTTTGCGGAGAATTTGCTGAAATCCATGAATATGATGACAGAGGTCGATATTCTCATGATAAAGCAGATAGAACTGAAATATCTGACAAAGATAAAAAAATTGTTTTACTTATTGGCTGAAGCTGGACCTCAGGCACCGAATGTCAGCCAGTTAGCACATGAGGTAAAAACAAGTCGCGCTACGGTGATGAACTATATTAAATATCTTGCAGATGCAAGACTAATTAATATTATCTATCCAGTAGGACAAAAGTTCCCCAAGAAGCCTACAAAGGTGATGCTTCATAACTCAAATCTATATCAGGCTATACTGCCGATAAATTTTGATGAGCAGACATTGATGGAGACGTTCTTTGTCAATACAATGTGGAAGGATCATAAGGTGAATCAATCTAATAAGGATTTATTCTACACAATAGACGGAGAAAAACACTTTAAGGTATGCAGATCCTATGATATTCCGAAATTAGGAAGTCAAGGTATGGTATACTGCCAATATACAAATAATACTGTTGGCGAAAATGTAATCCCGCTTTGGTTGCTTGGCTTCCTATATTAATATTATAGGCTTCCACTTAAGAGCAATAAAATGAGCGTGACGTTATAAAATTAGAACTAACAACATTTTAACCTTATCTTATAAAACAAAAACAATGGCTAAAGAAAAAAAGTTTATCACATGTGATGGTAACGAAGCTGCTGCTCACGTGAGCTACATGTTTACAGAAGTCGCTGCTATCTATCCTATCACCCCGTCATCTCCTATGGCGGAGCACACTGATGACTGGGCTGCACGTGGTCGTAAGAACATGTGGGGGCAGGAAGTATTGGTACAGGAAATGCAGTCAGAAGGCGGTGCTGCTGGTGCAGTTCACGGTTCTCTTCAGGCTGGTGCTCTGACCACTACTTATACAGCGTCTCAGGGTCTTCTCCTTATGATCCCTAACATGTACAAGATCGCAGGTGAGCTTCTGCCATGTGTATTCGACGTTTCTGCTCGTACACTCGCTTCACACTCTCTCTGTATCTTCGGTGATCATCAGGATGTAATGGCTTGCCGTCAGACAGGTTTCGCTATGTTTGCTTCAAGTTCTGTACAGGAGGTAATGGACCTTACAGCCGTTCCTCACCTTGCTACACTTGAGACAAAGGTTCCATTCGTAAACTTCTTCGATGGTTTCCGTACCTCTCACGAGTATCATAAGATAGAGGTAATGGATATGGAAGATATCAAGGCAATCACTCCAATGGAGTATGTTGAGGACTTCCGTAACCGTGCCCTTACACCAGAGCGCCCTGTTACACGTGGTACCGCAGAGAACCCTAACGAGTTCTTTACACACCGTGAGGCAAGCAACGCATATTATGACGCTATACCTGACGTAGTAGAAAAGTACTGTCAGAAGATGACAGAAATCACAGGTCGTGACTATCACTGCTTCAACTACTATGGTGCAGAAGATGCAGAAAACATTATCATCCTTATGGGTTCTGCTTGTGAGGCTGCCAAGGAGGCTATTGACTATCTTATCTCTCAGGGTAAGAAGGTCGGTATGGTTAACGTTCACCTCTTCCGTCCTTTCTCTGTTAAGTATCTTCTCGCTGCAGTTCCTAAGACTGTTAAGAAGATTGCTGTACTTGACCGTACAAAGGAGCCAGGAGCAGAGGGTGAGCCTCTTTACCTCGACGTTAAGTCTGCATTCTATGATGTAGAGAACCGTCCAGTAATCGTTGGTGGTCGTTATGGCCTTGGTTCTTCAGAGGTAACACCTGCCAAGATTATTTCTGTTTACAATAACCTTGAACTCCCAGAACCAAAGAACCACTTCACTGTTGGTATCGTTGATGACGTTACAAACCTCTCACTCCCAGCAGTAGAGGAGATGGCTCTCGGTGGATCATCTATCCAGGAGTGTAAGTTCTTCGGTCTCGGTGCTGATGGTACTGTAGGTGCTAACAAGAACTCTGTAAAGATTATTGGTGATAATACTAACAAGTACTGTCAGGCTTACTTCTCATACGACTCTAAGAAGTCAGGCGGTTTCACATGTTCACACCTTCGTTTTGGTGACGAGCCAATCCGCTCTACATATCAGATCACTACACCTAACTTCGTAGCATGTCACGTACAGGCTTATCTGAACATGTACGATGTTACACGTGGTATCCGTGAGAATGGTTCATTCCTTCTCAATACAATCTTCGATGGTGAGGAACTCGTTAACTTCATTCCTAACAAGGTAAAGCGTGTATTCGCTCAGAAGAATATCAAGGTTTACTACATCAACGCTACAAAGATTGCTCAGGAAATAGGTCTTGGTAACCGTACCAACACTATCCTTCAGTCTGCATTCTTCCGTATCACAGAGGTTATTCCTGTTGATCTCGCTGTAGAGCAGATGAAGAAGTTCATCGTTAAGTCTTACGGTAAGAAGGGTCAGGACGTCGTAGATAAGAACTATCAGGCTGTAGATCGTGGTGGTGAGTACAAGGAACTTACCGTTGATCCAGCATGGGCAAACCTCGCTGACGATCCAGTTAAGGAGGATAACGCTCCAGCATTCGTTAAGGAACTTGTTCGTCCAATCAACGCACAGGCTGGTGACCTTCTTAAGGTTTCTGATTTCGTTAAGCATGGTACTGTTGACGGTACATGGCAGAACGGTACAGCTGCTTACGAGAAGCGTGGTGTAGAGGCATTCGTTCCAGTATGGAATGTGGAGAACTGTATCCAGTGTAACAAGTGTTCATTCGTTTGTCCTCACGCTGCAATCCGTCCATTCGTTCTTACTGACGAGGAGAAGGCTGGCTTCAATGGTGATACACAGGAAATCAAGGCTCCAGCAGCTCTCAAGGGTATGCACTTCGTTATCGAGCCATCTCCACTTGACTGCCTCGGTTGCGGTAACTGTGTAGATGTATGTCCTGGTAAGAAGGGCGAGAAGGCACTCTCTATGGTACCTTACAACCCAGATGATCAGAAGATGGTTGACCTCGCTGCAGGTTGGGATTACCTCGTTAAGAACGTTAAGACCAAGCAGGATCTCGTTGACATCAAGCAGTCTCCAAAGAACTCTCAGTTCGCTACACCTCTCTTCGAGTTCTCTGGTGCATGTTCTGGTTGTGGTGAGACACCATACGTTAAGTTGATTTCTCAGCTCTTCGGTGACCGTGAGATTATCGCCAACGCTACTGGTTGTTCTTCAATCTACTCAGCATCTATCCCATCAACACCTTATACTACTAACGAGAAGGGCCAGGGTCCTGCATTCGACAACTCTCTGTTCGAGGACTTCTGTGAGTTCGGTCTCGGTATGGTAATCGGTAACAAGAAGATGAAGGAGCGTGTAGCAAAGCTCTTCCAGCAGATTATCGATTCTGCTGATGCTCCAGCAGAATACAAGGCGGCAGCTGCAGAATGGATAGAGAAGCGTGAGGATGCTGATGAGACAAAGCGTCTTGCTGCTATCCTTAAGCCATACATCGCTGAGGGTGCTGCTAAGGGTTGTGAGGTTTGCAAGGAACTGAAGACTCTTGACCACTACCTCATCAAGCGTTCACAGTGGATCATCGGTGGTGACGGTGCTTCTTACGATATCGGTTACGGTGGTCTTGACCACGTACTCGCATCTGGCGAAGACCTCAACATCTTCGTAATTGATACTGAGGTTTACTCTAACACTGGTGGTCAGGCTTCTAAGGCTACACCTCTTGGTGCTATCGCACAGTTCGCTGCTCAGGGTAAGCGTATCAAGAAGAAGGATCTCGGCATGATAGCTACAACTTATGGTTACGTTTACGTAGCACAGGTTGCAATGGGTGCAGACAACGCACAGTGCTTGAAGGCATTCCGTGAGGCAGAGGCATATCATGGACCATCACTCGTTATTGCCTACGCTCCATGTATCAACCACGGTCTTAAGATTAAGGGTGGTATGGGACGTTCACAGGCAGAAGAGGCTCGTGCCGTTGAGTGTGGTTACTGGCACCTCTGGCGTTTCAACCCAGAACTTGCTGAGCAGGGCAAAAACCCATTCCAGCTTGACTCTAAGGAGCCACAGTGGGATAAGTTCCAGGACTTCCTCATGGGTGAGGTACGTTACCTCTCTGTTAAGAAGGCATTCCCAGAAGAGGCTGATGAACTCTTCGCTGAAGCACAGAAGATGGCTAAGCGTCGTTATCAGTCATACGTTCGTCAGACAAAGATGGATTGGACAGAAGAGTAATTTCTTCTTTTGAAGTGATTTACTTCGATTAATAGGTTAAATGACAGGTTGCGATTTCCGGTATAATGGAAATTGCAACCTTTTTTGTTTACTGATGGCGAAATTCTGTTCTAGTCAATGTAACATTGGACTGATAAGGTTGAAAGCAAATACTTTGCACATGCCTTCATATAGTTTTAAGTAAGTGTTCAAAATTATTTTAATATTTAATATAGGCTATTTGGGAACAGATATTTTTACTGTTTGATGGAACAATGTGAACATTGTGACTGAAAACGGGGGAAACAGATGCCCCAAAGAGACTGTATTAAATATTCTCAATAATCGAGAGATGGCGTTTACTCATTTTATAAAAAGAACACTTACTTATACTCGTAAAAACAAATCAAAAATAGAATTCTAATCTTTCTATATCAAACTTAGAATTCATTTCTTTCGAATGCATGCAGTCTTAGCTTAGGGAAGAATATAAAATAAGTCGTGCCATAATTATATCAGAATTATGACACGACTTTATTTGTGTAAACTATAAATATATTAAATATTAATAGTTGTATATATCAACAATTCGTTATTACTTATTAGTCACGTGGACGAATATTCATATCTTTAAGCTGTTC
Organism: Prevotella sp.; assembly: GCA_036844425.1. Taxonomy (GTDB): domain Bacteria; phylum Bacteroidota; class Bacteroidia; order Bacteroidales; family Bacteroidaceae; genus Prevotella. The sequence continues at coordinate 5,070 of DAIUFT010000010.1, read as the reverse complement.
TGCAACTTCTGCATTAATACGTTTTGCAAAATCTTGCATAGACATAACAGATTGTTCGCCACCACCCTGTTGACGCATGGCAACGTTGCCTTCTGCAGCTTCCTTTTCACCCACAATAACCATGTATGGGATTCGCTTTATCTCGTTATCACGAACTTTTCTTCCAATCTTTTCGTTACGATTATCTATTACAGCACGAACTCCTACAGTAGAAAGGTAATCCTGAACCTGTTCTGCATAATCATTATATTTCTCCGAGATAGGAAGTATGGCAACCTGGTCAGGTGTGAGCCAGAGTGGGAAATGACCTGCTGTGTGCTCGATAAGCACAGCGGTGAAACGCTCCATAGAACCAAATGGTGCTCGGTGAATCATCACAGGTCTCTGTTTCGTATTATCGTCCGCGGTGTACTCAAGTTCGAAACGCTGTGGAAGATTGTAGTCAACCTGTATAGTTCCCAATTGCCAACGACGTCCGATAGCATCCTTTACCATGCAGTCCAATTTTGGACCATAGAAAGCAGCTTCACCTGTCTCGGTGTGAGCGTTGAGTCCGCGTGCAGCACATGCATCGATAATAGCCTGTTCTGCGGATGCCCACATTTCGTCAGTTCCTATATATTTCTCTTTGTCGTTAGGGTCACGAAGAGAAATCTGGAATTCTACTTGATCATCCTTAAAGCCAAAGATAGAGAATACAGCCTGTATAATATCAAGAACTCGTAGGAACTCAGTCTTTACCTGATCTGGACGGCAGAATATGTGAGCATCATCCTGTGTGAACGAGCGTACACGTGTCAAACCATGTAATTCACCAGACTGTTCATAACGATAAACAGTACCAAACTCAGCACAACGGAATGGCAACTCACGATATGAACGTGGTTTAGAAGCAAAAACCTCACAGTGGTGAGGACAGTTCATTGGCTTGAGCATGTATTCCTCATCTTCTTCTGGAGTATGTATTGGTTGGAATGAATCTTTACCATAGTGTGCCCAGTGCCCAGAAGTTACATAAAGATTTTTTGAGCCTATGTGTGGTGTGATAACCTCTTGATATCCAAAGCGCTTCTGTATGGTGCGTAGCATTTCTTGTAAACGCAAGCGCAAATCCGTTCCCTTTGGCAACCATATAGGAAGTCCTTTACCTACGCGCTCAGAGAACATAAAGAGTTCCATCTCCTTACCTATCTTGCGGTGGTCACGCTTCTTGGCCTCTTCAAGCATTAAGAGATACTCATCCAGCATCTTTTTCTTTGGGAAAGAAACGCCATAAAGACGTTGCAACTGTGCTTTGCTTGCATCACCGCGCCAAAAAGCTCCAGCAATAGAAGTAAGCTTTACTGCCTTGATTATGCCAGTAGTCATAATGTGTGGACCCTTACATAGGTCAGTAAAATTACCTTGGGTATAGGTAGTAATGGATCCGTCTTCCAGATCTTGCTCTATGTGTTCTACCTTATAATGTTGTCCCTGTGCTTTGAACTGTGCTATGGCGTCGCTTTTAGAAACTTCCTTACGTACAACTTCTTCGTTCTTACGCGCCAATTCTATCATTTTATCTTCGATTTGCTTGAAATCGCCTTCTTTTATCATTTCTCCGTTAGGGAGTTGAACGTCATAGAAGAATCCGTTTTCTGTTGCAGGACCGAAGCCAAATTGTATTCCTGGGTATAATTCCTGTAGCGCCTCAGCAAGAAGATGCGCAGAGGTATGCCAAAACGCATGCTTACCTTCTTCATCTTCAAAGCGGTAAAGTGCTATTTTTGCGTCTTCATTAATAGGGAAGTTGAGTTCTTTTGTTTCACCATTCACTCCACATGCGATAACATTGCGGGCGAGAGCAGGTGAAATGCTCTCTGCAATCTGTAGGCCTGTAACACCACTTTCGTACTCGCGTACAGAGCCATCAGGGAATTGTATTTTTATCATTGTATTAAGTGTTTTGGGTTTTCTTTATTAACATCAAAATATATGCGTTTTGTTTTGTTTTTCTTCTTTAGCCAAAGTGCTTTACGCTTTTCGTATTCGTCACGGTGATTTTCTAAGAAATTGTCCGCCATATTTCTTCTTTAGTTTAGACCATATTTATCTACTCTTTGAATTTGGAATATATTACATTTACTGATATATTTCCATTCTCTAAAGAGCCTTTTGCCAGTCGTGTACTTCCCAATTTCATATCGTGTGTAACCTTTGTAAGTATAGACGAACCGGAAGAAAGGGTAGAGTATGTAGTTTCTACTGGTATCAGTGTTACCTTATTCCATGTAGGATGATTCTGTATGTACTCGGCTGCTACGGTTCTTTTTATTTTTTGTTTAATATCCGTAGGTAACTCTTGTACACCCATTTCTGCCTTCTTCTTATTTAAAACTTCAGTGATGGTATCCCCAAGATTTTTATAAGTGTTTGTTACCAGTTGGGATATATTTCCGAATGTGTAACCATTTGTCGAAGACGAATAGGTAGAAATGAACGAGTATTGTGAATCTGCAATCTTTCTATCAGCGAAGAAGGTTTCGACGCTATCGCTGGGAAGTAATAACAATGTCTTAGGTATAGAAATGTTGTAGTCACCGTTATTTTCGTTATTCACACGTGGAATGAAGAGACGTACAGTATTAAGGCTATCATTATCATGTCCTACGCTATCATCCTCTTTGCCTAACATTATTCTGTCTATAGGTAGCGATAATTCTGTAAAAATTCCCGCAGGTGTTTTTAAGTATGTGCATTCGTTGTTAGCGATAAGCCCATCTATCATCGATTCATCCTGTTTAATGTATGTCTTTCTGATAACATCTTCAGAACCACCGAATGATGATACGCCTTGAACCTTTTTACCATTCTCTAATGCAGAGAAATACACAACAATCTGTGATGCCTGTATAGTACCAAGTGTCCCTATACCACCTATATTTTCTACATAGAATCCAGGGCAAACATTGTGTGTGAATTTATACACATTAGTAAATAATTCCTTTGAAGTACTACTGTAGAATTTCTTCATAAGGTACGTTCCATAATTATTATATGCTATACCATCCTTTTTGTACTCATCATCCAAAGGAAAAATAATACTTGGAACATACGAACTGGACGCTCTGTCTGCATCAGAATACATTCTGTTTGATATTGTGTATGCCAACTCCTTGTGTATGCTACCTTCCTCTGTTCGTATCATACCATCCTGTACAGGATCGAAATCAGTCTTATATACCTCTCCTTCTTCATATGGTACAGCCATTTCATGAAGCATAACCTTCATAAGTGCTAGCGAGTCACCATAGAAATCTGAAAAATATATTGCGAGTTTGCATGAGTCAGCTTTAATCTGCTCTAATTTAGAGATGTCCTCTTTGGAATTTTCTATATAAACATCGTCTATATTAGGAAATTGATATTCTCCCATCGTAGAATACTGGGTCATATAGTTGCACGTAACATACGATTTCGTCTCAGGATCCTTAACTTTACCTAACAATCCATACGCAGAACGCGATACGATGTCCTGTGCTTTTACAGAGTGAGACTCCACAAAGAAAGAGTCGGCGCTGATACTGATATTATTAACATTGTCAGTTAGTGACATTCCGATACTGTCAGTAGTATCGTCACATGAATACAGCATCATTGCCGTTGCCGCCAATATCGTGAAGAAAGAATACTTCATGGATTAAAGATTTTCGTAGAAATTTACATATGATTCTGCAAAGTTATCGTCCAGACATTCAAGAGTCTTAACACCTGCATCACTAACATATTGTAGTATATCGTTGTTAATCTTCTCTGATGCCTTAATGACACCGTCTGAATAATCTATAGCAATTTTTACCATTTCATTGCTGGTAATTTTGTTACTATATTTCGATAGTATTCCATCAACGGTTATGTCACCATAAGCGATACAAGCCTTTGCATTATCAGCCATATTTTCTTGCTGTGGCTGGTCTATTAAGGAGGTTACTATCTTTACATCTCCAAGTCCCAACTCCTCACTATATAGTTTCTTAACATAAAGTGGTACGAGTGCAGACATCCATCCTTGACAATGTATTACATCAGGAACCCAACGAAGTTTCTTAATAGTTGCAATTACACCGTGGGCAAAGAACGCTGCGCGCTCACAATTGTCTGCAAACATATTGCCTTCAGCGTCACACAATTGTGCTTTTCTTGTAAAGAACTCCTCGTTGTCAATAAAATAGACCTGAACTTTTGTTGATGGTATGCTTGCCACTTTAATGATAAGTGGGTGGTCTATATCATCAATGGTTATATTCAAACCTGAGAGTCTAATTACTTCGTGTAATTGTCCTCTACGCTCATTAATGTTACCCCATCGAGGCATAAATGTACGGATTTCACATCCTGCTTCCTGTACCTTTTGTGGTACGATGCGCCCCATGCGTGACAATTCTGTTTCTGCTACATACGGGGTAATGTCTTGATTGACAAAAAGAACTTTCTTCATTATATTGATGTTGAAGGTGTATTTGTTAATGTTTTTTGTGCCTTTGAATTAACTTTGCACACAAATAACTATGCAAAGTTACTAAAAAAAAATCAAACAGACACACAATAAGGATGTTGTTTACATATAATTAACTTTTGAATATAACAAAGTAACTATACTGTGACTTAAAAGGAGAGTAGAAAAGAATAATGGCATGAAATCTCTTTATATCGTTGTGATATTTTATCATAGTTATCAATCTTGATATTGTCAAGATCCGATTGCAGATGTGCAACCTAACTTGTAAAAAAATAAGATTTCTTTCGAATATCATAACGAAATCATCAATTTATTTGCTTTAGGAGTGTTCTTTGGCGCAGCCGACAAAATAACTTGGTACAATATAGCAGAGTGAATTACATAATAGGTTTCGTTTCCTTGTCTATCTTTTTGGATATTTTGAAGCCATTCATCAGTCACAATGCGTGGCATTGGTCAATGGTCTTTACACCCCCTCCGCTCCGCTTCTCCCCCGTTTGGCGGGGGAGGGCAACCATCTTCATGTCTCCAAACTATCTCAAAAATCTATGACATAAATTATACCAATTTAT
>DAIUFT010000009.1:0-66754 GCA_036844425.1 Prevotella sp. | reverse complement strand
CACTTTTCTACCGTTTAGAGCGTATAACACTGATAATCAACTAATAATAAATTCTTAGGGTGTAACACCTTAGAAAGGTTGGATATTCCAGAAGGGGTGGAGACAATTAATTGTTTCGCTTTCTATGGTTGTGGTAGTTTAAAAGAATTAAATCTTCCTACATCTCTTAGGCAAATTATGGGATATGTTTTTGACGGTTGCAGTTCTCTTGCTTCGATTTTCATACCGAAGAATGTGAATTATTTGGTGAATGGAAATATTTTTACGTGGTGTAATAACTTGGTGTCCATAGAGGTAGATAAGGAAAATCCTGTGTATGACTCTCGTGATAACTGTAATGGAATAGTAAGGAAGGCAGATGCTGCGTTAGTAGATGCTTGTAAAACAACGACAATAAGTAACAATATAAAGATACTGGCAGATGGCTGTTATGCAGGAACGAAGGTTCGTTCTATATATATCCCACAATCGGTAGATTCCATTAACTCTAATGCATTTGCTGATTGTTATGATATAGCCGAGATTAAAGTTGCTCCTAATAATCCTATAGTTACATCTCCTGATGGTTCTAACGCATTATTGACCAAGGATGGTAAAAAGCTTTTAGTAGGGGGACATAATACAATTATCCCAAATGGCGTAGAAGAAATTGCTCCCTGCGCATTTTTCGGTAGATATACCAAGCCTGTACTTCTGTTGCCTGAGAGTGTAAAGAAAATAGGTTATGATGCTTTCCGTAATTGTAATGCTTTGTATGAAGTAATACTTCCACGTTCCGTTAATGAAGTCGAATGTGCTACATTTAGTCATTGCTCGAATCTTTGCTTAGTACAAATACATTCAAATATAGATACTCTATGTGATACATTCGCTGACTGTCCTAATTTATCTGTTGTTAGTTTGCCAGAAGGAGTAAAAAGTATTAAAGGTATGGCTTTTGCTAACTGTACAAGTCTGAAACAAATATTCTTGCCTTCAACAGTTACAAACATTGAGAAAGAGGCCTTTATCAATTGCCCTGCTACAATAATAAAAAATGAGAAATAACAAATGAATTAGAATAAGTCAGTATTCAAAATTATTTTATCGTCACTTATATATGAGTGAGTATCCATTCCTTATATTAGGAACTCCCTATAACTAATCTATAGGAAGTATAATACGGTAATTGTGAAATGGTCGTTAGATGATGTTTTTCCCCATTTTATCGGGCTTGTCCTTGATGAAATGGGGACTTTTTGTTGATAATAAGAGGCGTGCTATAATGGTAGGGCGTTCTGCTTGATGTTATTTTTTGAAAAGTCCATGTTATTTTTTTGTAAGTTTTTAAGCGATAAAAATGAAATATGACACAAAGAGAAAAGTATGTGTTATTTTTAAAAATATAATAGTTGTGAAAAGTTATTAACTTTGCAACGTAAAATTCAAGTAGCAACCTAAAAAATTTTTACTGACCAATATGAAAACTAAAAAAGAAATGCTAAAGTCAGGCTGTCGCAGCGTTGTTGCTGCCGTAGCATTGTCAGCATGCCTTGTTAACTTCACGGCATGTGACAAGTATGACTTGGATCAGCACGACCCAGCAGGGTGGGGCGCAAGTATCTACAGTTACTTGGCAGAGGATGGTCACTACACTAACACGGTTCGCCTCATAGAAGACCTTGGTCTGAAGGAGACACTTGCCAAGACTGGCTCAAAGACCATGTTCGTGGCTGATGATGACGCTTATGCCAGGTTCTATGCTAACAACAAGTGGGGCGTACATAATTACGACCAACTGTCATTGGCACAGAAAAAACTGTTGCTCCTCGGTGCGATGGTGAACAGTAGTTATCAGGTGGACGACCTCTCAAGCCTTGAAGGCCCGATAGAAGGTAAATGTATGCGCCGCCTTAGTTCAGTAACCACGTTCGACTCTGTTACGGTGATGAAACCACAAGATTTGCCTAATATGACTCCAGAGGCACAGGTGTGGAACAAGACGTGGAAGAAGTTTGAGGGAAGAAGCAACGTTTATCTCATGAACGACATGACGGTAACGCCAATGCTCCACTTCATTGAGAGAATGATGACAAATAACAAAATCACCAATGACGATTACAACTTCCTTTATAACTATACCACTGACCGCCAGGCAGGTGACGCAAGCGTGAACGGTGTGCAGATAGTAGATCAGAATATAAAATGTTCTAATGGCTTCATTCATAAGATGGCAGAGGTGGTAACGCCGCTCGACAATATGGCGCAGGTTATAAACTCAAAGCCACAGTGTACCATTTTCAGTAGTCTTCTTGAGCGATTTGCTGCACCTTATTATATAGGTAAGTCAAACGTAGACTTCTACAACGACATGTACAAGACCAATGTCGACTCTATTTTCCAGAAGCGTTACTTCTCTGCATGGAGCCAAAACGGTCAAGCACTTAACTATGATGACGGCAATGGCTTCCACGGTTCAGAACTGCTAACCTTTGACCCAGGATGGAACACTTACGCAACATCTTCTGAAGTAACGAGTTCTTCACCACTGTCAGTATCGCTTCAGCGTAACATGGGAGCGATGATGGTTCCGTCAGACGCTGCCATGCGTGATTACTGGGATAACGGTCCGGGTAAAGTCTTGAAGGATCAATACGGCACTTGGGAGAATGTTCCTACGAGTGTAATCAAGGAACTTATCAACAACAATATGCAGTCAGACTTCATTAACACCTGCGTTCCAAGCAAGTTCAGCAGCATCCTTAATGACGCTAACGACCCAATGGGCGTAAGTAAAGACGCGATAGACAGCGTATGGCTCGCTAATAACGGAGCGGTGTTCCTGACCAACAAGGTATTCTCGCCAACAAGTTTCGTCAGCGTGCTTTATCCAGCCGTTGTTAACGAGACAATGAAGATAATAGATTGGGCTGTAAGACAGAACCAATACAACGTGTACCTTAACTCGCTTAATTCATATTACAGTTTCTTCATCCCTACAAATGACGCTATGTTGACCTATGTCGACCCAGTATCATACGGCAAGAGCGATACGCAGATATGGCGATTCCATTATGACGCAAGAACCAATAACGTATGGGCAGGCGTGTATAACTATGATATTGCAACCCAGGAGTTAGGCGACAGCGTACGTGAGGAGCGAGACTATAATCTTATTAAGCAACGCCTGAAGGATGTTCTTGACAACCATATAGTCATAGGCAACGTGGAAGACGGCAACACCTATTATAAGACAAAGGGCGGACAGGAAATAAGAGTACGCAACGCCCGCCTCGGTGTCAACGGTATGACGGTAGAAGGCAGTTATCAGATAAACGACACTTACGAGCCACTCCGCGTGTCATACATCTATGACCAAACAGCACAAGGTAATGGTAAGGTTTACGTGCTTGACGGAGAACCAATCCTAACGACACGAATGAGTGTTATGGACATGCTCCGACAGAACGACGAGATGAGCGCATTCACCGAACTCCTTGAAGGTTCTTCACTCGTAGAACAGTTACACGGAACAGGCGGAAGCAGTAAGAAAGCCTGCGTAAGCGATAACCTCTCAGTGTTCAATACCTATAACTACACGGTTTATGTGCCTACCAACGAGTCAATACACGCCCTTCAGACTTCAGGCAAGTTGCCAACATGGGAAAAGGTAGCACAGTTGGAGGAAGAAGGTAAGGCTGAAGAGAAGACGCGCGATTCACTCGCCATAGAGAACTTCCTGCAGTATCACATACAGGACGGAGCCCTCTTCATCGGAGCAACACCACAGGCGCAGGACGGTTACGAGACATCTTACATCGGTAAGAACGGTAAGTTTGCCAAGGTTTATCCAACATTGACAAGTTCAGAACTCACAATAAAGACCAGTGAGAGCGACGCATCACCAGCGAGAGTGCTAAAACATGAGGGCTCTTACAACATCATGGCGCGTGAGTATATAGTAGACGGTGAGGACAAGACAAATGCAACATCATTGTACACTTCATCATCTGCGGTGATACACCTCATAGACAAACCTCTTATATATAAATAAGGTGATAGATTTTCGGTGATGGTTTTTAGGTTCATCTAACTATTAACCATCCCTAAAAATCACTAAACCCCTAAACAATAATAAAACATGAAACTATTAGATATAAACGGACGCATGAGGCGCACGGCATTACTCTGCACCCTGCAACTGTCACTTGCCAGCGGAGGAGCATTTGCTCAGAGTGCAGGAGAGATTGTTTCCGGTACAGTGTCTGACTCTTTCGGTCCTATCATGATGGCAAACGTAGTCGAGATAGATAGGGCTAACCGTATCGTCAGTTCAACGCAGACCGATATGAACGGTAACTTCTCCTTCAAGATAAAGGACCCGAAGAACAAGATACGCTTCAGTTACGTAGGTTGTAAGACACAGACCGTGGCGATAAACTCCACTACCTATAACATAACTCTTGAGGACAAGACTGCCCTCAGCGAAGTAACGGTAGTCAGCAAGCGTCGTGGCGGTGGCTCAGGTCTTGCCATACCACAAGACGAGATGTCTATCTCTAACCAGACCATTAGTACAAAAGAGTTTGAAGGTCTTGCTATAACAACTATTGATGAGGCTCTGCAGGGACGTATTGCAGGCTTGGATATCGTTGCAAACAGTGGTAACCTTGGTTCAGGAACATCAATGCGCTTGCGTGGCGTCAGTTCTATCAATGCCAACTCAGAGCCACTTATCGTGGTTGACGGCAACGTATGGGAGAACGACCTTGGCAACAGCATAGACTTCTCTTCTGCCAACGACGAAAAGTTCGCAGAACTGCTGAACGTGAACCCTGAAGACATCGAGAGCATTAGCGTGCTCAAGGACGCTGCTGCTACAGCCATCTGGGGTTCACAGGGCGCAAATGGCGTGATCGAGATTAAAACGAAACGTGGCGCGCGCGGTAATACAAAGGTAACATACAGTTACCGTCTTACGGGCACATGGCAGCCTAAAGGCTATCAGATGTTGACGGGTGACGAATACACCATGCTCATGAAGGAAGCCTACTTCAACCCGAAGTTGAGCAGTGACGCAAGCAACATCATTGAGTTTAACTACGATACCAGTAACCCTAACGGCTGGAACAACTTCAACAAGAATACCGATTGGATTGACGCCGTAGAACAAACTGGTTGGCGTCAGAACCACTACATCTCCCTGCAGGGTGGTGGTGAGAAGGCAAACTTCCGTATAGGTGCTGGTTATGACCACGAGACAGGTTCTATCATAAAGCAACAGTTGGACCGACTGTCATCACGCGTGGCACTTGACTACTTCGTCAGCGACCGCATAAAGATTGTCACCAACCTCTCGTTCACATACACAAAGAACGACAAAAACTACTCAGATCTGCTCGGACTGTCGTACAGACGTATGCCTAACATTCCAATCTACGAGTATGACAGTGACAACAACAACACCGGTTATTACTATAATCTGCCTACTACAGTGTCCACGGAACTGCAGGACCAGGTACAAGACTATAACCCAGTAGCACTTGCCAACCTTGCGACGAACAAGGAGACAACATATAAGATATCTCCAGAGTTCAAAATAGAGTATAATCTCCTTGGGGTGGAAGAAGGAAAGTCACAATTAAAGTATGAGGGTAAGATAATCTTCGACATCTTTAACAAGTACAACGACACGTTCCTCCCATCAGAACTTAGTGTGAAAAAATGGAATGATGGTAGCGTTAACTATAGTACGGCAGACAGTTACAAGAGTCTTGGCATCACAACGACGCACACACTTACCTTCATCCCTCACTTCAAGAACGAGGACCACAGCATGATGATGATGCTCCGCGGACAGTTGACCGACGGTAGCAGTACTGCACAGGGAACGGGCGTTTACGGTCTGCCTACGGGAACCATCATCAGTACCGGTGCGGAAGGCATCATTAACTCAGGCAAGTTCTCAAGCACCGCAGGACAATGGCGCAGCATGTACTTCACCTACTCACTGCACTATGCTTACAAGTCACGCTATATGTTCGACTTCTCAGTACGTCGTGACGGCAGCACTAAGTTTGGTCCAGACAACCGTTGGGGTACCTTCCCAGCCTTGTCACTTCGCTGGAACGTCAACCGCGAGCCATGGATGCAACGTTTCTCCAACTGGTTGTCAATGCTCTCAGTACGTCCAGGTTGGGGTATCGTAGGTCAGCAGCCAGGCGCAGAGTACCTGTTCTACAGTAAATACTCTAACGGCAGTGGTTACCTCGGTGAGACATCTACTGCTCCATCCAACGTGCAGTTGAGCAAACTAAAGTGGGAAGAGAAGAAAACCTGGAACCTCGGCTTCGACTTTGGCTTCCTTAATGACAAGATTACGGGTAACCTTGAACTCTACAAGCAGTACACATCAGACCTCCTGATGAGAGACCGCAAGATACCAACATCATCAGGTTACACAAAACTCGCTTACGACAACGTGGGTAAGATGGAAAACTCTGGTTGGGAATTCAATATCAATACCAACAATCTCGTTAGGTTCGGAAAGTTAGGTATCGACGTCAACGTAACATTCGCTAATAACAAGAACGTCATAACCGAGATGGACGAAAGTTGCTTGAAGATGCTTAACGCAGGTGCCGACGACCTTCCTAACAACGGAAAATACCTCTCTCGCGTAGAACTCGACAAACCTTTCGGCAGCATCTACGGTTTCCGCTACAAGGGAACATACCAGTACTCAGAGTACAGCGATGAAGAAGTGCCAGGCGTAAGCGGACCTAACGCTCCAGTAGTGCGCGATGAGAACGGCACCGTTGTAAAGGACAACAAGGGACACACCAAACCAATGATGTTCTGTTACGGTACTACTTCTGAGTATGAGTTCAAGGGCGGCGACGCTATGTATGAGGACATAAACAACGATGGTAACATCAACGAACTCGACGTTGTTTACCTCGGTTCCTCACTGCCTAAGTTCACTGGCGGTTTCGGTTTGAAGTTTAAGTGGGGACAGTGGTCACTCAACAACCAGTTCAACTTCCGTTATGGCAATAAGATTATCAATGCCAACCGCATGAACGCTGAGTCAATGTACGGCAACAATAACCAGAGCCGTGCCGTAAACCACCGTTGGCGTGTGGAAGGCGACATAGCAAGCATTCCAAGAGCACTTCATAGGTCAGGCTACAACTACCTCGGCAGCGACCGTTTCGTGGAAGATGGTTCATTCCTGCGCCTTAACTACACTCAGTTAAGTTACGCCTTCCCAAAGAAGTTCCTGAAGAAGTACGGACTTAGCCAACTCAGTTTCTATGTTTCAGCCAACAACCTCTTCTGCATTACCAAGTATTCCGGTGCTGACCCAGAGGTAAGTTATGGCGGTTACGGTGTCGTTACCGACAATGCGCAGACCCCAAGGTCAAAGTCAGTGACAGGCGGTATCACCGTACAGTTCTAAATAATCATACAACAAAACATTAAAGCAACACAATGAATACCATTATATATAAATATAAGCGTGCGGCAAGGGTTATGGCGATGAGCCTTCTTATCCCAGCAGCATCAGCCACGATGACGAGTTGTGATGATTTTCTCGACACACTGCCGCTTAACGATGTGGTTCTTGAGAACTTCTGGACGCAGAAGGCCGACGTAACAAGCGTGCTGTACAGTTGTTACGAGTCACTCGAGTCAGAGAGCAGCATGCAGCGCATGCAGGTGTGGGGCGAACTGCGTTCCGATAACTTCACAGCAGGCACTTATCAGAACTACGACATACAGGAGGTGTTGAAAGAGAACCTTCTGCCTACCAGTTCGCTGACAAAGTGGGACATTATGTATCAGACCATCAACCGTTGCAACACCGTTTGCCACTATGCACCGCTGGTACAGGAACGTGACCCTAACTACACCGTGGCAGACATGAAGGCCAACATAGCCGAAGCCACCTTCATACGCGACCTCTGCTACTTCTATCTCATCCGCACCTTCAGGGAGGTACCCGTAAGTTTCGAGCCGAGCATCGACGACACAAAGGACTACAAAATTGCTCCTATGGCAATGAATGATGCCCTTGACCTGCTCATTGCCGACATGAAGGCGGTGGAGGACGACGCAGTAAGACGTTACGTTGACGACAGCCGATACACTAACGCTCAGGCGGTAACATCGGCATACGAAAACAGCAGCCGCGTGACACGCGTGGCAATGTATGCCCTTCTCGCCGACCTTAACCTCTGGCGCGGAAACTATCAGGAGTGCGTAAACTACTGCGACAAGGTCATAGCCTTCAAGAAAGACCAATACAAGCAGAAGGTTGCCGCGATAGGTGATCAGACCGACATGATAGAACTCTCAGGAATACCGCTCATACGCGAGAAGGTTGACGGAGGAACAATGTGCGGCAATGCATATACTGAAATCTTCGGCAATGGCAATAGTTTCGAGAGTATCTTCGAACTCTATTTCAAGAACAACCAGAGTGTTAAGAATACTGCGGTCAGCCAAGGATACGGTAAGCCTGACAGACAGGTAGGCACATATACCGTTCCTTCTATATTATGTAAGGAAGCCTACCTTGGCAACTGTAAACTCTTTGCCAAGAACGACTGCCGCGTGTATGAGACGACAGAGATGACCAACAGCCGTTACGTCATAAGAAAGTACGTTAACAGCAGTGTTTCGCTCGACAACACTAACGTGACAGATGAGCGTAGCCTTAAATTATCTACATCACAGCGAGGTAACGAGTACGCCAACTGGATAGTCTATCGCCTTACCGACATTATGCTGATGAAGGCAGAAGCACTCGTTATGATGGGCGAAGACCACTATGCCGACGCTTTCTGCATGGTCAACGCCGTAAACAAGAGAGCACGCAACCTCATAACAGCATCGTCAAACGACACACTGAGGTATAACGACTATAAGACCAGCCGCGAGAAGATGGAGCAACTCGTGCTCGACGAACGCCACAGAGAATTGATGTTCGAAGGCAAAAGATGGTATGACCTCGTTCGTATGTCACTACGCAATGGCGACAACCAACACCTCATCAATGAGGCAACAGTGAAGTACGAGGACAACCTCAGCGCGATAAAGATAAAACTCGCAGACCCTAACATTCTCTTCTTCCCTTATAACCGCGACGAGTTGAAGCTCAATGATTATCTGCATCAGAACCCAGCTTACAGCAATACAGAAGATTATACGAACTAAAGTTTAGCGGTCTAACCAAACAATAAAGCAAAAAAACTATGAAGAATAAGAAATGCAAGATATTGATGAGAGGCTTAATCTACCTCTTTATCCTTTCGCTTGGCATATCCAGCATGGTGGCTTGCGTAGATAATGACTTTGACGACACAAACTACTACACTGCCACCAAGCGCACTGCTGCGCAACTCCTTGAGGACGAGCCGGGCAAGTACAGCCAGTTCCAGGCTCTTCTTGAGCGCGCGGGCTACTTCCATCTGCTCAGCACCTACGGCACCTTCACGGTCTTTGCGCCCGACAACAATGCCATCAACACATATCTGGCGGAGAGCGGTTATCGCAGCGTGGACGACATACCACAGGCTATATGTGACACCATTGCCCGTACACACATCGTGAACAAAGGCGCCTTCTTCACCACAGACTACAGCGATGGTGCCCTGCCTGAGATGAACATGGACGACCGTTACCTGGTGCTTACCAGTGACAGTGACGCTAACAACAACAATGCGCTCATTCTGTATGTCAACAAACTCTCACGCATCGTGCAGAAGGACGACTCTGTAACCAACGGTGTTGTTCACACAGTTAACCGTGTGCTCAGTGCCAGCAACCTCTTCCTGCCTGACCTTATGGAGAGCGACTCTACAATCACCCTCTTCACGCAGGCACTCGCACTAACCCACATGAAGGACTCGCTGACAAAGTACATCGACATGACATACTCATGCAGCGACGACTCCGTAACCGACGGCAAGACAGTACACTATGGTGGTCGCGACATGCCAGCCTACTGGTCGGAGAAACGATTCTTCAAATACACCGCTTTCGTAGAGCCTGACAGCATATACCATAAGAAGGGCATACGCAACCTTGAAGACCTCAAGGCATACGCAAAGCGCATCTACGACGCTTCCTTCCCACAGGACGCAGGTCTTTATGACGATGACTTCACTAACAGAAAGAACCCTCTCAACCGTTTCGTCAGTTACCACCTCATGGATCGCCTCGGCAATTACGACGACTGGGCACCATCAGGCACCATCCTCACACAGTGTTGCCGCACCGATGTGGCAGACCCTGAGGACTTCTGGCAGACTATGTGTCCAGACGCTATGCTGCGCTTCTGCCGCGCCAACGGTGTGCTCTACGCTAACCGCAAGGGACTTAAGAACATGGTGAAGGACGGATGTAAGGGCGTTAAAGTACTCTCTGCGTCAGAGAGTGGTAAGCACGACCAAAACGCCGTTAACGGAACATACCATTACCTCGACGACATCTTGCAGTATGACACAAAGGTAAGAGACGTAGTGCTCAACTGTCGTATGCGTATCGACGCCACAACGCTCAGCCCGGATTTTATGAACCAGGGTGCACGTGGACACTGTGGTTATCAGAAAGAGTACGTGTCAGCATTCAAGAATGGTTACATCGCTAACTGGATAACAAGTCCTGAAACCTTCATCGCCGTGCACCCCGACGACGTATGGTGGAGTTCATACTTAGGAAACGCTATATGCGTAAAGGGACAGTATGACGTGCAGATAAAACTGCCTACACCTCCTCCTGGACTTTACGAGATACGTCTGGGTTATGTATGCGGTAACGAGCGTGGTGTGGTTCAGGTTTATCTTAACAACGAGCCTTGCGGCATACCTGTTGACCTGCGTATCGGTGCATGGGACCCAATAGTAGGTTGTGAAGCAGATACCGAGGATGAAGATGCAAACACCGCCAACGACAAGGCAATGCGCAACCGTGGCTACATGAAGGGCATGGACTCTTACGGCAAGCCAGGCGCAACGAGTTTCCGTGTTGACGCTGCCGAGCACCTGCGTCGCATTCTTACAACCGCACAGTTTAAGGCGGGCGAAGAGTACTGGCTGCGCTTCCGTCAGGTGATGGACGGCGACGTGGAGTGGTCTTTCGACTACATAGAACTATGTCCTAAGAGCGTCTATGCAAGCCCAGAGGGTGAGGACAGACACTAAGCATATCAACTTACGATTTGAAAGCACCTTAATCACTCGGTAATTAGATAGTGATTACATGGTAATTAAGCCCAAATCGCTCGGTAATCAAGCCCAAATTACAAAGAGAAAAGGTGCTTTCAAAAACAGTAAGAAAAAGAGGCTAAATTCTTACGAATTGTAAGTAAATTTAATAACAACAATTCTCAACATGAACAACATAAAAGAAAACATAATACGTCGGTCTCGCCTTCTGCTGGCAGCCATTGCCGCTACAGGCGTAGTGTCATGCTCTGATTGGGATGACCACTATGACAACTCAAGTATTGAGGGAGGCAACACCACGCTGTGGGAACAGATTAGTGCCAACCCCGAGTTGAGCGACTTTGCCGAGGTGTTACAGAACACCATGGTATTCCGTCACCACAAGAAAACATCAGTATCATACGCGCAGGTGCTTGGGGGTGGACAGTCGCTGACGGTGCTTGCGCCTGTCAACGGAACGTTTAACAAAGACTCGCTCATCGCGCTCACACAGACGGCGCAGGGTGACTCTGCCGTGGAGATGTTCTTCGTTAAGAACCACCTTGCCACGAAACTGCGTTCCTCTAACGACTCCGTGCAGAGCGTGCGACTGATGAACGGCAAACGCATAACCATAAGCAACGGTAGCGTGAACGGCATTGCCATAAAGGAGAGCAACCTACATGGAAAGAATGGCGTGATGCACATCATGCAGTCTGAGATGCCTTATACCTATACTATATATGAGGCACTCAACTATGTGCCTGACTTTAAGGAAACATCGGGAGTGCTGCTATCAAGTTATAATGAAGATTATTTCAATGAAGACGCCAGCATAAGCAGCGGAATCGTTGACGGCATACCGGTTTACGTAGATTCCGTAATCAATGAGCGTAACATCATGATGAACGCCATCGGCCTGCTGAATGCGGAAGACTCCGTTTACTCCGTAACCGTGCCAACAAACGCAGGTTGGCAGAAAGCATGGGAGAAGGCGAAGGAGCACTTCACTTACCCAACAAGCATGGAGAAACGCGACTCGCTGCAGAAGTATTGGGCGTTCCGTGGCATGATGGACGATGCCGTCTTCAGCAAGACCATACAGGCAAGTCCACAGGATAGCGTTAAGAGCGCATGGTATGACAAAAACTACCCAGAGTATCACGTGTTCTATAAGCCATACGCACCCGATGGACTCTTCGGCAAAGCGAAAGGCGTAAGAGAATGCAGCAACGGAAAACTCTATTATTATGACGAATGGCCATTCACACCAGAGCAAACCTACTTCAGAAAGATTGAGCAGGAAGCCGAACAGACGTGGATGATAACGACATACAAGAGTTGTAAGTACACTACACGTTCTGCCTCAGGTGACAGTATTTCAAAAGGTAGTTATGCGGTGCTTACCCCTACATCTGGAACGGCAAACTGGTCAGCGACCTATCGCTTGAATGGTACGCTGTCAGGAGCATACGACTTCTGCGTAGTGTTACTGCCGAAGAACGTGGACAACCCATCCAACCAGTTGCGTCCATACAAGTTTAAAGCCATTATCAACTACATTGACGAGAATGGCGTGGAGCAACACTACAGATGTAACGGTGGTAAGGACTTCACAAACGATAAGAACAAGGTGGACACAGTGGTCGTTGCGGAGGGCTTTAAACTACCAGCATGTAACTATAACCAGAACAATGACAAGATATCCATTACTATAGCATGTAGCATTTCTGCAAAGGAAAACAGCAAGTATTGGCGTGAGATGTATCTTGACTGCATCTTCCTTCGTCCTAACGAAGCAACGGAAGCACCAGAGCAACAGAACAATTAAAAGACACACTTATCATGAACAACAAAAGAAAACAAACATATCGTCTCGCCTCTCCAGCAGGAAGTGCCATGAAAGGTGCCGCAGTGCTTCTTTCTCTTGGACTGTCAATGCTGGCGGGTGACGCGATAGCCAAGGATATTAAGGGTAAGGTAACCAACGCCTCTACGGGCGAACCTGTTGCAGGTGTGCGTGTGCAAGCGTATGGTAACGCCTCATACAGTGCCATGACCGATGCCAGTGGCGAGTATAACCTAAAGGGATTGCCTGAGTATGTAAGCAGCGTCTATATGACACTTGAGGGGCTGCAGAGCCAGCAAGTGGCTATAGGTAGCGACCTCGACAACGTAAACGCCAGTCTCTATTCTGCAGATTACAGTGCAACGTATGCAGGTAAGACTACAGCCACATACCGTTCAGCAGCGGAAAACTTCGGAAACAATGCTGAGCAGAGCATTGACCCGCTGATGAAGCAGCAACTCTCTGCCGACGTTCGTATGCTTGGACGTGGCGGAATGGATGCTGTTGGCAACGTGATGTTTATCAACGGACTCAACAGTCTCAGTGCCAACGCACAGCCACTCGTCGTGCTCGACGGCGTAATAATGGACATGCAGTACAACCGCTCAATGCTTCATGACGGCTACTACAACAATATCCTCGGCAATCTTGACGTTAATGACATTGCCAAGGTGGAGGTTATGAAGAATGGTACCGCAATCTACGGAGCCAAGGGAGCCAACGGTGTAATCCTCATCACGACCAAGCGCAACCGTAGCATGACCACGAAGATTGACGTAACAATAGGCGGTAAGTTCCAGGCAGAGCCACGAACAGCGTCAATGCTTGGCGCAGAAGACTACCGAACATACGTTACCGAGATGCTTGCAACGGAGATGAGCGACGTCAGTGGCATGAAGTTCCTCGTGTCAGACCCATCATATTATTATTATCCTATGTACCATAACAATACCGACTGGAAGAAGGAAGTGTATCGTTCTTCCTTCGCTCAGAGTTATGGCATTAACGTGCAGGGTGGTGATGATGTAGCAAACTATAACCTCAGCGTAGGCTACACCAGTGCTAACAGCACGCTGAAGGGTAACGATTTCTCACGTTTCAACATGAGAATGAACACCGATATCAGCGTGTTGAGGAACTTCGACGTGCGCTTCGATGCTTCATTCAGCGACGTTAGCCGCGACCTTCGCGACATAGGCGTATCAGAGAACGTGGAGGATAACACCATAACAGCCCCTAACTTCCTTGCACTCGTAAAGTCACCGTTCCTCTCGCCTTACGCTTATGACTTCAGCGGAAACCTCAGCCACTACCTCGCTGAGGCGGACAACTACCTTGAAGGCGTTATTGATACTAACGACCGCAGTCTTGCTAACCCTGTAAGCATACTCGATAATGGCGACGGACGCAACCGTAACGACTTCGGTAACCGTCTCGTTACATTCTCAATCACGCCGAAGTATCACTTCAACAAGCACCTTACCGTGCAGGAGTTCTTCAACTTCTCATTGGTTAACACCAACGAAAACTACTACCTGCCTATCACAGGTGTACCAAAGTTCCGCGTGCCAGGACTGACAAACCGCGTGTATGTAGATAACATCGTGCAGTCACTTGCCGGACGTCAGAACTCAATACAGAGTGACACACGTGTGGATTGGGAAAACAAATACGGAGCGCATAGTATTAAGGCGTTTGGTGGCGTGCGTTATATCAGCAACAGTTATCGCCTGAACATACAGAAAGGTTATAACACTGGTAACGATAAGACACCTAACATGTCAGGTTCTCTTGCCTACAAATCTACCGATGGTGCTGACGATAAGTACAACGACATAACATGGTACGCTAACGCTGACTATAACTATGCTGAGAAATATTACCTCACTGGCACACTCTCAGCGCAGGCATCATCACGCTTTGGCGACAATGCTAACGGCTTAAAAATGTTCGGCACCGTGTGGGGAATATTCCCAAGCCTGCAGGCTTCATGGGTAATGAGCAACGAAAAGTGGCTCGCTGATGTAAAACCTGTTAATTATCTCCGTGTAAACCTGGGCTACGACGTAACAGGTAACGACGATATTGACTACACGGCATCACGCACCTACTTCGTTTCACGCACACTTCTCGGCACCAATGTTACTGGTAAACTCCTCGGAAACGTAGGCAATGATGAACTGAAGTGGGAGACAACACGCCGCATTAACGGTGGAGTGGAGGGTAACTTCTTCAATAATAAGGTGCACTTTGGTTTCAACTTCTTCAAGTCATGGACCAACAACCTGCTCACTCTGCGCCAAATGGCATGGACAAGTGGTCTCAGTCAGAACTGGTGTAACAACGGAAAACTGACCAATGCGGGCTTCGACATGAACGTAGGCGTTAAGGCTTACGACTCAAAGTCATGGCATTGGGAGGTAGGAGCAACACTCGGTCATTACAAGAATGAGGTTACCGCCATCGGTACTGACAACAAGAACATCGAGACAAGCATCTATGGTGCAACCGTACTGACATCTGTTGGCAACCCTGTTGGCGTGTTCTACGGCTATCGCACCAATGGAGTTTACGCCACATCTGCACAGGCTAACGAGGAAGGTCTGTACCAAGTAGATGAGAGTGGCAACAAGGTTTACTTCCAAGCAGGTGACATGCGCTTCGTTGATAAGAACGGTGACCACTGCATAGACGCCAATGACCGCGAGGTAATAGGTGACCCTAACCCTTCCGTTTACGGTAATATCTACAGCCGTTTGAACTGGAAGAACTGGACACTCGACGTTACTTTCAACTACAGCATAGGCAATGACATCTTCAACTATGAGCGCAGCATCCTCGAGAGTGGTAAGTATTTCTACAACCAAACCACTGCGATGAACGCACGTTGGATGGCAGAAGGTCAGGTGACTAACATGCCACGCCTTAGTTATCAGGACCCACACGGCAACGCACGTTTCAGCGACCGCTGGATAGAAGACGGCAGTTACCTGCGCCTTAGCAACGTAACCCTCAGTTACGCGCTACCTCTTAACAGTACATTCATTCAGGGATTAACCGTCTGGGGCTCTGCACAGAATCTCTTTACCATAACAAAGTACCTCGGCAGCAATCCTGACTGCGCCCTCTCAGGCAACGTGCTTGCACAGGGAATAGACCGTGGACTGCTCGGACTGGGACGCTCTTTCTCTATGGGTGTGAAGATAAATCTGTAGTATTTTAGTCGTTTAGTTGTTTAGTTATTAAGTTGTTTGGTGGTTTAGTTGATGTGAAAGTTGTTTTTTTGCAACTTAAGCCTCAATCAATCAATCAAACAAACAACCAAACAACTAAACAACCAAACCACCAAACCACAATAAATAATCAACAACTATGAAACTATATAAACAAGTAATAATGGGTCTTTGCTGCCTTGCTTCCATGGCTTCGTGCTCTGATATGCTTGATACTAAGTCTGACATGGTGGAATTTGAGGAAGACAATCACATCAATACACCGCAGGACTCGCTTTACAGCGTTATGGGTATCATACGCCAAATGCAGGTCATTGCAGACCGTACGGTGCTCCTTGGCGAGATTCGCTCTGACCTTGTAAGCCCAACAACGAAGGCTACTACCGACATTAAGAACATGGCGGCAGGCGACTTTAGCGGCGTTAACAAGTATAACAACATCAGCGATTACTATGCCATCATCAACAACTGTAACTATTTCCTCGCCCATGTAGATACAACTCTCAGCCGTCTTGGTAAGAAAGTGTTCGAGAAAGAGTATCCAGCGGTCAAGGCATATCGTGCTTGGACATATCTGCAACTTGCCAAAAACTACGGTGATGTGCCGCTAATCACAACACCGATATTGACAGAGACGGAGGCACAGCGTGAGATGGAGAAGCCAACATCAGACATAAACGCCATCTGCGAGTACTTCATCAACGACCTAAAGCCATACGTTGACCGTGAAATGCCTGACTATGGTAACATTAACAGTTGGCCATCACGATATTACTTTATACCTATTCGTGTACTGCTTGGCGAGATGTGCCTGTGGTCAGGCAGATATCAGGAGGCGTGCCAGTACCTCTATCAGTACATTACGGATATAAATTCACCTGTTACGACGGGTGTTGCTAATATCAAATGGAATGTTGGTTCTGACCTTAACTTTACGAGTGCGAGCTTAAGAGATGGTATAATCTCTGTGTCAAATGATGATATCTGCAGGCTTCCGTTAGAGACATCAGAGTTTGACGGCGTTCGCGGCATGTTGCCAGAGGTGTTCAGTTCAACGGACAATAACAAATACTACTTCCAGGTTAAGCCTTCACAGAGTCTTAAAGACATCTCAATGACGCAGAATTACGTGTATGAGAACAAGATAACAGACTCTAACCGCGATACCGTTTACGCTCCAAAGGCAGGCTATGCCAAGAGTTATTATGCTGGAGACCTTCGTCTGGCGGGCGCATATAGCGAAAGTATAATAAACAGAGACGAGACAAGTAGTTATTCCTCAGAGTACCAGTCAATAAAGAAGGTAGTAACGAACATGATAGTTCTCTATCGCCGTCAGCAGGTTTTCTTGCTCTTTGCCGAGGCACTCAACCGTGCTGGCTATCCTGAAAGTGCCTTCTGCGTGCTCAAATATGGACTATATGAGAATTCCATTCTAAAGAATATCTCCGAGAAAGAGCGTGAGCGTGCCGGTGAGTTGCTTAACTTCTCTGTAACTAATTATACCGAGAACAATACTATGGGTATCCATGCACGCGGTTGTGGCGACGTGCGTTGCGACAAACAGTATGCGCTTCCACAGCCACCACAGGAACTTCCGTCTTACGAAGACACCGTGGCATACCAGATACCGCTTGTTGAGGACATGATAATGACCGAGAACGCCCTTGAGTTTGCGTTTGAAGGACACCGTTACTATGACCTCATGCGTGTGGCATTACGCCGCAACGACCCTTCTTACCTTGCCGAACCACTCTCTAAGCGTGACGGCGTAAAGGATGAAACGGTCTATACACGCTTGATGGACAAGCAAAACTGGTATCTTCCAAAGAAGTAAACTGGATAACAAATGATAAGGAAAGGCATGGCTGTCACCGCTGGTGGCGGCTGTGCTTTTACTGTATTACTCAAAAAAAACAAACCAAATGCGAAAAAAGACAACAACCTTTCTGATGCTGCTTTTGTGCTGTCTTGCCAGTTATGCCGTCACGTTGCCACAAATATTCCAGTCGGGCATGGTGCTGCAACGCCAACAACCATTGCCTGTATGGGGCACGGCAAAGCCAGGCGAGGAGGTCAACGTGACCTTCCGCGGTAAGAAATACACCACCAATGCCGACGCCAAAGGACAGTGGCGCATAGTGCTTCCGAAGCAAAAGCCAGGCGGACCGTTCACCATGCAGATAGCAGACAAGACGCTGACAGACGTCATGGTGGGCGACGTATGGATGGTATCAGGACAGTCTAACGTAGATACCAACATCGAGCGCGTTTATCCTCAGTATGCTACCGATATTGATACGTACAGCAATGACAACATACGCCTCTTTCAAGTGCAGACAGATTACTCCACAGAGCGTAAGAACGACGTAAAGAATACATCGTGGAAACACCTCAATAAGGACAATGCGTGGAAGTTCTCTGCCCTCGGTTACTTCCTTGGACAGAAGATGTACAACGACACAAAGGTGCCACAGGGCGTCATACAGTCAAGCCTTGGTGGTAGTCCTGTGCAGGCATGGGTGGACATTGACTCCCTGAAGAGTTATTCATACTATAGAGATTACATGCTATATACCGATGCCGACTACGTAAAGTACCAGACCTTGGCAAACAATCGAGCCAATGACGTGTGGTTCAAACTGATGAACGACACTGACCCTGGCAACGAAAAGTATGAGAAAAGTGACTATGACGACACCTCATGGCAGGCGTATGATCAGTATGACAACAACGCATGGGCAAAGCACGAGGGCAGACCAATCCTCGGCTCTATGTGGTTGCGCCAGCACATCACCATTGATGCAGCCCACGCAGGCAAGGCGGCAACGCTGCTGCTTGGCACGCTTCACGACATGGACTACACCTTCGTCAACGGCAAGCAGGTAGGCGTGACCTACTATCAGTATCCCCCTCGCCGCTATAAGATACCAGCAGGCGTGCTTCATGAAGGTGACAACGTCATAGCGGTGCGCATCATCTGCAAGAGTGGCATGGCAAACTTCTACCGCAACAAGCCCCACGAGATAGTCTATGAAGATGGTACCAAGCAGTCAATCTCTACCAAGTGGCTAACCCATAAAGGCTCGCTCCTCATGGAAGGTCCCCTTGGAGGCAAGGTGAACACGCAGAACCAAGCGTCCGTGCTCTATAATGGCATGATACATCCGTTGGCACCTTACGCCCTCTCTGGCATGGTATGGTATCAGGGAGAGTCCAACACGGGTAAGCCAAACGAATACGGTGACCTACTGACAAAACTCACAGGCAACTGGCGCACACTGTGGCAGCGTCCTGATATGCCCTTCTGCGTAGTGCAACTCGCCAACCACATGGAGCCTACCGACCAGCCACAGGAGAGCGGTTGGGCAGCCCTGCGCGAGCAGCAACGCCTTGTCAGTCTTGCCAACCCTCACAACACCCTTGCCGTTGCCATAGATCTCGGCGAGGCGGCAGACATACACCCGCTGCGCAAACGAGAGGTAGCGGAGCGTTGTGCCCTTGCCCTCGCCAACCAAGTGTATGGCAAGAAGAACCTCCTCTCGCCACAACCACTCTCCGCTGTGGTTCAGCCAGAGGGTGTCGTAGTTACCATGGACCAGTCGTTGCGTCCGTGTGACGACGTAAAAGAGTTTGAACTCAAGGGCAAAGACGGTAAGTTCCATAACGCTACGGCACGTGTAGATGGCACAAAGGTGATACTCAGTGCCCCCGAAGGCACAGTGCCCACCGCCATTCGTTTTGCTTGGAAGAACAACCCAGCGCGCCTTAACCTTTACGGCAAGAACGGATTGCCAGCCAGTCCGTTCCAAATGGAAATAAAGTAGGGCGTTACAAAGAATGTAATAGAAACACCGCGAGTAAAACGAGTAAATCCCTTTGTCCCACTACGGATAAAGGGATTTACTCGTTTTTGGTATAAAAACACAACTTTTTGATACAAATGAGAAAGTCTAAAAGCCAGTGAATAAGTAACTTTGCATCGTTAAAAGGTTACAAAAGACGATGTGCGTGACTGATTACATGATGTATGTGGAATAACTTACGAATTGTAAGTAAAAGCAAGGCTTTTGCTTACAGTTTTTAAAGCAAGTCGCTCGCATTGTAATTAGGGCCTGATTACCGTGTAAAAGCTATGTGATTACGATGTAAAAGCTATGTGATTACCGTGTAATTTGGTTGCTTTCAGATTGTAAGTAAATGGTATTGATGCAAAACTAAAAAACATGTAATTTATTAACAACAATAATCAATTAAAACTTAAATTTTTTATTTCAATGAAACAAAAACTATTACTCTTTTTGTCGCTCTTCCTGTTGATTTTGGGGGGCAACGTTTGTGGCAAAACTCTTGAAGTAGATTTGTCATCCCTTCCCGAAACTGAGACGAATACTACGTGGAAATACGATGCCTCTACCCAGAGTGGAACATTTGCATGGACTACTACATATTATAATCAACTCACTTTAAAGGGCTTGTCTGGTGACCTTTTTGCTTATGATGGGATTACTATAGAGTCAGAAAAAGGAACTGCCCCAGATGGAGGCGATGAAACAGCGTTGGCGTTAGACCATTTCAGACTTATAGTAAAGTTTACAAATGGAGCAAGTCAGGTGACCGCCCAAGTTGAGACTGGTACAAAAGAGTTTACATGGAAGGCGTTAGGCATTAGTGATGACAATATGCATTACGTACAATGTATACAAATTTCTGGTGCTGCTGATAAACCCGGAAATGTGACTATCAAGAAGATAATGCTTTCTGGTGCTGATGTTGAATATATAGAAGCGACTAAAAGCGAATATTTAAATTTGCCGTTGGCAGTTACTGACTTAAAAGAATTAAAAGGTACAAACAGTAATTGGGCAGGAACGGTGAAGGCAATGGAATTTGCGGTTCAAGGAAAATGTTACGGTGATGGTGATGGATCTAATGAGGGTACACATGTTTCTATTGATGGTTATGATTACCTTCATCTGTATGTAAGTGATGCGGAAACAAACAGTTGTGGATTGCGTGTTTGGATATGGGATGATACAAATAAAAAGGTTGTAACATTATACCTGCATGCAATATCTGAAGCAGCGACAGTATCGGATTGGACTAAGGCAGTAAAGATTACTGCACCAGGTGTTTATGTAGTAAAAATTTCAGGTTATAAATACCTAAAAGGTATTAAGGCAGCTAATGATTGGGAATGTGCTCCTGTTTATGTTATGGGTGGGTATATGTCTAAGTCTGTTCCTGTAAGTACTACTACATATACAACATATAGCCTTAAGGGTAGCGTTCTCGGTGAAACGGCATCTCTTACTGAAGCCCTTGCTGATACAAAGTGTCTATCTATTAACGCTACAGCCCTTACTACAACCACTCCTATCACTCTCACCCCAGCCAACCCTAACTGCATATTCCGTGCTAAGGAAGGTGTCCTCGCTAACGAGAGCAACGTTGCCGTTGACGGTACTATCGCTAACCTCACTCTCGCTGACGGATATTCTTTCCAAGCACCAGAGAACGTAAAGGCCACTAAGGCGCAGTACACACGTGAGTTGAACACTAAGTTCGGTACTGTCGTATTGCCATTCGCTGCTACATCAACAGACGTTAAGTTCTATGAGATAAAGAACATGACCGATGAGGCTATCACTCTTGAGGAGGTTCAGAAACTCGCTGCCGGCACTCCTGCCATCATCGAGAAGACCGCTGACAATGATAAAATAACAATCACTGGCGAAGGCAATATCAGCAATGTCACAGAAACCCCACAGGCTGACGGTGCAGTGATGATGCATGGCTCTTACACTCAGGGAACTACTGTTACAGATGCAAACTCTTACTACATCAAGGAAGATAAGTTCTACAGCATTAACGACAACTTCGTCTGCAACGCCTTCCGTGGATACTTCACAACAGTGAACCCAACGGCTGCTGCACGCCTCGCTATCATCACAGACAACAACGTGACAGGTGTTAACGCAGTGGAGGCTCAAGAGAATGCTAACATCATAGTAGAGGTTTACAATGCTGCTGGCGTTCAGCAGAAGGGTATGCAGAAGGGCATTAACATCGCTCGCCTTGCTAACGGAAAGACCGTAACAGTAATAGTAAAGTAATAAACAAATATAAAAGAAAGGAAAAACTGAAATGAAAAAGACGTATATAGCGCCACAGGTTAATGTAGTAACAGTAAACAACTGCATCATTTGTACTTCTTCTATAGAAGGTGGCGGTACGGGAAACTCTGGTGAAGCGGGAGACTCACGTTATAACACCATTGACTTCTATGATGACGATGAGGAATAGAAACTCCTCCCCCCTTCCTAGGGAGGGGGCAAGATACTGGTAAAAGAATAAAAAAGACCGCCCCATACGTTAGTGTGGGGCGGTCTTCTTCTTGTATGCAGTAGCCTTTCAATAACTCTTTAGTTTAATCTTGTATCTCGTTAGAGATTGATTTAAGGGAGATTAATGTTGAAAAGGTAGTGCGATGCCACGATAGTTACTTATCTCGGATAATAATAATACCGCCCTACACAATTGTGTAAGGCGGTATTATTATTATCTGTAAGTAGTAACCTTCCCCCTCCCTGTGGATGGGGCAGGGGGTGTATGTTTTTTTATTCGCAAACCACGAAGCCACCGTTCTGCGGTATCGTAATGGTCAGTTCCTGCTTCTTCGTTACCTTCATGGCTTTTACGCTGCCCTTTAGGTTGGCGTCGTCGCTGTAGAGGTTTAGGCTTGTTCCAGCAGGGAACATGTTGAGAGAAATTGTTTTCTTCAGCGTAGTCTTCTCAGCGTTAACGCCTGCAATGTACCATTTTGTGCCCGTTCTGCGAGCGAGAATGACATACTTGCCAGGGTAACCGTCAATGTATCGCACCTCGTCCCATGTGGTAGGCACCTTCTTCATGAAGTCAACTGCCCATGCAGGAGCGTCTGTCAGGTTTCCTGGAGCCATGGCAAAGTGTTGCACCGCGCTCTGGAAGAGGATGGCGGTAGAGAGGGCGAAGACGTCGGAAGTAATGCGATGACCGCCACCGAAGCCTTGCGCATTCTTGTCATTGTAGTACCAGTTAAGCGTGCTGCCGCCGAAGTCCATGCTGCCCACAGTGTTGCGGATGAAAGGAAGGAAGGTAGCGTCCATAGCCTCACGGTCGCACTCGCCTTGACCGAAGCGTAGGTTCTCGCTGGCGCGCACCGCCTCGCTTGCTACATAGTTAGGGAACATGCGTTCCCAACCACGTGGAAGGGTGCAGCCATGGAAGATAACGAGCAGTCCGAAGTCTTGCGCATCGCGCATAATGTCTTCGTAAAGCTGCATCGTGCATTGCTTGTCGCCACCAAAGAAGTCCACCTTTATGCCCCTGATGCCGATGCTCTTCATCCATGCCATCTCCGCACGGCGTGCGTGAGGAGTGTCCATGCAGTTGCGAGGAGTCTGCGGAGCATCGTTCCATTTGCCATTACTGTTGTACCAGAGGTAGAGGTTTACGCCCTTGGTCTTGCCGTAACGTGCCAGTTCAGCCATGCGATAGCGACCAATCTGCTTGTCCCACTGAGCATCGATGAGCAGAGATTCCCAGCCCATGGCGGCACTGAAGTCGATGTATTGCTTCTGAGTGTCGAAGTTACAACTCTTGTCATCAGCGATAATCCATGACCAACTGCCCCTGCCGTACATCTTGGCGGCAGCCTCGCGAGCCTCCGCTTCGTGCTTCTTGTCGGTCTGACAATCTACCATGTCCCATGCTACGGTAGTGTTAACAATAGGGTCGAGTGTCTCGCCCACGGTGATAGTGCGCCACGGAGTAGAAGAAGGCAGCAGAGCCTGCACCGTGTTAGAGCCGTAGCCGTTATTCTCCTTCATGCTTGGGAAAGAGACAACGTATGAGTTTCCGCCCTTGTTCTCTATCTTAGAGGCGCAGTAGTTGCCGTCAACCCCAGTCTCGGAGATGAGTGCCCAGTACTGCTTGGCTTTGTCGCCCTGCTTTGCTGGCACCTTGAAGAGGCAAGGGAAGGTGTAGCCTTGTCCCCAACCGTTCTTGCCCATAGGCTCGTCTGCCGTGTAGTGAGTCTCGTAACTGGGAGCCGTACGTGCAAAGCCCGTCATATAACCCATCTGTGGACAGAGGAAGGTAGTGGTGCCTTGAGGGAGGGAGAACGCAGTAGCCTCGTTGTTAACGATGCAGCATTTTGTTTCCTTGTCAGCCAAGAGGTTGTAGGAGAACGCCACATTGTTGTTGCTAACTGCCACCGTTACGGAGAGTTTCTCCTTACCATCCTGCGCGAAAGTAGTGGTCTGTGTGTTCATCTCCTTCTCAACCTTGCTCACCTTGATGTTAGGCAGAGAGTAAGAGACATTCTTTTTCTCCACATCAGAGGTCTTGGTGATGGTGAGGTTTTGCGTGAAGTCGCCCACGTTAGTGTTCAGTCCGAGGGCAGAAGGCTCTATAACCGTAACGCCATTGTACGTAACAGAATAAGTAGGTTTGCCCTGATTACAGGTAATCTCCACAGCAGTCTTGCCGTCGGGGCTGCATAATGGTGCTGCATTAGCACTTAAAGCAGCAGCGAAAGCGATTAATGAAAGGGTTGTTTTGGTCATATTGTTTAAGCTTTTACGGTTCTCTAAATTAAAAATTAATAATTGAAAATTAAAAATTATGATTACTGTTATTGCCTGTTATCAATTTCTTTCTAAGTTAAAAATTAAAAGATAAAAATTATGATTACTGTTGCTTGCCTGTCGTCAATATGCTGACACGAACGCTTACAAAGGTAATCATAATTTTTAATTATTAACTTTTAATTTTTAATTTTTTAATAAGAAACTGTCAAAGTCTGCCCAACCGCCCACTTGTTTGGTTGCATAGCAATAGAGGGCGAACTTAGTTCCCATGAAGAAGCGTCGGTAGTCGAACACCATCTTGAATGGTTTGCCTATAGACTTGAATGTTTTTCCATCGGTACTGTAAGCAAAGGTGGCGAGGTCCTTACCAAGATTGAAGTCGCCATGAATGCGTAGCCACACCTTATTGCCCTTGAATGGCATACTCTCTATGGTTTCTTTCTTTATGTTAGTAACCTTTTTGCCAGGGTCTTGCAATTCAACGCTCTCAAATGTCAACTGGAGCATGCGCTTCTTGCCCTGCTGTACTATCGAGAGTAGGGCAGCGTCACCATTGAAAGCGGACAGTCCGCAGACGTCACCGTCCTTCAATGCCGAGAGGTCTATGCAGGTAGTAGCCTCGCATTCAGGACCCGTCATACGCTGGGTCAGAGTGTTAGGCGCGAGGAAAATGTTGTCGGTGATGCGTGATGTCTTCAGTCGTAAGAACCCAGGACGCTCCGTTAGCGACCACATGGCGTTGATGGGGTTATGGTTCCATTGCCATTCGTTGCCCAACTTTGTAGTGCTGAAGTCGTCACTGCCCACTATGCCGTGTTCGGTAGGACAAGGCGCAAGAGGCACATTGAACTTTGCCGGTATGTGTCCGTTCTCATCGCCAATCATGGGCCAACCGTTCCTCCAGTGGCACGGTTCAAGGGTAAGCACACGACCAACGCCGCCACGGTCCTGGAAGATAATGCCATACCAGTTGCCGTTGACATCATCAACGATAGTACCCTGACCTACATAGCCGAAGCCATTGAAGTTATCCAGTAGCACCACTTCCTTTTCGTAAGGTCCCGCAATGCTGTCAGCACGGTAACACACCTCACGGCGTTTGCCACCAGCAGGCCATGAAATCATGAGCAGATAGTATTTGCCATCCTTCTTTATCACGCGGCTACCTTCGAGTAGTCCTGTTTCGCTGGTATCACGCTTGAAAAGAGTCTTGCGCAGTCCACCTTCCTTCAGTCCCGAGAAGTCTTTGTTGAGTTCTACCACCTGTCCTGTGCCATAGAAAATGTACGGACGGTCGTCATCATCAATAAACAGTGAGGCATCATGAAAATGGTTTGTGCGCAGACGCAGAGTCCAAGGACCAGCAGGATTTTGCGCAGTGTAGATGTAGCAACGCCATGGCTGGTCGTTAGGCGAGAAGAGAATGTAGAACGTTCCCTTGTGGTACCGAATGCTTGTTGCCCATTGTCCCCTGCCGTACACGGTGCCGCCTTCAAGGTCGTAGAGCGGAGTGTCAGAGAGTTTGTCATATACATAACTGATGGTCTCCCAGTGAACAAGGTCGCGTGAGTGCATGACTGGCACGCCAGGCATGAGGTGCATGGTAGTAGAAACCATGTAGTAGTCGCTCCCTACGCGTATAACGTCAGGGTCGGGAACGTCAGCCCACAGCACGGGGTTGACGCATTCGGTGGAAGTTTGGCCTATCTTCGCAGCGGAGATGGGGAGACATACTGCGAGGATAAGTGCAAAAAGAAGTTTTCTCATTGTTTAGGTTCCTTGGGGTTTTCTATGGTTCATAGTCTTTCTAGTTTTTCTAGTCTTTCTAGTCTTTCTAGTTTTCCTAGGAATTCTAGTTTTTCTATGATTACTAAAAAATATTAGGTACGAACTCTTTAAGGCACCTTCTCCATGTAAGCCACTCGTGATGAGTGCCAGGTGATACATAAAGATGAGAGTTAATGCCCATCTTCTGTAGGCTTTCGTGCATTTTCTGGGCACCGAAGTTCTCCTCAGAGCCTATACCGAGGAAGAGATAATGCACCTTTTTGTTGAAATCCTTAGCGTCTTTGAACACGCCATTGTAACACGTATTCAGGTCAACACCGAAGAGAGCACCGCTGAAAGTGCCTATGTATGAGAACATATCGAGGTGAGATAAGGTCGCATCGAATGTCTGTTTGCCGCCCCATGATAGTCCTGCCATGGCACGGTGCTCACGGTCTGTGTAGCAACGGAAGGTAGATTGTACCCAAGGAATGAGGTCATTGAATAGCACCTTCTGGAAAGAAGCACCGTAGATGCTGCGTTCCGCCTCCACATCGTAGCCCTTGCGAGGACGGAAACCAGCACGAACGTCACCGCTCTCCATAACGACAATCATGGGTTTTGCCTTGCCTGCGGCAATGAGGTTGTCCATGATGTTTTGCATATAGCCCTGAGTTGACCAGCCAGTTTCGTCTTCGCCCATGCCGTGTTGCAGATAAAGCACAGGGTATTTTTTTTTGGTGTTCTTCTCATATTCAGCCGGTGTATAGACCATTGCGTGGCGCCACTCACCTGTTGAGGCTGCATAATACTGGCAAGAGCGTACCTGTCCCTTGGCGATACCAGCCTGCGGACGGTAGTAGTCGCCCTCTTTACCCTCAGGAATCTCTATGCCTCCAGCCATACGGCTGCAGCCAAAGTATGTCTTTGTGTTAGGATCAATGACCGAAAGACCGTCAACCAGAATGAAATAGTAATGGAAGCCCTTTACGAGAGGGTCGGTAGTAACGCTCCATACGCCGTCTTTGTCGCGGTTCATCTCGTACTTCTTACCACAGATGTCAACCTGCATACGCCATGCATGAGGAGCATTAATACGGAAGTAAGCCCTTCCTTCGTTATCCACCTTAGGGTAATCCTGTCCATCAATGGTGGTCTCAGCCTTACGCACGCCCTTGAGGAGGTCGAGCATCTGCATTGCATAACGACGTCCGAGAATACGGTAGCCTTCAGCAGTAAAGTGTAGTTTGTCTTTTGCGCCAGGGCAACCGAGTGATGGGATAGGGTAGGCGGTAGGGATAGTCTGCTGTATGTTGTCGATGATAGCGTTGTGAGCATAGCAGCATCCTCCGTCTTCCTCGGTCATCAGTTCGCCAACAAGCAGGGGAACATCATTAGCATTAAGGTTCAGCTCCTTCAGAATACGGTCGTAAACAAGTTTCACACGCTGTGGCCAGTCCTTTTGCCCGTTGTCGGTACAGCCTTGATGCAGCAGTATTCCCTTAATGACGCCCACCTTCTGCGCCTTCTTTGCCATGTCGATTAGGCGACGATAAGGGTTGTTGTCATAGTCCTTGCAGAAGTTCTTGAACCAGTCTGCCGACTTGGCAATGACCGAATCCTTCTTTTTTTCGTCAAAGAGGTCGATGCTACAACCGCCAACAGCCACGTTGATAACGCCCACTTTGATGCTGTCAGGCAACTGTTCTACGAGCGTTCTGCCGAAATAATCGGCTGGCGTAAGACCCGTCCAGGCACGGCAAAGCGGTGGAACGGCAGCGTACCATTGCCCCATCTTACGCCCGGTATTGTCCATATTGACCGCTGCCATCATGCGGAAGCGGGTGCTAATGCCCTTGCGGTCCTGCGCTTCTATCTTGGCATTGCCCTCCATATTAGACTGACCAAAGCAAAGATAGATATGAAAGTTTGGGTCGAAGGTAGTGGGTTGAGGTATCTCACCAGCCGCTTTGTCGCCGTCGCTATAGTTGAGCACAGTGTTCTGTTCATAGAACTGTGCTACGTTCTGTGCTCTGCCGATGAGGGCAGCGAGAGCGCAGATGATTGTAAAGATGTATTTCATAGGTTTTATGGTTTTGTTAGTCGATGTTAATCGTGGTGTTTTTTATTCAACCCTCCACCAGTCAAGATTGAATAGTTTCTGTCCTTTAAGTCCCTTGTAGCCTTTGAAGACAAGGAAAAGGTCATGTTTGCCACTCACTTGAGTCTTTACAGGAGCAGAGAATGTCTCCCATTCCTCCCATCCACCAGTCTGTGCTACATCGACCGAGGCAAGCAGTTCACCGTCTTCCTTATCGAGACGGAATTCAACCGTACCGCCCATCAGCCCAGATGCCGCCATCAGTGTTACACTATTAGCCCCTTTGGTGAAGTCCACCTCGCGCACCTTCAGCCAGTCACCGTGGTGAATATCGCTCACCCAAATGCGTGGATTCTTCTTGTTCCACTCCGTTCTGACGCCCTTGCTGAACGCCATCGTCTCGCCTTCCACGCGGTTGTAGGGGTTAAGTGTGCCGATAGGGCTAACGCCTTCACGTGTAGGCTTAACCAAAGGCATCGTACCGTCAGCGTTCCATTTGAACTCATCCACGCATACGCTGCGTGCGAAGCCGCCACCGCCAGGCAGCCAGCCAGTGTGATAGAAGAGGTAATCGTGCCCCTTGAAGTTTGTTAAACCTATGTGATTGGTGAACGAGTTGGTAGCATTATCCTGCTTCATCACCTCCCCTTCGTATTTCCATGGTCCCTGAGGCTTCTTTGAAGTGCTATAAGCCAGGCACTCAGGCACGCCACCAGCGGCATAGAACATGGCGTATTTGTTCTTCTTAATCTTATGAATCCATGGTCCTTCGGTATATCGTTCCACCGTAGTGTCACACTTAACCTCTGATGCAAGACTAATCATGTCGTCATTAAGTTTAACGGAATAGAGGCGTGGGTTGCCCCAATAAAGGTACGCCTGCCCGTCATCGTCAATGAAAACCGTAGGGTCTATGTGATCCCATTTGCCGTCATCATAGAGCGGTTTGCCCAATGCGTCCTTGTAAGGACCTTCAGGTCTGTCCGCCACCATCACTCCAATGGCGATGCCACCGCTAATGGTAGAGTGGACAGGAACATATAAATAGAACTTACCATTGCGCTCAATGCATTGTGCAGCCCATGCCCTGTTGTCCGTCCACGATATGTCTCGCAGGTTCAAGGGGCTGCCATGGTCCTGCCAGTTCACCATGTCGGTGGTGGAAAAGAGTCGCCATTCGTTCATCCAGAAGAAGTCAGCACCGTCTTCATCGTGCCCAGTGAAGACGTAAAGGCGGTCACCGCTCACCATGGGTGCAGGGTCAGCGGTGTAACAAGTCTGCACTATAGGGTTCTGCGCCATGGCAGACGACAGTGGAAGAAAGGAAGTGGCTGCCGCAAGAGCAGCCACTTTTATGTGTTTAAATGTCATATAATGTATCAGTTTAGAATTTCTGTATCTTCACGCTACCATCGCTCATGTAAGTGCGGCGTATAGTGATGCCGTTGTAAGAAGGCGCAGAGAGTTTTCTGCCAGAGATGTCATAGTACTCGGTGCGTACAGGTATAGCGTCGCTACTGTCCACCTTGTCCACACCTACCGCATCCTTCGTCTCGTCTGTCATCCATATCTTGATGCAGTCAACGAATACGGATGTAGAAGAAGAGTTATTGAAAAGTCGGAAGACGTTGGCACCCTTCTTTAGCGTTATGGTCTGTTCCTTTGACAAAGTCCATGTTTCACCGTCGGTCTTTGGCAGACTTAGGAACACGTTCTTGCCCGTTCCGATGCGGTAGCGGTAGTTGCTGCCGAGGTCAGGAGACTGATATCGAATCACCATCTTGTATGTACCGTCAGCCGGTGCCCATATAGTGTCGCGCAGACAAGCACTGGTGCTGCTGCCCATTTCTACGAATCCCTGTCCTTGATAGCCCGCATGACCATTGAAATAACCGTTCTTGCGGTTGGCGCTGATACTCTTTGTCTCCATGCACTCAGCCTCATACTGCAGCGTGTCGATGTAAGTCTCAGGTACTTCGGGCAGAGAAATCGTGGCATCCGTCCACTCCGTCTTGCGCTCTGTGGCATCACCAGCACATGTAACGTCAAGGTCGAGCGGACCATTGTGGCTGACGATGAGTGTTAACGTGCCGTCCTTATAGTCCTGTGTGAGTGCAGACGCACGGTGATTAGCACGGTCGGTCATCGTAACAACAGGCGCATTGCCCGTTATACCCTTAATGATAATGGTATCGTTGCGGTTAGGTGTCTCCGCATAGTTGTCGCTTTCCTTGCCAGAGTTGTTGTAGTTCTGCATGTAGAAATACACGTGGTCAGGATATTCCTTCATTACCGCCATAGAGTAAGGAGCGTATTTCAGCGTCACACTCTCCGCGGTATTGTATTGGAAAGGTATTGTTCCACTTGCGCATTTCTCAGAAGGGTAGAAGAGACGCTTTCCGTTTCCGCGGTTAACGTCAGCGTTACCCAGTTCGGTCATGATGTCCTGATACTGGTAAGGGTTGTAAGTCATCCACGAGTTCTCTATGTGAGAGGCGTATATGTCGCCCGTATATTCCTCAGGGAAGAGACGATTAAACTCTGCCACCTTCTTAGCGTTGGTGCTCCAGCGGTTCTTGTACTGCGATTTTTTAACTACTATGAGTTTTTCTTTTGCATACTCGTCATAGAGGTTATAAACCTGTGGGAAGGCAGGATAGCGTCCTGTCTTCTTGAAGAACCAGCGGTTGTCGAGCCAAACGTTAGGCCATGCCGTGCCGCCACGGTCAGAGTCACGACGGTAAAGTCCGTCGAACATCTCCTCAGGAGTTAGGTAACTATTCAATGTACCATCGTTAATATCGTTGCGAACCACAATCTTCGTTCTGTCGATAACCTCATTCTTGGTAGGAATACGTATCGTACCGTCAAGAATCTTGCGAAACTCGTCCATGAAGATGTTAGTGAAATGCGGGAACCAAGCCCAGTTACGCTTAGTGAATCCGTCCGAAGTCTTGTTCTCACTAACCTCATGGCTTATCTCCACTGGTATAGTCTCAGGACCATCGATGACCGTCATACCGTTGAGCATGATGTGCTCCATGACAGGAATAGCACCAGCAGCCTTCACGTATGGCCACTTATTCTCGTCCTCAGAGAGCCATCCGCAGGCGTCATAACGAATGCCTAACTGTCCTGCGTAGCCACCGATGTATGCGCCAAGGCAGTTACTCTCAATGTCGAAGAAGCCGTTTTTCATAGTGTACTTCTCGCAACAGATGAAGTTTTCAGGGTGAGTCTTGAGTTGATCGCGCATCTCAGAATTCAGTTTCATGTAGGCAATAGGCATCATGTCGGCACTATAATAAGCCTGTGTGAAACTGACCACGAGGTAGCCCCCGTAGGCATGGCATATCTTAAGTATCTGAGTCAGCGTATTAAGACGCTCCTTCCATGTAGGCCACGTGCCAGAGCCATCGCTTTTCTCGGCACCGAAGTCCCAGAATTGCTCGGCAAAGTTCCAGCCAAGGAAGTTAGGATATTCCTTGAAGTAACGCTCATAGTCGGTGAAGTCAGTGTCCGAGAAGCGGTTGTGGGCACCGCTTGATGGTTGTATCATAGCCCAAACACCCTTGTTGGCGCACGCCTTCATCCATGAATCGCACACGTTAGGACCACTGGTGCAAATCATGTCGGTGGCAGAAAGCGAGAGGTTGAAGCAAACGTAAGGCAGTATGTCCTTAGGCACCATCTCTATGATACGCTCAGGGTCGGGTGAGTTCCATGTGTCGATGTGTACTATCAGCATCGGTTTGTCGGTAGAGATAGTACGCCTTAGTGTTTGTTCCGCATTGGCGGTAGTGGCTAATGCAGATAAGAAAACAAGTAAGGTGAGTAGAATTTTTCTCATAATGTAAGATTGATATTGTTTAGATTTTCGTGCTGTTAAAGTACGTGCAAAGTTATGAAATGTTTTAATTCAAAACAAATGCGAAATGAAGAAAAATGTGGAAATGGTATTTTTGAAAAACTATTTGTTATTTTTGAAAAAGTATTTGAACAGGATGAGTGAACTTTTTCTTATAAGACAGGTTTTTAATTAGATCCTAATCACCGTGTAATTAAGCCCAAATCACACAATAATTAAGCCCAAATCACACAGTAATTAAGCCCAAATTACGAGGTAATTTGGGCTTAATTACAAAACGCCTGATAATCAGCAAGTTCTGAAAGGCGTTTTTTTTACATTATTGAGCAACGATTTTCTTGCCATTTATGATGTAAATCTGCCCTTTGTTCATGGTCTTCACACGCTGTCCTTGCAGGTTAAAGATGCTTTGGTTGGCAGGTTGTTGCGTTGCTTCCACGCCTTCTACGCCAGTAGCGTTAGGGTCGTTGGTGAGGAAAACGCTCTTGATACGTATCGGTTTGCCGCCCGTAGACCACAGTCCGGCAATGTAGATGTGCTTGAGGTTGAGAGATGTCGATGTACCGTTCTTCTTCAGAGCAGAGAGCGTTATCACCTTCCTCGTAGCCGTGCCAAGGTCAACCATGGCTGGCGCAGACCAGTAGTTGTTCTCGTCAAAGAGGCGGAATGATGCGCTGGCGTTCTGCTGCTCGTACAGTTCCACAACGAGATACTTCCATGCGCTGATGTTGAGACCGCTGCTATACTGCCAACCTCCGAAGCCATACGTGCCAGAGATGAACGTTCCTGTGGTTTCATCGAACGTGCCTTTCTCCCATATTGCAGCGTTAAAGTCCTCATTGGTGAGAGGGAACGATGTAGCGTTAAGCGTTACCTGCACCGCCTTCGTAGTGCCGAAATCATCGGTCAGCGTGATGGTGATGTCGGTGAAACCGTCCTTTTTGATATGAATTATGCTACCGTCCATATATGCCACGTCAGGATTGCTGATAGAGTATTCCGCCGTTGCGGTAACACAGGTGGTGTGACCGTCAGCGTATGTAGCGTCAACAGGAATCGTCGCGATGCCACCAGTCAATGCCGTTATGTTGGCGTCGCAGCCTAACTCCAAACTAACGAGTTGCTTTGACTCCTCAGTACGGTCAGCAGGCCACTCCGCTGCATAGTCCTTGAACCAGCGGAAGATAGGTCGCGGACAAGCCTCAGGGTCGGTAAGGAATGTCTTTCCGTCGGTAGAGGCATCGCTATATTTCGCCATTTGGTCGGGACCAGTGAACAGTAACCAACTGACATTGCCCGTAAGGTCACACATATATTTAAAGTTTGCACCGAAACCTCTGCCGCATCGTGTGCCTGTGGTGGCTTTACCCCATGAGTTTCCTTCCGCTTTCGGAGCCCAGTCCATTTCCGTTACGAGAACAGGAGCAAACTTAGCCACGCACATTACCTTTGCGTTCCATCCGTTGAGGAAGCCCTTATAGCCTCCACCAGCGATGTCACCAGTTGCTTCCGCACTCTCTTGTTCAGCGTCACTGCCGTACCATCCAGGGTAGGCATGAACCGCATAACCGATGTTTTCGCCCTTGATAGGGTTAGTAGCGTATGGCGTATAGTCGCTCTGATAGCCAGGTCCTGGCACCCAGAGAATGTTGTTGCATCCCGTAGCACGTATGGCGTCCACTATTTGTTGGAAGAACTTAGTGACACCTCCCGTCATGTTTATAGGCTCATTGGCAAGTTCGAACATGAAGGTGGTGTTGCCCTCCTTCACCATTTGCTCCGCAACGTAGGTCCAAACCTGCAGTAGGTACTTCTGATAAGCATCGCCCACGGCAATGGTTTGTGGACAAACACCAGGCGGACGCATTACCACATACAGTCCTCTTCCTTCTGCATACTTAGCCATTGGCAGGAAGACCTTGGCGAAATATGTCTTGAATCGCTCCATGTTGAATGCCGAAATGTCGTTCTCGCCAGTGGTACTTACACCAGGAGTGTTGCTCCAGTAGGGATCCATGTGCATACGAATCCAGTTGACCTTCCACCCTTTGTTGAGCAATTGGTTGACTTTTGTCTTGTTATAATAAAGGCATTGGTTCACGTCGTAGTTGTTCCACTGCGTGCCTTGCTCGTTGAACCATGGGCTATAGGTTTGTGCAAAGCCATGGAGAAGAACCTTATTGCCGTTCTCGTCCATGAGGTATCTGCCCTCAACGTGCAGTTTGGGCATGGTCATCTCCTTCCATGCAAGCACTGATGATGCCTGCATGAAGAGTAAGACGAATAAAAATGCTGTTATTTTCTTTATCATTTCAGTATTGCTTTACCTTTTGTTATATATATGTTACCGCTGTTCATGGTGCTGACACGCTGTCCTTTGAGGTTGTATATGGCGTCGTTAGCGGTATTGTTTTGTACTGCTTGCACTGTGTTTACACCCGTTGGGTCGTAGGTAACGCCATTGAAAGTGATGTTGTCAAGTACAAATAGGTTCTGCGCTGCTGCCAGTCCCCAGCATATCTGGGTAGAGCCCTGCTCGAAAGCGGTAGCACTGTTGTCGTAAGTCTGTGCACCCATGAGCCAGTTTTCGCCATCGGTAGAGTACTCAAGGCTAAGGGTTACGTTAGGATAGCCCTTCACGGTAGCCCTATACCATGTAGCGGTGCCTGCTGCGGGGTTGAGATTAGTGGTCTGTCCCACTATCTGGTTGAGGTTGCTGGCGGTTGTTGACTTGTAGATACGGAAGTTAGTGTTAGAGTTTGTAGGGTCGTTGTTGACGATAAACAGATAACCTTCTCTGAAGCCTTGAGAGTAACCAGCACTTGAAGTGCCCACGATTTTTCCGCCACGGAGCATCATGCCCACCTTGTATTGGTTGTTCTGCATGTTGTATTGCTTCCACGTTACGCTGTAGTCAGTGGCCTTGGCGGTGAAGTTGTTAAGGTTCAGCGCGCCAGAACCGTTGCGTCCGCCAGCGGAATATATCCTAAGAGCGTTCTCACCTTTATATGATACCACGCCAGCGGTTGAAGTACCGTAACTTGGCACGGTAACACCTTTAGCGGGAGGATTCGTCGCTGATGTCTTCACCGCGTCGTTATTGAAGTCATAAACGATGGTGACAGGAGCGGGAGTAACGTCTCCGCTGAGTGTGGTAACATGGTCAAGGCAGTCCTCGGCGTAGAATCTTACGGTGCCTTCGTATTTGCCTTGCGCAGCGATAGGGTTAATGCGTACATATACTTTCTTGTCGTATAGGTCGCCATTCTCATCAGGAGTGATGGCGAGTGCGTTGGTATACTCACCGTCGATGGTCTCAGAAACGCTGTATTCACCTTCAGTCACCACATTAACATTGCCCGTAACGCTGCGTGCATTGAGATAGAGGCTGTCAGCCTTAGGTGTGTTCTCGTATGTGTTGTAGTTAAGTTCGTAACGATCTACGTTAATGGCTGTAGGCAGTTTGTAATCAGGGTCAGCCACAGTCACTTCGTCAAAGAAGACGTTGTACTGGTTGCCGAAGGCGAGAATGCGCACCTGGTTCTTGCCCTCTGTGAATGTTTGGTTCTTTATTGTCAGTTCCGTCCATTCGCCCTTTGCCGTTTGTGGCAGTGTGGCGATGGTCGCTTTAGTGCCAACAAAGAGTTTTATGCGCGGTCTGCCATCAGGTGCTGTGTAGCGAAGAGTGACGTTATATTTGCCCGCTTTCTGTACGGTGAAGGTGTCACGCAGTGTTGCTGAGGCGTTAGTACCGAAGTCATGGTAGCCTAATGAG
Organism: Prevotella sp.; assembly: GCA_036844425.1. Taxonomy (GTDB): domain Bacteria; phylum Bacteroidota; class Bacteroidia; order Bacteroidales; family Bacteroidaceae; genus Prevotella. The sequence continues at coordinate 30,336 of DAIUFT010000009.1, read as the reverse complement.
TGGAAACCCTTGATTGTTCCGAGTGCGTAAGGGGCGAGTTTATAGCCGTTTGTGTTCTTGTAGTCAAAGTCCTCACACTGGTGAGTGATAGGTCCCATATAGATGGCAGGTTTCTCTGGCGTGGTGAGTACACGGTCAGCGGCAGGTGTTTTCTTACCAGTCTCGCTACCAGCGCACTTTATGTCAACGTCAACAGGGCCGTTATGGGCAATGATAAGAGTATATTTCCCATTGTTCCATTCCTCTTTTACCACCTTGCTCGCACTGTGGTTGGCACGGTCTTTCCATGTCATAGATGGCTGAGCGGTAGCGCCTGTAATCTCAATGGTATCATTTTTCAGAGCGGTAACGTCCGTGCGGTAGTTCGTAAGGTACAGTTTCAGTTCGTCTGTGAGTTCATTCATCAGGCATGTAGTGTACTGCGAGATGCCGAAGCGTATGTTTTTGCAGGTGTTATACTGCAAAGGGATGTCGGCACTTGCGCCATTTCCGCTCTTCAGTGGGTTATAAATAAGCCAGCGATTAGCCACGTGAGCGGCGAAAGCGTTGCCCTTATATTCCTCAGGGAATATCTTATTGAACTCATCAACCTTCTTTTGTATGGTGCTCCAACGGCTGTCATACTTTGAGCGTAATACCTGATTAGGGATAGAGTTGGCAAGTCCGTCAACGAGTTCAGACACGACAGGGATGGTAGGGTAGCGTCCTGTCTTCTTAAACCAGTCCTTTTGGTCGTGATAGAAGGCACCAGTCTGAGTGCTGTAGAGTCCGTCATACAGTGTGTTTGGGGCACCATATACCGTGCCGTCGTCCCCCGTGTTCACGTCGTCAACGATTACTAACTTGTGGCGGTCAATCACTTCCTCACGTGTAGGAATGCGTATTGTGCCGTCAAGAATCTTGCGATAGAGGTCTATGCTGACGTTGTCAAACTGTGGGAAGCGGTTAAACACACGGTAGTTGTAACCATCTGACAGTGTCTTTGCGCCCGCAGTTTGGAAATCTTGTTGCCAAATGAGTTCAGGACCATCGTTCACAGTTCCACCAGTCAGCAACCAGTTGTTCAGCACAGGTGCAGCACCAGCAGCGGCAGGCATATTGTCTTTCTCGCTCTCCAGTTCGCTGTTCCATCCACATTGGTCAAAGCGAATGCCGTAATTATTAGTAAATCCAGCAACGAAAGTGCCGAAGTTAGTGCTCTCATACTCGTAGAACATTGACGACATGGTGTATTTGTCGCAGATGATAAGGTTCTGCGGAGCCTCTCTTGCCTCCTTAGCGAATGCAGCGTTACGCTTCATCATGGCGAGAGGATTAAGCGCAAGGCTCCAGTAGTTGCCGCAGAAACTGATGCAGGTGTAGCCGCCATACTTGCGAGCCAGTTTCATGAGGTCGGCAAAGTGGGCGAGACGCTGGTCGAATGTGCAAGAGAACTGGTTGTCAAAGCCCCAGAACTGTTCGGCATAGTTCCAGCCTACGAAGTTAGGATACTCACGATACAGTTCCTCATAGAATCGCAGGTCGTCCTCAGGGAAGTGTGCATAGCCACCGCTGGCGCACTGAACCATAGCCCAAACGTTGTTCTCTGCGCAGACACGAAGCCATGTTCTGGCTGTACTGTAGCCATCAGGCACGCGGTCAAACTCTCCTGTTGTCTCGTTATGAGATATTGACATGGAGATGTTGAAGATGACATACGGCTTTATATCCTCTGGTATGAGGTCGATAATCTTCTGTGGGTCGGCATCGTTCCAGTTGTCAATATGTACGAACCATGCTGGTTGGTTGACGTTGATAGGGCGTCTTAGCGGTGCGTCTGCAAACGCCATGACGCTGCAGAGCAAGGCGAGTAGGGTTAAATATAGGTGTTTCATTGTCGTGAAGTTGTTTAGTTGGTTTAGTTGTTTGGTCATTATCTCCTTCTGCTTTCCTTACCAAAGAGGTACTGTTTGGTGTACCCACCGAAGTCGATGATAATCTTTTCGAGCACAATGGCAGGGTCGTTAGGAGCGAATGTCAGCGTGTGTGTGCCACTATCAGCATTGCCGAGGTCAAGAGTAACAACCTTTTCTATCACGCGTCGTGCAATGGTTGGGTAGTATTTGTCATAGATATTCTCAGGCTTCTCGTTCATGTCGCCATTGAAGTTCACCGTCTCAGCCTTGCCACCGTCAAGAGAAACAGAGTATGTCATGCCTCCCTTGTTAAGGAAGTCAAGCGTAGATTTGGTTACGATGTGAACCTTTACCGCCTTGTTCGCATCCTCAGGAGCCTGGAACTTATATGTAAGGCTTGCGCCCTTCACGTCAGCCGTCTGTGGCATCAAGGTCATTGCGCTCTCGGTTCTGCCCATGAACGGGATGACGGTCCACTTGGCTTGTGCCGCATCCGTCTTGCTGTTGTAGTGCTCAGCCTCCATAGCAATGTAGCCATTGCCGTCAGCATCGAAGACGTTCTGCACGTTATTCATGCGCTCTACCTTAGGCATAGTGTCATGTTTAAAGTCATCGTTCCATGAAGTATAGCCAATGTGCTTCTGCGTCATCATGCCATTCCATTTGCCACCGGCAATCTCCTTATTATATTTAGCCATCAACTCGCTGTCGCGCTTGAAGCATTTCTCGCACAGGTCAGCCCAATAGTTCATGGCAGCGTCGCCCTTCTTGGCAAGCATCTGGTTCATAGCCTGAGCGTAATACATCTGGTGGAGGTTAGCCATGAGTTGCACAGGGAAGAGGATAGCCTCGAAGTAAGCATCCTTATACTCAGCAGACAGGGCAGAATATTGTCTGAGAGCCGCTATCTCCAAGTCCTTATACTCGTCAACCACGGTCTGCCATTCGCCAGACTCCACGTTATAGACACTGGCATCAAGCATCTCTGCCGTGCTTCGACCGTTTAGTTTGCAGGTCATATTGAGAATGCGTGCCGCCTCGTCAGCCTGGTCTTCCCCGAACTGTTCTGCGCAGAAGTTGCGCGTATGCTGTGTGAGTGCAGAGACAACGTTATTGTTATCCACCTTGAACTCGTTGGCATTAGGGTTCCACGCCATGTCCATGAAGAGTTGTATAGGATATTCCATAGGCTTGAGGTCGCCCACGTTGAGAATCCACAACTTATCGATACCATAGTTGTATGCCAGGGTTAACTGTTCCCACATGTTCTGAGTAGGCGTAGCGTTGAGCAGTTTAGAGTTGCGCGGTGCACCTACATAGTCCACGTGGTAGTACAATCCCCATCCGCCTTTGCGCTGGCGCTCTTTAGCGGTAGGCACACGTCGCACGTTGCCCCAGTTGTCATCACACACCAACATCGTCACATCGTCAGGCACCTTCATGCCGTCGTCGTAGTAATCCATAACCTCTTTATAGAGTGCCCACATCTGCGGCACGTCCTTAGCCGGCTTTCCGTGCGCCTTGCTTATGAGTTTACGTTGGTTAGCCACAACACTTTCAAGAAGTTTTACGTTGCGCTCCTCGCTCATAGCCATATCGCCATCGCCACGCATACCGATTGTTATGATGTCCTCAGTATTCTTGTTACGCTCCACGCCACCAAGCCAAAAGTAGTCGAGATTCTCCTTGTTCGTAGCGTAGTCCCACTTACCTCCAGCCTCTCTGCGGCTCTTTAGGTCTTGCGCCTCGGTGTTAGGATTGTCAGAATGGCCGTGCCATTCCTTGTGTGAGCGTGCCATTGGCTCGTGATGACTCGTGCCGACCATGATGCCCATGTCGTCAGCGGTCTTCGAGTTGAGTGGGTCGTCGGCATAGAATGCCCATCCCCACATAGCGGGCCATATGTAGTTACCCTTCAAACGCAACACGAGTTCAAACACTTTCTCGTAGAAGTCGTGTCCACCGTACTTAGTTCCGAACGTATTCTTCACCCACGAGGTGAGGCAAGGTGCCTCGTCGTTAAGGAAGATACCGCGGTAACGCACTGCTGGTTCGCCGTCAGTGTAGTCACCTTTCTTTACAAAAATATTCTGTTGAGCCTTTACTGGAGTGTCCATCCAGTAATACCATGGTGAGACACCAATCTGTCGGCTCAACTCGTAAATGCCGTAAACCGTGCCACGACGGTCGCTACCTATTATATATATGGTGTTATCACTACCTGTACGAATAATAAACTTCTCTGTTTTCCCCTTCAGTTGCTTCAAGTCAAAGATGCCTTTCTTCGCCAATTCGTTAGCGATACCGCTGTTGATGGTTGCTACCACGATGCGGCTGCCTTCCGCTTTGTTTGAGAAGGTGACGTTAGCGTGGCACACTTTACCAAAGTCCGCTGCAAGATTCTTTGCCGCCAGTTTCACAGCCACGTTGTCACCATCGCCTACGCAGATAGTGAAGCGGTCGCCGTTGGTGCACAGTCGGAAGTCACCTTTGTCGAAGGTGATAAACCTATCAGCGGCAAAGCCATTAAAGGTCAATGCTGCTGCGGTGATGAAAAGAGAGAGTAATCGTTTAGGTCTATTCATGTTTTCTGTGTTTTATATATTATTTCACGATGCAAAATTAATAAATAGACATGTGAAAAACTTTCTGAATAATTTCAATTACTTTTCTTATTGTGTCAAAAAGCCCTTTTACTCCACGTTTTATCGATGAAATGGAGGAAAAATAATGAAAACAAACATGTGCACGCTTTATCGGTATGGAAGAGTTAGACTATCTGTCAGCATGGAAGAGTTAGATTATCTTTGGCTGGAAGCCAATACTTTTAGTAACCGTGGGCGAAGCCTGCGGATATTGAAATCTCCCAGGAGTTTGCTGCCTGGAAGGCAGTACGCAGCATATTATGTACTGCCTTCCAGACAGACGTCGCTCTACATTATCATTATCCGTAGGCTTCGCCCACGGTTACTAAAAGTACAGCCTTCCAGGCTAATTCTATCTGTACTTTGCATATAATCTTCCTTAAACTATCGCTGGATAGTTACGAAAGATTAATGAAAGATTAATGTTAGATTGATGGTGATTAATGTTAAAAGTAACAATATGCCCAACTTACAATTTAAAAGCAACCAAATTGCATTGTAATTAGATAGTGATTACGGTGTAATTTGGGCCTAATTACAGTGTAATTAAGCCCAAATTACACTGCGAGGAAAAGCCAAGAAAAACTGTAAGCAAAAGGGGCGATTTTACTTACGAATTGAAAGAAAATAGAGGATTACGAATGATGACAGGATAGGGGAGTGCAGATAGTCGAGAGAAGACACAAAAAAGAGGTGCACCTCAAGACGAGATGCACCTCTGAAAGTAATAATGTAGATTGAGTTATGTGTTACTTAACAAGTACCTTCTTAACTTCCATGTAGCCGTTAGCGTATGTAACAACCTTTATGACGATACCGCTTGGCGTTGAAACCTTAGCACCGCTGAGGTCGTAGTAAGCAACAGATACAGGCTCACCCTCAGGAGCGGTAACCTTATCCATGCCAGTCTCTATGTCCTGAGCAATCTTCTTAGATGCAGAAGCATAGTCGAAGTTCGAATCCTTACCTACCATGTAGAGGCGGAAGTTATCAGAAGCACCCTGTGCCTGATACTCAACAACGTGAGAACCTATGGTTATTTCACCCATGCCGTTGTCGCCAGCAGGAACATCGAACTGAGTAGATGCACAGTCGGTGAAGTCATACCACTGACCCTGACCAGAGATGTTGAACGGACGTTTCTGCGTCTTGTCGCCAACAGTCCAGTAGATGTAAGAGAATATCTCGCCTGCGTGTCCTTCTTCACCACCGATGTTACCCTCTACGGTCCAGTGCTCGCGCTGGTCGAGTTGTGCAGTCTTGTCGCTACTTGTATCAGCGAAGCCACGGTCTTGAGTGCCAGAAACGTAGGTGTACTTACCTACAGGGAGGTTCTTGATGGTCTGGCTAAGATCCCATTCACAGTACCAACCAGCGATGAGAGTCTTGTCGTTGACAGGGTTAATAGCACTACCGTCGAATGTGCCCCAACCAACCTCGATGTTAGGTGTGCCGCTTATTCGGTCGATTGTCCAACCAGGGAGGTTAGCGTTATCGTTAAGCAGTTTGTTATCGTTGGTTTCTGTGGTGTACAGTCCAGCGTTCTGGATGTAACTGGTGAGGTTCAGAGAGTCTGCAACGTTCTCGTCAAGACCTGCGTCATACGTAGCGAAGAGTTCCTCGCCAGCCACGAACTTGTCGTAGATAGCCTTTGTAACACGGAGTTTCAAGAGGTTAGCCAGGTTCTGGTCGTCAGTGATAGCGTTGCCAGCAGCGATAACCTGCTCGTTAGAACCCATGCCCTCGTCAAGTTTTACGAGAAGAGCGGCAGCGTCAACCACCTGCTTTGTCAACAGGCCGATAGCCTTATCCTTCATGTTCTTGAGCCATGTGTAGTTGTTCTCAAGACTTGTGGTAGCGGCAATGAGGTCTTCATTCTCCAGTTCCTGAGCAGCCTTGGCAGCGTATTCCTGATATGTAGCGTCAAGGTTCTTGTAAGCATCAAGTTGTGCATACTTAGTTGCAGGATGCTCCTCTGTCTCGCCTACTTCAGCAATGATGGTAGCAGCGTTAGTCTTAGCGGTCTCGTAACGAGTGATATACTCGCGACGTGTTGCCATATTCTTTGTTGCGTTAGTGAGTTCTTCCTTAGCAGCGTTAACCTCAGCAGGAGTGTGAACGTCAGGAGTCTCATACTTGTCGATGGCAGTCTTCAGTGCGGTCTTCGCGGTACCGTCATACTGTGCGTCCTCACAAAGGGCATATTCCTCAAGTGCAAGGTCTCTTGCCTGCTTGATTTGTCCGAGATAGTAAGCGGTCTGTGAGCCCAGTTTCTCTATCTTGAAGTTACCGATGAACATCTCGGTGTTAGCACCAATCTTTATAGTGTAGTCACCCTCCTCAGGAACGTTGACGATAAACTGAACCATCTTAGCGCTAATGTTAGCGTTGCGGTCACCGTTCATGTCGCAATCTACAATCTTGTCGCTTCTGTCTGATATGACAGCGCCACTGTTCTTGTTTGCAAGTTGGAATGTTGCAGTATGCGCTACGCCAGCGTTTGCACCTTTTTCCTTCCAGTTTGCAACGTAGTAAGTTACCTGTGTGCGTCCTGACTTCAAGTGGAGCAGTGGTGCTGTGCCGTCAGATCCACCGTCACCATAAATCATGTAACTGTCTCCTGAGGTGCCTGCGTAGTAACCCGCTGACATGTTCTGGATACCAAGCTTGAAGATACGTGCACCGTTGTAGTTAAAATCAGCACCAGGTTCGCGCAGGCTACCGCCCTGATAGAGTGACCATCCTGACTCAGCCTTAGGAGCGTGGTTATCCTCTGCTCCACCAAATGAAGCCTCTTCGAACTCTATTTCTGTATCAGTGGACTCACCCTCTGTTACCTTATATGTATAAGCATCAAATCCTCCGACGAACATACCGTTGTAGCCCTCGGTAAGAAGAGTGTACTTCAGGTGATAATCACCGCCCTCTGACTTGAAGCGAATGTTGTCTTCCTCAAACTTAAAGTTAGCAGCGTTGCGGTTAGCCTCACCTGCTACGGCAGGAGTGAACTGCGCAGTAGTGACAACCTTGTTCTCGCTGTCGAGCACGTCAACCTGGATGTCAGAAGAACTTGACCAGAAAGCGAGGAATGAACGCAACTCTACGTCACCGGCAGGCAGTGCGATAGGAGCGGTTGTAACAGAACCCTCGCCACCGTTGGCACGTGTGTAGATACCCTTGCTGGTCTGTGTAGCAGAAGTATCGAATGTACGTCCGCCAGAACCGTGGGTGCTACCGCCAACGCGTTCTTCACCGTCAGAGTAAACAGTCCAGCCCTCTGGAATAGAACCTGCGGCAGCATCAGGGAAGGTGCATGAGCCAACCTTCTCGAAGATGGTCTCTGCAACCTGCATCTTGCCAGTTTCAAAGTTAGTGGTAAACGTCTTCATAGAAGGAATACCCTTTGCTGAGCAGATGCCTGAAAGGCTTAATGAGTATGAACCCTTGGTGAAGGTCTTACCGTCCTTACGACGGAAGGTGAGAGACTCGGAGCCTACTTCCGTGCCGTCTTCGCCCATTACAGGCTTGGTAACCATTTCGAGTTCCTCGCCAGTGTCGAGCAGAGCACGCAGCGGAATGTCGTTTTCGTCAGTAGTCTTAACCTTCTTGTCGAATGTGAGTGTAATCTCAGAGGTCGTCTCAGGAAGGTTGAATGAACCGTCGCTTGGAGTGATTGAAACCAATTCAGGCTCAGTCCACTCGTATGAAAGGTTGCTTGAAAGGTCTTCGAGGTATGTGCCCTGTTCGCCTTCGAAGTCGAAAGCGGCACCTTCTGGAGCCAAGTTGCCTTTGTAGTTAATCTGATACTGAGCGTCAGATGGGTTCTTGAACGCTACTTCCACCTTTGCTTCGTTGCCATCTATAGGGTTGTCCTCGTCAAGATATACGTACATGTAGCCGTCGTTGTGCAACTCTACGCCTATAACCTTAACGTCTTCACCGTTTACCTTAACTGTTGCGCAGTCGGTAGGCATTAGCACTCTGCCGATAGGACTGGCTGATACGAGGTCCTTAATATTAGTGTTGTAGCCGAAGTTTACGCGTACTACGTCTGCTTCATACTCTACTCCTGCGATAGAACTCTCCACGAGATCTACCTCATCAAGGAAGAACTGTCCAGGGTTATAAACGTTGAAGGTAGCGAAGAACTTCTCTTCCAGTGGGTCTTTGTCAGGGTTGTTCTTAGCGTATGTATCCTTCTGCAGTTGCTCACTTGTAAAGTAGAACATGTTGGTATATCTCTCATAGTCCTCGGGATTGAAACGAGAAATCTCGTATCTGAATTCCTTGCCGTTAGGGTCGAGCAACGCTATGTCAGCGTTCTCACCACCTTGCATGAGAGCCACGCTCATTTTACACTTGTTATCGGCAGAGCCATCGTTCCAAGTGTTAGAACCTTTGAAGCGATATGTGAGTCGGTAACTCTTGCCTTCTTGCAGAGGAAGGTTGCGGAACTTAACGGCACGCATCCACCAGTTGTTGTGTTTTGCCACGTCGGTGGTGTCAGCGTCAGCGTCGGTGTAAGGTCCTACGTTGTAGAAACTCAGGCATCCGGCTCCGGCAGCAGCGTTATCGTTGTCAATAGAACGCTCGTCCTTACCGTTACCGTTCTCCATGCTGTTGATGAACTCGTACCATGCCACGTCTGAAGGCGACTTGGTCTGGGCTGCATCGAAGCCTTCGTGGAACACTTGAGTTTGAGCATTCGCACTAAGACCTGCAGCGAGCATCATACCGAGGTTAAGTAAATTCTTTTGCTTCATAACTAAATAGTGGTTTTAGTGAATAGTAAATATTTTTGTTTGTTATTTTGCTGGGTTTCAGTTGTGAGGATTGTCCTTCAACTGCTGCAAAATTATAGATAAAGTGTAAAATAAAACTTCTTTTTTTTTCAAAAAACTTTATCATTTGTACCAAAATGAATAAAAAAAGGCGTTTTGGTATTAATGAAAATGTATATTTAACGAATAAGAAAGTTTGTTCGAGGAAAAACGGCTAACTTTGCAACGTAATCAAGAAAAAAATGTTTTTAGAATAAAGTTAGTAGTTAGTATTAGTTAGTTAGTAACAGTTGCTGTTTGAAGCAATTGAGATTAGTAAACATCCAACGGCATTAATCCAAAAGCGTTTGGATTTCGTTGGATGTTTTTTCTAATCTGCTTGAAAGCATACAGTGGTACAGACTAACATGCACATAGACGAAGGCTTTTGATATATATTATATATATAAATAAGGTATAAACCAAAACAATATATGAAAAAAATATTATTTCTACTAATCTGCGCAGTGCAGACATTGGCATCGCTTGCAGAGGGCAATGCTACTTTCCGCTACTTCAGTTATGAAGGCAAGGACGCAAGGTTCAATAAAACGTATGACCCAACGCGTCAGTATCTCAATCCGGTAATAGCAGGCTTCGCGCCCGACCCGTCAATATGTCGCAAGGGAGATACCTACTATCTCGTAAACTCATCATTCAGTTTCTTCCCCGGTGTGCCAATCTACAAGAGTCGAGACCTCGTGAACTGGCAGAGCATTGGTCATGTGCTCGACAGAGAGAGCCAACTGCCACTGGGCAAGCAGAAGGTGAGCGGGGGTATCTTCGCGCCAGCCATATCATATAATGAGAAGAACAAGACGTTCTACATGATAACAACCAACGTGGGGGCAGGAAACTTCTACGTTAAGAGCAAAGACCCAGAGAAGGGGTGGAGCGACCCTATCTATTTAAGAAAGGTGGGAGGTATCGACCCTTCCTTCTTCTTCGATAAAGACGGTAAGGGCTATATCGTGAACAACGATGCCCCCGTGGGCGGTCCCGACTACAACGGTCAGCGTAGCATCATGTGTCACCGCTTCAGTGTGGAGGGCGACAGCGTCATTGGCGACCAGGTAGAGATATTGCGTGGCGGTACCCACGTACAGAAGAACCCTATATGGATAGAAGGACCACACATGTTCCGCGTAGGAAAATACTACTATCTCATGTGTGCCGAGGGTGGTACAGGCGAGTGGCACAGTGAGGTCATACTGCGCTCAAAAAGCCCTATGGGACCTTTCGAGGAGTTTTCTGGCAACCCAATCCTTACACAGCGCACAGGACTTGACCCAAACAGAGAGGACTACGTGTCAAGTGCTGGTCACGCTGACATCGTTCAGACACCGAAAGGAGACTGGTGGGCGGTGTTCCTCGCTTGCAGACCGTACGACAACGACAAGTATTACAACACAGGTCGTGATACCTATATGCTCCCCGTAACATGGAAAGATGGATGGCCAGTGATATTAGAAAAAGGAAAGGCAATACCAACAGTAGTAGATTATAAAGGCGGTACTATCGCACCAAGGACCGATGAAACCGCACTTTTAACAGGAAATTTTGCTTATACCGATGATTTTAAAGGTGAGAAACTGCACCACCGCTGGCTTACACTGCGCAATACGCAACCAGGCGTTTATGCGCTGACGGCAGAGGGCGTAAAGATAAAGGCGTTGCCAGTGAACATTACGCAGAGAGAAAAACTCTCCGCTCTCTTCACACCGCAGCAACATACCACATTTAGTGCAGAGACACAGGTAGCGTTCACACCGTCGTCAGAGAAAGAAATGGCAGGATTGGCACTGCTACAGAACGAAGACTACAACTTCACCTTCGGCAAGACAATGCTCAAGGGAGGCAAGATAGCAGTGGTGTTGACACGCATGGAGAAAACACCGGTGGCAGTGTCAACCGTGATTCTCAGTGAAAACGATGCACAAAAACCATTGAAACTAAAGGTAGAAGGCGATGGCGGACTCTACGACTTCAGTTATTCCGTGGACGGAAAAACATGGAATATTGTGGCAAAAGGAGTGGATGCGACGAACCTTACAACAAACAAAAGTGGCGGTTTCATCGGTGCTTGTATAGGACTTTACGCTACATCGAGTAAGTAGTAGCATAGCGTGCGTACCGTGTAATTATTATGCTTTCATATCGCAAGAAATGAACAGAACCATACTTTTTTTCTTCATAATGTTATCTCTGCTTCCTGTCAACGCGAGAACGCTCTCGTTTGACAGGGGGTGGAGTTTCTGCCTGTGTAAGAATTCTGAGGAATTGCTTACCGTGTTACGCTCCGTTGGCGTGACGGACAATCCGCTACTTAGCACAAATGAACCCGTGCAGAAGACAAAGGTGACGGTAGATACCGAACCCGAACAGGCCAAGGCACCCGAGGCAGAGGCAAGGAAGCAGGTGCGAAATGTAACGGATAATGGTAAGTTTCGCCCTGTTGAGATACCCCATGACTGGAGTATCGAACTACCGTTTGACCCAAAAGAAGGTGGATCGGCAGGTTATCTGCCTGGCGGCCAAGGCGTGTATGTAAAGAATTTCACCCTGCCAAAGGGATGTACAGGTAAGGATAAGAAGTATATCGTGCAGTTCGACGGTGTCTATCACCGTGCTACAGTGTGGGTGAATGGTCATAAGTTAGGCTATCATGTATATGGTTACACAGGTTTTGAGTATGACATGACGCCCTATCTGAACGTAAATGGAGAGAACACCATAGTGGTTCATGTCAACCGCATGGAGCAGTCACGTTGGTACACAGGCTCTGGCATCTACCGTCATGTGTGGGTGAAGACGGTAAATGCTACCCACCTGAAGAGCAACGGTATCTTTGTAGTACCAACGCTGAACGCTGACGGCACGGCTACCGTAAGCGTAACGGCAGACGTTGACGTGGCAGAGAAGGACAAAGGACAGCGTTTCACCGTATCCAATATAATATTAGGAGGAAAGAAAGGCAAGCCTTTTACGGAGAAGACAACAATAACGAACCCTCACTTGTGGTCAACGACAGACCCTTACCGCTATACTGTGCGCACCCAACTGCGTGATGGCAAGGGCAGGGTGGTTGACGAGGCGGACACCCACTTCGGCATACGTACCGTGAGTTTTGATGCCGACAAGGGTTTCTTCCTCAATGGAAAGAACATGAAACTGCGCGGAATGTGCCTGCATCAAGATATGGGTAGTCTTGGAGTAGCAGTACCCGACCAAGCATGGGAGCGCAGACTGAAGGCACTGAAGGACATAGGCTGCAACGCGGTGCGCTGTTCTCATAATCCTCCGTCACCAGAGTTTCTTGAGATTTGCGACACACTCGGGCTGTTAGTGCTCGATGAAGCCTTCGATAAGTGGAAGTCAGGCTACTATGCTCCCTTCTTCGACGACTGTGCTAAGCAAGACATCACCGACATGGTGCTGCGCGACCGCAACCACCCTTCAGTCATAGTCTGGAGCATAGGCAATGAGGTGACCGAGGCATGGCTCGCCACCGACGAGGGAGTGGAGCGTGCGCGTATGCTTAACGCTGTGGTAAAAAGCCTTGATGCCACACGCCCAACGATGGTAGCGTGTCAACAAGGCTTTCAGGATAAGTTTGGCGAGGTGACGGACCTTGTAGGATATAACTATCTCGAGCCACGAATGATAGCCGACCATAAGCGGCATCCTAACAGAAGGATGTTTGTCTCAGAGGCATTCCCCTATTATTCCGGACTGCGAGAGGATGTTGTTCGTGACTACGTAGAGCGCAATCCGTGGCATTTTGTAGAAGAAAACGACTTCATAGCCGGCTCGTTCCTGTGGGCAGGAGTGGACTATCTCGGTGAGTCATCGCCGTGGCCAGCCAAAGGATGGTGCTCATGTCCGTTCGACATGACACTAAAGGAACGTCCGCAGGCTGCTTTCTATCACCCAGCATGGAGGCCAGAGAAAGATTATCTGAAACTGATGGTGCGCGACAACTGCTTTGACCAGGCTATGGGAACAGACCATTGGCAGTATCCACCTATGGCAGATACATGGGATTTGCCTTATAAAGACTCACGTATTGTGGAGGTAAGATGCTACACTACGTGCGACTCCGTGCAGTTCTACTTCCCTACATGGAACAACCCACAGTTGCCTCTGAAGATGAGAGTGACAAAGGACTATCCCGATAACTGTGTAAAAGTAATGCTATCGTCACGTGAGGGTAAGATACTCGCTGTAGGTTATAAGGACGGAAAGCCTGTGCTTCGCGACTCATTAGAGAATCATGGCGACGTGGCTGACGTGAAGTTCGAGATAGACAACACCACCTTGACGGTGCAACAGCCAGACTTTAGTGAGGTGAAGACCAGCAAACCACAGATGGCGAACGTAAGGTTTACGCTCGTAGATAAGGACGGTCGCACACAGCAGATGCAGCCACGAAAGTTCAAAGTGAGCACCGAGGGACCGATAAGACTGCTCGGTGTGGAGACGGGAGACATGAGACGTGTGGACTCATGGCGCACCACGGAACTCACAACATACTTTGGTGAGGGCTTCATCAGACTGCAATCCACCGATGAAATGGGCACAGCGAAGGTGATAGTGAGCGTGGAAGGCTTTGAAAAACCGTTCATAAAAGAGATAAAAATCAACGCTAATAAGACGAAGAAATGATCTAAAGCATTAATGAAAGATTAATGTTAGATTAATGGCGATTAATGTTTTAGAATTTTAAAACTAACGTATGAGGAAAACAATATTACTGATATTGCTGTGCTGCATGGTCACGCTTAATGCGAAAACCGTTAAGGGAGGCAGCGGACTATGGTTGAAACCTACCGACGAGGTGGAGATAGGTAAGCCCGTTGATAGCCCCTTTACGCTGCGACTGCTTGACCATTGGGATAACCCAGATGGCACGATAGAGCGTGGCTATGCTGGGCACAGCATATTCTGGAAACCTAATGGCATGGCAAACCTTGACGTAGTGCGCAACTATGCCATTCATTGCGCCTCGGTAGGCATCAATGGTGCTGTGCTCAACAATGTCAACGCCAAGCCATTTATGCTCTCTTCTGCCAAACTGAAAGAGACAAAACGCATTGCCGACGTATTGAGGCAGTATGGTATAAAAACCTATCTCTCAGTCAATTTTGGCTCACCTAAGGCACTCGGAGGACTGCCGACCGCTGACCCATTGGACAAGAAAGTAGTGGCATGGTGGCAGAAGAAGGCTAAGGAGATATACAAATTGATACCAGATTTCGGTGGTTTCCTCGTAAAAGCCAACTCGGAAGGCGAGCCTGGACCTATGGATTACGGCAGAACGCATGTGGATGGAGCCAATATGTTGGCAGATGCGTTGAAGCCATACGGTGGAATAGTGATGTGGCGAGCGTTCGTATATAATGCAAAGGCAAGCGATAGAGCGTCACAAGCGTATGAGGAGTTCGTGAGATATGATGGACAATTCCGTGACAACGTTATCATTCAGATAAAGAATGGACCAGTAGATTTCCAGCCAAGAGAACCTCTCTCTCCCTTGTTCTTTGCCTTGAAGAAGACGAAGATGATGCTGGAGGTACAGGTAACGCAGGAATATACTGGTGAGAGCATACACACTTGCTTCATGCCTTTTTATGACTGTCGAGCACTATACGACATGAATTACAGCACGCCTCTCGCCAACTTGGGGCAGGAAGTGAAGAATCTTGTGGGCATAGCGGGAGTATCTAACGTTGGCGACACGCCCACAATGTGTGGCTCAGTCATGGCACAGGCCAACTGGTACGGCTTCGGCATGATGGCATCACACCCATATATGGACAAGAAAGAGATTGCGGAGCGATGGCTGAAAGCCACTTTCACGGCAGATACTGCCTTTGTTAACCCTATGACACGTGTGCTGATGGCGAGTCATGAGGCCGTGGTAAACTACATGATGCCGCTTGGTCTGCATCATATCTTTGCTGGAGAGCATCATTATGGTCCAGAACCATGGTACAGTCCTGCTGGCTGTCGTGAGGATTGGTTGCCACGTTATTATCATAAGGCGGCAAAGAACGGTATAGGCTTTGACCGTACAGACAACGGTGGATCGGGCAATACAAGACAGTATCCTGATACTTTATATAGTATATATAACGATGTTGACCGCTGTCCGGAGCAGTTATTGCTATGGTTCCACCATCTGCCGTGGACGCACAGACTACATTCTGGTGAAACCTTGTGGGACGGTCTGTGTCATAAGTATGATGAAGGCGTAAGAGAAGCAGAAGCCTTTGCGGAAGTATGGAGACAAATGAAACCATACGTAAAGGCTGATGTCCATGCGGCACAGCAACGACTTTTCGACCGGCAGGCAAAGGATGCGTGGTGGTGGAGAGATGCTTGTTTGCTTTATTTTCAGCAATTCTCAGGGCTACCGTTGCCACTTGGCTCGCCAGCACCGAGACATACACTGAAGCAGTTGATGCAGTATCAGTTGAAAATGGATATTTACACAACTGCGGACATTGAAAAACTAATAAATTAATGGTTAAGAATTAAAAATTATGATTACCTTATTCTGTTTATGTGAATTTGCCATCCGATTACATCTTACGGATTTAACGTAATCATAATTTTTAACTTTTAATTCTTAATTTCTAATTCTTAAATCTGTCTGCATGTAATCATAATTTTTAATTATTAATTGTTAATTCTTAATTTAATACATATGCAAACGTCATCACAAGAATCTAAAGGCTTCTACAAGTTGTCGTGGCTTCAGCGCATAGGCTTCGGCTCAGGAGACCTTGCTCAAAACCTAATTTTCCAGGTTACGTGTATGTACCTGTTGTTTTTCTACACCGATATTTATGGACTTAACGAGGTAGATGTATCGGTTATGTTCCTCGTAGGTAACATAGCCAACGTTGTTTGGGACCCTATCGTAGGAACACTTATCGATAAAAGCAACCCGAAACTGGGCAAGTACCGTTCTTATCTTGTCTATGTAGGCGTGCCACTCTCTGGTTTCGCCATACTGTGTTTCTATGATGGTTTTGCGCCTTCATTGCTTTATGCATACGTTACGTACATAGCCATGACGCTGCTCTACACGTTTATCAACGTGCCTTACGGCGCTTTGAACTCTGCTTTGACCCGTGATACGGACGAAATAACCATACTTACCTCCGTAAGAATGTTCATGGCGAACTGTGGCGGACTGGCTGTAGGCTCTGGTTTGCCTCTACTCATAGCACATTTCGCTGATAGTGGTACGGAAGGACTGCCAAAAGACCCAAAGGCTTGGTTCATAACGATGGCTATTTACGGTGTGGTTGGTTTGCTGTTGCTGTTCTTCTGCTTCTCACAGTGTAAGGAGCGTGTGGTGATGGACGCCAAAGAGAGCGAGGATGTGAAGGTGTCTGACCTTGTAACAGAGTTTGTTCGCAACCGACCGCTGCGTGTTATCGCCCTGTTCTTTATCACAGCGTTTGCCATGATGTCAATAGGCAATGCTGCGGGAGCATACTTTGTGAACAGCAATCTGCATGGTACGCCAGAGCAACTATCGCTATTCATGGGCTTAGGCTCAGCGCCAGCGTTCATATTCATGCCCCTTGTGCCTGCAATCAAGAAGGCAATAGGCAAGAAAAACATGTTCTTCGCTTTCCTTGGCATAGCGATTCTGGGTATGGCGGCACTGTATGTGATAGCAAAGATGGAGCATCCGAATATGACTCTCATCTATATTGCGCAGTTCATAAAGTCAACTGGCGTCATTGTTGCTACAGGATACATGTGGGCACTCGTGCCAGAGGTAATCTCTTACGGTGAGTACACAAGCGGAAAGCGTATCGCTGGCATTGTGAATGCATTGACAGGGCTCTTCTTCAAGGCAGGTATGACACTCGGAAGTGTTGTTGCACCAGCGGTATTGGCATACGTTTGCTACAACAAGCAGGTGGTAGAACAGACACCTTTGGCGCAGGAAGGCATCCTGTGGCTTGTATGTGTGATACCTGCCGCACTGCTATTGCTCGCCATGGTCATCATCTCAAGGTATGAATTGACAGACGAACGCATTGACGAGATAAACAAAGAGATTGAGGCAAGACACCAAAATGCTGAATAAAAAGGACTGAATAAACATACAATAACAATATGAACATGAAGAAAATATCATTTGCCTTATTAGCCATGCAGGCTGTTTTCCTGTCGTGCAACGCTCAGGGGCTTGGTGAGGTATATAAGGATTACTGGCGTACTGGCGTGAGTGTAAATCAGTGGGAGATAACGTCTAACTCGCAGAAGCCAGGCGAAAATGGAGTGACAGGGTTTACTGGAGTTGACCAAACTGCTCATTTCCCACTGATAGTAGAGAATTTCAACTGGCTTGTTGCCGAGAACTCTATGAAGATGGAGTCCGTACACCCGAAGGAAGGCATTTATGATTTCACAGATGCTGATAAGTTTGTAGATAAGGCTTTGGCGAGCGGAGTGAACGTAGTGGGCCACTGTCTGATATGGCACTCACAATGTCCGGCTTGGTTCTTTCTCGATTCAGAGGGCAAACAGGTAACTCCAGAGGTGCTAAAGAAGCGTATGAAGGAGCACATCTACACCGTGGTGAACCACTTTAAGGGCAGGGTAAAGGCCTGGGACGTGGTGAATGAAGCGTTTGAAGACGATGGAAGCCTGCGCAAAAGCAAGTTCTACGAAATATTAGGTGAGGACTTCATACCGCTCGCCTTTCAGTATGCGTATGAGGCTGATCCCTCAATGGAACTGTATTATAATGACTTCTCGATGAACAAGGCATCGAAAGTGCGTGGTGTAATAAACTTCTTCAAGCCGCTGATGGCGAAAGGTCTGCACGTTACCGCTATCGGATTGCAGGGACACATGATTCTTGGACCAGAGGATTACGTTAGCCAGTATGCAAAGACCATTGACCTCATAAAGAGCGAATTAGGCTTGCCATCACAGTTTACGGAACTCGACCTGTCGGTATTGCCTAACCCATTCGGATTCTCAGGAGCCAATGTTGGCGCGAATTTCAAGTATAGTGAGAAGATGGATCCATACAAGAAGGGACTACCTGTCAGTGTACAGAAGAAGGTAGATGACTTCTGGGTGGCGTTCTATAAGATGCTCATTGAGCGTAAGGAGAACGTGCTACGTGTAGGCTTCTGGTGCTTTAACGACGCTAACACATGGCGAAACAACTGGCCTATTAACGGAAGAACAGACTATCCGACGCTGTTTGACCGCAACAGTCAGCCTAAACCAACGATTAAAAAGTTAATAGAACTGGTACAAAAGAAATAAAAACACACGATACTATGGAAGGAAAAGCATATCTTTGGCCATCAGATTATATGGCAGATCCGTCAGTTCACGTATGGAACGGCAGGCTTTATATCTACCCGTCGCATGACTGGGACGCTGGAGTAGGTGACGATGACAGCGGTGCGGAGTATGAAATGAAGGACTATCACGTCTTTTCAACCGACGACCTTGAAGCGGTTTGTCGTGGTGAGAAGCAACTTGTAGATCACGGTTGCGTACTGAAAGTAGAGGATATACCATGGGCGAGCCACCAACTGTGGGACAATGACGTACAGGAAAAAGACGGAAAGTATTACATGTACTTCCCAGCCAAGGACAAGAACGACATCTTCCGCACGGGAGTAGCTGTCGCAGACCGTCCAGAAGGGCCTTTCGTGCCACTCAATGACCCTATGCACGGCTCATATTCCATTGACTATGCCACTTTGAAAGACGAAGATGGAGAGATATACTTCTACTTCGGAGGCATCTGGGGCGGACAGTTACAGTGGTATAAGGACAACAAACTCTGCTTTAACGAGTCTGGCATCGCTGCGCCACCTCCTGGAGATACCGATCCAATCATTCCTGCAAAGAAATCGGAGTGCGATGCATTACCATCAAGAGTAGCGCGCCTTGCACCAGACATGCTGCACTTTGCAGAGGAGCCAAAGCCAGTAATCATCCTCGACAAGGACGGAAAACCGCTGAAGGCAGACGACCCACACCGTTTCTTTGAGGCGTCATGGTGCCATAAGTACAACGGTAAGTATTACTTCTCTTACTCTACTGGCGATACCCACATGATATGTTACGCTATCGGTGACAATCCTTACGGACCATTTACATACCAAGGTGTCATCCTGACTCCTGTGAAAGCCGGTTGGACAACGCACCACAGCATAGTAGAGTTTAAGGGGAAATGGTATCTTTTCCATCATGATTCAGCCCCCTCTGGTGGTGTTAACAGCCTCCGCTCACTAAAGGTTTGCGAACTGCATTACAACGAAGACGGCACCATACAGACCATAGAGGGATAAAGGATAAAAGTACATGAAACGCTAAGTTACGCAACGTAGCAAACATAGTTATTTGGGTAAAATAAGTAAAGACGCCCTGATTGCATTGCAGTCAGGGCGTCTTTGCGTTCTAAACATTTCTTTTTTGCATTCTAAACATTTCTTTTTTGCATTCTAAACGCTATGCGATTACGATACCACTCTGTTACTACTGTGAGAAGTAATTTATACAAAAATCTTTTATATTCATCGTCCCAGCGATGCGCGTAATCCATTCTAAAAGGATGGAGTTGGACAAATAAAAAAGCAGTCACGATAAAAATCGTAACTGCTTATGGAGTGGGCCATCTAGGGCTTGAACCTAGGACCTCCAGATTATGAGTCTGTTGCTCTAACCAACTGAGCTAAAAGCCCGACACAATTTTTTTTAATTGCGCTGCAAAGGTACGCTTTTTTCTTGAATTATGCAAATTTTTCTATGATAAAGTTTTAATGTTATGCTATTTTTTATCTTTTGGTTTTGTAAAACTGACGTTTTGTAACAGTTTAGTCGGTAAGTCGTGTTTCTAACCCTACTTTATAAGATGGAAAGTGTTGCCAGGTAGTTTTCTTACTCTACTTTATAAGATGGAAGGTATTGCCTGGTAGCGATGTCACGATACCTTTCATTTCCATGGAGAACATTAGTGATGCTATTGTGCCGATGGATAGTCCCGTGTGCATAGCAATAGCATTGGATTGGCAGTCGCCGTGTTTCTCTAAAGCCTTTACTATAGTTTCCTCATCAGGCGTAAGGGTGGGGAAGAGCGAGCGTTCTATGCCCTGTTTCCGTGCCTTGATAATCTCCTTCTCCTCTTGCCATCCCATTGCTTTCATTATGTCGTCAGCACATGTTAGGAGAGTCGCTTTGTTATCGCGAATAAGGGCGTTGCACCCTTTACTGTATTCAGCGTTAACAGGTCCTGGCACAGCAAAGACCTCACGATTATAGTCTTGTGCCAGTCGTGCCGTAACAAGTCCTCCACCGTGTGCTGCGCTTTCCACGACAATAGTAGCATCACTCATCCCAGCGATAATCCTGTTGCGTTGCAGGAAGTTGCGTGCTTCGGGTCGTGTACCGCAGGCGTACTCTGTTATGACGGCACCATTCTTCTCCGTCATGTTCTTGGCATCGTTGCGGTGCAGTTGCGGGTACAGCATGTCGTGGCCGTGTGCCACCACTCCCACGGTGCTCATGTGGTTTGCCATTGCTGCTCGGTGGGCGCATATGTCCACACCGTAAGCCAGTCCGCTGACTATCGTGATGTCCGTACACTTCTCGTTGATGTCCTTTATGAAGTTCGTGATGAAGTCCTTGCCGTATGCGGTGCACATGCGTGTGCCTACGATGTTGATGACGTGAGCGGGGTTCATGTTGCAGTTGCCACGCACATATAGCACCAATGGTGCATCGGGGCATGACCTTAGTCGGCTTGGATAGTCTTCATCGTCTATGGTAATAATCCTTACTCCGTGCTCAATGCACCATTCCTCTTGCTGTTTAGCCTTCTCAACGTAGAACGATATGTCGCTCCCCATGAACGCTACGAGTGACGATGAGGCGTTGGGCAGTATGTCACGCAGGTTCTTTCTGTTGTCCAGTGCAGCCCGTGCGGAGCCTGTCGCTCTGTATAGTTGCAGGGCGTTGGCGAGCGATAACTTGCCAGTAGCAAGGAGCGCAAGTGTTATTATGGATGTGGTAGGGTTGATGGTTGTCGGGGTATGATTGCTGGTCGTGGAGTAATGGGTTGATGGTCGTGGAGGTTTTTACAGTCCGTAGAGGAACTGAACGAGTGTCTGTCCTACGGCTTTGAGTGTAGTAATGTCGATGTTTTCTATCGTATCGCTAATAGTATGCCATGTAGGTCCGAAACTACTCTGTTCGCAGTTTGGATAATAATTGATGATGTCAATAGTCGGTATGCCAGCCTCATTAAGTGGTTTATGGTCGTCCGTCACGCTGAAACCGTCTTGACAGACGAAGTAAGACGAGTAGCCAGCGTCTGCGGCAGCCTGCCATACCTTCTCCATAGTGTCCTTAGCGTATTGCTTTGATACTCCTTCGTAATAGAACTGTGCGCCTTGTCCGCCCACCATGTCGAGCAGAATGCCGAATGAATACTTAACAGTCTCGTTAGCGTTCAGCGTACTTGCCGGCAGGTTTTGCGCAAAGAACTGTGCTCCTAATGCCCATGTATCTTCCGAATTCTTCTTGTCTGACCACTCCGGTGCACCATAATCCTCTGCATCGAAGCATACGAAGTCTATGCCAAAGTCCAGTTTTTTCTGTCCGTTATCGGTGGAATCGTTATTTTTTGAAGCCTCGTTTATGCAGCGAGCCAGTTCCAGCATCACCGCAACTCCCGACGCTCCATCGTTAGCAGCCATCACTGGCGACTGCCAATTGTTCTTGTCGGGGTCGTTGTCAGCCCATGGTCTGCTGTCCCAGTGGGCACATATCAGTATGCGTTCCTTGGCGTTAGGGTTAGTGCGGGCAATGATATTGGTAGAGCGGAGCATCTTGCCGTCCCAGCCTTCCAGTTTCGTCTTCTGTGTAATCACGTTGCAGCCATATGCTTCAAACTGTCGTATAATCCACTCTTCGCACTCGTCATGAGCATTACTGTTCATGGTTCGTGGTCCGTAGGTGCATTGCTTGGCGCAGAAGTGCATGGCAGAGTCCTCGTTAAAAGTAGGTCCAAGGAGTTCTGTGGCGTTGTTTTCGCCAGTAGAAGTCGTTTCTGCCGAGTTCTTATTACTCTTGCATGCTGTCAGTACAATGGCAATAAGTGATAATGAAAGAAGATGTATGAATTTCTTCATCATGTCAAGTTATGTTTTTTATAATTTCTTTTTGCCGTACGCCTGTACGCTGTCCATGACGCGCAGCCAGTTCTTTCCCCATATTTTCTCGATGTCTTCATCCGAGAAACGCTTCTTCAACAGGTGTCTGGTGAAGTTTATAATCTCCGAGGCATCCGCCATACCAGCCACACCTCCGTCACCATCGAAGTCCGTTCCTATGCCTACATGGTCAATGCCCATTATGCTTATGGCGTGCTCTAAATGTGCGATTCCATCGAGAATATCCGTCTCCGTCAGGGCGTTTGCGGATGTGCTGAGTACCGTTCCTGTAGGTTTCAAGAAGCCATGATAGAACGTAGTGTGTGCTACGCCGCCTTTCTTTGCCAATGCACGCAGTTGGTCGTCGGTAAGATTGCGAGGATGGTCGCACAGGGCGCGGCAGTTAGAGTGTGAGCAGACTATAGGAGTCTTGCTTATCTCCAGTGCATCATAGAATGTATCCTCGCCTGCATGGCTAAGATCTACCATGATGCCCATGCGGTTCATCTCCGCTATTACCTGTGCTCCGAAGGCGGAAACGCCCCCATGGGTATGCACGGTACGGGCGGAATCGCATATGAGGTTGTCGCCGTTGTGACACAAAGTGATGTATGCCACGCCCCTTTTAGCGAAGTGTTCAATGTTAGAGAGGTCGTGCTCCAATGCCAGTCCGTTCTCAATACCGAGCACAATGCTCTTCTTGCCCAGGGCTTTGTTGCGGCGAATGTCGTCCGAACAGCGTGCGAAAGCAACGTGTTCTGGTGCTTTCTTGATAATTTTCCCGATTTCATCGAATATGAAGTCAGCATAATCCTTGGGCGAGTCGATGTTAAAGTCCAGCATATCTCGGAAGCATTTGCCCCCTTCCGTTGCTTTGCCGTCAAGGCTTCCTGGTGGTTGTGGCAGGTAACAAACCATGAATGTAGCGTCCTGTCGTCCCTCCGTCATCTTGTGAAGGTCAACCAATATGCGTGGGTCGCGTTTCGTAAAGTCCACCCCTTGGTGGAAGAACATAGGCGTGTCGCAGTGCGTGTCGATAATGGTGAAGCGTGAATGCAACTCCTTTGCCTTGCTGAAGATGCTTGCTTCCTCCACTAACCATTTGAAAATAGGCAGTCCGTCAGCCCCCATCCATTCTGGATGCCATTGCACTCCCATTACGGCTTTGCGTTCGCTGCTCTCCATAGCCTCTATCAAACCGTCGCTACTTGTTGCTACAGTGCGGAAGTGCTTGCCGGGGTTGTCTACTACTTGATGGTGGAAAGAGTTGACAAAGAGTGTTAGTGTCCCAGCGTCATCGCGGTATTCCTTATATAAATTATACAGGATAGAGTCCTTTTCTATGCCTACGCTGTGTGTAGGCTCTGGTCTTTCGGCGTCTTGCGAATGCTTAACAGGCTGTCGTTCGCTATAGCCTTCAATCTCATTCAGGTCCTGTGCCACGTGTCCGTTGAGTGCCATAGCAAGGGTTTGCATGCCTCGGCATATTCCGAGCATAGGAATCTGTCGGTTGAAAGCCAAGCGAGTCAGCAACAGTTCAGCGCGGTCTCTCGTAGCGTTAATGTTGTGAAGACGCGGTGAAGGTTCCTCTCCGCACCATAGAGGGTTATAGTCTCCGCCTCCCGAGAGAATGATACCGTCAATACGGTCGAGCGTGTCGGCTATCACTTCAGCATCGTCTATTGGTGGAATGATAACAGGCACGCCCCCTGCCGCCACCACTTGCTTGTGGTAAGCGTCACGTAGGTTCACGTCAATGTCGCTATGATTGCCCGTAATTCCGATAACGGGCTTCTTATCTTTTCGCGGCAATTGTGAATAAAGATTTTCTGTAAGTCTGTCTAAAGAGAAACAGTTCATTCTTGGTCTTCTATATGAATAGGCACATCTCTCATTATGCTTGTATCGAGAGAGATAAGAGTTTCGGTCGAAACGACACCGTCAATAGATTGCAGTGTGCCGTTAAGCAGTTCCATAAGTTGCTCATTGTCGCGCACATACAGTTTTACCAGCATGGTGTAAGGTCCAGTAGTGAAGTGGCATTCTACGATTTCAGGAATCTGAACCAGTTTCTTTACCACATCCTTATACATAGAGCCACGCTCCAGTCTGATGCCGACGTAGGTGCAGGTGCGGTATCCTACTGCTCTTGGGTCCACCTGAAATCCGCTACCCGTTATTACGCCTTCAGCCTTCAGGCGTTCTACGCGCTGATGAACGGCTGCTCTTGATACGCCACATTCGTCAGCAACGTCCTTGAATGCCATGCGTGCGTTAGTTGACAGGATAGACATTATCTTCCTGTCGAGTTTGTCAACTTTTTCCATTTTTATTGGTTATCTTGTTTAGATAGTTTACATTTTGACAACAAAAGTACTGCTTTTTGTTGAAACTTGCAACAAAAAGCAGTACTTTTTAAATATTTTTGTTGTTGTGGGGTTATCGTTATTGCACTCTCATCTTTAGTGCTTTGTCCTCAGCCGCTTCCATTATCTCTCGTTCTCCCGGTCCTTTGTCGTTGATACCGCAGAGGTGTAGTATTCCGTGTATAATGACGCGGTATAGTTCCTCTTCATAGGTTTTGTTGAAGAGTTCGGCATTTGACCGCACGGTATCGAGCGAGATGACGAGGTCGCCGCTGATGATGTCATCCTCATCATAATCAAATGTTATGATGTCCGTGTAGTAATCGTGTTGCAGGTATTCCCTGTTTACTTCCAGTATTTTCTCGTCATCACAGAAGAGGTAGCCTATGTCTCCTACCTTCCTTCCGTAGTCGGCAGCCACTCTCTTTATCCATGCCGATGTATCACGTTTGCGAATCTTCGGCATTTTGACATTTTCTGAACTGTAAGTTATCATATTCTCTATCTTTTTATATTCTTTAATGTTGTGGACACGCCTTAAATGTTGTGGACACGCCTTATGGCAGAAACTTCGTGACGTCCTTCCCGAAGTATTGCAGTGTGCGTACTGCTGTAGATGACAGTGCCGCCAGTTCTGGTCGGGCAAAGAATACCACCGTTTCCAGTCCGTCTCCCAGCAGACTGTTGTATTCCGCTTGGTCGCGTTCGTATTCAAAGTCTTTCACGGAGCGTATACCTTTCACCACCGCTATGGCGTTATATCGTTTTGCAAGGTCTGCCGCCATGTCCGAGAAAGCCTCTACCACCACACGTGGCTCGTCCTTGTACACCGCCTCTATCTGGTCAATACGCTTCTGTACGTCAGCAACATCGCCCTTACTTGGGTTATAACCTAATCCGACCACTACACGGTCAAAGACCTTCAACGCGCGGTTTACGATGTCAGCGTGACCAATAGTGAAAGGGTTGAAGACCCCAGTGAATATTGCTGTTTTCATTTTCCGTTTTTTTTCTAATCAAAGAAGATGGATACCTAATCGATGGTGGGAATGCATTTAGTCGAAGAATGTTGGCGAAAGGATGTTGCTTCCAGTGCGGTGCGGGTCTCTGCCGAGGTGGGCGTAAGCCATTTCCGTAGCCATTCTGCCGCGTTGAGTGCGCTTAATGAAGCCTTCCATGATGAGGTATGGTTCATAAACGTCCTCCACAGTGCCTGCGTCCTCGCCTATAGCAGTAGCGATAGTGCCAACGCCTACCGGTCCTCCCTGGAATTTGTCGATTATTGTCAGCAGAATCTTGTTGTCAATCTCGTCCAGTCCGTATTCATCGATGTTCAGTGCCTCGAGCGATACCTTCGCTATAGCCATGTCGATGCTGCCATTTCCCTTAACTTGCGCAAAGTCGCGCACACGCCTTAGCAGTCCGTTGGCGATACGTGGCGTACCGCGTGAGCGTCTTGCAATCTCACCACAAGCATCTTCGCTTATAGGTACGTTGAGCAGATTAGCAGAGCGTTTGATGATTTTCGCCAGAGTCTTAGGGTCATAATACTCCAGGTGCATGTTGATACCGAATCGTGCTCGCAGTGGTGCCGTGAGCAGACCCGAGCGCGTCGTCGCTCCTACAAGGGTAAAGGGGTTAAGGTCTATCTGTATGCTACGTGCCGATGGACCTTTGTCTATCATGATGTCTATGCGATAATCCTCCATGGCAGAGTACAGGTACTCCTCTACTACAGGCGACAGGCGATGAATCTCGTCGATGAACAGCACGTCTCTTGGTTCCAGCGATGTAAGCAATCCTGCAAGGTCTCCTGGCTTGTCAAGCACAGGCCCTGACGTAATCTTGAAACCTACGCCCAGTTCGTTGGCTATGATGTTGGATAGAGTAGTCTTTCCCAGTCCCGGAGGGCCGTGCAGAAGGGTGTGGTCAAGCGGTTCGCCGCGGTATTTAGCGGCATCCACGAAGACCTTAAGGTTCTCTACCACCTTCTGTTGTCCGCTGAAATCTCCGAACTGTAATGGGCGTAGAGCCTTCTCAAACTCTTTCTCCGCTGAACTGCTGTGCTCTTTATGTATGTCGAAATCTTCTGCCATTTGGTCTAATTTATTACGGTTTGCAAAGTTACTGAAAAATGTTTTATGTGCCAAATAAAAAGGTGAATTATGTGAGGTTGATTTGTGTATTACCCACTTTTTGATTACCTTTGCATTCTGAAAACTAAAATATTATAGCATAGATGGCACAAGAAAGGATTCTTATTACGGGGGCTTCAGGTTTCATTGGCTCCTTCATTGTTGAGGAGGCACTTGCTCAGGGTATGGAGGTATGGGCTGCGGTGCGTGGCACGAGTAGCCTGAGATATTTGCGTGACGACCGCATTCATACCATAGAGTTGAACCTCTCGGACGAAGAACAACTTCTTGGGGCACTGAAATCACATCAGTTTGACTATGTGGTCCATGCTGCCGGAGCCACCAAAGCACTTAACAAGGAAACGTTCTTTAAGGTAAATACCGAGGGGACTATAAATCTTGTGAAAGCACTTGAGGCAACGTCACCCTCGATGAAAAGGCTTGTTTTTATGAGTAGCCTAAGCGTTTTTGGCCCTATTTGTGAGCAATTGCCATACCGCGAGATATGCGAGGAGGATACACCTCAGCCCAATACCGCCTACGGAAAGAGTAAGATAGAAGCAGAGAAATGGCTTCGCGAGAATGCAAAGGTGCCGTTTACCATCCTCCGTCCTACAGGTGTGTACGGTCCGCGAGAAAAGGATTACATGATGATGGCAGACAGCATACGCAAAGGAATGGATACCGCCGTTGGCTATCAGCGTCAAGAGATAACCTTCGTATTTGTGAAAGACGTGGTACAGGCGGTGTTTAAGTCGATGAAATCGCAGAAAACCATAGGAAAAGCATACTTCCTTAGCGATGGAGAGGTCTATACATCGACGGACTTTAGCGACCTCATTATTGCAGAATTAGGCAAGAAACACGTGTTGCGACTTACCTTCCCATTGTGGTTCCTCAGACTCGTATGCGCAGTAAGCGACGTGTGGATGCACGTTACCGGCAAACTGTCAACACTCAACAACGACCATTACAACATACTAAAGCAGCGTAACTGGCGTTGCGACATAACCCCCGCAAAGCGTGACTTCGGCTATTCGCCAGAGTGGTCACTTGCCGCGGGCGTAAAGGAAATGCTGAAATAGAGCAGGAAATATAAGACGGAAGTCGATAAAATGGCGGAAAATAGAAGAAAGATGAAGCAAGGAATAATACAGAGATACTTTATGCCCGAAAGGACTTCAAAACGAAAGAATACAGATGACAGTCCTTTCTCGCTCGGACGCTTTGGCTATATGGCTCCAGAACTGGCACAGTTTGCTTACGCAGCCGTTACAGCGATAGTGATACTCTTCACTTGGACCAGTCTTGACAATCCTCAGTCGCTGCTATGGCAGCGCGTTACTATGGTTAGCGGTACCGTAGCCCTGTGGGTAGTATATAAGTTATGGCCTTGCCGTTTCATCGTACTGTGTCGCATCGGTTATCTCTTGCTCATGCTCAGTGCGTGGTATCCAGATACGTATGAGATAAACCACCAGTTTGGGTGTCTTGATCATTTCTTTGCCAGTTATGAGCAAGACCTCTTCGGTATGCAGCCCTCGCTGTGGTTCTCGCGTATCTTCAGCAGTGCCGTGGTGTCAGAACTGATGTATATGGGCTACGTGTCCTATTATCTTTTCTTTGTCGTCACGATAATTTATATCTTCTTTCGAGACTATCGTCAGATGGAACGCGTATCCTATCTTGTCTTCGCAGGGTTCTTTATCTGTTACGTTATCTATATTTTCCTCCCAGTAACAGGTCCGCAATATTATTTTCTTGCGGCAGGAGTAGAAAACATAGAGAAAGCGAATTTTCCCGATGTAGGCATGTATTTTGCCCATTCTACAGAGTGCTTAAAGGCTCCAGGATGGGACGGTGGACTGTTTTATAACCTCTGTATGATGGCACACGGCGCAGGAGAACGTCCGACAGCCGCTTTTCCTTCAAGCCATGTTGCGATAGCGACACTCGTTATGCTGATAGTAGGACGCATGAGGATGTGGAAATATCTCCTCTTCCTCTCAGTGCCGTTTATCTTCCTGTGCCTCTCTACGGTGTACATTATGGCGCATTATGCCATTGATGCCCTTGCGGGACTGGTTACAGGTCTGGCGCTTTTCCTTGTGCTTGGAGGAATGAATTTACGAAAAGCAGCGTAAAGAATTATTGATTTAGATTAATAAATCACTGTTTCTTTTTACGTTTTTATTATCTGTTATTCGTGTTTTTATGGAAATTGTGTACTTTTGTGACGTAGATATACGAGGTTAAAAGTAAGTTAATTCTTGTAGTTTATGATTAACAAGATTAAGACACAGACACTGCAGCATTTAGAGAAGATACAACAAACTGCAATGAAACTATCCCAAACGCATGACGATGAGGAAGCAAAACAACTATATGCTACCATCAGTCATGAGTGTTTTCAGGCCCGTACACTTGTAGAAAAACTATCTTTCGTCGTTTTAAAAGATAATAATAAGGACGAGGAAGTCATTGAGGAGGCGATGGAAAAGCAGGAAGAAAGCAATGATGTATCCGAGCATCCACGTAAGAAGTATGTCCTTATAGCAGAGGATGTAGACCATAACTACCTCTTGGAGCAGTTGGTTCTGAAAAATCATTACCGTGTAGAGCGTGCCAAGAACGGTCGTGAGGCTATAGAAATGGTAGAGAGAGAATGCCCTGATATAGTGCTCATGGACATCATGATGCCCGTTATGAACGGTTGTGAGGCGTGTGATATATTAAAAGCGAAGTATCCTTCGTTACCCATTATCGCTGTAACAGCCTATACGCAGGTAGAGGAGGAAGCCAAAATCATGAAGCATCCCTTTGATGGTTTCTTACCGAAACCGCTCAAACTCGCTACTTTCACCAAAGTTGTTGCAGAGAAGTTGAAAGTATCGTGATTATCTCTATTTTTTAACATTATTCCGTTAGGAGTAATACAAAGTTACCGAATCATTCTGAACGCTTATCATTTCAAGCCTGAAGTTTTCATGTTCGGGCTTGAAATGTTATATATGTAATACCGAAATTATGAACTTCGGGCTTGAAATGTGATACAGGTAATACCGAAGTTGGAAACTTCGGCTCCATAGACTTGCAGCAAAAATTACACCGCAAATTATTTCAAGCAGATGGAATATGGAGTCGAAGTTTCCAACTTCGAACTTAGACAGTGATACGGGTAATACCGAAATTATGAACTTCGGACTTGAACAGTGATACAGGTAATACCGAAATTATGAACTTCGGGCTTGAAATGTGATACAG
>DAIUFT010000008.1:0-74958 GCA_036844425.1 Prevotella sp. | reverse complement strand
AATTTTTAATTTTTAATTTATAATTAAGTTGTTTGGTTGTTTGTCCTTAGTCTATTCTTGCAATTAACCAAACCACTAACTCACCAAACCACAATCCCCCAACTCACCATCCAAAGGCTTTCTCGTTCTTCAGCCACAGTCCCTGAGCACGCATTACCTGTTCCAGAATGTCGCGAGCGCATCCCATGCCACCGTTGTATGGACTGATGTATGTAGAGATGTCCCTTATGTCAGAACAAGCGTCCTTCGGACAACACGGGCACCCCACCTCGTGCATTACCTCGTAGTCAGGAATGTCGTCACCAACGTATATAATCTCCTCCTTTGTCAGGTTATGCTCCGCCATATATTTGCGTAGTACCTCTATCTTAACACCACATGCCATGAAGATGTCATTCATGCCGAGTTTAGAGTAACGCCCCATAATGGCGTCATCCTTGCCACCAGTGATGATAGCAAGTCTCAGTCCCTGTTTAACAGCCAACTGAATGGCATAGCCATCCTTAATGTTAACGCTACGCATAGGGTTACCCTCAGCACTCATCGGTATGGTGCTTGTAGATAAAACACCGTCAACATCGAAGATAATGGTAGTTATTTTACTTAAATCGTAGTTTATCATTTGTTGTTTAGTCGTTTAGTGGTTTAGTGGTTTGGTTGTTTGGTGGTTTGGGAGATTGGTCGTTTAGTCGTTTAGTCGTTTGGTGGTTTGGTGGTTTGGTTGTTAGCAATTAACTAAACGACCAAACGACTAAACGACTAAACGACCAATCTCCCAAACCACCAAACGACCAAACGACTAAACGACCAATCTCCCAAACCACCAACCAAATGCAAAATTACAAAAAAAGCACAGTCCTGCCAACTATTTGGTAGGAAAAATGCAAACTCCACTTTACATAAAGACGGAAAAACGTTTGCAAAATAAAAAATATGCAATAATATTTTATGTAATTCCGAAAAACTTTGTACCTTTGCACATGGGCTGCAAGGAAGCAGCACCATAACGGTTGTACAATTTCTAAATAACAAAAACAATACAACAATGAAGATCAACGATTACAACTTCGCTGGCAAAAAAGCCATCGTACGCGTAGATTTCAACGTACCTCTTAAGGACGGCAAGATTACTGACGACACTCGTATCAAGGGTGCTCTCCCAACCCTTAAGCTCATTCTTGAGAAGGGTGGTTCACTCATTATCATGTCACATATGGGTAAGCCAAAGGGTAAGGTAAAGCCAGAACTCTCACTTGGTCAGATCGTAGATGCTGTTTCTGCAGCACTCGGCACACCAGTAAAGTTCGTTCCTGACTGTCAGAAAGCAGACGCAGAGGCAGCAGCCCTCAAGCCAGGCGAGGTGCTCCTCCTTGAGAACCTCCGCTACTATCCTGAAGAGGAAGGCAAGCCAGTAGGCGTTGAGAAGGGTACTCCAGAGTACGACGAGGCAAAGAAGGCAATGAAGGCTTCACAGAAAGAGTTTGCTAAGAAGCTCGCTTCTTACGCTGACTGCTGGGTAATGGACGCCTTCGGTACTGCACACCGCAAGCACGCTTCTACAGCCGTAATCGCTGATTACTTCGATGCAGACAACCGCATGCTCGGTCTCCTCATGGAGAAAGAGGTAGCAGCCGTTGACGCTGTACTTGGTAACATCAAGCGTCCATTCGTTGCTATCATGGGTGGTTCTAAGGTATCTTCTAAGATAGGTATCATTGAGAACCTCCTTGGCAAGGCTGACAAACTCATCCTCTGTGGTGGTATGACATACACATTCTCTAAGGCTCACGGTGGTGAGATTGGCGACTCTATCGTAGAGATGGACAAACTCGATGTTGCTCTCAACGTAGAGAAACTCGCTAAGGAGAAGGGTGTAGAACTCGTTATGGCACCAGACGCAGTTTGCTGCGACGGTCTCGACTTTGGTTCAATGACAGTTAAGGACGGTGCTAAGATTGAGGTTTATCCATCAGACGCTATCCCTGCAGGTATGGAAGGTCTCGATGCAGGTCCTGAGGCACAGAAGAAGTTTGCTGAGGCTATCAAGGGTGCTAAGACAATCCTTTGGAACGGTCCTGCAGGCGTATTCGAGTGTGATGACTTCTGCGCAGGTTCACGTGCCATTGGTGATGCTATCGCTGCTGCAACAGCAGAGGGCGCATTCTCACTCATCGGTGGTGGTGACTCAGTAGCATGCTGCACCAAGTTTGGTCTCACCGACAAGGTATCTTACATCTCTACAGGTGGTGGTGCACTCCTCGAGGCAATCGAGGGTAAGGTGCTCCCAGGTGTAGCAGCCGTTAAGGGAGAATAATCTTATTATTAAGGTTATATAACAGGTTTTTATATGTTCGGCATCCTTTGCATTCGTTTGCAAGGGATGCTTTTTTTTATGTGTATGCAGAAATACCTCCGTTGCACCTTAGTACATGTTGCTTTGGCTGGAAGCCAATACCTTCAGTAACCGTGGGCGCAGCCTACGGATATTGATAAGTTAGAGAAATATCTGCCTGGAAGGCAGTACATAATCTGTAGCGTACTGCCCTCCAGGCAGCCAACAGGAACGTCCCCACAATCCGTAGGCTGCGCCCACGGTTACTAAAAGTACAGCCTTCCAGGCTAATCTCCAATCTATACTTTGCACGTAATCTCCTTTAAATTACCGCTGAATAGTTGCTATTACTAAGCATAGTGTTAATAATATATAAAAACAGGGGGGGGTAGCGGTGCAATGTTAAAAATAATTTATACTTTTGTAGTAGATATAAACCTCCTTATAAACCTCCTATAAATAAAACCAGGTGATAGCTAAAAGGAAAACGGAAAAGAATTCTGTTATGGTAATATCATAATTAGTAAACCCAAATAACAAATAGTTATGATAATTTTAAGTCTTTTATCTACTGCAATGTCATCAATCCTTTATGGTATAATAGCCACTGTAGTGGTTATTGTGTTGTTCTATGTATTGTTCAAGGCACTTGATTCGGACGTGGTGCGCAGTAAGGCATTCATTGCGGTCAGCAGTGTATTGGCATTCTTGCTTATCATACAGTTCTCTATGCTTATAGGAGCAGTACAGGCAAAAGGTGAGGTAGATTCAGCGGAGATATATCTTCAGCAGATATCAGAGAATAAGTATGGCATAATAGATGCCAATGAGTCGCAGGCTTTGCTCAACGAAGTAACCAATGAATTTCCTTTAATAGGAACATATATAGGAGTGTGTAATTTCGCTGGTCATTCGATGGAAGATATAGCAAGTGCTATGGCAGACACGATGCGTTCATACCTTACCACT
The DNA here is from genome assembly GCA_036844425.1 of Prevotella sp. Classification (GTDB taxonomy): domain Bacteria; phylum Bacteroidota; class Bacteroidia; order Bacteroidales; family Bacteroidaceae; genus Prevotella. The sequence goes on along the minus strand of DAIUFT010000008.1, from coordinate 71,657 downwards.
TTTATATGGCACAGGGTATGGTGGATATTGGGCTTTATCGTGACTGCGGGAGTGCTGGTATGTGTCATTCCCGGTACGGGAAGACGCAAAGGCAAGAATCTGTCAGATACTTCTTATGATGATTACACATCCTCTGCCGACACAAACGACTGGGGCATGTAAGAGAAAAAAAGATAATACTAACCATAAATAAAATTAATAATATGGATAATCATTTGCTTATCGGACTGGGAGGAACAGGCGGACGTGTACTGGCCTCTTTCCGTAAACTGATGTATGAGCGTTTCAATGGAGAAGTAAAGCCAAAGAATATGTGGCTGGACTATCTCTATGTAGATTCAAGTGAGCAGGATCTGAAGATGAAGGATCCAGCGCAGTGGAGCGTCATGGGTAACAGTATTGCGCTTAATGCTGATAGCGTAGTGAAGATACCGGCTGCAAATCTGGCGGATTATGTAACGAACAGAAACAGGTTCCCGTATCTTGCGCCATGGCTTGGAGATAGTAACGATTGGAGAAATATAATCAATGACCCTAGGATAAGTGAGGGCGCGGCAGGACAGAAAAGACGTCTTGGCAGACTGTTGTTCGCCAATGGTTCACCAGAGTTTAACAGGATGGTGGGCGTTAAGGCGCGCGAGTTAAGTTATAATCCTGAAGGTCGCAAGATAACCTATCATGTTATTGCCGGTTTGGCAGGCGGAACAGGTTCGGGTAGCGTCGTGGATGTAGTGGCACAGTTGCGACATCTCTTCCCTGACGCTCAGAATAATAAGATAATACTTTATCTGTTGCTTCCAGAGGAACATCCAAATCCTACATGGGCGTCAACGAATAACTATCAGCCAAATGGTTACGTGGCATTGTCTGAACTGTCGGCAATGGATTTAGGCGTGTTTAAACCATGGAATCTTAGTGAGCGCGACTATGACGTGCAGCGTTTGGAATTAGAGTTACCTTTCTATTCCGCTTATTTGGTAACAGACACCAACCGTGAGGATGTACGTTTCGATGTAGGCAAAGTAATGCCAGACAACATAGCGGAACTTATATACCAAAAGACCGTAGGTGTAGCCCTTAGCGATAAGAAGATAGGCGAGGGTGGAACAGAGAGTGCTGCCCACTTCTTTAATAATGTAGAAAAGGGAGAAAACCCGAACTACAGCGATTATGACAGCCCACACAGCTATAAGTTTAATGGATTCGGTATCAAGCGTCTCGCTATTCCAGAACTTGAGATAAAGGAATACTCAGGATATACCTTTGCCAATCAGGCACTTCTAAAGATGCTCTATAAGAATCTTTCTCGCGAGAGTGGTTACGTAGGGGAGGCAACGGTAAACGACGACTATGCTTTCGTTACGCAGACAGAACAGAAGAGAAAGTGGTTCATTACACGTGAGCACCTCTGTCTCTCGCAGCCTGTATTGCCTGACCACAAGAAAGAAGGCTGGCTACCAATAGCAGACGAATATAACAAGATAGACAATTTCGCGAAGGAGATACTCGCCAACGGTGAGATTGATCATAAGGACAAGTTCCTTGCCATACGTAACAAGGCAAAGAGGTTCTATGAAAAAGACTTCCGACCTATTGCCGAGGTAGGTCAGAACGGTGCCGTGGCATTCTACGACAAGAAGACCCGATTTGGTCGTGAGGCTATAGTATCATTTATAATCAATAAGATAAACGAAGACCTCTTGCAGTTATGGCAGAGCGGAGAACGTCCGTTGATGCAGATAAGTGGTATAGTGCAGACCATTGCAGACTACCTAATAGAAGAAAAGGATGCGTTGTTACGTCTCGGTGCCGCTGCTGATGATGAGATAAAGAAACGCGACGCTGTGATGCAGGCACTCAACGAAAGTTGGTGTGAGATGGGACTTGGCGGAAAGATTATTGCTGCTATGGGTGGTAATAACAAAGCCGAGTTGTCGCAGAAGTTTACCAAGGCAGTAAAGGATAAATATATCCTCTTGACTTGGAAAGAGAGTTATGGTTTTGCCAAACTGCTTATTGACGACCTTATTCGCGGTTTGCAGGTAACGAAGGGCGATGTCGATTCTACGATATCACAGTTTAAGGCTGCTGTGGAGATAATGATAGGAGCCATCAATAGCCGTTGCATAATAGAAACAGAAGAAGCACAAAGCCGTAAGGGAGCCGTTATAAAGAGTTACGACCCTAAGAAGGTGAAGCAGATTGTTTTTGGTGCTGTCTCTAATGAGCCAGACAATGAAGGACGTGTTGCTGTGATAACTGCAGCAATCATGAAGATGCTGAACCCAGAGAAGCGTAACTTCCGTGAAGTGGCAGAGAAACTGAAGACTGGTAATATCGTCAGCGTGATGGAACACGAGGGAATGAAACAGGCATTCGTGTTCTTTGAGAATGAAGTAGGTCGTGACTATATTCCTGGTTACGAGAAACTCATAGGCGTAAACATCATACAGAAGTTGCATGATGAGTTCAGCGGAAATGATGAGGGACTGAAAGAGAAGCTCAACAGGTTGGTGCGCCATGCCGCCATACTCAACAAGCACAGAGAGGTGGAGGTAAATAATGGGCCTTCAGTACGCTCGTCGATGTTTGTCATCCTTCCTGATTATGATAAGGATTCCGCATTCCTTGAAAGAGTGGAGGATATCATTAAGTCAATGACACCAGAGGGCGTGATAAAAGTATCAAAGGGCGGTAATAGCAACGAGATTGTGGTAATAACGCTTGAGACGAACCTCACACCACGTTATCTGCAGAATGTTTATGTGCTTCGTCAGAACTACGACCGCTTGATGGCTTCAAAGCAGGGCGATGTGGCTCGCTTCGAAACACAACTTGAGGACTATAACGGCTTTAAGCCATTGGGAGTAGAGGAGTGTAAGGAAATAGGTTGCCTGCCATCGCTGTACAAGCCAACGGATGAAGAACTTGCAGCAATGAAGCAGAAGGAGAGTGCCGCAACAGTGGAAAATACTGTAAATGCGACATCTGTGGTGCAAGGAAATGGAACGGTAACACCTCCTCCACCACCACCGATGGAACAGTATTATGTGTATGCAAATAACCAGCAGACGGGTCCGTTCAACGTTCAGCAACTGCAACAGCAGGTTGCAATGGGAACGTTGACAAAGCAGACATACGTGTGGAAAAATGGTATGGCAGGATGGACTGCGGCAGGAACAGTGCCAGAGTTGGCGTGCATATTTATGACGGGAACGCCACCACCTCCTCCACCACCGGTGATGATGTAAGTTGGGAGTAGAATACATAAGAAAACAAAACATAATTATAATAAAAATACTGTAAGATGGAAAGACACGGAATATGCAGAAATGTGGGCGTATGCTCACGTGCAAACAAGGAACAGATAATAACAGACGACGATGCAGAGTTCGTCTGCCCGGAATGTGGTGAACCATTACAGCCAGTGAAACCTGATGTAAACAACGGAAAAGGTGGCGGAAAAGGTAATAAGAAACCGTTGATGATTGCAGGAGGCGTTGTGCTTGCAGCCTGCATTTGTGGAGGAGTATATTTGGGAATGGGTAGTGGAAAGACTGATGCTACCGCGCTGCCAACTGATACGACAAAGGTAGATAGCACGAAGCAGGAGCAACCGGTAAATGAACCGAAGGCAAAAGAGCCCCAAAAAGTGAAAGAAGGTGGAGGCACCACCACAACTACTACGACTCCCCCTAATAAAAAAGGTCCGAAGAAATATCCTTTCGCTTCTTTCGATGGTACCACGATGGTGTTTAAGACCTCACACACCATTCCTGGAACTAGTGAGGTTGCAGAACCAGGCGATAAGGTAACGGGCGTATGGGACGACAACGGTGAAGTAAATTCAGTACGTTGGTACCACGCTGACGGAACTGCGAGCGAGGTATTGACCCACGAGTAAACGTATTTTCTCCTTACCAGAGTTCGGGATAAGCACTAAAACTTATCTTGAACTCTGGTATAAATAATACCAATTAATCTTTTCACCGTCACTAAAACTGATCTAAAAATAGTGATACTATGCGCCAAGCATTAAAAATAAAACTCCTTGTTACGGTGGCAGGACTGCTGTTATGTACTCTCGCAGTGCGCAGTGAGGAATATGCCACGAAGCGATTAGCCCACATTGCGACAGAGGTTGCGAAACAAAAGCCCCAATATCCTTTGACAATAAGGACCAACCCTTATGGCGAGGTGGAGCATATAGGTATGAGATTGTTTCCTGATGCTATACGTAAAAACTCCCCGTCACCAACGTACGACTTCATAGAACGATTCTTGCTTGAGGTGAATATGGCGAAGGGCGAAGAGCGAGATAGGTTGTTAATGCAAAACTTTGTGACGTTTAATGTGGGCAGTCCAGTAACAGCGTTGTCATTAGACACTCTTATGGATTATGAAGAGGAAAAACTTCCGAACACACGTTACCGTTCTACGTGGAAGAAGAATGGCAAAGAGGTGCTTCAGATGATGTATGACATGAACTGGCAGATGCTAAGTGGATGTTCAATAGACGAACTGGAGAAGAACTTTGAAAAACGAGTCCTAAGGCATAATATGCAAAAAACGGATACATTACCGTTGTGTGGAACATATGTTATAAGTCCGTTGATAAAGAATGACCTATACGTTACCGAAAAAGGAATGAAGGCTCCGAGTGGGAGAAGATATGTATTTAATACGGAGAACATATCACGCTCGGTTGCAAACATGATGTTAGTAGAGGAGTTACCGGTAAAGATAGATTTGAGAATGGCAATAAATCGTTATGATTTCATAATAGATACACTGACTGTTCCACTTCATAAATATATGAACTTCTGTATGACGGAAGAAGGATGTAAACCTTATTTCGGACTGAAAAGCGTAAGAAACGACGAGATAAAAGGCGTATTGTTCTTCGTAAACAGTAACGGCGGATTTATGCACATGCTCTCTGTAACGTTGCATACAGATGTAATAAAGAATGCGAAGGGAACGATAAGGGCGAAACTTTTGCCTTACATACCATTGCATAATGTAAAAAAGGAATACCTAAACCTGACGGAATATGAAACTATTGAATAGAATAATAACTGTAATACTGATGTTATTGCCATGTTCTTTTACCTTGGAAGCAATGGCACAGATGCAGGACGCTTATGACCAAGAGAAGCAATTAATAACCAAGGTGAAGCGTGCTCCAGACGTATATGTTTTTGCTGAGGCTACATGTAAGACAGAAGAGGAGGCCATGGCGGTTGCAGAAGACCTGTTTTATCAAAATGTAAACGAGTACGTGGCAAGCGAAAAAAAAATGCATGGTGCACAAGACGTGGTGATAAATGATTTAAAGACATCGCAAAATTCAGTAACAATGCCACGTGGTTCTAATATGCATCGTGTCTTTATGTATGTAAAGAAGTCGGACATCCTTGCCGTAAAGAACCCGATAGTGATGTCAGAACGAATAAAGCAGATGACTGACGAGGAAAAGGCAAAGCAGGAGGCTACACAGAAAGCGAAGCAAGAGGAAGAGAAACGCATAAGTGCGGAGGCGGAAGCAAGGGTAAGAGCAGAGTATGCCGCAAAGCAAAAGGCGGAAGAAGAAGCTAAAGCCAAGAAGGCTGCGGAGCTGGCACAGCGTGCTATGGAAGATTCTATAGTAAAGGCGTTGGCGGCACAAAACTTTCCTCAAGCAGCGACAAAGTTAGCAGAGGCGAAGAATATTACGCAGTTGAACACCATGCTGAAGCAAATGAAGCAGAGTGGGGAGGTGAAGGAATATGCCAAATACAAAGACATCGCAGTGAAGAGTGATTGGTATTTCGTGCTCTATGACGCTACGGGAAAGGTAAAGGCGTTGTTGACTGATGGTGATGAGAGACTGAACGTCGTGACGGGTCACGCTGATAGTTTAAAGAACTATCCTCAGCACGCAGCGTTAGGAGTGAAATTCAGAAAATAGTCTAATAATATAATAGTGAAAACATGAACAGATTGCATAAAATATTGTTCACCTTAACATTGCTTGCGGTGTATGCTACAAGTATGTTTGCCGTAAATGTTAAGGTCAACGCGGACAAAGGAATACAGAACAGTGCCGTTGTCACAAAGATAGAACATAAGCTTAGTGCTTTGCTGACAGAGATAAATGCGGCGAAGGAGGCTGACCGCCCACTGCAACTCGCGGGTCTTGGTTTGTCGGCAACAGCGCAGAAGACATTGAACCAACTATGGGTGGTAGCACATTTCTATTGCTGTGACGATGAGGTAACAGACCGTTTATGGAACTTTAGCAAGAGTTATATGGTGCGCAGCATACCTCTGATAATAGCACCTGACGCAGAAGATTCATGGGCAGAGGGCACATACCAAGAGGCGGTAGTAGAGTTTGACCGCCAAGGTAACATAACAGACTTCCGCTTCTCTTTCTCGTCACGCCTTGGTGAAGCTTTCGATAAATGTAAAGGCAATAGTGTTGATGATGTGGAACGCAAAGCACAAATCCTAAAATGGTGTGACTATCTTGCAACGGCATATAACCAGCACGATATGGCGTTCATGCAGAAGATATTCTCTGACAAGGCGCTCATAATCACAGGTAGAGTGGTTACGGAAACCAACAGAGAGTTTAAGACAATGAACCAGAAGGTAGTTTACAGTAAGCAGACCAAGAAGCAGTATCTTATAAACCTTGCAAAGTGTTTCGCCAAGAATAAGTGGATAAAGGTGGAGTTTGACGAAGTAGGCATAGGTGGTTGTTCTACAGTTACACAGTCAAACGTGAACGAAAATTTCTATGGTGTGCGTCTGCATCAGAAGTATAGATCAACGAATTATAGTGATGATGGCTATGTGTTCTTACTCTGGAACTTCAAGAATGAGGATGCGCCCCAGATAGAGGTGCGCACGTGGCAACCAGATGTAGTAAACGGAAAGAAAATAGACCAGGATGAGATAATCTCGCTTGGCGACTTTGAAAGCGACTTGCAGGACTTCTAAATATGTTAAGCGTGGTTCTATAAACCAATGTAATTTATAGAACTGCCCTTAATCTAAGAAAGACCGTATAACCCAAAAAGATATATCACAGAATGAAGAAGAAGTTTTGTCTTGCGTTAATGGCAATGGTAACGGCACTTGTTGCAAATGCCCAGAGCATAGAATGTCGTAAGACATCTACCGTGCCTGCTGGTGAGGTGATAGGTAATTACGCAGCTATAACCTTCATTGCTACAGGTGATAAGTGGATAATAGAACCCGTATCGAAAAAGGGCGTGAATGACCAGCCGGTGCAAAGAAGTGTGAATGGCACCAAAACCTGTTACGAATTCCGCGTAGATGTAGAGAAGGACCATGAGCGTACCTATATAATAAGTAAGCGTGGTAGTTCGTTGCAGGAGCAGGTAGTTGCAAAGAACATACGCCGTAACACGCGTACTATGTATGAAGTTACGGAGGTATCAGATACCCTTGACCGTATAGAATTGCAAGAGAATGGCAGGCGTGGCGTTTATCCAGAGGATGGCAAGGCATGCGTTGAGATAACAACGACCATTGAGGGACTTGACATCCATACGGCGTGGGAGAAAAAAGAGAGCAGCACTACAGCTGGGGCCCGTTCAGTACTTGTCATTGTTGATATAGACCAGATAAAGGCTGTAAAGGCACAGTTAGATTCGCTTGCTGCGATCATGGCAGATATGGAGGCAAGAGGCGAATATCTACAGATGGAAAGTGTTATGCAACAGCAGGAAGCTAAGGAACAATGGTATGCAGAACACACAACGATAATGCTTGGGGGCAATGGTATCAAGCCCCTGTCATTGTCGTTGTTAGAAGTCTCGCCAAAGGAAAGGGTGCGTTATGCTGTAGTAGCGATGAAGATGTCAGAATGTATGTCGTTGATGGATGAGGGCGATGCACTGTTTAAGTCAATGAAATATGCCGATGCAAAGAGAGTATATGCTTCAGCATTAAAGGCAAAAGACGTAACAGAAAGTCTTGTGCCCTCCATTAATTCACACATTATGCGTTGTGATTCTTGTATAAACTACTTCCAGCGTCTTGTAGGAGTGTTGGGATTAATAAAAGAGCGCAAGGAGTCATCAGACAAAGTAAGCCAGTACGATGTAGCGTCATATTATTATGCCGCCATTGAGTATATGCAGATACTGTATCGCTATAACCCAATAGAATATTATAAAAAGAACATCGAAGCACTTGAGAAAGCTGTGGGAGACATGCCGTTCTTGATAAGGTTTACCGTAGTGAAATGGGTATCTGACAGGGTAAGTGCCTCTGAAGGCGGTGCAATGGCTGACGTTGATATATGGGCATACTATGGTGATAAGGCATCAATGCCAGCAAAATACAATGACAATGAAACCTTCCGCAAGGCTCAGCGTGTTAGTGGTGACAAGTTCCACCATGTAGGAGTGACTGACGAAAACGGTGTGGTAGATATGGAACTGCGGCGCAGTACGCTGCCAACAGGGTTCTTCTTTGCGCCAGTAAATGTAAAAATAAAGGCAGATGTAGTGTATCGTGATATGGAAGAAGTGATGAGCCAAGCCAAACATGAATACAATAAACGTCAGTTCCGACTGAAGATGTATATAAAGAAGTAAAACCTTTTAGTTAAGTCAAACGAGCAAAACTAACCTCGTTTGAGTTTTGCCATGGCGAGAAAAAGTGCATGAATATGAATAAATTATAGTATTAATAACTAAACTTAATGTAAGATGAAAACAGTTATTTTCAAATTGTTGCTTTGTGTAGCAGTTCTCGGCATTAGCCAAAGTGTATCGGCTCAGTTCTCGTTGAAGGGTCTTGCAAAGGCAGTAACGGATGCGCCTGAGCAGAAGACAGAATCAACAGAGGCTGCAGACACTATTAAAGACAAAATCAATGTGGCAGATATTCCTGCATATACCTGCCAGAAAGTGTATGAAACTGATGAACAGGGAAACCGCTTGAAGAACGAAGACGGAACTGACAAGTACATCGTGCAGTTGATAGACAAAAACGGAAACCCTGTAAGTGCTGCGGCTGCAGAGGCACAGGTAAAGAAGATCAATAGTGCAATATTGACGATAGCGGCAAAGGTAGGTGTGGGTGCTGCTATGGGTGCTCTGTCAGGTAAGAAGAATGGCGCGTTGTACGGACTCGCCGCAGGCATAGGACTGAGTGTGCCAGATATTATTAACGTGGTAAAATTGAAGAAAGATTCTAATAAGCAGAAGAAGGCATTAGAACTTTACAGACAGTCATTCGATGAAGAGGGCAAACTACTGACAGCCAGTGTAGACTCAAAGACGTTGAAGGAACTGAATATCTCTGATGATAATGCTGTTTCAAAATCTACAGCCCAGATAGAAAAAGAAATTAGTTCTGATTCTTATAAGGAGATACCAAGCAACGAGTCTCTTGACGCATTGCTCGGTGCAGCAACTAAAATTTAATGTGTAAGTATTCAAAATTATTTTTACAAACATAAAAGGTCCTGATTGCAGCGCAATCAGGACCTTTTATATTAGTTATAGTGGATTATGTAGTTCATATTCATGTACCTTTCTCGCCATGCTAAACCGTAGTTAAAAACTTCCTATTCTCCTCTCCCTTACTTCAGCAAGTCAGGTCGCAGACGCTTAGTCCTCTCAAGTGCTTGCTCCATTTCCCATTCCTTAATCTTTGCCTCATGACCAGAGAGTAGGATGTCAGGAACACGCCAACCCTTGTATTCTGCAGGGCGGGTATAGATAGGAGCAGAGAGCAAGTCGTCTTGGAAACAATCAGAGAGAGCACTCTGCTCATCGCCAATAACGCCCGGTATGATGCGCACTATGGCGTCAGCCATAACGGCAGCAGCCAGTTCTCCGCCTGTGAGGACAAAGTCGCCAATGCTAATCTCACGAGTGATAAGGTGGTCGCGCACACGCTGGTCGATGCCCTTATAGTGTCCGCAGAGGATAATGATGTTACCTTTCAGCGAAAGGTCGTTGGCAATGTGTTGGTCGAACTTCTCACCGTCTGGTGAGGTATAGATAACCTCGTCGTAGTCACGTTCAGCCTTTAGTGCGGAGATGCAGCGGTCAATAGGCTCGCACTGCATCACCATGCCAGCGAAACCACCGTAGGGGTAGTCGTCAACACGTTTCCATTTGTCGAGAGTGTAGTCACGAAGATTATGAAGGTGAATCTCTGCAAGCCCCTTTTTCTGGGCGCGAGCGAGGATAGATTCGTTGAAGAAGCCTTCAAGCATTTCCGGTAAAACCGTAATGATGTCTATACGCATAGGTGTAAAATTGAGTTATTGATGGTGCAAAGTTAATGCTTTTTTCATTATCTGGGAAGAAAATAGACCTTTAAGTATTACCTTTCTCATAAAAAATGGTTAACTTTGCAACATAATGACCGAACAAGAACGCATAAATATATTAAGAAAACAGTTGCATGAACATAACTATCGTTATTATGTTCAGAACCAACCTATCGTGTCCGACCAAGAGTTTGACCTCATGATGCACGAACTTCAAGACCTTGAAGCGAAGCATCCTGAGATGTATGATGCCAATTCGCCCACGATGCGAGTGGGCAGCGACATCACTAAGGAGTTCAAACAGGTGCGCCACCGTTACCCTATGCTCTCGCTTGCCAATACATATAACGAGGCAGACGTGGCAGAATGGTATAATCAAGTGAAGCGTGGACTAGAGGGAGAAGAGTTCGAGGTGTGCTGCGAGATGAAGTATGACGGACTCTCTATCTCCCTTACTTACGAACAAGGCAGACTGGTTCAGGCGGTGACGCGAGGCGACGGAGTGCAGGGCGATGACGTGACCGCGAACGTAAGGACCATACGTTCCATTCCACTCGTGTTGCAACCCGACCTTGGTTACCCCGATAACTTCGAGATAAGGGGCGAGATACTCATGCCGTGGCAGTCGTTCAACCGCCTCAATGAGGAGCGCGAGGAGATAGGCGAGCAGCCATTTGCCAATCCGCGCAATGCTGCCAGTGGCACATTAAAAAGCCAGGATTCCAAGGTCGTGGCAGAACGTGGGCTGGATGCTTACCTGTATTATCTCCTTGGCGACGAGGTGAAGGCGGATGCACACTACGAGTCACTACAGATGGCAGCAGGGTGGGGCTTCAAAATAAGCCAAGGCATGAAGAAAGTGCATACCCTGCAGGAGATATACGACTTCATAAACTATTGGGATAAGGAGCGTAAGAACCTGCCAGTAGCGACAGATGGCATAGTGCTCAAGGTAAACTCGCTGCGCCAACAGCGTCATCTCGGCTTCACGGCAAAGTCGCCACGCTGGGCTATAGCATATAAGTTCAAGGCAGAAAGGGTATGCACCCGACTGCTCGAGGTAACGTATCAGGTGGGCAGAACAGGTGCCGTAACACCCGTTGCTAACATGGAGACAGTGCAGTTGGCTGGCACAAAGGTACATCGCGCAACGCTGAACAATGAAGACTTCATACGCTCCTTCAATCTGCACGAAGGCGATTGGGTGTACGTAGAGAAAGGCGGAGAGATAATACCGAAGATAGTAGGCGTGGCACAGGAACGCAGAAGCCGTGACGCCAAGCCGATAGAGTTCATCACCCACTGCCCGGAGTGTGGAGCAGAACTGCGACGCATGGAGGGCGAGGCGGTGACATACTGCCCGAACGACGCGGGTTGTCCACCACAGATAAAAGGACGTATAGAGCATTTCATAGCGCGTAAGGCTATGAACATCGACTCGCTCGGACCAGAGACGGTAGATGCTTATTACGAAGACGGACTGATACACAACATTGCTGACCTATATACCCTCACCGTTCAGCAGATAAATGCCGAGGGAACAAGAGAAAAATCTGCCCGCAAGATTATCAACGCCATAGAGCAGTCAAAACAGGTGCCGTTCGAACGGGTGGTCTTTGCCCTCGGCATCCGACTGGTGGGCGAGACAACAGCGAAACTGCTTGCACGCCATTTCCGTAACATAGAGGCTCTGCGCACCGCCACCGTGGAACAGTTGACGGCTGTAGAAGGTGTGGGCGAGGTTATAGCCGTGAGCGTAGTGTCATACTTCCGTGATGAGAAAAACGCAGAGATAGTTGACCGCCTTATCTCATACGGCTTGCAGATGAGTATTGGCGAGCACCTGCAGATGGGCAATGAACTGGAAGGTCAGAGCATTGTTATCAGTGGAGTATTCTCAAAACACAGTCGTGATGAATACAAACAAATGATAGAACAGCATGGCGGCAAGAATATGTCGTCAATAAGCGGAAAGACAAGTTTCATCTTGGCAGGTGACAACATGGGACCCAGCAAACTGCAGAAGGCTGAGAAACTCGGTGTAAAGATTGTGGACGAGGATACGTTCCTCGACATGATTGCCACGGTGGAGGATAATGTGGCGTTGTCATCAGATGAAGAGAAAACTGAGGAATCAGAAGATGAGAAAAAGGAAGACGGACCAGTGCAGTTGAGTCTGTTTTGATGTTACAAAAGAAAAAATATGATACTTCATATATTTAATCCAGAACATGAACACGCCCTTGCGGCAGACCTCGCAAACTTTACACCGCCACATGCGGCACGACAGTTGCGTTCCGACCTCTCGTTCTTCCCCGCCTTGTGGGCAGAGGATGGTGATGCCGTGTTGGTGGAGAACATTGTCGCTGCGGAGAGTTCGTACCGAAAGCTTAAACTTGCACAGCGTCCAGAAGTGCGATTCGTAACCTTGGCAGACATCCCTCGCTTAGTATTGTCCACAGGTGAGGTTGAGGTAAAACCGTGGGGATGGGACACAACCCTTTGTACCGCGTTGCGCCGCGCAGGCATTCCAGACAATGTGCTGCCTACAGTAGAGTCGCTAACCGCTATCAGAGCGTTGTCAAACCGCGCCTTGGCGGTGGAGATACTGAAGGAGTTGACAGCGTTTGACGGAACGACAGGCAACTCGCAGGTGTGTCAAACGGAAGAAGAGGTCATGCAATGCCTAAACAAATATGGCAGCATAGTGGTGAAAGCACCATGGAGTTGCAGCGGAAGAGGTGTGAGATATATAACAGAAGATACACTGACGGATAATGTACGCAAATGGATGTGTAACGTGTTGCGCCAGCAGCGTAGCCTCATAGCCGAGAGAAAATGCCAGAAAGTAGCCGACTTCGCAGTGGAGTTTCATGCCAATGCCGATGGCAGCGTATCGCCATCAGGACTGTCACTCTTCTCCACAGTAAACGGAGCATATACTGGTAACCTTCTTGACACGGAGGAAAACAAGCGAGAGATGCTGTCGCATTACATCCCCATGGAGTTGCTTGATAACGTAACCAACGAGGTGTGCCGACTGCTTGAGAGCCGTATCAATGGTGAGTACATCGGACCGTTGGGTATAGACATGATGATAGTAGCAGGCGATGAGAGAGAAGAGGCACAGTCATTCCTGCTCAATCCATGCATAGAGATAAATCTGCGTCGCACCATGGGGCATGCAGCCCTTGCACTATCACGCAACGGACAACGCGGAACGATGAACATAGCCTTTGAAAACAAGACATACAAAGTAAAACTAACTAACAATATTTTATGAAGAAAACCCTTTTAGCATTGCTCCTCGCGATGCCACTCGCCATGTCAGCGCAGTACAAGTCGCAGGTGTGGAGTCCAGACAATGGTGACGGAACGTACACCAACCCAGTCATTAATGCCGACTATTCAGACCCTGACGTATGCGTAGGTGCAAGCGGTGAAGACTTTTACCTTACGGCATCATCCTTCAACTGCATCCCAGGTCTGCCAATACTCCATTCCAAGGACCTCGTAAACTGGGAGATAGTAGGTCACGCCATAAAGCAGTTGTTGCCAGCCGACCGTTATGCCGTGCCACAACATGGTAATGGTGTGTGGGCACCTTCCATACGTTACAATGAGCATAACGCCACATATTATATATATTGGGGCGACCCTGACCTCGGAGTCTTCGTGGTAACAGCCAAGGACCCTGCTGGAGAGTGGACCGAACCAAAGTGTGTCATCCCAGGAAAGGGCATGATAGACACCACTCCTCTGTGGGACGAGGACGGTAAATGTTACCTTGTAAACGGTTGGGCAAACTCACGTTGCCAGTTTAACTCAGTACTGACAGTGCGCGAGATGTCGCCAGACGGCATGAAGGCGATAGGCAATCCTGTAATAGTATTCGACGGAAATGGCAGCAATGACCGCACCGCTGAGGGACCAAAGTTCTATAAGCGCGATGGATGGTACTGGATAATGTGTCCAGCAGGAGGCGTACCAGTAGGCCATCAACTTGCTATGCGCTCAAAGTCACCATTCGGTCCATACGAGAGCAAGACAGTTCTTGCAACAGGCAATACAGAGGTTAACGGCCCTCACCAGGGCGGTTGGGTGCATCTAAAGTCGGGCGAAGACTGGTTCATGCACTTTCAGGACAAGGAAGCATACGGTCGTGTGGTATGGCTTGAGCCAGTAACATGGAAGGACAACTGGCCAGTAATGGGCGAGAAGCAAGGCGTTAAGGTATATGGAAAGACCGAGAAGTACAGCGGTCAGCCAGTGTTGAAATATAAGAAACCTAACGTTGGCAAGACATACCCAGTTAACAACCCCGTAGAGAGCGATGAATTCAATACTCCTACATTAGGAAAGCAGTGGCAGTGGCATGCTAACTACGACCAAACTTTCGGAATGCCAACGCCTAACGGATTCTTCCGTCTGTTCTGTCATCGCCAGAGTGCAGACTACAAAAACCTCTGGGAAGCCGGCAACCTTCTCCTTCAGAAGACACCTGCCGACAACTTCACAGCAACAGCGAAACTCACTATGACGGCAAAAGACGAGCAGCAGTATGGTGGCATTATCGTGATGGGTATGGATTACTCATCAATCGTGTTGCGCAGAGTAGGCGATAAGTTTGAGTTGCAGCAGATAACCTGTAAGCAAGCAGACAAAGGCAAACCAGAGACCATAACAACACTCGCCACGCTGAAGCCTACAGAGGTGGACGTGAACCCTTACCAGCCTTCTATTCATTGTCAACTCTATATGCGTTTGAAGGTAGAGTATATCGGTGGAAAGACGAAGGCAGGCGAGAACAAACATGAAGCCCGTGTAACCTTCGCTTATTCTAAAGATGGCAAGAAGTTCACAGCGTGCGGTGAGCCGTTTACAATGCGCCAAGGAAAGTGGATTGGTGCGAAGATAGGACTCTGTGCCGCAGAGCCTGCCGGCAAGAAAGTCCGTGGCTGGGTAGATGTGGATTGGTTCCGCATTACAAAGTAAAAGACAAGCAAAACGATACGTTTAAGTCCGCAAACAGAACTCTACGGGGTTCCGTTTGCGGACTTTTTCTGTCCAGTGGTCTTAGTAATATTGAGGTTCGTTATAAATGAGTAAGACTACTTGATAGGTTACATAGTACCCAGTTTCTTGAGTTCTTCGTAAATGCGTTGCACAGGAAGCCCCATCACGTTATAGTAACTTCCCTTTATCCCCGTGATGCCAATGTAGCCAATCCATTCCTGAATGCCGTATGCTCCCGCCTTGTCCATGGGTTTATAGGTGTGGATATAGTGCCATATCTCGTCGTCGGAGAGTTCCTTAAATGTAACGTCGGTGCAGACGGTAAAGTGCTTTTGCGTGGTGGTCGTTGTGAGACAAACGCCAGTATATACCTGGTGCGTCTTGCCACTAAGTTCACGTAGCATGCGGAAGGCATCCTGTTCGTCAGTAGGTTTGCCCATGATGTCGTTGCCACACACCACTACGGTATCGGCTGTAAGGACGATATTATTGGTGCCAATGAGGTTGTCGCGGTATGGAATGGCTTTCTTTTGGGCTATGTATTCCGCCACTTCCGTAGCAGGAAGCGTATTGGGGTATGACTCGTCAATGCCTTTTATTACGAGGACATCAAACGGAACGCCGAGCCCTTGCAGCAGTTCTTTGCGGCGAGGGGAGTTAGAAGAGAGAATGAGCATATTTTTGTTGTTTAGTGATTTTGTTGTTTGGTGATTTTGTTGTTTGGTGATTTTGTTGTTTGGTGGTTTTGTTGTTTGGTGGTTTGGTTGTTTAGTGATTTTGTTGTTTAGTGATTTTGTTGTTTGGTGGTTTGGTTGTTTGGTGGTTTAGTGATTTTGTTGTTTTGTTGTTTGGTGGTTTTGTTGTTTAGTGGTTTTGTTGATAGTCCTTTTATTTGTTTATAGTGGACTGTTTCGTTTAGAAGTTTAGCATGTTGGCCATGTTCTAACTTGACTTTTGGTGTGTTAATAAAAAACAGCCGTATAATGAAATGACCATTATACGGCTGTCGTTACATATTATTTACGCTTTATGGACGTAGTTTTATTTTTTCTTCAACTTCTCAACGTAAGCGTCGATAACGGCAACCGCTGTGATGTTAACGATGTCGCGAACGCTTGAGTCGAAGTCAGTGAAGTGGATAGGCTTGTTAAGACCCATCTGGATAGGACCAATAACCTCAGTCTCAGGTGAGAACTGCTGAATCAGTTTGTATGCAGAGTTTGCAGCGGTGAGGTCAGGGAATATCATAGAGTTAACCACCTCATTGTGCAGACGGAGGAAAGGATACTTGGAGTCACGGCGCTCGTGGTCAAGAGCCATATCGACAGTCATCTCACCATCGAGTTTCAACTCTGGGTTCTCGTCCTGCATTTCCTTTACGACCTCAGCCATCAGGCGTGATGCGCCCTTCTTGTCGGCACCGAAGTTAGAGTGTGCTATCATCGCAATCTTAGGTTCATCGTTGAAGAAACGGATGGTGTCTGCTGTCAGACGTGCAATGTCTTTCAGTGTATCCTTGTCAGGAGCCTGATTTACGAGGGTATCAGCGATGTAGTAAGTGCCACGCTTTGAGTTAAGAATGTGCATGGTACCGAAGTGGTTGTAAGGTGGACGTATGCCCACAATCTCCTTTGCAGCCTTGATGGTGTTAGAGAACTTGGTGTAAACGCCAGTGATGAATGCGTCAGCATCGCCAGTCTCTACCATCATCATGCCGAAGTAGTTGCGCTCGAACATCTTGTCGTTAGCCTCCTCAAAGGTGTAACCCTCACGGCAACGCTTGTCAGACAGAACCTTTGCGTAACGCTCACGACGCTCGCGCTCACGGTCATGACGAAGGTTAACAATCTCAATTCCATCGAGGTTCAGTTCCAGTTCCTGTGCCTTCTTCTGTATCATCTCGTCGTTACCGAGCAGTATTGGTGTGCAGAGACCTTCCTCCTTAGCCTGTACAGCGGCCTTAATCATAGTTGGGTGGAGTCCCTCAGCGAATACAACGCGCTGTGGGTGCTTGCGTGCAGTCTCATAAAGATTCTGTGTAACGCTTGTCTCCTGACCCATGCGCAGGCGGAGTTCGCGCTTGTACTGGTCCCAGTCTGTAATCTGCTTACGTGCCACACCGCTCTCGATAGCGGCCTTAGCAACAGCGGCAGACACCTCAGTGATAAGACGTGGGTCAACAGGTTTCGGAATGAAGTAGTCAGGACCGAATGTAAGGTTGTTAACATTGTAAACCTGGTTTACTACGTCCGGTACAGGTTGCTTAGCGAGGTCAGCGATAGCATGAACCGCAGCGAGTTTCATTTCCTCGTTGATGGCCTTAGCGTTAACGTCAAGAGCACCGCGGAAGATGTATGGGAAACCGATAACGTTGTTAATCTGGTTAGGATAATCAGAACGACCTGTTGACATCAGTACGTCAGGACGAGCCGCCATGGCATCCTCGTATGAAATTTCAGGAACAGGGTTTGCGCAAGCGAACACAATAGGATTGTTCGCCATAGAGCGTATCATGTCCTGTGAAAGCACGTTACCCTTAGAGAGACCAAGGAAAACGTCTGCGCCACGCATAGCCTCTTCAAGTGTGTGTACGTCGCGACGGTCTGTAGCAAAGAACTTCTTCTGCTCGCTGAGGTTCTCGCGGTCTGAAGTAATCACGCCCTTAGAGTCCAACATCAAGATGTTTTCGCGGCGTGCACCGAGAGAGATGTACAACTTAGTACACATGATGGCAGCGGCACCTGCGCCGCTTACAACAATCTTCACGTCCTCAATCTTCTTGCCAGCAACCTCAAGTGCGTTGATAAGACCAGCAGAAGAGATGATAGCAGTACCGTGTTGGTCGTCGTGCATTACAGGAATGTCGAGCGTCTTCTTCAGTCTGTCTTCAATATAGAAGCACTCTGGCGCCTTGATATCCTCAAGATTGATACCACCGAAGGTCGGAGCAATCTTCTCAACAGCCTCACAGAACTTCTCTGGGTCTTTCTCGGCTACCTCAATATCGAAGACATCGACGCCACCGTAAATCTTGAACAGAAGGCCTTTACCCTCCATTACTGGCTTGCCAGACATCGCACCGATGTCACCAAGACCGAGTACTGCGGTACCATTAGATATTACTGCTACGAGATTTCCTTTGTCAGTGTACTTGTAAACTTCATCAGGGTTAGCCTGGATCTCAAGACATGGGAAAGCAACGCCTGGAGAATATGCAAGACTAAGGTCTGTCTGAGTGCGGTAAGGCTTGGTTGGCATTACCTCAATTTTACCAGGACGGCCATTCTCATGATACTGAAGAGCCGCTTCTTTTGTAATAACTGCCATAAAATTTAAAATGTTTATGTAATTGTTTTGGTTGTTTTTATATGCTGATTTATTATTATTTGAGTCAGATAAACGTGCCTTTGTATGTCAAAACAACGTTTTCTTATGTTGGAGGAACTATCCGAACAACGCCCGTATAGCCTCTTCCACCTTCCTTGCGGGGTGCAGGTTGATGGAATACTGTTTACCTTTTAAGGCGTTGATGTTACGTTTAGGGATAATGATATCGGTGAATCCGAGTTTTTCCGCTTCCTGAATTCGCTGTTCAATGCGGCTGACGGGTCTCACCTCGCCACTTAATCCTACCTCACCACATACGCACCAGCCTTCGTCAATAGGCATATCGAGGTTGCTTGATATAACGGCAGCGATGACACTGAGGTCCATTGCCATGTCTGTTACCTTCAGTCCGCCCGCTATGTTGAGGAAGACGTCCTTCTGCATAAGTTTGAATCCCACTCTCTTCTCAAGCACAGCGAGGAGCATATTCAGTCTCCTTTGGTCGAAACCTGTAGCAGAACGCTGTGGTGTTCCGTATGCTGCGGACGATACAAGAGCCTGAGTTTCCACGAGGAAGGGTCTCATTCCCTCCACTGCCGCGCTGATAGCGATGCCGCTCATTCCCTCCCTGTCATCGCTAAGCAGCAGTTCAGACGGATTGCTGACAGGGCGCAGACCGTTCTGTTGCATTTCGTATATGCCGAGTTCTGATGTAGAACCAAAGCGGTTCTTAATACTTCGCAGTATGCGGTAGATGCCTTGGCGGTCGCCTTCAAACTGAATAACGGCGTCAACGATATGCTCAAGTATCTTAGGTCCAGCAATAGAGCCTTCCTTATTAATGTGTCCAATCAGAATTACAGGCACTCCGCTTGCCTTAGCAAAGCGTAATAGCGCAGAAGCACATTCCCTTATCTGCGTGATACTGCCCGGTGCGGAATCTACAGTCTCCGTCTCCATGGTCTGAATAGAATCGATAATGATGAGGTCGGGGGCGCAATTCTTTATCTGTTCAAATATCTTCTCGATAGAAGTCTCACAGAGTATCATCACCTCTTCGTTGGTTGCATCCTCTATTCTGTCAGCCCTCATGCGCAGTTGGTGTGCACTTTCCTCGCCACTGATGTAGAGAACGTTAGTCCCTTTCATCCTCATTATGGTCTGAAGCGTCAGTGTACTCTTGCCGATGCCAGGGTCGCCACCAAGCAAAATGATGCTGCCAGGCACCAGTCCGCCACCAAGAACACGGTTCAGTTCTGCGTCATTCATGTCTATTCGCGGTTCTGCTTTGGTCGAAATGTCTTTTAGGCGTACAACAGAACTCTTCAGAGCGTGCTGCATACTGCCGACCATACTGCCGCCAACGGTTGCTGCTCGTCTTGCTGCAGATACTTCTTTAGCCGCCATTCGTGCGCTTTGCTGACCGCTGTCACTGCCAATCTTTATCTCGCGAAAGGTGTTCCACTGGTTGCATGATGGGCATTTGCCAATCCATTTTGCTGATTCCTGTCCACAGTTTTCGCAAACGTATGCAGTCTTTTCTTTTGCCATAAGTTCATGAATAAGGTGTGTTATGTAAATGATGTCATTATACTTACACGTTTGCAAAGTTACTAATTTTTATCCTTTCAATGAAACGAAATGTTGAAAAAGTAGGTTTTTTGGTTAAAAATCGTTGCTTTTTCATGTGGTTTTCGCTATTATTTGTTACCTTTGTGGCATAATGAAGAATATATTGTTTACATTGTTGAGTCTTCTTCTCTTGCCAATGGTGTTTGCCTGTGGTAATGGGGAGGAGTCTGCCAGTATGTCAAAAACCGATCGTGAGGTGCTGCGTTGCGAGGATTCCGCAGCCTTTAAGGTTGGCGTATTGCCTACAGAAGACTGTCTTCCGATAGTTGTGGCGAAAGAACTACACCTCTTCGATACCCTTGGCGTGTCGGTACACCTACGCCATTATCATGCGTTGAGTGAGTGCCGTATTGCTCTAAGAGATTCGTTGGTACAGGGGGCGGTGATAGACTCAGTGCTAATGAATGAGATGATAAAGAAAGGAACACCGTTGTATAAAGGCATTACGACCGGTATGCAATGGAAATTCCTTACTGCTAAGAAAGCAAGAATAACTCGTTTGGAACAGTTGGCGGACAAGACTATTGCCGCCGACAGTCATGGAGAGTCGCACCGCCTGGCGGAAATGGCTATAGATTCGTTGCAAAAGAAAGGACAACTCGTTTTTATCGTACAAGTGGAAGACCTTGATGTTCGTCTGAAAATGCTTGGCAATGGCAATGTGGACGCTGCATTGTTGCCAGAACCATATGCTACAAAGGCACAGGAACAAGGGGCGAACGTTATAGACAGAGTGAAATCGAAACCTGCAGGAGTACTGGCATTGCGTAGCGATGCCATGAAACCACAGTCGCGCAAGGATCAATACAAAGTGTTCTTGAAGGCAATAGATATAGCCAAGGACTCTATACAACGTTACGGAAAAGAAAAATACATGCATCTGTTGAGAAAGTAATGATAACTTCACTATTATACAAAGGGCTGATTACTTCGGCATTTGACCAACTTGAGGATGGTTGTAAGAAATATCCTGGTGAGGAGTTTGCTGACAAACTGGACGCTATGCGTACCGAGTTTGGCTATATGAGCGACTATATGATGAAGGGATATAAGGACGAGAAGCGTAAAGAACTGTTTCTTGACCTCTTACAGCGCATGAGAGGGTTAGATTATGACCTTAAAATACGTGCCACGCTGAAGGAAAATCCTATGCTCAAGATGATTGACAAGACGGGAGGTCGCACCTATGTAACTGCATCGGATGCGTTGAATGGCATGGAAAATGCCCCTGATATCAAGGCGTACTTCCTTGCTAATGAGTTTTCTTTTTATTCTCTTCTGACCTCAGGCTGGTGGTCTCGCAGGGATTCAGATGAATGGTCTGCCATGCTTCTTTCCTTGGATAGCCTTTACGCAGCACCGCTTGTTGCAGCGTTAGGACTTTCCGCAATGACCAATTTCTGTGTTAACAAAGTGCGCTGCCTTGTTTGTGTGTATCGTGCTGCAACAGACGAGAAACTGCGTCAGCGGGCTTTGGTAGGGGCAATATTGGCAATGAGTCGTCTGGGAAAGGAGCAAGATAAACCTGAGGAGGTTACAAAAGAAGAGTCAGAGGTGCTTTCGGAGTTGCTCGAAGTGCCAGGAACAGCGGCGGAGATAGTCAATCTGCAAATGCAGTTAATGGCATGTGCCAATGCGGAAAATGACGCAAAGGAGATAAGCAAGAACATAATGCCCGACTTAGTGAAGAACCAACCCTTCCGTCTTACTAAGGACGGCTTTGTGGAGAAAGACGAGGAGAATGACTGTCTTGACCCCAGTGCCGATGAAAGAAAAATGGACGCGGTGAAGGCGGGTGTAGATAAAATGGTGAGTATGCAGAAGAGTGGTTCAGATATCTTCTTCTCAGGCTTCAGCGCAATGAAGCGTTTTCCATTCTTTGTGAGTCTTCGTAACTGGTTCATACCGTTCACAATGGAGCATCCAGCCATATCTGAAGATATGAAACTGCTTGGAAATAGCAACTTTGTTAAGCGCATAATGGATGGTGGTCCGTTCTGTGATTCGGATAAATACTCCTTCGTCCTTGGTTATAGCAGCGTGTATAAGCAGATGCCAGACGAAGTGAAGAAATTGGTAGAAAGCGGTGAAGTGGGACCGATAGGGATGGATATAGCGAAGACACAGCCTACGTCAGCATTCTTCCGTCTGCAATATCTTCAGGATATGTATCGCTTCTTTAAGTTGAATACCGTAGCCCGCGAACTGTATAATCCATTTGACCACGTAGAGGAGTATGCTCCGTGCGTAGCAATATGCCATGCATTGAACGATGATGAGCGTAGGACGGTAGTGTCGGTAATGTTTGAGGACAAAAAGATGTGGTCGAAAGACTGTGGCATGACGTTGGACCCGCTGAACGTGTTGTTAGAAAGTTTCGACGAAAAAGAAGGCTATTGGGCATGCAGGTACCGTGCAGAGAAGAGTATGCGCCTTGGAAACTATGACGATGCTGTGGCGGAATATACCAAAAGTCTGAAGCGTAAACCAGAAGATCCCGCTGCAATGCGTGGTATGGCACGAGCATGTTATGCCGAGCAAGAATACGCCAAGGCTGCATTTTATTATGATGCGTTGCACACACTGTTTCCTAATCGTAAGTCGTATGTACTCAATTATGTTGTATCCATGGTAAAAGATGGTATGGCAGAGGCGGTTCTTAACGATATATATAAGTTAGAATACGAGGACCCTTCAAGTGTTGCCATCAGTAATACACTTGGATGGGTGCTACTGAATGCAGAAAAGGCGCAACAGGCAGTAGATGTTTACGAAAAGGTTTTGTTGAATGAGGAAAATTATAAGGATTACGATGTGGTGCTAAATGCCTTCTATGCTTACCTTGCCATGGGCAAAGTGCAGCGAGCATTGGACGTGATGACAACTCATAGTAAAATTATAGGGAAAACCCAAAGCAAAGAAATCGTTGCGAAATTACAACAGTCTATGGACGAAGATACTGCCATGTTGGAACATTATGGCATAGGCAGGGCGGAGAGAGGAATACTTCTTTCGAAACTTGAGGTAGAATTGTAGTAGTTTTTTATTATAACACAAATGGGAAAAAGTCACTATAATTTGGCGTTATCGAAAAAACTTAGTAACTTTGCACATTATTACAGATAGACACATACACTTCATTTAATGAAAGTATCAATAGTAAAATATAACGCTGGCAATATCTTTAGTGTGATAAATGCCATGAAGCACCTCGGCATAGAGCCACTGTGGACGGATGACCCAGAAGAGTTGATAACCTCTGATAGAGTTATATTCCCAGGTCAGGGAGAGGCTCACAGTGCAATGGCATATCTTCGTGAGCGTAATCTCGATAAGGTAATTGCTGGACTGAAGCAGCCTGTGCTCGGTATCTGCGTTGGACAACAGTTGTTGTGTCAGCATAGTGAAGAGGGAAATACGGATTGTATAGGAGTGTTCCCAATACAGGTGAAGCGTTTTCAACCTAATGTTCATGAGGAAAAGGTACCTTGCATGGGGTGGAACTCGCTCGACTTGTCGCTTGCAGCAGATGCACCAGTACTGAAAACTCCACAAGGTGTAAGTCCTTTGTTTAGGGGACTGGGTGAGCAAGATTATGTGTACTTTGTGCATTCATATTATTGTGAACTCTGTGAGAATACCATAGCTACAGCCGACTATATACAACCGTACAGCGCAGCGCTGCAGAAGGATAACTTCTTTGCAACGCAGTTCCACCCAGAGAAGAGTGGAAAGGTAGGCCGACAGATATTGAAGAACTTTATTGAGATAGATAAATAACACCATGATAGAACTAATACCAGCCATAGACCTTATTGACGGAAAGTGTGTAAGACTAACCAAAGGCGACTATGATAGCAAGAAAGTGTACAACGAAGACCCTGTAGAACAAGCCAAAGAGTTTGAAAAACTTGGGTTTAAGCGACTGCACATGGTTGACCTTGACGGCGCGAAAAGCAAGCATGTTGTTAATGATGCTGTACTGAAGGCGGTGACGGAGGCTACCAGTCTTGTAGTGGACTTTGGCGGAGGTATAAAGACTGAGGACGACATACAGAAGGTTTTTGACGCTGGTGCGGCAATGGTGACAGTGGGTTCTGTAGCAGTAACACAGCCAGAGATGTTCCTTGGGTGGCTTGATAAGTTCGGGGCGGAACGCATAATCCTTGGTGCTGACGTAAGAAACGGTAAGGTGAGCATCAATGGTTGGAAGGAAGATTCAAGTGAAGACCTCCTGCCTTTCTTGAAAACGTATGTGGCGCATGGAGTAAAGAACGTGTTGTGTACAGAGATTTCGAAAGATGGAACACTGGCGGGACCAGCTGTTGAACTCTATAAGCGTATAATGGAGGAATATCCAAATATGCACTTGATAGCGTCAGGCGGTGTATCGTGCACGGAAGATATTACAAATCTTCAGGATGAAAACATACCGGCAGTGGTGTTTGGCAAGGCGTATTACGAAGGACGCATTGACGTTCAGCAACTGAAAACAAAAGGGCTGTTTTAGTGACTTTTTTACCGTCGCTTAACTCGAGAAATAAAACGGTATTGTAATCAGGCCCAAATTGCACAGTAATCAGGCCCAAATTACACAGTAATCAGGCCCAAATTACAATGTAATCAGGCCCAAATTACAATGTAATCAGGCCCAAATTACAACGCTGTTAGTAACGGGTTGAAAAACAGAAAGATACAAACAATGAAAAAATAACGATAAAATACCGTGTTAGCAAAACGAATTATACCATGTCTTGACGTGAAAAATGGAGAGACAGTAAAAGGAACAAACTTCGTAAATCTGCGCTCAGCTGGCGACCCAGTAGAGTTGGGTCGCATCTATAGTGAGGTGGGTGCAGATGAGTTGGTGTATCTTGATATAACGGCATCACATGAAGGACGCAAGACTTTTACTGATATGGTGACGCGCGTGGCTCGCGAGATAAGCATTCCGTTTACTGTTGGCGGCGGCATTAATGCTATAGAGGATGTAGATCGCATGCTTGCCGCAGGAGCCGACAAGGTGAGTGTGAACAGTGCGGCATTGCGTCGCCCAGAGTTTATAGACGAGATTGCTACACGCTTTGGCTCGCAGGTGTGCGTATGTGCTATTGACGCACGTCTTGACGATGACGGATGGCACTGCTACGTGAACGGGGGCAGGGTGCGTGTAGAGCGTACATTGCTCGAATGGGCTAAGGAAGTAGCCGACAGAGGAGCTGGCGAGATACTCTTCACATCGATGAATCATGATGGCGTAAAACAAGGTTTTGCTAATGAGGCGCTCGCTATGCTTTCCGAGAACCTGCCAATTCCTATTATAGCCAGTGGCGGAGCAGGCTGCAAAGAGCATTTTCGCGATGTGTTCAACATAGGAAAGGCAGACGCGGCACTTGCAGCATCGGTGTTTCACTTTGGTGAAATACCAATACCAGAACTGAAACAATGGTTGCGTAAAGAAGGCGTAACGGTGAGATTGTAATAACCCGGCATGGCGGTAAGCCACTGTCATTAACTACTATAAAAAGAAAAATGAAGGTAGATTTCGAAAAAGGTGGCGGACTTGTGCCAGCCATTATTCAGGATGCCGTAACCAAGAACGTACTGATGCTCGGCTATATGAACGAGGAGTCTCTCGCTAAGACAATGGAGACGAGAAAGGTAACATTCTGGAGTCGTTCACGCAACACACTGTGGACTAAGGGAGAAACAAGCGGCAACTTCTTGGACCTTGTAGATATCAAGGTGGACTGTGACAATGATACATTGCTCGTAAAGGTGCATCCACATGGTCCTACATGTCATACCGGAACGGATACCTGCTGGGGAGAAGAGAATAAATAAGCGAATTATCAACACATCATAAAGAAAAATGGAAGAGAAAAATCCACTTTTGTTCCTTAGCGAACTGCAAGATTTTATCGAGAAGCGTCACGAAGAAATGCCAGAGGGTAGTTACACAACATCTTTGTTCAAGGATGGTCTTAACCGCATGGCACAGAAAGTAGGCGAAGAAGCCCTCGAACTTGTGATTGAGGCTTGTAACGGTACAGACGAACGTCTTATCTATGAGGGATCAGACATGTTGTATCATCTTATTGTGCTCCTTACGTCAAAGGGCTTGCGCATAGAGGATATGGCAAAGGAACTACAGGAAAGACATAATCCTGGTTGGCACAAACACTAAAGAATATTTGTTCGTAGAAACTACAATAGTTGGTTTTAGTGACGGTGAAAGAATAAATTGGTATAATTTATGCCATAGATTTTTGAGATAGTTTGGAGACATGAAGAAGGTTGCCCTCCCCCGCCAAACGGGGGAGATGCGAAAGCGGAGGGGGTCAATGCCACGCATTGTGACTGATGAATGGCTTCAAAATATCCAAAAAGATATGACAAGGAAACGATACTACAATGAAATTCACGTCGTTAAATTGTACCAAGTTATTTTTTTATCGTCACTTAAGCGTCACAAAAGACATCATGCTGATAGAATATAAAAATTTAACGGTAAGCCACGATGATGGAAACGTAGTACTCGATGGGGTAAACTTCCATGCAGACGAGGGCGAGTTTATATATATAATAGGTAAAGTAGGGTCGGGCAAGAGTTCGCTCCTGCGTACCATGTATGGTGAACTGGACGTAGATGAGGCAGAGAATGCGGTGGTTCTTGCAAGGAACATGAAGCGAATAAAGAGGAAAGAGGTGCAGATGCTCCGACGAGAGATAGGCGTCATCTTTCAGGACTTTAAGTTGCTTAATGACCGGTCGGTAAAGAAAAACCTGGAGTTCGTATTGAAAGCCACTGGCTGGAAAAAGCGAAAGGAAAGAGACGAACGCATATCAAAGGTGCTGGAGTCCGTAAAAATGCAGGGTACCGAGGACAGAATGCCACACGAATTGTCAGGAGGCGAGCAGCAACGCATAGCAATAGCACGAGCATTGCTTAATTCTCCGAAGATAATCCTTGCCGATGAGCCAACAGGAAACCTTGACCCCGAGACTGCGGATAGCATAATGGCGCTATTTCGTGATATAACGTTGACGGGAACGGCGGTAGTGGTTACTACACATAATATACCAATGCTGACAAAGTTCCAAGGTGTGGTCTATCAGTGTGAAAACGGTAAACTGACCGAGGTAACGCAAGAGTATCAGCAGAAATAAAACAAAATAGAAGAACAAACAAATACCATAGCAATGAAAGTAATGAAATTCGGCGGCACATCCGTAGGCTCACCAGAGCGCATGCAGGGTGTGGCACAACTCGTAACAAGGTCTGGAGAGCCTACATTCGTGGTGCTTTCCGCTATGTCTGGAACAACAAATACCCTTATCGAGATTTCAGATTATCTATATAAGAAAAATCCAGAGGGTGCGCAGGAGGTTATCAATGCCCTTGAAAAGAAGTATATGGGCCATGTAGAGAACCTCTATTCTACCGACGAAATGAAGCAGAAGACCGCTGCTTTCCTTAAAAAGGAATTTGAGTATCTGCGCTCTTTCACCAAGGATACATTCACTTCTTTCGAAGAGAAGATAGTTGTAGCACAAGGTGAGGTAATGTCCACCAACATGGTGACAAACTACCTTAATGAGCAGGGCGTGAAGACAGTGTTGCTCAATGCACTCGATTTCATGCGTACAGATAAGAATGCCGAGCCTGACCTTACATATATCAAGGAGCATCTTGCAGAGGTAATGAAGGCAAACGAGGGCTACCAGATTTACATTACACAGGGCTTCGTATGCCGCAACGCTTATGACGAGGTGGACAACCTGCAGCGTGGTGGTTCAGACTATACTGCTTCACTCATAGGTGCAGCACTCATGGCAGACGAGATTCAGATATGGACTGACATCGATGGTATGCATAACAACGATCCACGTATCGTAGATAAGACCGATGCAGTGCATCAACTCAACTTTGAAGAGGCTGCAGAACTGGCATACTTCGGTGCGAAGATACTGCATCCTACATGCGTACAGCCTGCTAAATATGCTGGTATTCCAGTACGTATCAAGAATACTATGGACCCAGATGCTGATGGTACGGTTGTAGATAACGTGCTCGTACGCGGTAAGATAAAGGCTGTAGCGGCAAAGGATAATATCACCGCCATAAAGATTAAGTCTTCTCGTATGCTCCTTGCTACAGGGTTCCTCCGCAAGGTGTTTGAGATTTTCGAGACTTATAATACCCCGATAGACATGGTAACAACCTCAGAGGTAGGGGTAAGCGTAAGCATTGATAACGATACACACCTTAACAAGATAATGGACGAGTTGAAGAAGTACGGTACTGTTACCGTAGATAGCGACATGTGCATTATCTGTGTAGTAGGTGATTTGGATTGGAGCAACGTAGGTTTTGAGACACTTGTAACAGAGGCTATGGCTAATATACCTGTTCGTATGATATCATACGGTGGTTCAAACTACAATATTTCTTTCCTCATCCGTGAGGCAGACAAGAAGAAGGCGTTACAGAACCTTTCTGCAAAACTCTTTAATGCGTAAATAGATAGCCTGACTTCCGCTTCTTTTCAAGGGGAAAAGAGCGGAAGTCAGTAGTAAAATATACCACAACACAAATTTCCAGTATTCTCAAAATGGCATTTCCAATAGATAAATTTAAGGACATACAGACACCTTTTTATTACTATGACAAGGCGTTGTTAAACGAAACACTCGATACAATCAATGAGCAGTTGAAACAGCATGACAACTATCATCTTCATTATGCGATAAAGGCTAACGCTAATATCGACGTGTTGAAGGAAATACAGAAGGCAGGTTTCGGTGTAGACTGCGTGAGTGGCGGTGAAATACAACAGGCACTTGATGCAGGCTTCGATGCAAGTAAGATTGTATATGCAGGTGTAGGAAAGGGCGATTGGGAGATTAATCTCGGTTTGGAAGCAGGCATATTCTGCTTCAATGTAGAATCGTTGGAGGAACTGGAAATTATTAATGAACTGGCGGCTGCTAAGCAAAAGGTGGCTAAGGTCTGCTTCCGTATCAATCCAAATGTGGGTGCCCACACTCATGCCAATATCACAACAGGACTTGCCGAGAATAAGTTCGGTATTGCGATGGAGGACATGGAGAAGGCTATCAACGCCGCTGCAGAGATGAAGAACATCGAGTTCATCGGACTGCATTTCCACATTGGTTCCCAGATATTGGAGATGGGAGACTTTGAAGCACTTGCAAATCGTGTTAATGAGTTACAGGACAGACTGGAGAAACAGGGTATTGTGGTAAAGAATATCAACGTAGGTGGAGGTTTAGGTATCTCATACGTGGACCCAGATGGAAAGCCTGTACCTGATTTTAAGAAGTATTTTGATACATACGCAAAGTACTTGAAGTTGCGTGACGGACAGCATGTGCACTTCGAACTGGGACGTGCAGTAGTGGGACAGATGGGATCTCTCATCACAAGAGTACTCTATGTAAAGCATGCTCACATAAAGAAGTTTGTCATAGTAGATGCAGGTATGAGTGACCTTATACGCCCAGCACTCTACGAAGCACACCATGAGATACAGAATTTAACCAGCAATGGCGCACCTGAAACGTATGATGTGGTAGGTCCTATATGTGAGTCAAGTGATGTTTTCGGTAAGAATGAGAAACTGCCTGAATGCCATCGCGGCGACATCATAGCACTTCGTTCCGCTGGAGCGTATGGCGAGATTATGGCATGTCAATACAACTGTCGTAAGTTGCCTAAGGGATACCTCTTCTAACGTACATCCATCAAATAAGTCTTATTTAGCCAGAGGAATTTAAATAACCTCTGCTGATAAAAAGAAGAAAATAAATTCCTGCCCTGTATGGGTCTATATGCCGTTGCATGGTAGGATAAAAACATGCAGGAGCAGATACCTGCTTAATGATAATATCCATGATAATATCATTGCATATAATTATACTGACAGCGGTGTTGCTGGTGCTTGCACTGGTAACCCCGCTGTTTTCGCCCTTTTTCCGCAAGGTAAAGGTTGAGAGCGTAGAGACGGATGAGACAGATAGTGCCA
Organism: Prevotella sp.; assembly: GCA_036844425.1. GTDB lineage: Bacteria > Bacteroidota > Bacteroidia > Bacteroidales > Bacteroidaceae > Prevotella. Next base: position 41,327 of record DAIUFT010000008.1, on the reverse strand, counting down.
CTCATTTGCCTCCAGTTTCCATTGTGCTGACAGACCACGATAGTTCTTTCCACTTGAAGAAAGTATTGCCAGAACTGCTTGCACAGAAGTATCCTGGAGACTTTCAGGTGATAGTCGTAATAGATAGAAGTGACAGTAAGTCAGAGGATGTGTTGAAGTTGCATTCCTCAGATGAGCACCTTTACTATACAATGTTGCCCGAAACGTCGCGCTATCTCAGTCGTAAGAAGCTTGGATTGACGCTTGGTATGCGTGCAGCCAAGTATGATTGGGTACTTGTAACCGATGTGCACAGCATACCATCCTCAGACCATTGGTTGGAGAATATGGCACGTCATTGTAGCGACCGTGTTAATATGGTACTCGGCATGACGCTCTATGGTGAAGACAGTCCGTCGTATTACCGTTATGAACAGTTGCGAACCATGCTCTACTTCCTGCGTCAGGCAAAAGAGAAAACGCCGTTTAGCAGCAACCAGTCATTGGTAATGCTGAGAAAGAGCGACTTCTTCTCAGCCAGTGGGTTTAGAGGTAATCTGGAGTTTACGCGTGCAGAGTTTGAGTTCTTGGTCAACAAGTTTGGCAAAGAGGGCAAATGCGCATTAGCAATAGAGCCTGAGACGTGGATGCAGGCTATAAAACCATCGTCAAAGAGGTGGCGTATGAGGCAATTATTTGCGCTTGACGCCATGAAGGGTATGGAGAGAACAATGGGTTATACAGCATTGCGCAGGCTTGATTTATGGTCCATGCACACATATAACCTGTTGACATTGTTGGCTATTATCTATTCAGTTGTTATGTTACCGACATTGAATGGCATAGTATTGCTTGCTGCAGCGGTGCTATTATGGATAATATCCAACGTAGAACGAGCCTTCATCTACCGTTCAGCGTTGCGTTATTTTAACTGTATCAGTCCGCTGATGGCGGTGTTACAGGATTTAACGTTAGGCTGTCGCAACATAGCCATGCGCCTACGTTATGCCTTTGCCGATAAGAATGATTTCATAACGCATAAACTGTAGTTACGTTTCATAATATAAAAATATTTTACTTTGCATATCCTTCATTATATAACAGACTTCAGTAGTGCCGCAGGACCGCAGGCATCCACTGTGCGTACGGTGTTATATGCCACCTCAAAGATGGCAGAAAACACCCTAATGACATGTGTGCCTTTGCCGGAGGATGATGTAAAGAATATGGAGGCACACTACGGAGTAAAGGTAATCTATCCGCATTGGAAGAAAAATGGAAATCCATTAGATGCAGGATTGTTCCTTGTAAGTGTGGAGAATATGCTGAGGAAATTACGTCCTGACGTGGTGCATGTACACGGTGCATGGGACTGGCGCGCTGCAATGGTAGAGAGAATGGCTAGGCAGCATGGTATTATCACAACGGTATCGCCCCACCGCGGAATGGCATTAGAACTCATAGGCATAGACTTCTGGAAGGAAAAACTCCCCAAACTCCTCGCATTCCAACTGTGGATGGTGCGTAACTGCACAGCGGTAATAACAGACAATGAGCAGGAACGTGATGTCATAGTATCGCTTTTACATAAGAGAAGGATAGAGACGATGCCTGCGGTGCAGAATGATGCCGATGGGTATGATACGCTTGGCAGGGCACTTATGGTAGTGTACAGAAAGTGTCTCGACACTGTCTATGGACGTAAACTGACAAAGAAGGAGCGTAATGTAGTATCGACAGCGGTGCGTGCATTGGTGGCAGATGATGATGTAGAGACATCATTGCCTGACTTGACGGATGTTTCCTTCCGCAGAATATACTTTTATGCCTACGATGAAGACGTGATGCAGCAGTTTATTGACGGCTGCGAGAAAATGCAATTAAGTGTTGCTCCGCCTCTGAATATGGAGACAGTACCTCGCTATCGTGACCCGAAAGCGAAGAAACGTGGACCGCTTGACGAGGTAGAGATAAAGATTAAGGCATGGCGTATGCCAGAGGATAGAATATCAGAGCGTAATGCCGTGAAACTGATATGTAAGGCGAAGAAACTTGGTTTGTCACGCCTTACGTTGCGGCATTATACGGAACTCTATAACCTCTTTAGGTATTCAGACTTTGATGAAGACCAGGTAAGGGCAGAACTGAAACGCTTGCATGCCTTGAGGTTTACAAAAAAAATGCAGAAACGCCTTGCGGTGATGTATGGCTTAAAACACGGTTACAGCATAATATGATGCTGTTGTTTTAAGTATTATATCGCGTTTTGAAACATATCAGTCACTAACCGTGAGGCAATTCGCAATTAACCTAAAACAATACTAACTATTTATGCAAAACAAAAAATACGATATAGAGCACGATATGCACTACTTGCAGTTGCTGGCAAAGACGTTTCCGAACGTGCCGGCAGCTTCAACAGAGATAATAAACCTATCAGCAATTCTTAACCTTCCTAAGGGAACAGAGCATTTCCTTGCCGATATTCACGGCGAGCATGAAGCATTTATCCATGTGTTGAAGAATGCTTCAGGTCGCATAAAACTCAAAGTAGATGAGATATTCGGTGAATGTCTGCCTGCGCAAGCAAAGAAAGAACTATGCACTCTTATCTATTATCCTGAGAGAAAACTGGAACTTGTAAAGACAAATCAGGAGGATTTAGAGGAGTGGTACACGATGACCCTTCACCAATTGGTACGTGTCTTCCGTGAAGTAAGTTCAAAATACACTCGTTCGAAGATAAGAAAATGCTTGCCAAAAGAGTTTAGTTATATCCTTGAAGAACTGTTACATGAGCGTACAGAGGAAGCGAACAAGGCGGCATACGTAAATGTTATCATCAAGACAATAATATCCACAGGCAGTGCCGACGACTTCATCACCGCCCTTGCCAATACCATTCAGCGACTTGCCATAGACCAGTTGCATATCCTTGGCGATGTGTATGACCGTGGACCTGGTGCACACCTTGTCATGGATAAACTCGAAACGTATCATTCCTGGGACATACAGTGGGGTAATCACGACATACTGTGGATGGGAGCGTGTGCAGGTAACGAGGCATGCATATGCAATGTAATACGTCTTTCGCTTCGATATGCCAACCTGTTGACGCTTGAAGACGGTTATGGTATAAACCTTATGCCACTTGCCACCTATGCCATGGAGAAGTATGGAGATGATCCTTGCACAGCGTTCCAGCCCATACTTAACTCAGAAAACAGCAAACGCTTCGACGAAAAGACTATCCGCCTGATGGCAATGATGCACAAGGCGATAGCCATTCTGCAGTTTAAGGCGGAGGCGAAAGTGTTCAAACGTAACCCGATATGGGACATGAACGATCGTTGCATGCTTGAACACGTGAATTATTCCACAGGGATGTGCAACATAGATGGTAAGGAATACAAAATGCTCGACATGAATTTCCCTACCGTTGACCCTGCAAATCCGAGTGCGTTCACACCAGAAGAGGAGCAGTTAATGGAGAAGTTGAAGCACTCATTCCGTATATCAGAGAAGTTCCAGCGTCATATTCGTGCACTGTTGACGCACGGTTGCATGTATGCAGTGTATAATAATAACCTTCTTTTCCATGCTTCAGTGCCGCTTAATGAGGACGGAACGCTGAAGGTAGTGGAGCTAATGCCCGGTGTAAGGCTCTCTGGACGCTTGCTGATGAAGCGTACTGGTATGCTTGTACGTTCCGCTTTCCAAGACGATTGTACGCCCGATGAGAAGCGATATGCTGTAGATTACTTCCTGTACCTGTGGTGTGGCAAGGACTCTTGTTTGTTTGACAAACAGAAAATGGCAACATTCGAGCGCTATTTCCTTGCAGAAAAAGAAACGCATGTGGAGAAGAAAGGGGCCTTCTTCCGCCTTAGAGACATGGAAGAAACCGTTGATGCCATACTCGATGCGTTCGGGGTAACGGGCGAAAACCGCCACATCATAAATGGTCATGTGCCAGTTCATGTGGCAAGCGGTGAAAGTCCTATACGCGCTAACGGTAAACTCATGGTGATAGATGGTGGTTTTGCTGAGCCATACCATAAGGAAACAGGCATAGCCGGTTACACATTGGTGTACCATAGCCGTGAGTTTGAATTAGTACAACACGAACCTTTTACTAATGTGGAGGACGCAGTACGCGAAGGACGTGACATTAAGTCAAACATGCAGATTGTAGAAAACATAGGGCGCAGGTTGCTTGTGGCAGACACTGACCGCGGTAAAGAACTGCAAATGCAGATAGACGACCTCAGGGAACTGTTGTATGCATACAGACATGGCTTTATAAAGGAGGTGAAATAATGAAGGAAAGTAAGAAGACTTTATACTGGATACTGTCATTATTGCCGCTGCCATGTGTACTGTTTTTGTGGTTTCTTTACGGCTTTCCCGAGTCAGGAGAGATAACACGTGGGGTATATTATGCGGAGATGCTTACCATAGCATTAACGATAGTTGGCGTACCAGCATCGTTGAAATATGTAACATTGCAGCGTTGTGGTGCTAATTACGGTGCAATGTGCCTGTTACGAATGTTTTATCTGTGTCTGGTAGCAGTCTTAGAATTGCTGCTTTACTATTACCTTTGTGCCACACCAACGTTCTTTTATCTATGTATCATAACTTGGATGTCAATGTTTTTCGCTTTCCCAAGGCATGAAACGAAAAAGGAAGACGATACATTAAAAGAGGAAAAGCAATGAAAATGATTCTTACAGCCCTTGAGCCGGAGGACCTTGAGTTGCTATACAATATAGAGAACGACGCCTCACAATGGAGCGTAAGCAGCGTAAACGTGCCATATAGCCGTTATTCTCTGCATGATTATATATCCAATCAGAGCAATGATATCTATGCAGATAAGCAAGTAAGGCTCGTTGTTAGGGTAGGAGATGAGCACTGTAAGGTAGCTGATATGAAAGCGGTAGGTTTGGCAGACCTTTTTAATTTCTCTCCAGAACACATGCGTGCAGAGGTCGGAATCGCTGTAATGGCAGAGGAATGTGGTAAGGGGTATGGTACAAAAGCAATACAAATGCTTAAGGAATATGCCTTCAACGTGCTGCATCTGCATACTCTCTATGCCGTGGTACCGTTTGATAATGCGCCATCCCTTGCCCTGCTTCGCGCTTGTGGCTTTAATGAAGAGATATTGTTGAGAGAATGGTTGCGTGACGGAGATACATGGAAGGACGCCATACAGTTGCTACTTTATAATAAGAAGTAAGGGTTATTCAACTGTATAAAGACAGTCTTTGGAGTATCTAAAGAATGTTGTTGACGTATATAAAGAAAGTCTTTGGCGTATATAAAGAATGTTGTTGGCGTATATAAAGAATGTTGTTGGCGTATATAAAGAATGCCGTTGACGTTGAAAGAAAATAAAAAGCGTACTAACTTCCCAGCCAGTACGCTCTTAATGTTATAATATTACAATACAATTAGATTATCTATTCAGTGGGTTACGTAGCCTTTCGGGCTTCGTAACCTTTTTTATTTCTGTATTACCAACCCTTTATTACAATGGCATGTTACCATGTTTCTTAGGCGGATTGCTCTGGTTCTTGTTGCGAGACATCTCCAACGCCTGTATGATGCGTGTGCGGGTATCGCATGGAGAGATAATCTCGTCGATGTAACCAAGGCGTGCAGCAGGCATAGGGTTAGCGAATTTCTCGCGGTATTCCTTAGTCTTCTCAGCCCTTTCCTCTGGAGTTGCCTTGCGGTAAAGGATGTTACAAGCACCCTCAGCGCCCATAACGGCAATCTCTGCGGTAGGATAGGCGAGGTTAACGTCGGCACCAATACACTTAGAGTTCATCACAATGTATGCGCCACCATAAGCCTTACGTGTGATAAGAGTAATCTTTGGCACCGTCGCTTCAGCGAAGGCGTAAACAATTTTCGCGCCATGGCGTATGATACCGTTGTGTTCCTGCTGTACACCAGGCAAGAATCCTGGCACATCCTCAATGGCTACGAGAGGAATGTTGAAGCAGTCGCAGAAGCGAATGAAGCGCGCAGCCTTGTCCGAAGCATCAATATCCAATGAGCCAGCGAGGTAGTTAGGCTGGTTTGCCACAAAACCAACGGTGCGTCCTGCCATGCGTCCGAAGCCCACAACGATGTTCTTTGCAAACTCTGACTGTACCTCGAAGAAGTACTGTTGGTCACATATTGGCTCGATAATGTTGTGAATGTCGTAAGGAACGTTAGGATCTACTGGTACAACCTCATCCAGTTCGTGGCATACACGGTTTACTTCGTCCGTTACAGGGTGTATAGGCGCATCCTCCATGTTGTTAGATGGTATGAAGCCTATAAGCTCCCTGATGGTCATAAGCGTCTCTTCATCGTCGTCGCAAATAAAGTGGCTTACACCGCTCACACTGTTGTGAGTCATAGCTCCGCCAAGAGTCTCCTTGTCAACGTCCTCATTTGTCACCGCCTTTACAACGTTAGGACCAGTCACAAACATCTGGCTCTGCTCCTTAACCATAAGTATAAAGTCGGTCAACGCAGGTGAATAACAAGAGCCACCAGCGCAAGGGCCCATGATAGCAGATATCTGTGGGATAACGCCAGACGCCATAACGTTGCGGCGGAAGATGTGTGCGAAGCCCGTAAGCGACTCTACACCCTCTTGAATACGTGCGCCACCAGAGTCGTTAAGACCAATGATTGGAGCACCGTTCTTCAGTGCGAGGTCCTGTACCTTGGCAATCTTCTGTGCGTTAGCGGCACTCAATGAGCCACCAAGCACGCTGAAGTCGAAGGCATATACGAAGACAATTCTGCCGTCAATCTTGCCGTAACCAGAGATAACGCCGTCGCCTTCGATGCGTTTTTTCTCCATACCGAAGTCCGTGCAGCGGTGCATTACGTGCTTATCCAGTTCCACGAACGTTCCTTTATCAAGTAAAGTATCTATTCTTTCTCTTGCAGTAAGTTTCATAATAAAGTAGGATTGTGTTTATTTCTCCTCGCTCTTAGTGTCGAGTTTTATTGCCACGTCGTTAGCGTTGAGGGCATCTCCGTCCTTTACGAGGACCTGTTTGATGGTACAGTCACACGCTACCTTGTAGTTAGACTGCATCTTCATCGCCTCCATGGTGAAGAGCGTGTCGCCTTCCTTCACCTTGTCGCCTTCCTTAACGTGTACCTTTACTATTTTGCAAGGCATAGGAACAGTCACCGTTTCTGCCTGCACACCATTACTCTTGTGGCGCTTCATTCTCATGTATTTAGCTTGAGAGTCAAGCATATCAATCTGATAAGTAGAGTAATTAAGGTTTACGGTGTAGTGCTTTCCAGTATCATTCTTTACCATCTCGGCATTGTAAGAGTTACCGTTGTAAAGGATAGAGCAGGTACCGTTCTGCAGCATTGCTACATCGAGGTTGTAAACCTTTCCGTCGATGTCAATGCTCACCTTGTTACCTTCCTTCGAAAGCAGTGTGACCTGTTGTATCTTGTCTCCTATCTGTATTTCCATTTTAATCTGTTTTGTGGTGAATGTTACACTCTCAGCACGCCCTTCTGCAGTCCGAATGAACGCCAGCGGTTAATAGCCGAACTGTCGTAACTGCTTGTGTCAGGCTTGTTCTCCTCTATACCCATCAGGTAGTCGATGTAAGCGGCTATCACAGCCATCTGTTCAGAGTCGTTCTTAAAGCCCGAACGTGGGCGAAGCCACTTCTCGTTACGCTCAATGAAGTATGTGTTATAGTCACCATTCTTAAAGTCGGGCACATCCATTATTCTGCGCAAGTAACGTATGTTGGTTGTCAGACCAGTGATTTTGTACTCGTACAGCACACGACGCATACGCTCTATGGCATATTCGCGCGTTACAGCCCATACAATCAGTTTACCAATCATAGGGTCATAGTGCATTGGTATCTCGTAACCCTCATAAACGTAGGAGTCGATACGCGTTCCGATACCGTGTGGTTCGGTCAGCTGCTGTATCACGCCAGGTGATGGCATGAAGTTATGCTCAGGGTCTTCCGCACATATACGGCACTCAATAGCGTGACCATGCTGGCGCAGTTCCTCCTGCTTTATGCTCAGAGGCTCACCTGCCGCAATGTGAATTTGCTCCTTTACGAGGTCAACACCAAGCACTTCCTCCGTAATAGGGTGCTCCACTTGCAGACGAGTGTTCATCTCAAGGAAGTAGAACTTATGGTATTTGTCAACGAGGAACTCGATGGTGCCAGCACCAACGTAGCCTACAGCCTTTGCAGCAGCCACAGCTTTTGCACCCATTTCGTGGCGCAGAGTGTCGTCAATGAATGGTGATGGTGATTCTTCCACCACCTTCTGGTTACGACGCTGTACAGAGCACTCACGGTCGTAGAGGTGGATGACGTTGCCATGTTTGTCACCAAGAATTTGGAACTCAATGTGGTGAGGTTCTTCTACGAATTTCTCAATGTACACGGTATCATCGCCAAAGCCAGCCATAGCCTCGCTTTTGGCAGCGTTGTACATCTCTTCCACTTCGTCCTCACTGTGGATAAGGCGCATACCCTTGCCGCCACCGCCCATAGAGGCCTTCAGCATTACGGGGAAACCAATTTCCTTCGCCACCTTCACTGCTTCTTCAGCACTCTTCAGTGGTTCCTCAGTTCCGGGTACAACGGGTACTCCCGCCGCAATCATCTTGCGGCGCGCACTAATCTTGTCGCCCATCTCCTCCATGGTTTCAGGGCGTGGACCGATGAAAATGAAGCCTTCAGCCTCGCATCGACGTGCAAACTCAGCGTTCTCAGAGAGAAAGCCGTAGCCTGGGTGAATGGCGTCAACGTTGTGCTTGTGAGCAGCAGCAATAATGTGATCAATGTTCAGATAACTGTCGCTGCTTGCTGATTCTCCAATCCATTCCGCTTCGTTGGCAAATAACACGTGGCGTGACATACGGTCAACCGTGCTATAGACAGCAACGGAATGTATGCCCATTTCGTAGCAACTACGCATGATGCGTATTGCTATCTCACCACGATTAGCAACCAAGATTTTTCTAATCATGTATTATGTCTTTTATGATTCCGTGCGCCCGTACTCCCGCAGGCACTCCTTTCAATCTTGCAGATGGCAGGTCTTCTGACTATGTCCAAAGGTTCGGCAGTCTTCCCATCCCAGGGTTTTGGGCAAGAGCGAAAATTACTCTTGAGGTGGGACAGTGACATTGTTTGCCGCCCTCACAATAGACTCACAGCATCGGGTAATGTCGCAGAATTTCGCTGCGTTCCCATCTTAGCCCTTGCACCGTATAATATTGTGGTGCAGGGAACCAAATGCAATTCGGATGCAAAGTTAGTAATAAAAATATTATGGTGCAAGTTTTTCGCCTTTTTTCTGTGTTGATTGTTCTGTTTTTCGGGGATTGGTGGTTTAGTTGTTTGGTGGTTTTGTTGTTTGGTTGTTTAGTTGTTTGGTGGTTTTGTTGTTTGGTTGTTTAGTGGTTTAGTTGTTTGGTTGTTTGGTTGTTTGGTTGTTTGGTGGTTTAGTTGTTTAGTTGTTTAGTTGTTTGGTGTTTTAGTTGTTTGGTTGTTTAGTTGTTTAGTTGTTTGGTGGTTTAGTTGTTTGGTGGTTTAGTCGTTTAGTTGTTTGCTTGATTATTTAGTTGTTAGGTTCTTTAGTGTTATTCTCCAAACAAAAAAGGCAGGTTAGCCGTTGCTAACCTACCAATTCGTGAATATCATATATGTTCCGTCGGCATCTATTTCAAATTCTTCGCCCATTGCCTCGTTTAGTGTACCCTGCCACATCATTTCGAATGGGTAACAGTCCCATTTCAGTCCTTTACTTGTTAACCTTTTGCATGACAGGTTGAACAGGCTCACCTGCTGACTGGGGTGCGAACAGAACGTTTGTTTGCCCTTAACGGCAACGAAGTATCCGTGGTCGGTAACCATAATGGGCTTAATGTTGAAGTGGTCCGCATAGTATCCCATCAAGGAGATATTGCCTAAGGTGTGGTCTTCGCGCCTTCCCGTTGCGGCAAGATATACTATTGTCTCTGTCTCTGGATATGTCTTCAAGACAAAGCGTGTTGCCTTTGTAAGGTCGTTGAAATCCTGTTCGTTGACAATGTGCTGTCGTTCTCCTAAGTGTTCCCTAATGTCGAGTGGCAAAGAGTCTCCGTCTCCTACCACGGCAGTTGGTTCTATGCCGTGTTCTAATGCCTGCATGCACGCACCATCGCAACACACGAGGCACTTCGCGTTGCGCAGAATGGTGAGAGGAACCTCATGTGTTGGGTACTCCCCATTGGCAAGTATGACAGTCCCTCCTTGCATCCCCCCATTTGGGGAGAGAACACTGTTGATTGTTTGTGTAGGTATTGCTTCTTTCATGTGGTGTGTTATTCCATTTTCTTCTTCCAATTAAAGTATCCTGCCACGGCTATTACGGTGTACAGTCCATACAGTCCCGCCTTGAACGGAATGCCTTTAACGGTGTAAAGGTAGCAACAGATGGCATCGACAATAATCCAGAAGAACCATTGCTCTATGTATTTCCTTGACAAAGCCCATAGTCCGACGAAACTGAGTGCATTGGTAAAGGCGTCTAACAATGGCACAGTAGAGTCGGTGAAGTTGACTAATATATAATATGTGGCAGTCCATGCGATGAGGAAGAACGCCAGTATCGGCAGATACAGACGTAGTGGTGTGTGCGTGATAGGCATTTCTTCGCCCTCCTGTTGGTTTCTCTTTTTGCCGAAACGCCATACCGCCCAGCCCCATGCAGCAGCTATAGCGTAGTAAAGGGACATACCGGCATCACCGTAAAGACCGTGTGTCCAGTATAGCCAAATGTCGAGAATAGGCATTATGAAGCCTGCAAACCATAGGTATATGCTTGCCCTGAACTCCAGTATCAAGTACCAGAGTCCAAGGAGCGTAGTCAATATGTCAAGCCAATATTCTGATAGAAACTCCATTGTCGAGTTATTAGTGACGGTGAAAAAATAAATTGGTATAATTTATGTCATAGATTTTTGTGATAGTTTGGAGACATGAAGAAGGAGAACTCCGTGAAACGCCTGAGCATAGCGAAGAATGCCACGCATTGTGACTGATGAATGGCTTCAAAATATCCAAAAAGATATGACAAGGAAACGATACATACAATGAAATTCACACCGCTAAATTGTACCAAGTTGTTTTTTTATCGTCGCTTAGTTCGTGGTTATGGGTTGAAGGTTGTTGTCGTTTAGAACCTTACAGACAGGTGTGCCATGCAGTTAAACGGTGCTGATGGCGCGAAGCCAGCCATGTAAAGGTTGTCTGTGCAGTAAGCCTCCACGGTGCCATTGTTCAAGCGATAGTTAGGCGCAGCCCAACCGTTGTTGTCGTATTTTACACTGAAGAGGTTGTAAAGAGATATTCCCAAGCGCAGTTCCTTCATGCCAAGAGAACGCAGTCCTGTCTTCTTCGTGTCGAAAGAGTAGGAGAGGTCAAGGTTGGTGATGAAGAAAGAGTCGAGTGTCATGCCCACCTGTCGGTCAACAGTGCCGTCAGCGTTGTAGTTAGTGTAGTACTTACAGTCGGTGTTTGTAAGGTACTGCTCGCCTACAAACTGGTTTTGTATGTTCGCTTCAAATCCCTTGTATGTAAATGTCAGTATGTTATTGAATACTGCACTTGGCGAGAACGAGGTGTGAGTGCTGCCGAGGTTCACGCTACCGCCTTGGTCTATCGTTGTGTTCCAGTCCTTATTACGGTTGCGAGAGAAAGTAGCGTTGGCGTCCCAGCGGAACCATGATACAGGTTTCCAAGCCGCTTCCAGTTCTATACCAGTGCGGTAACTGCGTCCGCTGTTGTCGTTGCTGGCAATCATCTCGCCTATGTCGTTAAGTTTTCCAGTCAGCACATACTGGTTGTTGTAGTACATATAGTACAGGTTCACACCAGCCGAGAACTTCGTGCTGGCATATTTGTAACCCAACTCCACGTCCTGCAACTTCTCTGCGCTGAGGTGTTGCACGTAGTTGTCCTGATAATCGTTACGTGTAGGTTCCTTGTGTGACATGCCGTAGGAAACGTATAGGCGGTTGTTTGCGTTAACCTGATAGTTGAATCCGAACTTAGGGTTGAAGAAGTCGAAGTCGTCGTGAGCCCATAGTCCTGCGCTTGGAGCGTTCTTCCAGTGGTCGCCAGGGTCCTGCATACGATAGCCTACGTGGCGGTATTGAAGGTCAACGTAAGCGTTAAGACCTTTCGTAAACTCCCATTCTGCTTTGCCGTAGATGTTGGCGTCAGTCTTTTTCGCTCTGTCGCGGTAGTACTCATAGGCAGGAGTGAGAGCGTTATTTGGGTTATCCGTCCAGGTAACGATGCCGAAGTGGTCGCCTACGTACTTGTTCCAACCACCGCCAACGGTAGCCTTCAGACGTTCGTTAGGCTTGTAGTTAATGGAAGCAACAGTACCGTAGAAGTCGTTTTCCATCTTCTTCTGGCGAATGTAGTTACTGGTTGAGGAATCGTATATATCGTCAGTAGGACCATAGATAGTGTTATAGTCATCCGCTTTATATTCCTCGTAATATCCGTTGCCCCTTGTGTAGTGCAGTGCCACGTTAAGGTTCCATGCCTTACCGAGTATCTGGTTCCATATCAGTTGGTAGTTATACTGACGGTAGTTGTCGGTCTGGTTGTCATAATAATGCCTGTTGCCGTCGTTGTCGTAGTACTCGCCGCATGAGTTATAGCGTCTGCCATAAAGGCTCTGCTCATACTTAGAGGCGTAGTTCCAAGCGTGATACGTCTTCTCCTTACCGCTGTAAGTGATAAACTTCAGTACGGTGTTGTCGTTAAAGTAACCAGCCTGTATGAAATATGATTTCAATGCCGTGTGTGCACGCTCCAGATAGCCGTGCGAACCGATGTCGGAGACGCGACCTTGCAGTCCGAAGTGGTTGCCTATGAGTCCCGTGCCGAAGCGTAGCGTCTCCTTATGGCTGTAGTAACTGCCGCCGCTGAGGTCGATACCGATGAAAGGTTCAGCACCGATATTCTCCGTTTGCATATTGATAGTAGCGCCAAAGGCACCAGCACCGTTAGTGGAAGTGCCGCAACCGCGTTGTATCTGCATGCTCTGCATGCTTGACACCAAGTCGCCCATGTTGACAAAGTAAACCTGTGACGATTCTGCGTCGTTAACGGGAATGCCGTTAGAGGTAATGTTAATGCGTGAAGGGTCAACACCGCGCACCCTGATAGAGGTGTAGCCGATGCCGTTGCCAGCATCACTCGTAGTGGTGACAGATGGTGTGAGCGATAACAACTGTGGAATGTCTTTGCCGAAGTTCGCCTTCTCAATCTGCTTTCGGTCAAAGTTTGTAAAAGCCACTGGTGTGCGTTTGTCGGCACGAGTTGATGTTACCTGAACGTCTTGAAGCACTACAGACTTGTCATTGTCAACAGGTTCCGTAGCATAGATGTCAGCCGCACACGCAAGTGCAGCGATACAGAGTACATTTTTCTTCATGTAAACCTTTCTCTGGGTGAAGATACTTTTGTCAGTATCCCCACCGTAAACCATAATAATAAAATAATAAAAGGGATACCATTCTCCCTACGTTGGCATTACCCATCTCAGGTTCGTTGGGTGTAATCTCAGCCATGCTAAAACTGCACAGCACCCCTTTGCTTCCACTTTGAAAGCGAGTGCAAAGTTACTGCTTTTCTTTTTGATATGCAAGAAAATACGTATATTTCCCAAATTAACATTTTTATTTGTGAAAATATATACATTAACAATGTGTTGATGTCTAGTAAGTAAAAAGATAGAGTTAAGATAAAGGTAAATTTCTTCGTTTTGCTTCATAAAAAATCTCCCTATTGCAAGTTGCTTGTAATAGGGAGATTTCGTTGTATATGTTACTTAGAAAGTTAGTCTGAAGCCAAACCTTACACCGTGCTTAGTTGCGGTAGGGAGGTTGAGGTATGTAAGACGACGTACATATTCTACGGAAAGTAGTTTGAAAATGTTCGTGATACCGAGACGGAACTCCATGTAAGGGTTCTTCGTGTCCATGACATAACAGCCGGCAGGGAAGTACATCAGGCGACTGTTGTCAAGATTGCATGCCGCTGTTGGGTCGTTGCGCTCGGACAGTCCGCCATAGAGAATGTTGAAACCTATCAACTCGCGCCACTGCATGTGCTTGATAAGCGGTATGCGGTTGAAGAGTTTTCCGTTGGCATTCCACTCTAACGAGAGAGAGACGTACTTGTCGTTGAGGAACTCCATGTTGTTTATCAACTCGAATGTCTCTGGCTGCCAAATGTAAGACAGGTTGGCGGCAGGTGCTATGAGCAATGGGAACGGTACTTGGCTCCACTGCATTCCGCCCTTCAAGAAGCAGTCAATCTTACCCCAACTGTTAAGCCAAATGCGCTTGTAGATGGATGCTTCGGTAACGTTGTAGTCGTAATCACCACCCATGACGCCTTTAAGACCTATCGTATGCTTCAGTTTGAATATCGGAGCATCACGGTTTGTTGGGAAACGACGCTGCTTAGAGTTGATGTATGACTGCCCTGGCGAGTAAACTAACTGTAGGTAAAGTTCCGTAGTACGGTACTGACCTTGGTCACCGTCAGGTAGAGGCATGCCAATGTTCTCAAACTTCCAATCGCCTGCGGCACGGTTGCTTTCGAACTTTATGCCGCCGAAGATGCCGAAGCCCCAGTCCTCTTCACGCTCGAAGTCGATGGTCTGGCGATGATAGTAAGACATCTTCTCTACCTTGCTCCAGCGCAATGAGGCAAAGACGTTATCCTTATCTACATTCTTAAACTTGTCAGACGGAGAGGCTATATCGTATGATGCACCAACGATGATGTTACGCTTAGGATATTCGTCAGGTGAATAAGCCTTCTTGTTGAAAGAGTATGTGAAGGTTCCACCCCAGTAGTTGTTCTTAGTCTTGAATCCGTGTGCCACGTAACTTTTCAGGAATGCGTGCGGATTGAGGCTGGCAGTGGTTTGCGCTGACGCTCTGAGTCGGAATCCATCAATGTCGTTTGATGATACCATAGAGTTGATAGGACCAATATCTACCTTGCTCGGATGACCTGCCTTCGATGTCTCTACGAAGTTCTCCATCACGGCTTTCATGCCAGTTATGAGCCAACCAAAGCCCTTGATGCTCTTGATGCCTTTCAGGAACTGGTCCATTCCCTCCTCACCTGTTGTCAGACCGACCTCGCGGTTGTCCGTCCAATAGTCGGTATTACGCATCTCGGAATATGGGTCACGCTTCTCCTTTGCCTTTCCTCGGAATATCTTAGGGTCTATAGGGTCGAAGGAATAGTCGTTACGACGCGACACGCGAGATACGAGGAAGTTGGTATTCTTACCTGCTATGGTCATTTCAACGAGCATATCGTTGGTTGATAACACCCATTCTCCAGATGGCAAACGCAGGTATTCCTGTTCTATCGCCATGTTCTTGACGAAGTTTACGTCAGAGCGTGACGGTATGCTGAGGTGTACTTTCTTTACATGAAGAGTAGAATCCTTCAATATATAGAGGTCGCCACGGAATCCAAAGTCCTGTTGGTTGTTCGGCAGGAAGGTCACCTGTATGCATGAATCACCATCTACCTGCAGGGTAT
The DNA here is from genome assembly GCA_036844425.1 of Prevotella sp. Taxonomy (GTDB): domain Bacteria; phylum Bacteroidota; class Bacteroidia; order Bacteroidales; family Bacteroidaceae; genus Prevotella. The sequence goes on along the minus strand of DAIUFT010000008.1, from coordinate 25,692 downwards.
CTACGATGTAATACCTGTAAAAACCTATGGCCTGTTTGCCTATTGGCGATGTGAATGGGAACTGAAGGAGGCGCACTTGGTCGTCATAGATGTCCACTTCGCTGAACACTTCGTTTGCCATTGTGGTGAAGATGTCGCCAGTTTCTATCAGTTCGTTAACACCATTGGACTTCTCCGCATCCACATAGATACGTTCTTTGGCAGGGTCCTTACGGTAATACTTATGGAATATCTTCTCTGTAACGATGACAGGCAGTACGTTTTTGCCCGTTATAGGGTTCTTCTCTACCTGATTTTTCAACCATGGTTTGCGTGCATAAACGCCTGAATCGAGCGATGCTTTGCTGATATCGTTAAGTGATATAGTTATCCTTTCATAGTTGCGGTACTGGTAGAAGTCCTTATTGTCAAGGCTTGTCTTCTTCTTTGCAGCGATAACACGCTTCATTAACTCTACTGCGGGGTTTTCCTTACGTGAGTATTTTGACCTCTTTGATTTTACCATTACCTCATCCAGATACTTGGATTCTGGTTTTAACTTCACGTTGAGCACCGCAGGTGTTGATGAAGAAACCTTCATGGTCTTAGACTTGTAGCCCACTGCCGAGAAGGTAATGGTCCAACCGTCATGACGCGCAATCTTGTACACGCCATAAACATCACTGATTGCCGCTACGTGGTTCCCTTTATAAGACACGCTGGCGAAAGGGATGCTGTCGCCATTTTCGGCATCTATCACAGCACCTCTTATCTGAGCTTTGGCTGCTATAGCCAAAAAACATACTACTAAAAGAAGAAAAAATCTCTCTAACTTTACCACTGATTGTATCACTTCGTTACCAATATAATTTCTTTACACTTTACCTTAGAAAAGGTTCTACCTTTTATTTTACGCTTGCAAAGTTACACATTAATTGTAGAATAAAAGAAAACTTAATGAAGTTTTTTGAGTTTATTACGTAAAAAATGACATAAAATAACCTAAAAAGAGTAGTAAAAGACTTGTTATTCGTCGATTTACTGCTCTTTTTAGGTTTAAAAACTGTTATGCTTTTGCTTTTTATTCTTCGTATTCGGTAGTGTCTTTTATGCCAGCATCGTGGAGTGCCTCACGTCGTTCGGTGCAGGTTCCGCACTTTCCGCAGTGTTTTTCGCCTCCTTTGTAGCATGACCATGTCTCGCTGTAGTCCAGTCCGAGAGTGGCTCCACGGCGTGCTATGTCGGTCTTGGTGATGCCAGTGTAGGGTGCGAAGATATCTATACCATCGTATGTGCCGTTGCTTATGGCGCTACTCATGGCGTTAACGAAGCCCGGACGGCAGTCGGGATAGATGGCATGGTCGCCTGAATGGTTGGCAAGCATTACGTGTTTCAATCCGTTGCTCTCTGCGAGTCCGGCTGCTATGGCAAGCATTATGCCGTTGCGGAATGGTACTACGGTCGATTTCATGTTCTCGTCGTTATAGTTTCCTTCAGGTATTTCTTCGCCACCGATAAGGAGTGATGACTTGAAATACTCTTGCATGAAGCCGAGGGGTATTATGATATGCTTGATGCCAAGGCGTTCGCAATGCATTTTGGCGAAGTGTATCTCACGTTCGTTGTGCTTGCTGCCGTAATTGAATGTTACGGCGAGGGCTATGCGGTCTTTGTAGTCATAGAGCATGGTTACGGAGTCCATGCCACCAGACAGTATTATTACAGAATCTTTCATTAGGAAATTATGTTTAATTCATTAGTTGTTGAAGGTCCAGACGAGACCTGTTCTGAACACGCTGCCATTGACTGGATGGTGTGGTGTGAGGAAATAGTTCTTGTTGCCAGAGCCTGAATTGACGTGTGTCATCATGACAAAGAAGCGGCATTGCTTCAACTTAAAGTTGATATATGCGCTGATTATCGGGTAGTTGCCAATCTTTGTCTTCACGGCTTGATTCTCTTGCACGGCATATTGCCCTAACTGTGCGAGGTATTCCTGTGCGTAATAACTTGAGAACCAGTAGGCATCAGCACCGAAATGTACTTTCAATACCTTTGCTATTTTGAAGTCCAAGTATAGGTTGGTCCACAGATTAACGGTTGGGGCGGGCAGGAGTTCGCTGTCAGAACTTTTCTGCAGTGTCAGTCTGTTTTCCCAATTCAGTGGTCCAGCCTTGAAGTTCTGTTCGAGCATGGCGGTGAAGAGGCTGATGTTCTTTGATGATTGCCTCATGTCGGCACTGAGGTTCGTAACCGTAGAAGATGTTGGACGCTCGTATGTTTCTGCCAGATATACATAGTTCTGTATGTTATCATACGCCACTCTTAACTTAGTTCGTGTTCTTGGATAGGCGAAGACTCCCTCTATGTGTGTCTGCATCTGCTTGTTAAAGCCGTCATGGTCCCACCAGAAGTGCTTAGAGTGGTAATGTCTTTGCAGGAAGGTAGGGTTTGTAAGATGGTAGAATGCCTTTAAAGAAACGTTCACCGTGTCCTTCCAAAATGGAAATCTGATGTCGCCTTCCCCGTCAATGCGCAGGTCTCCCACGTCTTCACCAGCGATAACAGTCTCTACGGTAGCCTTGTAATGCAACTTGTTACCTGTCGTTTTGATTATCTGTCCGCCAACGCTGAAGTTGTGTTCGTTGTATGAACCGTATGCATTTGTGCCCAATTCTGGTAGGCTATAGTGTCTTAACTCGTGTCCTGCGAAGAGTTTTAGTCCCATGGGCACATACTTGTTAAGACCTTCCATCAATGCTACGGCAAAGCGGTTGCGTATGGAGTAATACTTGATGTCATCGTATATAGAATCGCCCCATGCCTTATCCATCTGCGCTTGATAGCGATTGAAGTAATAATTGTCGGGGGTTCTGTAGGCTATGTACGTTCTATCGTTAGTGTCATAGTTCAGCGTGTGTATGAAACTTGTGACAGGAACATATATGTCTTTTACCCAAGAAGTATCTTGTTTCTCGTCTTTCTTAGCCTGCATAATGCTGTCGGCAGCCTGTTTGGCGAGTTCTTCTGCTTTCTTTCGTGCCTCTTCCATGACAGATTCGTCAGGTAGGTCGCCAACTATCACTGCGTCATCAGGTCGTCCTGACAATTTGCGTGCAGGTGCTTGGGCTTCCTTATTGGTGTTTTCGCTGTCTGTAGTCTTGCTCTCGTTCTCCTGTTTCGCCTTTAGCGCGAAGCGTTTTGCTTCCTTTTCCTCTTCCGTCATAGGCACTTCCTTGTGGAAACCTATGTTGTATCGGTGTGACAAGGTGGCATGGAACGCGTCATTACGGTTCCAGTTGTCACTCAATATGGTAGGTATTTCGTTTGAAGAGTAACTGTCCGACTGTGCCTCTGGGTGTGTAATGTACTCGTCGTCGGCTATACCTCCGTTTTCGGTGTTCTTCATGTGGTCGAAGGAGAGTATCAGGTGTGCCTGGTATCGTTGTCCTATGTAAGAGCCCCACATAGTATAATCGAAGTAGGCACCGTTCTGATTTTGGTAATAACCGCGTCCGTAAAGGTAGTCAAACTTAAAGCCGAATCCTGCTTCCTTATTTACGTTAGTGGCAAATATGGCTTTAAGGTGGTCCTCACCGTCGGTCTTATCGCCGCAACTATTGTAATAAAGGTTGGTTATTGGCGATAGAGTGTTGGTGAACAACAGTTCAGATGGCTTCGTGATAAAGTATCCGTAAGGTTCCAGGAATGGCATACGTGGTGTGAAGTCACGGTCTGTCGCTATGCGCGAGATGCGTGGTGAGCCAAGGTTACCAGTGGTATTATATTCTCCGTACGGTCCCTCCGTGAATATTTGGTTCATTACCAGGTGTTGCGCAGTATCAGGTGCCTGCGGTGTTATGTCGCCAAACTTATCGTCAATGGTCCATACCTGTAGTCCTTTAGGAACTTTCTTATGGTTGGCCTTCAGTGAGTCGAGGGCACGGTTGGGGTTGAATGTGTTATCCGTCACGGTAAACCCATCCATACTGTAGTCGTCAATCTGCGCCCACGAGGCGCTGACAGAGAGGAATGCCACAAGGGCTGTAAGGAGAAAATGTCTCATTTCTTGAATCGGAGCATGCACTCCGCCATCTTTATTGATACGGCTATGATTATCACTATTATGCCTTGGCGTGTCTGTACGCCCTCACCGAAAACGCCACTGTACATCAGTGCACCGACTATGGCGGTGAGCATGAAAAGTATATTGAGTACCTGACGTATATAGAACACTATGTCGCGTTTCTTCTCAGGCTTGGTATGTCGTGAGGGACGAACGGCTATTGTTTCACGTTCAATGGTATCAGGATTGGTTCCCGACTGTTTTGTTTCATCCATATTCTTGTTATTTGCCGTCAATGCCCGCAACATTAGTCACGGGCATTGATGTGTTACGGAATCTTTATCCTTTTTCTTGCGAACTACTTTACCAGATATTCCTCGATGGTCTTGAATATTTGGTCCTTACGGTCTATAGTCTTCGTACGGAACTTGCGTACGCCTCCTTTTTGGAAGCCAGTCTTTGCCTTGTTCAGTGCTTCTGCGTCAGATAGCATGTCTTCTGCTGGGAAGGCTCCACCACCGCGTTCTTCTTCGTAAACGTAACTCATATTACGCATGGAAAGAGCGCAACGACCATCATAGCATCTTATGATTAATTGATAATTAAACTTAGTCTGGTCAAGCGACAGTGGCTTGCTTTCGAAAATGAGCCATTCCTGCATCGTTGCGCCTATTTCGTGGTCAACCTTGTTTACTACTGCAACCTTGCTACGGTCTGTCATTCCGTTGCTCTTACAGAAGGCTTGCATGAAGGTCATCATGGAGTCATATATCTGTTGTGCGCTCTTGCCTGGAACGTTGACTACATAGTCCCACTGCACCTTACCGTTAACTTCAGGACATGCACCCTCAAGATACTTCTTGTCGATGACTTTCTTTTCTTTGTTACGGTCGAACAGCCCGCGTTTCTCTTTCTTTACCATTTGCCCGTTGGCGTTCATGGTGTATGTTTCGTCAGGTTGTGAATAGTTGCCTACAATCTGTGCGTTTGCCGTTGCAACGAATGCGCACATCGCTATTGCCAAAGTCAGTTTCTTCATAGTAGTATAAGTTTTGGTTAGGGGATTATGATAGGTAGAAGTAATACAAGGCGGCAAGCACTGCTATAAGTGCCAAGGTTACTACCGTGCGAATCATGCATCCCACAAATCTTTTTATAAGGATGATGGCTATGATGATAGCCACTATACCTATTATATATTCTGTCATTATTGCTTCTTAATTATGAGACTATACTATGTTTATTCTCCTCTTCTTTTCTTTATCCAGTCTATACGCATAATTCTTACAATCTGTAAGCAAAACGATATGATTTGCTTACAATTTTCAGTGCGTCGTTTTTGAAACGTGATTAGTGCCTGATTACCTTGTGATTTGGGCCTGATTACCTTGTAATTTGTACCTAATTACAAGGTAATCTCTATGCTTTCAGATTGTAAGTTGGTACATAGTTGGAGAATGCTTGTATTTTGCCTACATATCCGCTTTTAGGTCTTTGTTTATTACCTCTTTGAAATTAGGCGGTATTGGCGTAGTAAACTCCATTGGTTTATGTGTTATGGGGTGATAGAAACACAGCATGTAGGCGTGCAGGCAAAGTCGGTGCAGAGGGCTATCTCCATTACCGTACTTTATGTCACCGCATACAGGGTGCCCCATGTCGGCAGAATGCACACGTATCTGGTTCTTACGACCAGTCTCGAGTCTGTACTCTACCAATGAGTGAAGGGTTGAGGACTTCAGTACCTGGAAATGAGTTACGGCGTATTTTCCCCCGTTATCTACTGGTGAAGAGTATGTAACATAGGCCTTGTTGTCTTTCAACCAATTGGCAATGGTACCAGATTGCTCTTCCATCTCGCCACTTACAAGTGCTACATAACGACGGTCGAAGACTATGTCGTGCCACTCATGTTCCAGTATCTGTTCTGTCTCCATATCCTTGGCGTATATCATCAAGCCACTGGTGTCGCGGTCAAGGCGATGTACTACATGAGCGCGGCACTTCTGGCGTGTACGTTTAAAATAATCGTCAAGTACGGTCTTAACGTTAAGGGAAGAGTGACCAGCCGCCATGGAGAGGATACCAGGCTTCTTCTCAATCACTACAAGATACTGATCTTCATACACAAGGCTTAGGTAACGGCTCTTGAAAGTGTCGTTGCGTTTTGAGTTACTGACGCTGATGCGATCACCAGGAGACAATTGATAGTCAAACTGTGTGACCTGTTTGCCATTAACCTTAATGCCTCTGCCTTGTAGTGTAGCCTTAATCTTGCTGCGGCTGCCAGGAAGTGTAGTAAGAAGATACTCCAGGAGCGGCATCTCCTTGTCGCAAGTGTATTGTTTATACTCTCTTAGTCTTGGATTATACATTATCGGTATGTAAAAAAATCAATGGTGATTAATTAACACATGTATATGCCGCCACTGCGGAAAGCGGCGGCGGCATACATATTATTGCTCGTAGTTAGCGAATACTTCGCTGACAGTGTTTACCTCCAACATAGATACTCCGGCAGACTTATCGGATACACCTATATTCATATGGCCTGACAGATAAACAACCTTGTCTTCTGCTGTCACCATATTCATATTATAAAGTTTGCGCACGGTGTGATAGAACATTTTGTCAATCTCGTCCTTCTTAGGGAAGGTAGCGATGACACCATATGACAGTGCGAGCCATCTTTGCAACTTGTCGTGCTTGCAAATGGCAACGATAGGGTTAGGACCACGATATGCTGCAAGGGTGCGGGCATCATGACCATTGCCAGAGTCGGTAAGGATACACTTAACGTCGAGCTTCTTCGTAGTCTCGATTGCAGCCTTACACAGGAAGTCACGAATGTTGGTGTCAGCACCGTCAACGTCAACCTTGTGAGAATAAAGCGCACGGTCTGCCTCAGCCTGCTCCGCAATTCGAGCCATGGTACGTACAGCATCTATAGGATAAGCGCCGCTTGCAGTCTCACCAGAAAGCATAAGTGCATCGGTATTGTTAAACACCGCTGTTGCAATATCACTAACCTCAGCGCGGGTAGGACGTGGGTTCTTAATCATGGTGTGCAGCATCTGCGTAGCCACGATAACAGGTTTCTTCTTGAACACACACTTCTTGATAATCATTCGCTGTATGCCAGGAATCTTTTCCGCAGGAATCTCAATGCCAAGGTCACCACGCGCTACCATGATACCATAGCAGTGGTCTATAATCTCGTCAATATTGTCAACACCTTCCTGGTTTTCTATCTTAGAGATAATCTTAATGTCAGAATTATGCGCATCCAAAATCTCCTGTACAGCGATAAGGTCTTCCTTAGAACGAACAAAAGAGTGGGCGATAAAATCAATGTCCTCCTCTATGGCAAGAAGAATATTTCTTTTGTCTTTCTCTGTAAGAGCAGGCAAATCGATATGCTCACCCGGTACATTTACGCTCTTATGCGAGCCAAGCGTACCGTTATTCATAACCTCAGCAGTAATCTTTTCACCGTCATTCTCGATAACCTTCATGTCCAGTTCACCATCGTCAAACAAGACATCGTCACCGATTTTAACGTCTTTCACAAAGTCTGGATATGATACACATACAGTGTCGTGCTCACATTCCAGCTCAGGATTGCCTATGATTGTAACTTTCTCGCCAGCCTCATATGCTATAGGAGTGTCAGTTCCCGTAGTTCTCACCTCAGGGCCTTTTGTATCTATCAAAATACCGATATGCGGAGACACTGCTCTTACGTTACGAATAATCTTGCGCAATCCTTCAGGAGTGGCGTGAGCAGTATTCATTCGTATTACATTTGCACCAGCTTCATAGAGAGATCTAATAAATTCTACCTCACATCTGAGGTCGCTGACAGATGCTACAATTTTGGTCTGTTTCATAATTCCTTTTTCAGTTACTTTTAAAAGACGTACTAATATCATGCAAATTTACAGTTTTTTCCTCAATAACCCAAGAAAAATGCACAAATAAGGTAATATTTTAATAAAACACACACATTTTTTTTGAAATGTTTTGTTTTTTCAAATATTAATCGTACTTTTGCAATTGTAATGTGGAGATTACAATTTGACAACTCGGTTTTAACAACACAACATCAAGCGTAACCCTAAATGGAACATACTGTGAGCAGTAATATATCGCATTCTGGCATTGTTGACAGCATCTCTGGCGAGATGGTGAAGGTGCGTATTGTGCAAAGCAGTTCGTGTTCGTCATGCAAAGTGGCGTCATATTGTTCGTCTTCCGAAAGTAAAGAGAAATTTATTGATGTGAAATGTAATAACCCTGCCCGATATAAAATAGGGCAGAAGGTAATAGTGAGTACAGATACCTCTAACGGAGCAAAGGCAGTAATCCTTGCGTTTGTCATACCCGCGGTACTGTTGCTCGCGGCAATAGTGGCGTGTCTGCATGTGGGTATGACTGAAGGTTATGCCGCGCTTATAGGGATTGCAGTGCTAGTACCTTATTATTTGGCTATATATTTTCTCAACGATACATTAAGAAAGGAGTTGACATTTACCATCGCTCCCGATAAATAAAAGGAAAAGAATATCATACTACCAACATATACTAACTAATACTCGGTTCCACATCAGTGAGATTTCACTGATGTGGATACTCGAGGACAGAACAATATAGTAGGAAAAAAGAAAACGATACTAAATAACTACAAAAAACTAACAAATCATTATGAACTTTATTTTATCTGCAGTACTTACCCTTGGCATCATAGCCTTCATTGCAGCAGTCATCTTGTATGTCTGTTCGAAGAAGTTTGCAGTAAAGGAAGACCCTCGCGTTGCGCAGATAGCCGAGATACTACCTCAGGCTAACTGTGGCGGATGTGGTTTCCCTGGTTGCTCGGGTATGGCTGATGCTCTGGTGAAAGGAGCTGACGCTGGCTCATTGGAAGGACTTAACTGTCCTGTGGGCGGAGCGGAGATTATGTCTAAAGTGGCAGACCTGCTTGGCATGGCGATAGCAAATAGTGCGCCAAAGGTTGCCGTTGTAAAATGTAATGGCTGCTTCGCCAACAGACCAAGAACGTGTGAGTATGATGGGTTGAGAACCTGTTCTGCAATCAATGCTACTGGTTCTGGCGAGACAGCGTGCGGTTACGGATGCCTTGGATGTGGTGACTGTGTAAAAGCTTGTGCGTTCGATGCCATTCATATTAATGAGGAGACAGGACTGCCAGAGGTTGATGAGGCCAAGTGTACATCATGTGGCGCTTGTGCAAAGGCATGTCCTCGACACATAATAGAAATAAGACCAAAGGGCAAGGTTATAAAAGAACAGGCTCGTCGTGTTTATGTCTCATGTGTAAATAAGGATAAAGGTCCTGTTGCCAACAAGGCATGTAAGGTTAGTTGCATAGCCTGCGGCAAATGCGCAAAGGTATGTAAGTTTGATGCAATTACCATAGAGGGTAATGTAGCTTATATAAATCCAGATAAGTGTAAGGCATGTGGCATGTGTGTTCGTGAGTGTCCAAAGCATGCTATACACGCTACTTGGGAACTGCCAGCACTGAAACCTAAGACTGCTGCAGCGCCAAACCCAGTCGCAAGTGCTGCGAAGGCACAAGAGAATGCCCCCAAGCCAGAAGTAACTGTGGCACAACCGGGGAAAGCCAGTGACGTAACTAATAACAAGGAGGCTTAACAGATGAAAATTCATACATTCAGAATAGGTGGAATACACCCAGAAGAAAATAAACTAAGCAACGATATTGCCACCGTGCAAGCGCCATTGCCAAAACAGGTTATCATACCTATGGGACAGCATATCGGTGCTCCTGCAAAGCCTATTGTTAAGAGAGGCGATAAAGTAAAGGTCGGAACGATGATAGCAGAGGCTGGTGGCTTCGTTAGTGCAAACATCTTTTCATCAGTCTCTGGTACAGTAGCAAAGGTAGATAATGCCATTGATGCCTCTGGTTACATGCGTCCAGCCGTAATCATTAACGTAGAGGGCGATGAGTGGGAAGAGTCTATAGACCGTAGTGAAAAACTTGAGAAGTTGGAAGATCACCCAGAGTTGACACCCGAGGAAATAGTAAACCGCGTAAAATACGCAGGCGTTGTAGGTATGGGTGGCGCATGTTTTCCAACACATGTGAAACTATGTCCGCCTCCAGGCACAAAGGCAGAGTGCGTAATAATAAACGGTGTGGAGTGCGAACCATACATCACGTCAGACTATCGACTGATGATGGAGAAATCAAACGAACTCATCGAGGGTGTCAAGATACTTATGGCGGCAGCGAAGGTAGATAAGGCTTACATAGGAATAGAAAACAACAAGCCTGCTGCAATAGAATTATTGACTAAGAGATTGGAAAATAATTCAAAGATAGAGGTCGTTCCGCTGGCAAAGAAATATCCACAGGGCGGTGAGAAACAATTGATAGACGCAGTCATACGTCGTCAAGTACCAGCCCCACCTGCTATTCCTATCAATGTAGGTGCTATAGTTCAGAATGCGGGAACAGCCGTTGCCGTGTATGAGGCAGTAATGAAACACAAGCCTCTCTTTGAACGTTATACAACTGTTACGGGTAAGAAACTGGCACATCCAGGTAACTTCCTCGTAAGAATGGGCACAACATTCGGAGAATTAATAGAACTCTGCGGGGGACTTCCTGAAGGTGATAACAAGGTGCTTGCTGGTGGTCCGATGATGGGTAAGGCAGTAAACTCGCTTGATGTACCTGTAGGTAAAGGTCAGAACTCTATCACAATCTTGACCGATGATGATGCTCACCGCAAGGCAGCACAGCCATGCATCAGATGCGCAAAGTGCGTTAGTGCATGTCCTATGGGACTAGAACCATTCCTACTGGCAACAGGTAGCGCAATGAAGAAATGGGACATGATGGAGAAAGAGATGATAACATCATGTATCGAGTGTGGCTCATGTCAGTTTACATGCCCTGCTCACAGACCAATGCTTGACAATATACGCTATGGCAAGCAAACGGTAATGGGCATAATACGCGGTAGAGCCGCCAAGAAATAGTCAACGCATAACAGTAAAAAGAATTAACTACGAAACAAAATGTCTAAACTAATAGTATCTCTTTCACCTCACGCTCATGGTAATGACTCCGTGGAGAAGAATATGTATGGCGTAGTGACAGCGCTCATTCCAGCGCTTCTTGCGTCTTTCTACTTCTTCGGACTTGGCTCTGTCATTGTTTGTCTCGTGAGTGTGGCAGCCTGTCTCTTCTTTGAGTGGGCAATATGCAAGGTTTTTCTTAATAGAGAACCTTCACTTCTTGATGGTTCAGCCCTCGTAACCGGACTGCTCCTTGGCATGAACCTGCCTTCCAACTTCCCATTGTGGATGATTATTGTGGGTGCATTGATAGCCATTGGTGTTGGTAAGATGACCTTCGGCGGACTGGGACAAAACCCCTTCAACCCAGCCCTTGTAGGTCGTTGCTTCCTCCTTGTCAGTTTCCCTACAGCCATGACGTCATGGCCTAAGTTGGCGCAGTGGACAGCTTACACCGATGCAGAGACAGGTGCAACACCACTTGCCCTTATGAAACAGGCAGTAAAAGGTAACGCAGATGCCCTTAAGGAGCTCCCATCTGCATGGGATATGTTCCTTGGCAATGTTAACACAGGTGCAGGAACAATCGGCGAGATATGTGCTCTTGCGCTTCTCCTTGGACTTGCTTACATGCTGTGGAAGAAGATTATCACATGGCATATACCAGTCAGCATAATCGGAACGGTATTTGTAATTGCTGCGCTCTTATGGTTAGCCGACAGTAACACCTATGCCGATCCATTCCAAGTAATATTCTCAGGTGGTCTTATGCTTGGTGCTATATTCATGGCAACAGACTACGTAACATCGCCAATGACCCACAAGGGACAGATAATCTACGGCGTAAGCATCGGTGTTCTCACCATTATCATCCGTAACTGGGGTGCTTATCCAGAGGGAATGTCATTCGCTATCCTTATAATGAATGCCTTTACCCCTCTTATTAATATGTATGTTAAGCCAAAGCGCTTCGGTGAAGTGCCAGCAAAGAAATAAGAAGGAGGTCACGAAATGGGAAAACTTAAATCAAATCTTCAGAATATGGTGCTTGTGCTTACAGGCTCAGCACTTATCTGCGGTGGCCTTCTGGCATACGTTAACAATCTTACCAAGCCAACAATCGAAGCACAAGCAGACAAGGCTCTTAACGAGGGCATTGCTGCAGTGTTAGGCGGTAACGCTGGCGAGAGACTCGCAGCGCCTGACACTGTTAAGAGAGAAATAGCAGGTAAGGAACAAACCTTCATCGTTTATAAAATGCAAAACGGTACTGCTGTACAGTCAACAGACCCTAACGGCTTTGGTGGCAATCTGAAAGTTCTCGTAGGTTTTAATGCTAACGGTGATATTTTAGGTTATACTGTGCTTGAGCATGCAGAGACCCCAGGTCTCGGAGCGAAAGCAGGCGAATGGTTCCAGGAGGGACAGCCAGGTTGTATCGTAGGTAAGAATCCAGGGAAAACAAACTTTACAGTAAGTAAGGACGGTGGCGACATCGATGCGATTACCGCTTCAACCATAACGTCTCGTGCTTTCCTGCGTGCCGTACAACAAGCGTACAACACCTTTAACGGTGCTACAGATGGCAACACCGCTGCCACGAAGCAAGCGAAAACAGCCAAATAATTAATTCACATAAAAAGAAAACGTGGTAGTCGCCTGCAACTAAGTAAAGACAAAAGCATGGCAAAGCAAATACGAAAGTATAGCAAAGCAAATACGAAAGTATGACAATGTTAATGCGAAAAAGTAATAAAATAGTGCAAAAGCGACAAGTCACAAGGAGAAATAACCATTATGTCAAAACTCGGATTAATACTTAACGGCATCATAAAGGAGAATCCTACCTTTGCGCTCATGTTGGGAATGTGTCCTACACTCGCCACAACCACCAGTGCAACAAACGGTATGATGATGGGATTAGCCACCATGACGGTGCTGATTCTGTCTAACTTCATCATCTCCTGCATAAAGAATATAACACCAGACATGGTGCATATTCCAGTTTACATCGTAGTAATAGCCACACTGGTAACCATAGTACAGTTTATCTTGGCTGCCTATGCACCAGAAGTAAACAAATCACTGGGCCTGTTCATACCGCTTATTGTGGTAAACTGTATCATACTTGGTCGTGCGGAGTCCTTCGCAGGCAAGAATAACCCATTCGATTCTGCGCTCGACGGTATCGGTATAGGTCTTGGTTTCACCATCGGTCTTACCACTTTAGGTATCGCTCGTGAGTTGCTTGGTAATGGAACTATCTTCGGTTTCGAAATACTTCCAGGCGACTTTAGCATGCTTATTTTCATACTCCCTCCAGGAGCATTCCTTACTTTGGGTTATATCATAGCAATAATCAACCGTTTCAAGAAGGCATAAATCATGGAATATATACTTATCTTCATAGCAGCGATATTCGTTAACAATATCGTTCTCTCACAGTTCCTTGGCATCTGCCCATTCCTTGGTGTCAGCCAAAAGGTAAATACCTCTTTAGGAATGTCAGCAGCAGTAGCCTTTGTTATGCTGCTTGCCACACTCGTGACATGGCTTGTACAGATGTTTGTGCTCAACCCGTTAGGATTGGGTTATCTGCAAACATTGTCGTTCATTCTCGTCATAGCAGCACTCGTGCAGATGGTAGAGATTATTCTTAAGAAAGTCTCTCCACCGCTTTATCAGGCTCTTGGCGTGTTCCTTCCACTTATCACCACTAACTGCGCAGTGCTTGGTGTGGCAATATCAGTAATTCAGAAGGACTACAGCCTGCTTATGTCGCTCGACTACGCCATAGCCTCTGCTATAGGCTTCGGTCTTGCCCTTGTGCTCTTTGCCGGACTGCGTGAACAGTTGGAGTTCTCCGCTATACCAAAAGGTATGAAGGGCATCTCCATCACGCTGATAACAGCCTCACTTCTCTCCCTTGCCTTTATGGGCTTCTCAGGAGTAGATGGTGGATTGAAGCAGTTATTCGGTATCGAGTAAAGGCTTAGTGTCATACAATAGCGTTTCTGATAGAAAATAATGCAGGCAGGACGCTTTGGCACACTAATTGTTATATGTACAATTCACGCTCTGACTGTCAAACAAGCATAATGTCGTGGCAGACCTATCAGAGCAAGAAATAGAATAAGAGATACCTGTGTCTCTTGCATTTGGAGCACAGGATTATTTGTGTTTGTGTTGTTGTCTCCTCTCGACGTGATGTCGGGGGGAGATTTTTTTTGTGTGCAACACCAAGTTTCCTGCGCACATACTTTGCTGTTTAAGAGATATTTATTACTTTTGCACATCGAAACACAAAGCAAATAGAAGAATGAAGATAATGCCTTTTATAAAAAAGTGGTCCTTGTTGTGTGCAATAATGTTTGGTATAGTGATGTACCTGCTCTTCTCAAGGATTTCATTTCTCGAGCCGATAGGCGATGTAGCAGGACCATTTGCTGTAGATGTTATGCCAGTGTTACTGTTCACGCTGCTCTATGTAACGTTTTGTAAGATTGATATCAAAGAGATGAAGCCACAGTTATGGCACTTTATCTTGCAGTTCATACGCACTACGTTGTCTGCTCTCGCAGTATTAGCAATATGCCTAACCGATGATGCTACAACGAAACTAATCCTTGAGGGCGTCTTTATCTGCGTGATATGTCCTACGGCATCAGCCGCTGCCGTTATAACGGAAAAACTGGGTGGCAGTATCGGTTCACTGACAACGTACACCATTATAGCCAATATCTTCACGATGGTCATAATCCCATTGTTCTTCCCAATGGTAGAGAAGGGAGCAGACATATCCTTTGGCTTCATGGCATTGATGGTATTCCGCAACGTCACCACCGTGCTTGTAGTACCATTATTACTTGCCCTGCTCACACGTAAGTACCTTCCTCGGATTGCCGACAAGGTAAAAAGTGTAAAGAACCTTGGTTTCTACATCTGGTGCATTAATCTCTCCATTGTAACAGGCGAGACAGTGCGGAATATAGCACACGCAGAGGTAACAGGCTCAACACTACTTATACTCCTCATCCTGCCACTCTTCATTACCATTATGCAATTCGCCATAGGCAAGGCAGTAGGTCATCCCTTCGGTGCAAGTATCAGTGCAGGTCAGGCTTTAGGCCAGAAGAACGCAGTGGTAGGAATATGGCTTACCCTCACATTCCTTAATCCACTCGCTGCAGTTGCTCCAGGAGCATACGTATTATGGCAGAACCTCGTCAATGCATGGCAATTGTGGTACAAAGAAAAATACGGAGTGTTGAAATACTGATGCAACGACTTTGCGTGTATTAGTGACCGTTTACAATCAGAAATTATACAAATCGCACTGTAAGCCCAAATTGTTTACAGTGCGATTTTGCTGCATATTCCACTTTGCTTACATGCTCAGTTCTCTCGTTAACAAACCTTTCATTTAGCCAATACGAGTTAAAAAGGAAATAAAGATTTGGTGTTTACAAAGAGATTTTATAATTTTACGGCTGTGTTTCGAAATCAATTGTTGACAACGAAACACACAAGACCTAAACAAAACTCAACCGAATATTAACACCTTAAAATCTTTTTTATTTCTATGAAGGTATATCAGACAAATGAAATAAAGAACATCGCGTTGCTTGGCAACGATGGTTCGGGTAAGACAACATTGACAGAGTCACTCCTTTATGAGGCTGGTATCATAAAGAGACGCGGACGCATTACACAGAAGAACACCGTCAGCGACTATTTCCCTGTAGAACAAGAATACGGTTACTCCGTTTTCTCTACCGTTTATCATGTAGAGTGGAACGGGAAGAAACTTAATATCATAGATTGCCCTGGTTCCGATGATTTCGTTGGTGCCGCACTAACAGCCCTTGAGGTTACAGATACCGCCGTGTTGCTGATTAATGGTCAGTATGGTCCTGAGGTGGGAACGCAGAACCACTTCCGCTATACTGAGAAACTAAAGAAGCCTGTCATCTTCCTCGTTAACCAACTGGATGCCGAGAAATGTGATTACGCTAACACATTAGACCGCCTTCAAGAAATATATGGACAGAAAGTTGTGCCAATCCAGTACCCTCTTAATGAAGGACCTGGCTTTAACTCCCTTATAGACGTGTTGCTCATGAAAAAGTATTCATGGGGACCTGATGGTGGAGAACCAACCATTGAGGATATACCAGCAGAGGAAAAGGAGAAGGCTCTCGAACTGCACAAGGCTCTCGTTGAGGCTGCTGCCGAGAATGACGAGACACTTATGGAGAAATTCTTCGAGACGGAAGCACTCTCGGAAGACGAACTGCGAGAGGGCATACGCAAGGGATTGGTAACAAGAAGCATCTTCCCCGTATTCTGCGTATGTGCCGGTAAGGACATGGGCGTACGCCGATTGATGGAGTTCCTTGGCAATGTGGTACCTTTCGTAGATGAGATGCCGAAGATACACAATACCCGTGGCGAAGAGATTACAGCCGACTCTAACGGCAAGGAATCCGTTTACTTCTTTAAAACAGGCGTTGAGCCACACATAGGTGAGGTGCAGTACTTCAAGGTTATGAGCGGAAGCATCAAACCTGGCGATGACCTTACAAACGCAGACCGTGGCTCAAAGGAGCGCATAGGACAGATATTCATAGCCGCAGGAGCCAATCGTGTGGCTGTTGACCAACTCAATGCAGGTGATATAGGCTGTACAGTAAAGTTGAAAGACGTAAAGACTGGCAACACGCTTAATGGTAAAGACTGCGACAACCGCTTTGACTTCATAAAGTATCCTAACCCAAAATACTCGCGTGCTATTAAGGCTGCAAAGGAGAGTGATACCGAAAAGATGATGACGGCACTCACTCGCATGCGTCAAGAAGACCCAACATGGGTAGTAGAGCAAA
Organism: Prevotella sp.; assembly: GCA_036844425.1. Taxonomy (GTDB): domain Bacteria; phylum Bacteroidota; class Bacteroidia; order Bacteroidales; family Bacteroidaceae; genus Prevotella. The sequence goes on along the minus strand of DAIUFT010000008.1, from coordinate 8,691 downwards.
GCAAGGAGTTGCGTCAAACGATAGTAAGAGGTCAGGGAGAGTTCCACCTCCGCACCCTAAAGTGGCGTTTGGAGAACATAGACAAGATACAGGTAGAGTTCTCAGAACCACGCATCCCTTACCGCGAGACCATTACTAAGAGTGCTAATGCGGAGTATCGTCATAAGAAGCAGTCAGGCGGCGCAGGTCAGTTTGGTGAGGTTCACCTTATCGTGGAGCCGTATGCAGACGGTATGCCAGACCCAACAACGTATAAGGTTGATGGTCAGGAATACAAACTCAATGTAAAGAGTCGCGAGGAAGTCGATTTGGAGTGGGGTGGAAAACTCGTGTTTATCAACACCGTTGTAGGTGGTGCCATTGACATGCGCTTCATGCCAGCAATCCTAAAGGGCGTGATGGAGAAGATGGAGCGTGGTCCTTTGACAGGTTCTTACGCTCGTGACGTACGCGTTATAGTTTACGATGGCAAGATGCATCCAGTAGATAGCAATGAGTTGTCGTTCATGCTCGCAGCCCGTAACGCCTTCAGTGAAGCGTTCCGCAACGCAGGTCCAAAGATTCTTGAGCCGATATACGACCTCGAAGTTTATGTGCCAGCAGATTTGACGGGTGACGTTATGAGCGACCTTCAGGGACGTCGTGCCCTCATTATGGGTATGGACATGGAGAATGGCTACCAGAAGTTGCAGGCAAAGATACCTCTCAAGGAACTCTCTAACTATTCAATAGCCCTCAGTTCGCTGACGGGTGGCAGAGCATCGTTCACTACAAAGTTTGCTTCTTACGAACTTATGCCAAACGAACTGCAGCAGGCTCTCATACAAGAGCATAGCAATGAAGAGTAAGGAAAATACGTAGGGTGGTTCTATAACAAAGAGAATTTATAGAACCACCATATAAAAAGAAAGTGAGGCAGAGTAACACAATTGTTACTTTGCCTCACTTTTTTGTTTATGGTATCCTTTTAAAGAACTATTGACGTTGTTGCAATATCCCCTTATTCTATCGTATGTTTGCTGATATACTCAGCGATAGCGTCCTTACTACTGTCTGCAATAGGTATTGCGATATCCCCAATGATTATGCGTTGGCGGTCAATAGCCTGTATCATCTTTGTGTTGACGATGTAAGAGCGGTGTACTCGCAGAAACTGTGGCTGTGGAAGGAAGTTCTCCAGAGCCTTCATGTTCATCAGAGTACTGACGCTACGAGCAGGATTATTAAGCCAAATCTTCACATAGTCCTTCACTCCCTCAATGTAAACGATGTCGTCAATGTCAATCCTAACCTGTTTGTATTCACTCTTAACGAAGAAGAAACGGTCTTTTGTGGCATTGTTATCCTGGGTGTTCCTTGTCTCGTACTTCTGCAGTGCCTTATTTGCCGCCTGCAAGAATGCGTCGTACGAGATAGGCTTCAGCAGATAATCCACCGTGTTAACCTTGTAGCTATCCACAGCATAACGGTCAAAAGCCGTTGTGAAGACAATCATAGTCTTCGGAGACAGTATTGTGGCGAACTCCAGTCCAGATAGTTCCGGCATCTGAATGTCGAGGAACAGCAGGTCCACTGGGTTCTTTCTTATCAGTTTCATAGCGTCGATAGCACTGTTGTATGTGCCGACAAGTTCCAGGAAAGGTATTTTCTTAGCATACGAAGCCAGCAGTTCTGCTGCTAAAGGCTCGTCATCAATTATTGCGCAGGTCATGTTTTTAGTTGTTTAGTGGTTTGGTTGTTTGGTTGTTTGGTGGTTTGGTTGTTTAGTGGTTTAGTGGTTTAGTGGTTTGGTTGTTTCGTTGTTTGGTGGTTTAGTGATTCGGTTGTTTCGTTATTTCTTGTTTCTTGTTTAATATAACATTCGTCCAATAGCAAAACTATCAAACCACCAAACCACCAAACCACCAAACCACTAAACCACTATAACAATCTTTGAATGATACATGTTGTTTTCGTCCACACCTTTTGTCCAAGTGTAGCGATTACCATATATGGCATCAAGGCGTTGCTGCACGAGTTGCAGCCCGATGCCGTGACCAGAACGGTCAGATTGCGTCTTAGGGTTGTTGGAGTTGCTGATGTCGCAGACAATACTGCCAGCGTCTTCATACAGTGCAATACTTATGAAACTATCGCCAGTAGCAGCCACACCATGCTTAAAGGCGTTCTCAACAAGCGAGATGAAGAGTAGGGGAGCAACCATGGTGCGTGATGTCTCCGCTACGGAGATGTTTGTTTCAATATGCACGTTTGATGTCATACGCAGTTTCATGAGGTCTATGTATGATGAAATGAACTTTGCCTCAGATAGCAATGTCACCGCCTCCTGCTGATTATCGTATAGTGTGTGGCGTAACATCTGCGACAATTGCATTACTGCTCCCTGTGTTCTGCCAGCATCAATGGCAGCGAGAGCATAGATGTTGTTGAGCGTATTGAGTAGGAAGTGTGGCGAAATCTGGTTTCGCAGTCCCTTCAACTCAGCCTTCTGTCGTGCCATCTCCGCTTCCTTCTGTTGGCGTTCAAGCGCATTGATATGCTCATTAGAACGCATGGCGTAGGCAACAAATATTGCGAGAGAGACAATGAAGGTGTCAATGATAGACGAAGAAATCCAGAACGCCACAACGTTACGGCGCTTCATCTTGCGGTCGTCAGGTGTTTCCTCGTTCCGTTGCTTACTGATACTCTGTTCTGTCTTCTCCCTTTCGTTGCGGTATTGTTCCGCTTCAAAGTGGTGTGAAGCAAGAAGTGTGAGGCAACACAACGTTACGAGTATTACATTAGACAGCATGAGACTGTGCTTGCCGTTACGTTTCATTGCCTGCGGAATTAACTTGTAGTAGTTAATAGCGAAGGCTGCCACCATGATGATAGGCAACACGGTCTTCAGTAGGTAAGCTGTAACGGAAATGTTCTCCCTCGGTCCCAAGAACGTTATGGGGAGAAGGAGAACAAGTAATATACATGTTATGATGATTTTCTTATTCATCTCATGATAGTTTATTCGTATCTAATAGCCTCTATTGGGTCCATTCTCGCAGCCTTACGTGCAGGGAAGTAACCGAATCCTACACCGATGATGGTGCAGACGATGAACGATACCACTATGCTCCACATAGGGACGGACGTAGGCAACTTAAATAACAGGTTAGCGGCTTCAGCCAGTGATATTCCCAACAGTATGCCAATGGCACCGCCCGTCAGCGATATTATGATAGACTCAATAAGGAACTGGTTGCTGATGTCGATACCGCGGGCACCTACAGCCATGCGCAGACCAATCTCTTTCGTGCGCTCCGTAACGCTCACCAGCATGATGTTCATGATGCCGATGCCCGCAACGAGCAGCGAGAATGCTGCTGCTACTACGAGTATTATCGTCACCGTGTCCATCGTAGATGACATCGTCTCCATCATCTCCTGTTGAGAACGGATGGTGAAATCATCGTCAGCATCGTCCTTTAACTTGTGCTGTCGGCGCAGAATGGTGGTCAGTTCGTCAATGGCGTCATCGGTCATCTCCTCAGATATGGCAGAGCAGTTAACGCTTGAGAGGTACGTCTGGGCTGTAAGACGTTTCATAACGGTGGTGTAAGGAGCAATGATAAGGTTGTCCTGATCCATTCCGAAACTGTTGTAGCCTTTGCTTTTCAGCACACCAATGATGCGAAACGGAATGCTCTTGAAACGTATTACCTTGCCAACAGGGTCCTGACCGTTAGGGAACAACTCGTCAACCACGGTCTTACCCACCAAGCAAACCTTAGCACTCTTTTTCACGTCTTCGTCGGTAAACATGCCACCGCTTGTAATCTCCCATTGCTTGATGTCGAGATATTCGCCCGTTTCACCATACATGGTAGTAGAGGTGTTGTTGTTACCGTTAATACATTGTCCGCTGGCAGACACCTCTGGCGAGATGTACGTTATGTACTTTGCCTCATCCTTCATCTTCTGGTAGTCGTCAACCTTCAGCGTCTGCATGGCTGATGGGTCCTGTCTGATACCGCCACGCATATCGGCACCAGGTCGAATCATGATGATATTGGTACCCATCTGCGACAAGTTCTCGCGGATAGACTCCTTAGAACCCTGTCCTATCGCCATCATAACGATGACCGCAGCCACGCCAATGATGATGCCAAGCATGGAGAGGAAAGAGCGAAACTTATTGTTCGCTATTGCTCTTAGAGCAACCTTCATTAGGTTTATGAAATTCATATAATCTTCTCGTTAGATAGGTTGGTTGTGTAGTCGTTAAGGTGATTGCTGACAATGTCGTGCTACTTACAATCTGAAAGCAATGAAATCACTATACGATAACGGTGCTATCGCAGTGCGATTTGGTGCTAATCGTAGTGCGAAAGCACACAAATCGTAGTGGAACAATGTAGCCCCGAAAATTGTAAGTAAAACAGGTCGTAAAACTTACAGCCTGTAAGCAAATCAGTCCTTAGCTACTACGCCAATGTTTATGGTTAATCATCCTGCGGTGCTGGCAGTGCAGCGAGAGCCTCGGCAGCAGAGAGAATGTTGTGGTTCTCTACGTCTTCACGTATCTTACCGTCACGTAGCATGATGTTACGTGAAGAGTATTGCGCTATCTCAGGGTTGTGAGTAACGAAGATAATCGTTCTGCCCTCGCTGTACAACTTCTGGAACAGTACCAGCATCTCAAAGGAAGTGCGAGTGTCGAGGTTACCAGTAGCCTCGTCGGCAAGTATCACCGCCGGGTTGTTCACCAACGCTCTTGCAATCGCCACACGCTGCATCTGTCCGCCCGACATCTGGTTTGACTTGTGGTACAGTCTGTTTGCCAGTCCTACAGCTTCAAGAGCCTTCACCGCAGCCTCACGCCTTTGGGTGGCATTATACTGCGAGTTGTACATAAGCGGCAGTTCAACGTTCTCAACCGAGGTGGTCTTGGCGAGCAGGTTGTAGTTCTGGAACACGAAGCCAATCTTGCGATTGCGCAACTTGGCGCGTTGACTCTTCGACATTTTGCGCACCGACACACCATCGAGGTAGTACTCTCCCGATGTGGGAGTGTCGAGACAACCTAACTGGTTAAGCAGAGTAGATTTACCAGAGCCTGACGTTCCCATGATGGTTACAAACTCACCCTCGTATATCTTGAACGAGACACCGCGGAGAGCCTTCACCGTCTCAGAGCCTACCTTGAACTCGCGGCGCACGTTGTCGAGTTCTATCACGACCTTGCGTCCCTCATTCCCCGTGGTAGCGGTGTTATTATTATCTTTCTCCATAGTCAATAGTCTCCTCTGATTAGTTTTTCTTATCTTTCTTGCTTGATGGTGGTTTTGGCATGAATGGGTTATCGTTGCCCTGCTTGTCAGCCTCATCGCCTTCGGCAGCCATGCTGAAATCAGTTACAACCTGCTGTCCAGCCTTTAGTCCTCCCTTAATCTCAGTCAAGATACCGTTAGTGATACCCGTAGTAACAGGAATGGCGCGGAACACGTTGTTCTCTAAAACCCAAACCTTGTTCTTGCCTTGGCAGTCCTGAATGCTTTGCTCCTTTGTCAGCATCTTCTCGTTAGGAGTGAACTGCAGAGCCTTTGTAGGAACGCTGAGCACTTTCTTAGCCTCCTTTGTAAAGATGGTAACGTTGGCTGTAAGACCCGGTTTCAGTTTGAGGTCATTGTTCTGTGCAGAGATAACCACTTCGTAAGTCACGACGTTACTTTCCGTAGTAGCCACCTGTCTTACCTGTGTAACCTCGCCAGTGAAGGTGTCGTCAGGATAAGCATCGACAGTAAACTCTACGCGTGCGCCCTGTCTTACCTCGCCTATGTCAGCCTCGTCGATGTCGGCAATAACCTGCATCTTCGTCAGGTCCTGTGCAATGGTGAAGAGTTCAGGAGTGTTGAACGAAGCAGCCACGGTCTGACCCTCTTCTACAGACTTAGAGAGCACGATGCCGTCGATAGGAGAAGTGATGGTAGCATAGCCGAGGTTGGTCTCCGCCTTCTTCACGTTCTCAGTAGCGGTGCGTACGCTTTGCAGTGCCTGGTCGTAGGTAAGGCGTGCCTGTTCGAAGTCGTTGGCAGAGACAAGTCCCTTGTTAAACAGCGTCTTGTAGCGGTCAAAGTTAGCCTTCTGGTAACTGAGTGAACTCTTGGCAGACGACAACTGTGCCTTTGCAGACGCCAGTTCGCTGAGCAGGTTGGTCTTGTCGAGTTCGGCAATAACCTGTCCCTTCTTCACTACGCTATTGTAATCCACGTAGAGGTGAGCCACGATACCGCTCACCTGGGTACCAACCGTAACGCTTGTTACAGGCTCTAACGTACCCGTAGCGGTGACGCTGGTGGTAATATCCTTAGTCTCAGCCTTGGCAGTATTATAAGTTACTGCGTTTTCTTTCTTGCCTCCAGAGAGGAACCATGTGGCAATACCAATCACTGCCACTATTGCTACTGCAATGTATATTTTCTTTTTCATCGTTATTTGTTTATAAATAAGGTGGTCTATATAGTTAAAGAGAGATGTTTATTTCTTCTTATAGAACTCAAGCATCTTGAGGTTTAGAATGGTCATGTACTTAGACTGCAACTCACTTTGCTGTGCAGAGAGCAGACGAGTCTTGCCATCTTGCAGTTCAGAGATGTTCTTCAGCCCCACGGCAAACTGTTCCGAGAGTAGGTCGTAACTGTCTTTCGCACTCTCAGTGCTTACCTTTGCCGCCTTATACTGGTTCTGGTAGTTGCCAGCTTGAATCCAGTAGTTCTCTATAGTGCTGTAAAGCGTTGTCTGCTTGTCGCGAATGTCGAGCAGCGCCTCTTGCTTCTGTATGTTCGCCTTGTTAATAGCGGTGCGAGTAGAACGTTGGTCAAAGATAGGAACGCTGACCGTAACGCCAGCCCCTGTGCGCAGATTCGTCTTCATCTGCGATGCCCATCCGTCAGAGTTAAGGCTGTTTGTGCTTGTACCTACCGATGCGTTGAGGCTCACGGTTGGCATTCGTTGTGCCTTGGCTATCTTGCTTTGTAGTTCAGCACTCTGCACGCTGAGCAGCGCACGCTTCAGTTCCGGACGGTTATCAAGAGCCTCGCTATATACGCTTGTCATGCTCGGAATAGATTGCAGAGCCATGCCGTCGGTCATTTCGGGTGAAGAAACGTCGAACTCCTCGTCGTTAGTAATCTGCAACAGTTCCTTCAACTGTCGGGTGTACGAACGTGCTTGGCTTTCAGCCTGCACCACGTTATATTCGTCCTGTGCCCTTTGTGCCGTCAGTTGAGAGAAGTCCGCCTTACTCATCTGTCCCACTTCGTACATCTGTTTGCCGCGGTTCTCGTTAACCTTGGCAGCCTCCAGAGTGGCTTTGTTAACGTTAATGGCCTCCTTAGTGTAGAGAATCTGAATGTAGAGTTGCGCTATCTGCTCTTCAATATTACGAGCAGACGTAACGCTATCCATCTCCGCCTGTTGCTCCGCAATAGAATTTAGCTTCACTTGGTTGCGGTTACGGTTGCCGTTCCATACGGTCCAGTTCGCGCTAACGGTGTATTGTCCGTTGTAAGACACCTTGTCGATGCTCGATTCCACCTTACCGTCGGTCACCGTCGCTACGCCACTCTTCTGCCACGGAGTGTAGTTTACGTTCTGACTGGTAGAAAAATTCAGCGATGGCAACAACTGCGCTTTCGACAGTTTAGTGTCCTCCGCTGCAGACAGTTTCGTCAGTTTTGCCCTTTGCAGCGTGATGTTGTTGTCCATAGCATACTGTAGGCACTCCTCCATGGTCCATGTCTTAGCGTCGGCAGCGGTCGGGGTGCCGAGGGAAAGAGCGGCTAACAGTGCGATAAAAAGACTTTTTCTCATTGCTGTTTATATTGTTATGTTTATTTATACGTGTTAATCACTTAATCACTTTTAACGTTTGCAAAATTACTTTATTTCTTTTTTTTAGCCAAATCAAAACAAACACGAAACGTAATATTTAAGTTTTCTTGGTCAAAAAAACAACATCGATATGGACGAATTGCCGAAATTTTCCTGTAATTCACTTTTTTTTACAGTTGAAAGTTCGCAGGTGATTGTTCAGTGGTGGTCACGTCAACAAAAGTCTTCACTTTCGTGCACGTCTTCTCTCGCCATGGATAGTCCTGCTCTTTGGCTGCGCTCGGCTTTGCCGCTAGCCTTGGCTGGAAGCAGAGCAGGCTAAACTCGGCTTTGCTGCTAGCCTTGGCTGGAAGCAGAGCAGGCTAAACTCGGCTTTGCTGCTAGCCTTGGCTGGAAGCCAATACTTTGAGTAACCGTGGGCACAGCCCACGGACTGTGGGTATGTTCCTGTTGGCTGCCTGGAAGGCAGTACCGTGTTAAGCGGTGTACAGCCCTCCAGGCTGATGTCTATCGACCTATCAAAATCCGTAGGCTGCGCCCACGGTTACTCAAAGTACAGCCTTCCAGGCTAATCCCCCATATATACTTTGCACGTAATCTCCATTAAAAGTTACCTTTTTCATAGTTCTTATCATTATGTGGTATTATAAAGAATGTAAGATTGAAAGAAAAAAATGGCAAAAATGTTAATAATATGAATGTTTTTTCTTACTTTTGTATTAATAAATGTAAAAAAGTAGATATTTTCATTGGTTTTATAGGGTGAAAGTACGTTTTTTTTATAAGTGATTGAGAATGAGATAAGTTTTTATCTCATAA